>DAOUDU010000226.1:0-2911 GCA_034430775.1 Anaerolineales bacterium | reverse complement strand
GGCGGGACGGGCGGGAAAAAAGCACCCTTCTGGAAGCGGATTCCAAAGTGGTTGTTGGTGCTTGCGGCCGTGTTCGCCTGCCTGTGCCTGTGTCTGGTCGGGGTTTCGGCCCTAGGGGCCAGAGAGGAACGGAAGAACCAAACGGCCACCGCGCAGGCGCAGACCCAGACGAGTGCTGCGCTTCCGATGCCGGGGAAGACCCGCGAGGTCGGGCCCACCGAATCGGACGATATTCCACAAGAGGCGCGCGAAGCCTGGCTCCACCTAGAGAAGGGATTCGCTTTTTTGGATGAGGGGAACCCGGATGCGGCGCACCAGGAATTCGATATCTCGCTGGAGATGATGCCCGCCGAAAGGGCAGGGGTGATCATCCTGGCGGTGGAGAAATTAAACGCCCGCGGAATGTGGATCTTGTCGGGGCGGTTCTGCCAGAAGGGGCTGGATTGGAACCCCGACGATATCGCCCTGAGCGTGGCCGCCCAGGAGGTGTTCTACCACCTGGGGTCGGAACCCGACGGCGAAGCGTTGCTGCGCTGGGCGGTGGACCGGATGCCGGACTGGTCGATCGGGCATTCCACCCTCGGCCGGTGGCTGGGGCATTTTGCACCGGACCCGGCGGAGGGAGAGGGGTTTATCCGGACCGGGATGGATCTCGCGCGCGGCGGGGAAAAGTCGGTGGCGCGCACGGTCATGGGTGAATTCCTGTGCATGACCGGGAACACGGCCGACGGCGTGACCATGTTAAAAGAAGTGTTGAAGGACAATCAATTGCTCCCCTGGCTAAGGGCGGAAGTCGAAAGGATGATCGAAAAATGGGAACCAAAGTGAAACGCACACCCTGCATGGCGGCGAATTGGAAAATGAACAAAACCTCGGGCGAGGCGGTGGAATTCGTCCGCCAGATACTGCCGGGGTTGCTGGATCTGGGAGCGGTGGAACGGGTGATCTGCCCGCCCGCCACGGCGCTCCCGGCTCTCTCGGGCCTGCTGCAGGGTACGGGGATCGGATTGGGCGCCCAGAACATGCATTGGGAGGAGAAGGGGGCCTTCACCGGGGAACTGTCGCCCGCGATGGTGAAGGAGTGGTGCAAATATGTCATCGTCGGCCATTCCGAACGCCGCGGGCTGTTCGGCGAGACCGACGGGATGGTGGCCAAAAAGATGAAAGCGGCGCTGGGTATCGGACTGATTCCGATCCTCTGCGTCGGCGAAACACTGGAGGAAAACGAAGCCGGCCAGACCGACGCCGTCGTCGGCCGGCAAATGAAAGCGGCCTACGACGGACTGACGGCCGAGCAAGCCGCGCAGACGATTGTGGCCTACGAGCCCATCTGGGCGATCGGCACCGGACGCGCGGCCAACGGCCCGGACGCCAACCGGGTGATCGCCGGGTCGATCCGATCGGTGCTGGGCGGATTGTTCGATGAGAAACTCGCCCAGGGTATCCGGGTGCTGTACGGCGGCAGCGTCAAACCCGCCAACATCGATGAATTCCTCTCCGAAGCGGATATCGACGGCGGCCTGGTGGGGGGCGCAAGCCTCAAGCCGGAATATGTCGAAGTCGTCCGCGCGGCACTAAAGCGAACCACCTGACGGACAACCCATGACCGAATCGCCGAAACCCTCCCGCACACTGCTCGACCGCGGCGTGATCATCGCGCTGATCAGCCTGGCCGGAACCATTGTCGTGGCGTATCTCTCCCACATCAATGCGCGTATGCAAGTCGAGGCTCCCATCCACGCCACACAGACGGCCGAAGCCCAGGCCACCGCGCTGGCGCTTGCCACGGCGTCGGCTTTCCGGCCGTCGCCGACCGAGACCTTCCCGGTGACCACGCCCAGTATTTCACCGCTTCCGCCTCCGATTTTCGGGGATTTCGTCATTTGCCTGGTGAAGTGCAACGGATTCAACAGCATAAACACTTTTCCGGAAAAAACCTCGGTCATCAACGCCCAATGGAATTATCAGAACGTTCCCGCGGGTGCGGCCTATGAACGGACATGGTCGCTGGGGGTAGATTTGTGGGTAAAGTACTCCTGCGTATGGGACGGCCCGTCCGAGGGAATCGAACGGATCTCCGTGATCGAGGATCGGGGGTTTCATTCCGGGACCTGGACGATGACCATTAAAATCGATGGCACAGCGGTCATGCAGGAAACCGTTTTCATTGAAGGCAATTGGGATTATTGGGATCCGGCGGGAGAATTCGATTTCTGTCCGGCACCTGGTGGCTGAGGCTTTTACCGGGTGCCCCGGGAGTAAACCGCCTAAGCATAAAAATGGGCGGTTTTTTCATCCTTGAACGAAGATATCAATTATCAACTTTTTTCCTTGCTTTTTATAATATATAGATTATAATATACAAGCTTGTATAAGAAAGGCGATATGTCAACACGAATGGTGATCCTGGGCTTTCTGCGCGGAAGCCCGTTGTACGGATACGAAATCAAGCAGCGCATCGAGCATGTCATGGGCGATTGGACCGATATCGCCTTCGGTTCGATTTATTTCGCATTGAAAAAACTGGAT
Organism: Anaerolineales bacterium; assembly: GCA_034430775.1. Taxonomy (GTDB): domain Bacteria; phylum Chloroflexota; class Anaerolineae; order Anaerolineales; family RBG-16-64-43; genus JAFGKK01. The sequence continues at coordinate 382 of DAOUDU010000226.1, read as the reverse complement.
GAAGAAGGTTTCATCGAAAGGGCCGGCACCGAACAGCAGGCCGGCCGTCCCTCACGGACCGTCTATCAGATAACCTCCGCCGGGCGCGAGGAGTTCATGCGTCTGTTGCATGGCGTGTGGAGAAACGTCCAGCGGCAGTCCTTCGAATTCGACCTCGGCCTCAGCTTTATCAGCGCACTTTCCGAGCAGGAGGTGACGGACAGCCTTCGACAACGGGTGGCCGGCCTGGAGCGGGTGCTGGCATATATCGGCGCACATGAAAAGGAGCAGAGAGCGGAAGAACACACGCCGAAGCGCCTGGTGGCGGCGGTTTTCGACCACCATCGCGCTCACCTGCAGGCGGAACTGGAATGGACGCGCCGTTTGTTGGAGGGATATGAGA
>DAOUDU010000225.1:0-3054 GCA_034430775.1 Anaerolineales bacterium | reverse complement strand
TCGAGCGCTTAGAAAGCCTGGGTGATGCTTCACAAGCGGTCAGGCTGACACCCGCGATCTTTCCCACATCGCTAGCGCTGGCGATGACGGCCTGCGTACCCAACTTGGCGGATGGGCTTGGATTCGTTTTTGATTCAGGAGGGCACGTATCCGGCTCAACCGTCATCTACTGTGCTTCTATACGGGCATATAAAATTAATCAAAACGGGAATACAACCTTATAAATGGCAGGTTTGTGAATATTCCAACGAGGAATAGATCGTAATAATTTCGCCCCCTTCCGGCGACCGGATCCAACACGGATATTTTCCCAATTTACCAAGGCTTTCTTCGATGCTCTTTTCCCAATCGGGATGGGAGAATGGAAGGATACGAAAAACTCTCGTTTCTTGAGCGATTTGAAAACGCGAGAAAACACTCGCGGTATGTGCAGGGTTGATTATTTCGACGATCTCGGTGATCCGATGCCGCATCGGCGAGGCGATTGCCTAGGCAGAAATCTTGCTATAATCAACAAGTCAATGATTACCAAACTGAAGTTATTTTCGAAAAAAATATCCCCTCGAGTTGCACCCATCCTCCTCCTGGGTTTGGCGCTGATCGCGCGTTTGGTTTGGCTCGCTTATACCAATTTCACCGAGGAGGACGCGTTCATCGTCTTCCGGTTTGCGCGCAACCTGGCCGGCGGGCTCGGCTTTGTCTTCAATCCGGGCGACCGCGTGTACGGATCCACGACGCCGCTCTATACATTCCTCCTTTCCTTATGGTATCGGTTTACGGGAATGGATTTCAACCTCAGTGCCCGGCTGTTTTGCCTCGGCGCCGGTATTGCCAGCCTGGCTTTGCTTTGGATCGTCCTCCGCCGGATGCAGGTTCCCTTGACGTGGCGGGTCGCGCTGCTGGTCCTGTTGGGTCTCTCAACCAAAACCATTTTGATGGATACACAAGGGCTGGAGACGCCGTTTGTGATTCTGTTCATGATGGCGTCCTGGTATATGTTCATCACGGGGAAGCCGGGCTGGGCCGGATTGTTCGCCGGTTTGCTGCTGTGGGTGCGGATCGACACCTTTCTCTGGCCGGTGGCGCTGGCGATTGCAGCCAGCCTGACCGATTTCCGGCGCGGGATTAAACTCCTGGGCATTACCGGTTTGATCTACCTTCCCTGGGTGATTTTTGCCTGGTGGTATTTCGGCTCGCCGGTGCCGCTGACGGTTCTCGCCAAATGGACGGCGACCGGTATGGTCAATATTCCCCTTCAGGAGCATCTGCAGGTGATGATCGGATACTTATCTCCGCTGGATTTTGGTCCCTTCGGGGTATCCTCCAAGAAAATGGTTCCGGCGCTCATCGCCGGTTTCTTCACGCTGATCTTCGCGGCCTGGCATGGAATCTTCTCGATAAGGAGACAGTGGTTGCTCGCGCCCTCCGTCTTTATCCTGCTCGAACTCGTCCGGTTGGGGGACACCCGCGCGGCGATCGACAATCGTTACTTTTACCCGATGCTGTGGTGCGTGTGGATTCTCTTTCTCCTCGGTGCCTTCTCGCTTTGGGAAAAAGTCCAGCAACGCGGATCGCTGTCGGTCTGGATCCCGCGAACGATCGTGGTTATTGCGGCGGCCGCAGTTTTACTCCAGGGAGTAAAAGTAGCCGGAATTGCCGGGGAATTCCAAAAAGACCGAAATGAATCCTCGCTGAAAGAAGTCGGATTGTGGCTGAAAAATAATTCACCTTCGGATGCCACCGTTTTGCTCGAGCCGCTGGGGTACATTGGATACTACTCCGGTCGACGATTGTTGGACGATGCCGGGCTTGTAACGCCCAAAGCTGTCGCGCTGCGGCTGCAGGGGGTGACACGCAACGATTATTACAAGTATTTCAACGCGGATTACGTCGTCATGCATTGCGGATTTCCAGAAAATCTACGGAATACCGCGGGAGCCGAGGAGGATTTTCTATCCAAATATCGGCTTATCACGCGAATAGATCCCCTCCAGTACAACCCCGAGATTCCATCTCGATTGCAGAAAAGCGTTCTTCCTTGGTCGTCCTGTTATGAAATATGGCAGAGACAATAGGATCCATCCCGGGTGAAAACTACGCGCAACGGACACTCTCGACTGAATTTTCTAGAAGATGACGGCGAGGAAGGATATTACACACCCTATCATACCCAACACTGCGGCCAGGGGAACCAGATTGAATAACCGCATCGGAGAAATGATCAACGCGAACATCTGCAATAGAGTCCCCGCAATTCCCCGCCGATTGCCCACGACCGAGGATTGTGTTTTCTTCCCCAATACGTAACTTGCATCGAGGATCATCCCAAGCGAATACATCGACAGGAACCAATACCACGCGATGGATTGATCTTTTCCCGTGTAGAGGAGGTAATCTCCCGTGATGAGAAGAATCTCAGTCAAACATAAAGACAAAAGGAAGATAAAGAGGACCAGTTTTAGTGACGCAATAACGAGAACCCTTCTATCTGCTTCAATCGCTTGGGATTGCACTTGAAGAAGATTTCTCAGCATCGAAATTGACCAATCTTGGCGCTAATGCCCAATAAAAAAGGTTATCTCGTCCGTTTATTTTTACGTACTCCCAGTGCTCTCTCCCCGATCAGAGCAGGGGAACAAGCCGTAAACAGGGAAAAGAAAATGATGGGTCTAAGCCGGCATCATCAGCCAGCGGCTGATCAGCGTATCCGTCAATCCCTCTTTTTCCACCGACGCCAGTCCGCGGTTTATCTTATTAAGCAGGGATGCCTTCTCCCGGCAGACCGCGATCGCGATATCCCGGCCGGCAAACACCTCGCCCGCCGGCTTGAGCTTGCCGCCGCTGGCGCCGATGTAGTTCAGGGCCAGGGTATTGTCCACGGCGATCGCGTCCAGTTCGCCGTTTTCAAGCGCCGTGAAGGCCTGGGTGATGCTGTCGTAGGCGATCAGGCTGACGCCCGAGATCTTCCCGGCTTCGATCGCGCCGGCGGTGCCGATCTGCGCGCCCACCAGTTTGCCGGAAAGGGATTCCACGCCGAGGATATCGGTGTTATCC
>DAOUDU010000224.1:0-23668 GCA_034430775.1 Anaerolineales bacterium | reverse complement strand
AAAATCCATCCCGTTCACCCGCAGGGAATGTGCGATCGTGGGAACGAAATCCGCTTTTTCGGTCAGCTCGAGGCCGTCTTTGGCGAGAAGATCCCGCACGTATTCCGCGATCGCCGGAGAGGCGGTCAGGCCCGGGGATTGGATGCCTGCCGCCTGGACTAAGCCGGGCGCTTTTTGCGAAAGGTCGATGTAGAAATCGTCGCCGGGGAGTGCCGCCCGCAGGCCGGCGAAGGCGGTGATGATGTCGCGCTTCGAGATCGAGGGCACCATGCGGGCCGCCATCGAAAACACCCGCTCCAGGTTTTCGGGCGTGGTGCCCGTATCCTCCTTCTCGCGGATCTCCTCGGCGGTCGGGCCGACCATCATCGTGCCTTCCACGGTCGGGATCACCAGCACGCCCTTGGAGTTTTTGGCGGGAACGGGGAAGATCACGTGGGCCGGGAAGCCCGCGGCGTTTTTATCCAGCAGGAATTCCTCGCCCTTGCGCGGGAGGATCCGGAACGCCTCGGCGTCGAAGGCGGCGGAGACGTCGTCCGCGTACAAGCCCGCGGCGTTCACCACGCGCCGCGCCGAAAGCGCATCCCCCCGGTCGGAGGTGAGCCGCCAATGGTCGCCCTCGCGCCGCGCGGCGGCCAGCGCCCAATCGGTGAAAAGCTCCGTCCCGTTGGCGACGGCGTTTTCCACCAGCGCGAAAACGAACCGGTAGGGTTCGATGATCCCGCCGGTCGGGGCCCACAATCCGCCCACCGCGTCGCCGTTGAGCTTGGGTTCGAGCGCGAGGATCCTCTCCCGGCCGATGATCTCTATCCCGGGAACGCCGTTGGCGATCCCCTTTGCGTACAGGCCTTCGACGGTTTTCAGTTCCTCGACCGAAAAAGCGGCGACGAGGATCCCGACCCGTTTGAACGGGAAACCCAGCTCGGCCTGGAGCTTATCGAACATCGGGTTGCCGCGGATTTCCAGGCGCGCTTTGAGGGTGTCGGGGTTGTGATGGAAGCCGGCGTGGATGATGCCCGAGTTGGCCTTGGAGACGCCGAAGGAGACGTCGGCGCGGCGTTCGACCAGGGCGGCGGAGATATTATAGGAAGAGAGCAGCCGGGCGATGGACGCGCCGACCACTCCCGCGCCGATAATTGCGACGTCGAAGATAGGCATGGGTGAGCGGATCCTGAACTCCTATTGTAAGCGACCGGACAGGGAGTCGCAATTGCAAATACAGCGAGAAACACGAGTTCCGCCCCCATTTCTTTCCCGATTACTCTGTCCTAGCTTCCTCACCCACTTCCCGTAACACAGGAAGGAGGGAAACAAGTATCCTCCCTGGCGGAGGATGGATGGCAGGGCGAGGACGGATTATTTCTGAATATGATATATTTTTCCATTGGAAGTCCCCCAAGGGAGGATAACATGGCCAAGAAAATCCACATGGATGTCGACAGCGTACAGGGGGTCATAAGTCTCCTCGAAAGAAAAAAGGAAGAGCTTACCAATTACCTCCGGGATACGTCCTTGGCTGTGAGGAATTTGGAAGAGAATGAATGGACCGGAAATTCTCCAGATCAATTCTACAGGGAGTACAAGGTATTATGCCAGGATATGGTGAAGCAGGTGGACCACATGGGGGCCCTTGCCGACCGGTTGCGGAAAGCGATCGCGGACTTTGAAGCCGCGGCCGCCAAATTAAGTTGAGGAGAGGAAGCCATGCCGACAATCCACATGGACCTTATATGGGTAAATGCAGCACTGGGGCAGTTGACCCAGGAAAAAGAAGAAATCCGGGTGACTTTGAATAATCTGAAGGCTGAAGTGGATTCGATCGAAAGTGGCAAATGGGTGGGATCCGCAGCAGAAAAGTTCTTTTCCGAATACGGGGAACTGAACGGCCGGTTGACAGCCCAAATCGATGCGCTGGAGTTGTTGATCGGGCGGATGAAGCAGGAGATTGTCGAGTGGGAAGCGATGGCCGCCAAGCTGGCTTGAGTGATCCGCCGGATTGCTTTGGCGCCGAGGAAAATAACAAATCGTTGACGAATCGAAGGACCGGGAGGGGCAATTATGGCAAACGTCATCAAAATGGAGTATCCGGAATCGGTCCGAAGCATCGGCAATAGGTTGGGCCGGTTGAGGGACAAACTGATCGAGGCGCAATCCGAAATAGTCAGCGCGGCGCGAGGCATGGATTGGGAAGGATCGGCAAAAGACTCTTATGTGCAGGATGTTGAATCCTGGGCTGGGCGCATGCGATTGCTTTCCGCGCGGTGCGATGAAAAATCCATTGTGGTGTTGAAAGAGGTGGACGAGTGGGAAAACGCGGCAAAGGGATTTGTCGAAGGGTATACACCCTTCATTAAAGGTGAAAATGATAGTTCCGCGGCGGACGAATCGGATATTCATCAGGGGGATATAGGCGATTGTTTTCTGATGTCGTCCATGGGTGCCATCGCACTGACACGCCCCGAAATTCTGGAAGACATGATCGAGGTCCTTCCGGATGGGAGATACAAGGTCAGGTTTTATGACAAGAAATGCGTGACAATATTCGGCCCATGCCATTACGAGCCGCATTATGTTATTGTGGATGGGGAGTTCGAGGTCAAGCTCTCTGATCCGATGGATAGCAAAGGCGGCACCCGGGAATCCTGGACGATGATCCTAGAAAAGGCATACATGCAATGGCAAAAAGAAAACAATTTGCCTATTGACCTTCCATCACCGGCGGTCGCGATGAGCGCGATGACCGGAAAAGATTGCGCCAACTACTGCATGCCTCAAATCAGCATGGATGATTTGAACGAGGCGTTCCGGCGGGGCGATGCAATAACTGCCGGAAGCCGATGGCCAACTGATCAGACGCGTCCCCATGAATATTTTGATGAAAGCCTTTCTGACAATATTCAAATAGCAGAAGGGCATGTTTATTTTGTCACCGGCGTAGATCCTATTAACAATACGGTGACTGTGCAAAATCCATGGGGCCCAGATTGCCCTCCCATCACGATGCCATTTGAGGACTATCAGAAATGCTTTTGGCTGACGACCACCAATCCGGTGGTTTAAGCGAGGAGGGGTAATTGCTATGAAAATGTCACGGCTTGTTGCGCAATGGAAAAGGATCGTTATTTCAGCTCTTTGTTTGATCCTTTCTAGTTGCGGATCGTTGTTTCCCGATGCAAGTACATCTCCCCTGAGCGCAACGAGTCAATTAACCCATGACGGTACGCAGGCATCCTTCGATTGCGGGGATGAAATATTATCAATCGGCTCAAGCGGTTATAGCTATATCGAGTTTATAGACTTGTTCGGTAAAAAACGGAGCGAACAAACGTCCGGATTATATATATACATTAGTCATAAACCAGAAACAAATCGGAGCTTTAGAGCCTACGCTGGATTAACCATTTATTATTATATATATAAAATACAAGTGATGCGTCTAGGAAGGGACCTCCAAAATCCGTTCACGGAAGTCAATGTAAAATATTTGGAAAAGCAGCAATCCGCGGTGGGCTTTGCCTATTGCTCATCCTACTGAGGGCGCGAAAGAAGAAATAATAAGATGATGGGATGAGAGCGGCGGGTAGGAAAAAGAACGGTTGACGGTTTTCATTCATTTGTATATGGAGGATCATGCGGGATGTTTATCGCGAACGATTTCAAGGAGGAGTAATGAATTTTCAAAAACGCGCTCTACAATGGATTACGGGATTATTCGTTCCGGTCATCATGCTTTCCGCATGCGCAGTAAACAGCGTCTCCCTCCCCCCATTCACGCCTCTCACGCCCGACAGCATGGTGATATTTTCGACGATGACTAGGAATTACACTGGTATGCATGGCGTACTAAACATCTATGTGGATTCGAATGGATTTACCAACGCACTTACCCGGACCCCTCCATCCGGACAAGAAGATACCGGATTGACGGCCACCTTGTGGCTTGTGATCGTGGACCATCCAGAAACCTATACTTCCTTTCAGGTTAACCCCGGCCAGTCGATTTCTTTTGAGGGGTTTGAAATCAAAATTTTGCGTATTATGGGGGAAGGATGGCCTTTTGTGGAAGTCGAAGTGAACGAAGCGGAATAAACGGTCGCGCTGCCTGTGGAAACCCAGCAGCACACTGGAGGCGAATGTCATGAAAACCATCCCGGTCATTCTCCCAAATGGGGTTCCGATGACCTTCCCAAGTGAACTCGGAGTGCTGAAGATTGCAGCAACCAACATCATGTTCGAAAAATTTATCGACGATCAGGGAAAAGAGCAACGTGGATGGACGGCAGCCCTGTCGATGATGATCGGGGATGACCGGGAAACGATAAAAGCTTTCAAGGCCCATGCCGGCAAGTCGGTGCGATTCGGCAAGTTTGCGGTCAACGTGCTGCGAATCGACAGTAGCCGCTTCGGAATGGTTGTCCTGGCTGAGGTCACTCCGGCGGAATGATCCGGGGCTGAAAAAGTGTATAGAATCCGGCTGCGATGGGAGTGAGGCACAATGGGATCCACAACTCTTGTTGTTTACGACGGCACAATGATTCATCGCCACGGCGAATCCGGTGTGCTGGGGATCGGGATCGGAAATTTCGCCAGCGAAAAATTTTCCGATGAAAAGGGAAGGGAAATGCGTGGAGCGGCGGCCGGCCTGTGGCTCGTCGTCCGCGGACGTCCGGATACCAATGCCTTCCAAAGGGTGCATGCCGGACAGCAAATCGATTACCATAATTTCCAGATCACGGTGCTGGCGGTCGGAAGCGACCGGCGCGGCATGTATGTCCGAGTCGAAGTGTCCGACCCAGGCGGCGGTGCGAACGCCTCCGGCAAGAATAATTAAGGGAGGATGTCATGACATTCATGCTTTTGGATGTGGAAGCCGTCAGCGAAGTTCAGGATCAGATAGTCAAGAAACAAGCACATGTGATGGAGAGGATTGCGGCCATGACCGGAGCGGTCCAGGGATTGGAGGAGGGCGCCTGGGTGGGGAATTCCGCAACCCAGTTCTTCCGGGAGTATTACACATGGAACGCCGCGTGGAAGTTGGAGATGGATCTCATGCGGGCCCTGGCCGATCGGATGAAGCAGGAGATTAATGAATGGAAGGAAGCGGCTGCCAGATTGGGGTGATGGAAGCTTTTTTATGGGATCCATCGAATCTTAAAGTATGCAGGACCGGTGAAAATCACTCAATAGGCAGCACTCCTATGTATTGCATTATCAATATTCACAATCAGGAAAGCAATCGTATGAAGTATGCCGGCCCTCTTCCTGTTATTACTCTCGGCTTGCGTTGATGCATCGCCGAGTCCGATCGAGGCGACCAATAACATCCCATCCGCCCACGGTGGCAGTGATACCCACGATTACCGGGAGAGGAGTGCCGAAGCCTTGGCGTTCTCCCAAAGCGGTGGCGGGGAGAGAATATCCCCGAGCGCAGCGAGGGGAAGGGTTAGGACAGATGCGACAGGACGCAAAAGGTTAAATTATAAAAAAAGCAAATCCCCGCCATCCTCCTACGTTGGTGTCGCGGCCCCCCAGCCGCCGGGGCGGACGTAGACCCTGACGTAATCGACCTTCATCGTCTGGGGGAACACGGTCGTATCGTCCGGATAGCCGGGCCAGCCGCCGCCGACGGCGACGTTCAGTATTAAATAGAAGGGGTGGTCGTATACCCATTCCGCGCCTTCCGGCAGGTCCGCCGGTGTGTTGGTCCGGTACAGCGTGTTATCGACGTACCAGCGGATGACATCGGGCTCCCATTCAACCGCAAAAAGGTGGAAATCGTCGGCAAAGCGCCGCCCCTCGGACAGGACGAACGGGCCGCCGATGCCGTTCGCGCCCGAGTAGCCGGGGCCGTGCATGGTGCCGTGGACGATGCCGGGTTCCTTGCCGATGTTTTCCATGATGTCTATCTCGCCGCCCAGCGGCCACCCACCGCTGCTGCTCAGCATCCAAAAGGCCGGCCACAGACCCTGCCCGAAGGGAATTTTGATGCGGGCTTCGAAGCGCCCATACAATTGGTCGAACTTGCCCCTCGTGTTCAGGGAGCCCGAGGTGTACTCCCTCGTTTCGTAATCCTCCTTGAGGGCTTGGATAACCAGCATCCCGTTGGCCCCCGCCGGATTTTCGATGTATACGTTCTTCAGGCGGGGTGTGTAATACTCCAACTCCCCGTTCACCGAGGCCGGGGTGTCGGAAACACGCCATTTATCGGGATTGGGGCTCGAGCCGTCGGGCGCGTCGAACTCGTCGCTCCAGATCAATTTCCAATTCACCAGCGTGGGCGTTGGGGTGGGGGGCGGCGGAGTATCGGTCGCAGAGGGGGCAGGCGTCCGGGTCGGAGGGACGGGTGCCTGACGGCATCCAACCAGAGTTAACAGTATGGCGACCGCGCCAACGAGCAGCCTGGGATTAAGCAATCGCGAATTGGATTGTGATGACGGTTTCATGGCACCTCAACTTTTTCTCCTCTGCTCATTCCGGAGGAGGGGGTGGACCTCTTTTTTCCCGCCCCTCCCCATTTTAGGGAGGGGCAGGGGAGGGGTCAATCGAAAAAGATCTCCACCGTTTTACTGTCCCCTTCCCGTACCATCGCGGTAAAGGGCGGCGGGACCGTGCCGCCTTCCACCCGGATCGGCTCGCCCGTTTCCAGCCGGCCGGGCGGGAAGGCGCGCGCCCGGCCGATCTCATGCGGCCATGCCGCAAGGCCGGCGTTCACCCCCGGCACATGCCGAATTTCTGATCGAACAGGCTGCTCCTCTGCAGCCAGCCGTGCAGGTCCGCGGCATCCGTCGCGCCGAGAGTCCGCATCCGGTGCACCGGCCCTTCCGGAAAGGGCGGCCGCGCGCATCCCGTCGCAGCTATCGACCGGGATCGACGTGACGACGTTCTCCATGGAACAGCCGATGTTGACCGTCGACGGCGCGCCGAAGGCCTCTTGGCGGAGTGGGGTTGACCAGAATCGGTTCATCGAGCGCAGCCGGATGCGCCTGACGGTATTGCGAGGGGTTGGCGGCGGGGCCGTAGATGTTGATATCTCCGAACCCGAGCGGGTTGACATCCGGCGCTTCGGCGCCTTCCACCGCCCCCACCACATCGGTCCGCTGTAGGGGTCGGTGAATCCCCAATTGATGAGGAATCCGAACGTGGGCCGCGCGCGTCGAGGGCCTTTGTCGCGGATGCGGTGGTTCGGCATGGATGCGGGAGGCGGCATATTCCCTGCCTTCGGGCCGAGAAGGGCGGTTCCATTCGCTGGCTCGGAAGGGTGGTTGGAAAATTATAATCCACGCGGCCAACGCGTATCGCCATCGCCGGCGTTTATCATGCGGCATTTCCAAATGGAAAATCCGTCGAAGGAGCTGTCTGTCCATGGCGGATATAATGAGGGAATGAACGGCTTCCATCCCGGAGGGCGCAGACCCGCGACTCTGCGCGAAACAGTCCGGACGCGCCTTGCCTATTCCCTCTACCCGCCCGGCCTCGATAAAGTCACGCGTTCAAACTACCAGAATGTCCAAATCGACGCGATTGGGATCGGGCTGGCCGGCGCCGCCGCGCCGTTCCTCCCGGTATTCCTGGCGCGCCTGGGCGCCGGCGCCTTCGAGATCGGCCTCCTCACCGTGATGCCCGCCATCGCCGGGCTGGTTTTTGCGCTGGCGATCGGCCGCTTCCTCCACTCGCGCCCCAATGTCGTATGGTGGTACAGCTTCTCGCGCATGCTGGTGATCTCCTCGTACGCCGCGACCGGCGCGGCACCGTTCATCATCCCGCGCGAGTGGCTTGTGCCGGCCGTGATCGGAATCTGGGCGCTGGCGACGATCCCGCAGACGATGGTCAATACCGGTTTCTCGGTGGTGATGAACGCGGTCGCCGGGCCGGGCGGGCGCTATGAACTTCTCAGCCGGCGCTGGACGATCCTCGGGTTCACCAGCGCGGTGTTTGTCCTCATCGCCGGCGCGATGCTCGATCGGATCGGATTTCCGGTCAACTACCAGGCGGTGTTCCTGGCGCTTTCCGTCGGCGGGCTGATCAGTTTCCGCTATTCGAGCAGCATCGTCCTCCCGGAGCGTCCGCACGACGCGGCTTCGAAGCCGGCCTCCGCGAGGGATACGCTCGCCGAATACGTCCGGCTGGTCCGCGCGCATCCGGATTTCCTCACCTTCACCCTCAAGCGGTTTGTGTTCTTCGCGGGTGTCACGCTCGCCCAGCCGATCCTGCCGCTGTATTACGTTAACACCATAAAGGCCTCGGATTCCTGGATCGGGGCGATCAGCATGGTCGCGACGGTTGTCATGTTGTTCGGGTATCCGCTTTGGGCGAGGCAATCGCGTGTGCGCGGATCGCGGTTTGTGCTGATGGCGACGACCTTCGGGGTGGGCCTGTTCCCGATGCTGGTGGCGGCCACCCACCGGGTGGAGGTGATTGCGCTGCTGGCCGGGATGGCGGGTGTCTTTCAGGCTGGAGTCGACCTGGTGTTTTTCGACGAGTTGATGAAGACGATTCCCGAGGAGTACAGCGCGATGTTCGTCTCCGTCTCCCAGATGTTCCAATATTTGGCGACCGTCGTGGCGCCGCTCTTGGGGACGCTGCTGGCGGGCTGGGTCGGGTTGGGCGGGGCGCTGGTCGCGGCCTCGGTCCTGCGCCTGGCGGGGACGGCATTGTTTGCGGTCCGGGAGCGCGGCCGGGGTTAGTGCACGGTTTGGATCCGCCGGCATAGAATGCACCGGCTGCTCGACCGTTTTTTCATCCATCCGTTTAAATAAAACGGGCCAAATGCTTGGCACCACCCATTTGGCCCGTTTTTCAGTTAACTATTGCGCCGCGGAGATTACCAGTCCCGGCGTCCACCGCCGCCACCACCGCCACGTCCGCCGCCCCGCCCGCCGCCCCGGCCGCCGCCGCCGCGTTCTTCGCGGGGCCTGGCCAGATTGATGGTCAGCGCGCGGCCGTCAACTTCTTTGCCGCTCAGCGCCTTGATCGCATTCTGCGCCTCTTCCTGGGTCGTCATCTCGACAAATCCAAAACCTTTCGATTGCCCGGTATCCCGATCCTTGATGATCTGCACGGACTTGACAACACCCGAAGGCGCAAACAGAGTCTGCAAATCTGCCTCGGTGGTGTTATACGTCAAATTCCCAACAAAAAGCTTCGTTTCCATCTTTTCTCCTGGAGTGGACAATGGATATTGCGTAGAACATCCATTGTCCTGCTAAGTACTGTTACGGCTGAATTACAAGGCTGAACTGTTGCTTCCGCATGAGGATCGAGTTTCGAAGACGACCGAGTGCCAAGAAGAGGACCATTTTCTTTTTTCAGGATCTTCGCTCATCATGCCGTAAACAACAATACTACCACGAATCGGCCGGGAATGTCCGGGTAAACCGGACTTGCCCGGCCTGTAATCCGATATATCTTTCGCTGAATTATGCGGATTTTCCTTGGGTTATCCGCCTAGTTTGGCACCGGTTGCGCCGGCTGCGGCTCGCCCAGCACCTGGTCGACCATTTTTTTAAGGTGTGGGTAGGGGAGCGCGCCGACTTGCTGATGAACTACCTGACCTTCTTTCATGAAAAGCATGGTGGGAATCCCCCGCACGCCGAAGCGCACGGCCCAATCCGATTGTTCGTCGGTATTTACCTTGGCGACCACCAACCGGCCGTCATATTCCTTGGCCAGCTTCTCGAGGCTGGGCGCGACCATCCGGCAGGGCATGCACCAGGGCGCCCAGAAATCCACCAAAACCGGGATCGGCGACTGCAGGACGGCTTTTTCAAAGGCTTCGTCGGTCACATGAATGGGTTCGTTCACTTTTCCTCCTTAACGTGTGCTGTTTTGGCCTTCCTTTCATTAGATGCGGGATTCTCGCAGAGGTGACAAAACCGGGTAAGACGCCTAAAATCATGGTCTTGGACACTCCATTTGGGCCGTGCCAAGGATGCGCCCCGAACCCAAATCCGGGTGCGGAGGTGCTCGACCGGCTTTTACTGTCACTCTTTCTTCTTTGGGGCATCTAACACTATGACGGAAAAAACTTCCGAGGCTGAACTGCTTGACCGCATCCGGGCGGGTGAAAAAGGCGCCTGTGCGGAATGCATCGCGCTGCACTCGCCGGGAATATACCGGCTGGCCCTGCGGTTGATGCGCAACCCGGCGGACGCTGAAGACGTGATGCAGGAAACCTTTCTCAGCGCCTTCAAGGGCATCGGCCGGTTTGATGGACGCTCGGACCTGCGCACGTGGTTGTATCGCATCGCGTACAATGCGGCGATGATGCGCCTTAGACGAGCCGCTCCGGAGGAGATATCCGTCGAGGAAGCGGCCGAGCCGGAAACGGGCGCGCTGGTTCCGAAGGCGCTCTTCGCCTGGCGCGATCTTCCCGAGGAGGAGCTGGAGAAGGCCGAAGTCCGGGAGGCGTTGGAGCGGGGGATCCGGGACCTGCCGGAGAAACTGCGGGCGGTGTTTGTGATGCGCGAGCTGGAGAATATTTCCACGGAGGATACCGCCTCCGCATTGGGTATTTCGCGTGATGTCGTGAAAACCCGGCTGCACCGCGCCCGGTTGTGGCTGCGGGAACGCCTGACCGCCATCTTTGCTCCGCCGGCGGACGGAGCGGGAGGGGAACGATGAACACCGACACGTGCCGAAGCTTATTGGAAGGGTTGTCGCTGTTTGCTGCGGGAGAGGCTTCGCCCGAACTGTGCGCCGAAATCCAACGCCACATGGATGGCTGCGAAAATTGCCGGATTGTCGTGGACACCCTGCGGCGGACGATCGACCTGTATCACCGGCTTCCCCGGCCGGACATGCCGGAGGCGGCGCGGGAACGGTTGTATCGATCGCTGGATTTGAGGGATTATTTGTAATGGTTGGAATACGAAAAAAAACCGTACACGGAGTACACGAAAAAAACGGATTTCGCGGATTGTTTTAAAAGGTTTTTCGTCCGCGCCATCCGGGGTTTCCGTGATATCCGCATGCCAAGTTTTTCCCAGGTAACCGGCGCTTGGAAGCTGTATTATTACTCGTCGATCGCCGTCTTTACTCCTTCCGGAACAACGCCAGACTCTCCAAATACGAATCCGGCAATCCGATATCGAACCGTGTGCCGTCCATGATCAGCCCGTAGAAGCCGTCTTCCCGGCGCAGCCGGTCGAGGGCCGAGGTGAGCTGAAACTCACCCCGCTCGCGGACGTTGTTGGCGATGTGCTCCTCGAGGAATTCGAAAATGCGCGGTTTTATAACGTAGAGCCCGAAGACGGTGAGGTACTCGCCCTCCGCCATGCCGGGGGCGCGCAGGTTGTTGCGTGCGTAATCCGCGGTCGGTTTTTCGGCGAACTCGCTGACGTTGAGCACCCGGTTTTCCTCGACCCACACGCCCCCGACCGTCCCGAAATTGGCGATCTGATTCTCCGGCGTGTTGCGCAGGCCGAGGATGTTGGTGGCGTAGCGGTTGTAGGCTTCGACCAGCTGCGCAGCGCAGGATTTTTCGTTCTTCGAGCGGTACAGATGGTCCCCGAGCATCAGCAGGAACGGCTCGCCGCCGACGGCCTCGCGCGCGCAGTAGATCGCGTGCCCGAAGCCCTCCTGCGCCTTCTGGATGATGAAGGTCACGCGCTTACCGATGTCGAGGATCCGGTTCGCGAATTCCTGGAACTGCTTTGGAAGCTTGTTGTAGTTCTCGATCGACACCGGTTCGTTGAAGAAGGATTGGAAATCCTTCAGGTCGTCCGGCTGGACGATGATGATGATTTCCTCTATCCCGGCCTCCAGCGCTTCTTCCACAATATACAGGATCGCCGGTTTGGCGATCCCGTCGCGGTCGACCACCGGGAAGAGCTCCTTCTTGGTGGCCTTCGAGGCGGGGAACAGGCGCGTGCCGAATCCGGCGGCCGGGATGACCGCCCGGCGGATGCGCTGGGTGGGGCGCATGGTGAGCGCCAATCCGGTCAGGTGCAGGTCCTTGGCGAGGATTTCGATGATGGCCTGCTGGTCCTTCTCGCTGCGGGCCATGAACTGGGCCGTGCCGTCGCCCTGCGAACCAACGCCCTTGCCGCCCCAGATGTGCTTGGCGAGCGGCTTGTGCGCGAGCGTGCGATGCAGCACCGGCGCAGTGAGTTCCTCCGGGCAGGCCGGGATCGCGTATTTGTCGAACATCGCCTGGGCTTCGGTCATGAGCGCGCCGAGCCGCTCGGCGTCGCCCTCGCGCAGCGCTTCCGCCGCCTGGTGGACGATGCGTTTGTTGACCGGCCCGAGCAGCTCATGCACGCCGCGCTCGACCGCGTTTTCCGCGATCGGGTAGGAACGGTTCAGGCGGTTGAGAATTTCCATCGTATCTTTTTTGGATTGCAGGTCCACGACGACGAAATACAACTCGCTGGCCACGGTCAGCGCATCCGTATCCAGCCGGTCGCCGTCGAACGTCATCAGGACGGGGTGGTTGCCGAAGGCGCAGCCCTGGTCCATTCGCCCGCAGCGCGAGGGCGTGGTGATTTCACCCATGTAGGCCAGTTCCATCTCCCCGCGCACGGTGAGCTTGAGGTCGTACACGCGGTTGAAGGCGCGCGCCGCCAGGACGCTTATCGCCGCACTCGAAGAAAGCCCTTTCTGGATCGGCAGATCGGTCTTGTCGTTGTGAAGGACCAGCCCGCGCACATGATGGTTGGTAAGCACCTGGTAGGCCACCCCGGCGATGTAGCTCCAGAAGCCGCCCTTCTCGGCCTCCTCGAGCAGCGCCCGGGGCTGCATCGGAATTTCGTACGGGCCGTGCAGGCTGCCGTCGCGGGTAGTGGAGGAAAGGACGAGCGAGGTGGGGTGCGG
Organism: Anaerolineales bacterium; assembly: GCA_034430775.1. Classification (GTDB taxonomy): domain Bacteria; phylum Chloroflexota; class Anaerolineae; order Anaerolineales; family RBG-16-64-43; genus JAFGKK01. The sequence goes on along the minus strand of DAOUDU010000224.1, from coordinate 10,861 downwards.
TTCGACTTCGGCGGAAATTCCCTGGTCGGTGCCGCAGATGAGCGTGTAACCCTTCTCGATCTCGGCGTTGATCCGGCGGTACCCGCCGGCCCAGTCGGAGTGTTCGCCGAACAGGCAGATGCGTCCTGGCACGAAAAGTCTCATGAATCCTCGAAAGAAAATTAGATTGGACGTGCGGTATCAGGCGGAGGCGGCGCCGGGTAAATCGGCGCCTTTCCCTCTCTCATCGGTGCATTATAAAGCAAGCCGTGCCCGAGGGAATTGGGCGCGGGAACCCTCCGCCGGGTACCTTTTCCGCCGCAGGATGAGTATCTTTTCGTCGAACGGTCCGACCATCATCCATTGTCCATGGCCATCGCCGCTGAAGCCGGCCGATTCGGATCTATTCCCCGCGTCCACGCGTGTTCCCTCACGCCGTATTCTCCCGGGCCGGGGAGCGGTCGTTCGCCGGACCGGTTGCGCCGGCTTCGGCGTTTGTGGATAATCGGATCAGCAGGGATTCCGATTCGTAAGGATTTCATGGGCGTTTCGGAAAGAGGCTGTTTACTTCATGCTAAGGGAGTAGGTATGATCAACCATCGGGCCATTTCCCGCCGCCAATTTCTCCAAACCTCCGGGCTTGCGGCTGCCGGAACAGTGCTGGGATCCTGCATTCTTCCCGGTGTCGTAGAAACCGCCGCGCGTTCCCCATCCCCGGATACGGCCAAACCGACGGCCGGGCCCTCGGCCGCCCTGCAAACCGTGGCGACTTCCAATCCGCCGGTGGTGGATATGCGTCCGATAATTCGAAGTCTCGGTTTGGCGGTGAAGAATCAAACCGGTTCGGCGCCGTGCGCCGTGCATGCATTCACTTTTTTATTGGAATACCAGTATATCCGTCGTATTTTCTCTGACCTTTCCGAGACCTATTTGCAATATGCGACCTTTCAACTCGAGAAGCCCGCCATGACGGGCGGGGAGAATTTCCGGGCGCTGAACATCGGATATCAGAAGTGGGGGATTGTGCCGCAGGCCGACGTGCCGAACCGGGGTCAGCTCCCGGCCGAAATTTCCTCCGCCGTGCTTGCCGCCGGGCAGCATGGGCTACGGCTGACGCAGGAATTCATCAAAGAGTGGGATTCCTCCACCGGGGCGTCTCCGGCGCAATTGGATCAGGCGATGGCTTTTCTCGATCAGGATGTTCCCGTCGCCGCAGGTTTATTGTGGCCGAAGACCTTCCAGACTCAGGTGATCGACGGTATTGATGTAATGGTCGTGCCGACCGCCGCCGACAAATGGAATGTGGTGGAGGATGGGCATGCCGTCGTGTTAGTGGGCTATGGGAAGGGCTCGCAATATCCGGGGAACGGATATTTCATCTTCCGCAACAGCTGGGGTTCGGGGTGGGGGGATCAGGGGTACGGCTATATGCCGTTTGATTACCTATTGAAGTATGCCAACGATTTATGCGTCATGGATTATCCATAATCCCGAACTTCCCCGGATGATTCTGCCCTTCTTTCGTTTCTTTACTTTCAAAACCACTGCCTATGGCCGTGAGTACCCTGGAAAGGTTTTCCCGTGGCAGTAGGTAATTTCGTCCTGGCAGAAATAGCGTGTGAAACGAAGTCGGATGGTTCTTCATGAAGGACCCGGGAAATGGAGTTCCTCCTTCCGTATAAGCGCTAAAAAACCCTCCCCCCTGGGTGCTTCCGTTTCCTCAACTGGTTCTACTCCCCCCATCCTGAAAGGATGGGGGGAAGTGACTTTGGGGGGAGGGAGACCGAGGAGAGTGTTCCTCAATCGGTATAGGGAATCGGAATACTGGAGGCGGCATGCGCGCACCTTCCAGGTGCGATATTCCTGAAGCCGCCGCCTATGGCGGCGGTAATTTCTTGCCTCGGAATACGATACGCGACTCCAAAAAAGCATCTCAGACGATCCGCCGGGGTCGCTCCATCGGGTCAACCATAGCTCATCGTCTATCGTCCAGAAGACATCGTTGTTGATAGGGAACGGTCCGCCTTTCTGGTCCGGGCCATCGAAAGTTTGTATAATGGAAGCAGAACAGAAATCCAGCCTGTAATTCGGGGCAAATAGACCAAGATCAGTGTCTTGGCCGTGCGGCAACCCGCCGGACAGGCAGCCGTATCGCCTGCCGGGGGACGGTCGAAAACGGCACCAAAGGGATTACGCGGTGACTGACTTCTCCGACGAACACAACGAGCATACCGAAGAGGCGGAAGGCACCATCGTCCGCGTAGCCGGGGTGGTGGTGGATGTGGAGTTTCCCTCCGGCAATCTGCCCGGAATTAATAATGCGTTGCATGTCGAATCCGCGAAACACCGCGGCCTGGTGCTGGAAGTCCAGGAGCATCTCAACGCACATACCGTGCGCACGATCGCGATGAGCAACACCAGCGGGCTGCGGCGGCGAATCCCGGTGCTGGATACCGGTCAACCCATCCGGGTGCCGACGGGAAGATCCACCCTGGGCAGGATGTTCAACGTGCTGGGCCAGCCGATCGACGGAAAACCGCGCATCAAACATGCCGCCCCGCAATCAATCCACGCCGGCGCGCCCACGCTGCAGGAGCGCCGGGTTTCGGAGGAAGTGATCGTCACCGGGATCAAAGCGGTCGATCTGTTGACCCCTTACCCGCGCGGAGGCAAGGTCGGCCTGTTCGGTGGAGCCGGGGTCGGCAAGACCCTGCTGATGATCGAGCTGATGCGGCATACCATCCGCGAGCATTCGGGCATCGTGGTCTTCGCCGGAGTCGGCGAACGCAGCCGCGAAGGCAACGACCTTTGGATGCAAATGAAGGAAAGCGGCGTGCTCGAGAGTGCCATTCTGGTCTTCGGGCAGATGAACGAACCGCCCGGGGCGCGGATGCGCGTCCCCTTGACGGCCCTGACCATGGCGGAATTCTTCCGCGACCGCGAACACCGCCCGATCCTGTTGTTTATCGACAACATTTTCCGGTACGTTCAGGCCGGGGCGGAAGTCTCCGCATTGCTGGGGCGGCTGCCCAGCGAGGTGGGTTACCAACCGACCCTCGCCAGCGAAATGGGCAATCTGCAGGAACGGATTTCCTCGACCGGCCGGGGAAGCATCACCGCCATCCAGGCTGTGTACGTGCCCGCGGACGATATTACGGATCCGGCCGTGCGCGCGACATTCGCCCACCTCGACGCCTCCACGGTCCTTTCGCGCCGGCTGGCCGGTCAGGGGCTGTACCCTTCGATCGACCCGCTGGAATCCCACAGCAACCTGATGAACCCCGCCGCCATCGGGGACCGGCATTTCCAGCTCGCCGTGCAGGTGATTTCCACGCTGGCACGCTACGAGGAATTGCAGGACGTGATTGCCATTCTGGGATTGGAGGAATTAAGCGATGAAGACCGGCGGGTGGTCGACCGCGCCCGGCGGATTCAACGCTTTCTGACTCAACCCTTTTTCGTATCCGAGACGTACACAGGGCTCCCGGGACGTTTTGTGCCGTTGGAAGAGACCCTGCGGGGTTTCGAGGAAATTCTGGAAGGCCGGCATGACCACCTGCCGGAACGGAGTTTTTATATGGCGGGAACCATCGACGAAGTCGTCGAAAAAGCCGGCCTGCCGGACAGCCGGACGGAAGGAGCCGGATGAACGCCCGATGGACGTTGGAGATCCTGACTCCCGAAACCAAACGTTCGCTCGAGGATCTGGCAGCCGTGAGCGCATACCTTACCGACGGAAGCATAGGAATTCTTCCGGGGCATGCTCCGCTTCTCGGGGAAACCGCTCCGCAACCGCTCCTTTGCCGCGGAACCGACGGACAGGAACAGGAAATTACGGCGGGTCCGGGCATCCTCCAGGTGGAGGAGGGTAAAGTGGTGGTATTCGCCGTGCAAGCCGATACGGAAAGCCGTCCGATCCCGGTGCGTTTGCTTCGGAATTTGTGGCCGGCGGCCGGAGACTCGGGTGAGGCGGATGAAAAAGAAGGATGACGAAAATTTCTGGGCAAGTATGTTCCGCGAAGCCCTGCTGGCCACGACACTGGGTTGGGACTTGGCGATTCCGATTTTCGGCGGAGTGCTGATCGGGTATTTCCTCGACCAATGGCTGGCCACCGGGCACATCTTCACTCTGGGCCTGCTGTCTGCGGGGATTTTTACCGGCTATTACAACATTTGGCGCACCATCCGGCGGTTGGACCGGAAGTCGGATCTGAAAAAACCGCAGACAGGGGAGGAGAAGCCGGAGGAGAAGCAGGAGGGCTGATGCCCCATTGTGTTTTTTGGTTTGGATTGGGCGCGGGATTGGGATGGCTGGGATTCATGAGCCTGCAGTGGACGGTTGAGAGGCTGGATCCCGCCCAAGGGACGGCGGCCGCAGTATGGCCCGTACTGGGGATGATCCTGCGCTGGGCGGCGGCGGCGGCGCTGCTGCTTTGCGCTTTGCGTATGGATTGGCTGAGCGGTCTTTCGGCGTTTGCCGGGCATCTGCTGGCGGGCCGACTGGCGCTGGTGCGCCGCATCGGGAGGGCGTGATGGAAGGATTTCTTCCGCGGGTTGTCTTCACGGTTTTCGGCGTTCCCATCCGTGATACGGTGGTCGCCACCTGGGCGATGATGATCCTGCTCCTGGGCGCGGCCGTGATTATCAACCGCGTTAAACCGACCGCGCTGGAAATGCTGGTGGATTTTCTCAACGACCTCATCAGCGGAATCATCGGGCGCACGGCAATGCCCTTCCTGGCCCTGCTCGGCTCGCTGGCGATCTTCATCGCCGCGGCCAATGTGATCGGCATCGTGCCGTTTCTGATCTCGCCCACCCGCGACCTGAATACCCCGCTGGCCCTCTCGCTGGTGGTGTTCCTGTCGGTGCATTATTTCGGCATCCGCTCGAAGGGAATGGTGCGGTATATAAAGGAGATGGCTTCGCCGATCTACTTGTTCCCCCTCGAACTCGTCTCGCAGTTCAGCCGCACGATTTCACTGACGCTGCGCCTCTTCGGCAACATCTTCAGCGCGGAACTGATGCTGGTCATCGTCTTCGCGCTGGTGCCGCTGTTCCTGCCGCTGCCGCTGGCCGGTCTGGGAATCTTCACCGGCCTGCTGCAAGCGTACATCTTCACCACCCTGGCGGCGGTGTATATCGGAGCCGGAATGGAAACCGTCATTCCGGAAAGTGGAAAGGAGAAAGGGTAGGCCTATGGCAGAGATGGATCCGAACACCCTGATCATTGTTGTCACCATCTTCGTGGCCGGATTCGGAATTGTCCTCGGGACGGCGGTTCCGGCGCTGGCCGAGGGGCGCGCGGTTGAAAAAGCGCTTGAGAACATGGCCCGCCAGCCGTCGATTGCGCGCGACATCCGCACTACACTGCTGATCTCCATGGCGCTGCTGGAATCCACCGCGATCTACGTGCTGCTGATTATGCTGATCCTCCTGTTCGCCAATCCGTTGATCGACCGTCTCTTGTAGGGAGTCTGGATATGCTGGATCTGGACCTGACCACCATTGTTCTGGAAATCCTCAACTTTCTGGTGCTGAGTATCGGATTGTATTTCCTGCTCTTCCGGCCGGTGTTGAAACGGGTGGAGGCCCGGGCGGCGGAAAAAAAGCGCGTCGAACGTGAAATGAAGGAGAAGCTGCAGGAAGTGGACGCCATAAAGGCGGAAGTGGAGGACCGGCTGGCCAAGCTGGATGAGGAGATCAACCGGTTGCTGGACAAAGCCCGCGATCAGCTCGAGCGCGAGCGCCGCCAGATGCTGGAATCGATCCGCTCCGAGGCCGAGCAAGCGCGCAATGACGCCGAAGCCGATATCCAGCGCCTTCAAAAACAGGAGTTAAAGGAATTCAACCGTTATGTGTTGAACACCCTGGTTGCGCTGAGCGGCGAGTTGATTGAAAAAATCGCCCCGCCCGAGGTTCATGACCGGCTGGTTCAGGAGGCGAACGACTACGTCTGGCAGCTTGGCAAGGAAAAGCCCCACGAAGTGGAGGCGCTGCGCCGTTCGTTGGGCGAACGCACCCCGACCGTGCATATCATCTCAGCCCGCGTGCTGAAGCCCGACCAACAGCGCATGCTGGCCAAGACCTTCAGCGCGTTGACGGACCGCAATGTGAACTTCGAACTCGAAACCGATCCGCATTTGTACGGCGGAGTCCGGGTGCGGGTGGGCGATATCCTGATCGACAACAGCATAGCGGTCCAACTCGACCAAATCCGCTCCGAAACCAACACCGGATTGCTGGCGATGGTTCACAATGACTGACGCGCTACACACCGATCCCCCGGGCGTCCGGCCCGGCGTGGAGCGCATTCGGCGTGAAATTGATTGGCTGGATGCTCCCGGTGATGCGGAGGCCATCCAACAAAGAGCGCATCGGATCTGGGAGGACGCCCGCTCCGTCGTCACGCCCCTCCCGGTCCACCGCCGCCAGCTGGCGATGCTCCTGCGCCTGATCCGCCAGGCCCTGCGCCGCCATGAATGCCGGGTGCAGCATCAGGATGTCGGCACCGTACAGCATATCGGCAGCGGAGTGGCGACCCTTTCGGGGCTGCGCCAGGTCGGCGTGGACGAGCTGGTGGATTTCAGCACCGGCGTGCGGGGATTGGTGCTGACCCTGGACCATGACCGCGTGCACGCCATTCTGTTGGGCAGCGATAAAGACCTGCACGGCGGCGATTTGGTCGTGGCGACCGGGGAGCGTCTGCATATACCGGTGGGATCGGATCTGATTGGGCGGGTCATCACCCCGCTGGGCGTGCCGATCGACGGGCGCGGACCGATTGAGCCCTCGGACGAGTATCTCCTGGAGCGGGATGCCCCCGGCATCATTGAGCGCCGGCCCGTCCACCGGCCGCTGCATACGGGGTTGAAGGTCATCGATGCGCTGCTGCCGATCGGATGCGGCCAGCGCGAACTGATCGTCGGCAACCGCCAAACCGGAAAGACCGCGCTGGCGATTGACGCCATCCTCAACCAACGGGACAGCAAAGTCTATTGCGTTTATGTGGCGATTGGAAAGAAGCGCTCCTCGACTCTTTCGGTCATGCGCACCCTGCGCTATGAAGGCGCGCTGGATTACACCACCGTGGTGGTGTCGAGCCCGGACGATCCGCCGGCGCTGCGCTACCTGGCGCCGTACGCCGGCTGTTCGATCGCGGAATACATGACCCATCACCTGAAGCGGGATACGCTGGTGGTATACGATGACCTCAATCACCATGCCGACGCCTACCGGGAACTCAGCCTGCTCCTGCGCCGCCCGCCGGGCCGGGAGGCCTACCCCGGGGATATCTTTTACCTGCATGCGCGGCTGTTGGAACGCGCCTGCCAGCTCTCCACCGAAGCCGGCGGCGGTTCCCTCACGGCGCTGCCGATCGTGGAATTGCAGCGCGGGAACATATCCTCCTACATCGCCACCAACCTGATTTCGATCACCGACGGACAGATCGTCTTGGACGGCGACCTCTTCAACAAAAATATCAAACCGGCGGTGGATATCGGCCTTTCCGTTTCACGCGTCGGGGGGGCCGCCCAGACCCCGGCGATGCGCCGGGTATCGGGCCATATTAAGCTGGAGCTGGCGCAGTTCGCCGAACTGGCCCGCTTCGCCCGCTTCGGCACCGATCTGGAGGAAGGCACCCGGCGGCAGATCCAGCGCGGACAGCGTCTGCAGAGCCTATTGACCCAACCGGCGCACCGCCCGATGGGCCTCGCGCAGCAGGTGGTGGTACTGTATGCCGCCGCAACCCCGCGATTTGAGCAAATTCCTCCGGATCAAACGCGCGCATACGAACAGAGACTGCTGGATTTTTTCGAGGACCGCCATTCCGAACTGCTTATTATCATCGAAAAGGATGGCAAGCTCCGGGCGGGAACGGAGGCGGCTTTGGAAAAAGCGCTGGATGCGTTCGACAAATCGATCGACAGGCAGAAAGAGTAAACGATGAAAATGATCATGGCGATCGTACCGAAGATGGAAGCGGAGGCGGTGCTGGACCATCTGATGGAAGCCGGCTTCACCGCCACCTATGTGGAAAGCCGCGGCTGGGTCATGCGGCAATCGCAGTTGACCCTTTTTATCGCCGTAAGCCGGGAGAATGTGGAACGGGTAATGGACATCATTCGCGAGCACTGCCACTCGATCATCCGCATCAATCCGGTCCATGAAAACGGAGGGGAGGCGCCGGTCCAGGCGGATCTCGGGGGAGCCGTGATTTTCATGTGGAGTCTGGATTCCGTCCAGAAAGGCTGACGCGCGATGGATGGAACAGAACAAAAAACCAGGGATCGCCTGGAAAATATCCGCAGCGTCGAACCGATTTTGAACGCGCTGCGCACGATCGCAATGGGCAATTGGAAGGCCGCCCTCAAGCGCCGGGAGTGGGCTTTGGAATTCGCCCGCAGGACCGGCGAGATCCTGGCCTACATTCCACCCCGGTCCGTACAAACCCCGGCCGGCGCCAAGGCCGACGCGGAAGCGGCCGACCGGCAAGTTCGGGTGACCGCGCTGGTGATCGGAAGCGAACGCGGGTTGTGCGGGGCGTTTAATCGCCTTCTGGCCGATCGGGCCGGGCGCTACCTGGAACACGCCGCCCGGCGCGGGGAAACCGTGCAACTCCAGGCGGTCGGATTGTACGGCGCACGCGCCCTGGAACGGATGGGGTTCCGGGTTGAACGGCTCCTGATGACCGCCACGGCTACCCTCCCGACGTCCGCCATGGCGGATGGATGGACCAATGCGTGGTTGGCGGCGTATGAATCCAACGCGCTGGACCGGGTGGACGTGCTGTACAACGCCTATCTGGGATCCGGACGGTATTCGGCGCGCGTGCTGCAGTTGATTCCGCCGCGAATTCCCCGGCCTCCGGAGGGTGACTTCCGCGACATCCGATTTCCGCCGATCATCCAAACCGATCCGGCCGGATTGATTGCGCGCGTTGTCGTCCAACAACTTTCGGCGCAGCTCTATGCCTGCCTGCTGGAATCCGCCGCTGCGGAAAACTCCTCGCGCTACTTATTAATGGAAGACGCCCGCCAGAATATCGACCGTCTGGTGGATGCGTTGGAGGCGGATGCCGCCCAGGCGCACCGCCAATCCATCACCCTGGAAATTCAAAATCTGGCCGTCGGTTCGGGTTTACTGCAGGAAGAGAAGTAAGGGCGAAGGCGCTTAGCCGGTCATGCCAACCCGGTGCGCCGGTGCGAGCGGCTGTCATTCAGGGTGGGTTGGCTCGACGTGGTCCCATCGCTGGTTGCGCTCACCAAAAACAGAAAGGATTTACAGGTTTCCCAGGAGGAAAAATCAAATCCTGAAAAAAACCTGTAAATCCGGTATCTGCTCAAGCCAATCGAGTAAATAAAGAAATCGCCAAAAAAGAAGGCGCCTGTCCTCTCCCTCATCCGGTCTTCGGCCACCTTCTCCCAGCATAAGCTGGGAGAAGGACGGGATGAGGGTGGTAGGCTGAGTAGATACTAAATCCGATCCATTTAAATCCGCCGCAGCCTGAAGGTGCCGGCGGAATCCCGGACGCGCGGTCAGGGCAGCCCGATGACCTCCACGGGAACGGCGCGGTTTTTGGTTGTTCCGTCGCCCAGCTGCCCGAGTGCGTTCATTCCCCAGCACTTTACTGTTCCTCCGGCTGTCAGGATGCATACGTGCATATCGCCGGCCGTGATGGCGGTCACGCCGCCGGCAAGCCCGCCGACCGGGACGGGCGCAAAGCTGATATCGCGCGCGGCGGGGTCTTCGGCGCCGGTCTGTGTTCCCCAGCAAAGAACAGCCCCGGCGGCGGTCAGCGCGCAGGATGTTCCCATCCCCAGCGCGACGGCCGCGGTTCCCTCGCTCAATCCGAGCACGTCCACCGGTTTGCCGCTTAGCTCTTTTTGGCCTTCGGGGGGCACGCCGTCGCCCAGTTGGCCGTTCCCGCGCTGCCCGAAGCAGTGTACCCCGCCGGCGGCCGTCCGGACGCAGGTGACGGCGAAGCCGGCGGCCACGTCGACCGCATCCGTCAGGCCTTCCACCTCCTTCGGTGTGGAGCGGTAGCGGCCCTCGAATCCGACGGTGTCGGTGTTTCCCAGTTGACCGTTGCCGTTGAATCCCCAGCACATCACACCGCCGTCCTCCATCACCGCGCAGGTGTGGGTGCCGCCGGCCGCGATTGCGCGGGCCCGGCCGGCAAGCCCGGTCACGTCCACCGGAATCCGGCTGAGGTCCAGCGTGCCGTTCCCGAGCTGGCCGGAATCGTTTTGGCCCCAGCACATCACGCCGCCGCTGTCCAACAGGGCGCAGGTGTGACTGCCGCCGGCGGCAACCGCGATGACCCCGGTGGAAAGTCCCACCACGTTCACGGGGGCGCTGCTGTTGGTGCGCGTGTCGTTCCCCAGCTGGCCGAAGTTGTTCTGGCCCCAGCACTTCACCGCGCCGCCTTGCATCAGCGCGCAGGCATGCCCGCCGCCGGCCGTGAGGGCCGTCACGCCGCCGGGCAGATCCATCTTATCGACCGGCGCGTGTTTATTCACCGTGCTGCCATCGCACAGGTGTCCCGATCCCCAGCATTTCACCGCCCCCGAATCCGTCAACGCGAGGGTGACTCCGGAGCCGGCTGCGATCGCGCGGATGGCCGGTGCGGATGTCGTCGATTCCGGCGTTGGTTCCGCCGGGAGATAAGGGGTCGGTGTGGGTTGCTGCAACGGCGGGACGGGCCCTTCCGAATTACCCGGCGATTCCACGGCGGTGGCGCAACCCGCCAGCAATCCCAGGCACAGGCATTCGACGATTCCGAAAAACAATCCGTTTGCTTTCATGTTTTCTCCTTGGATATAAAATATTCCAAACCGGTATCCTATATCCGGCGTTCCTTCGCATTCGGCCGGCATCTGCG
>DAOUDU010000223.1:0-70974 GCA_034430775.1 Anaerolineales bacterium | reverse complement strand
CTTTTCCCCGCAGCAAGTGCTGATGGTCGGAGACGGGATGAGCGATTACGACGCCGCACGGGAAACCGGCACGCACTTCCTTGCCCGCGAGACGGAGACGGCGTTTGACAAGCTGGCGGTGGACAAGGTGAAGGATATGGCGGAGATGGCGGTGTGGCTGGACGGTTCCGACGAGAGAGAATAGACGACCGACTGCGGATCCTCGGCCAAGAACCGCGAGCCTCGAAAACCTCCGCGGGGCACATGGTATCATCCATTGGCGTTTTGAGAATTTACTCCGGAAAGGCAAAACCGCATAAATGGCCAAGCGCCCCGAGGGCACGAATCGAGTGGATTTTCCACAAAGCGAATTCTTCGGACCCGTTACCGAAATAGCCCCCTCCAAGGGGTGGGTGAATCTCAAACTGCGCGAAGTGTGGGCGTACCGCGAACTGCTGTACTTCCTCACCTGGCGGGATATTAAAGTCCGATACAAGCAAACCGTTCTCGGTGCAGCCTGGGCGATCCTCCAACCGTTCCTGACCATGGTGGTGTTCAGCCTGTTCTTCGGAGAATTGGCGGGAATCAAACCCGGAAGCGATATCCCGTATCCGGTCTTCAGTTACGCCGGTCTGGTCCCGTGGACCTTCTTTGTGTACGGCCTGACCCAATCCTCGAACAGCCTGGTGGGTAACGCCCAGTTGATCAAGAAAGTGTTCTTCCCGCGCCTGGTGGTTCCGGTCGCCAGCGTCCTGTCCGGATTGGTCGATTTTGGACTGGCGTTTGCGGTGTTGATCGGGATGATGCTGGTGTACGGCATTTCGCCCTCGATCAATGTCCTTTGGTTGCCGTTGTTTTTATTATTGGCGTTCATCACCGCGCTGGGGGTGGGGCTTTGGTTGTCGGCGCTGAATGTGGAGTTCCGGGATATTCGCTACATGGTTCCCTTCCTGACCCAATTCTGGATGTTCATCAGCCCGGTGGTGTACCCGAGCAGCCTGATTGAGAATGGACTTCTGCGAATTCTGTACGGGTTGAACCCGATGGTGGGTGTGCTGGATGGATTCCGCTGGGCGATTTTGGGGACGTCCGGCGCGCCGGGGCCGATGGTAGCCGTTTCCGCGGTTGTGGCGGTCATTGTGCTCATCTCCGGAACGTTTTACTTCCGGCGCATGGAACGAAGCTTCGCGGATGTGGTGTAGCATGGGCGACTTGGTCATCCGTTCGCAAAAACTCGGCAAGCAATACCGCATCGGAGCGCTGCAGAAAGGATATCGGACGCTGCGCGAGAGCATTGTCGACGCGGCCAAGGCGCCCTGGCACCTTCTCCGACGCTCGATCCGCGGAGAAGGCGCACCGGAAGACGAGCTGATATGGGCCCTGCGCGATGTCGATTTCGAAGTGCGCCAGGGTGAAGTGCTGGGCGTGATCGGCCGCAACGGTGCGGGGAAGAGTACGCTGCTTAAGGTCCTCGCCCGGATTACCGAACCCACCGTGGGCCGGGTTCAGGTCGCGGGGCGGGTGGGATCGCTGCTCGAGGTCGGGACGGGCTTTCATCCGGAATTAACCGGCCGGGAGAACACTTACCTTAATGGCGCGATCCTCGGCATGCGGCATGCGGAAATCGATCAGCGCTTCGATGAGATCGTGGCATTCTCCGAAATCGAGAAGTTCATCGATACCCCCGTCAAACATTATTCCAGCGGGATGTTCCTGCGCCTGGCATTCGCCGTGGCTGCTCATCTGACTCCGGAGATCCTCCTGGTCGACGAAGTGCTGGCCGTCGGCGATGAGCGCTTTCAGAAGAAATGCATGGGCAAGATGGAAAGCGTGGGCAAAGAGGGCCGCACGATCCTGTTTGTCTCGCATAATATGAACGCCATCCATCGTCTATGCCCCCGCGTGATCCTGCTCGAGGAGGGCCGGGTTGCTGCGGATGGGGATACCTCCGAGGTCATTTCCCAATATCTCAACGCCGATCGGTCGGAGATGGATTGCAAGGAGTGGAATACCCCCGAACAGGCTCCGGGCGATTCCACGGCCCGGCTAAAACGCGTACGCCTGTTGGACAACCGCGGTCGGCCCCGCTCCGCCTTCGAGATCCGTGAGCCGGTGCAGATTGAAGTCGAGTATTGGGCGCTGGATTCCAAGCAGCCGTTCATGCCGATTCTACTGATCCATAATGAAAACGGCGTCTGCATCCTGGAAACGGCAGCCAATCACGACCCGGCGTATGCCGGTAAATCCCGAAAGCGCGGGATCTACCGCAGCGTGTGCCGCGTCCCGGGTAATTTCTTCAATGAGGGCATGTTCCATGTAGACGTGCTCGTGCGGGTGCTGGTACCGCGCCGGTATTTCGTCCGCGAATCGAATCTGCTTTCATTCCGGATCCAGGACAGCGGATCGGGTCTATCCGTGAAGGGTGATTTTCCGAAAGCCTGGTCGGGTGTGGTCGCACCGATCCTGCCCTGGGAGACAGACATCCGCCCGCTGGGATCCGCGGCCGGAACGGCGCTGCCCCGGAAACGGAAGTAGCGGACGCGCGAGGTCATGATGGGCGAAGAACATAAGGTTCTGGATTTTTACGCTGAGCGCTGGCAACAGTACGGGTATGACACGCGTTCACTGGGGATCGGGAGCCGCGAATCCCAGGAAACCCGGTTCGACGTCCTGAGCCGGATCGGCGACCTGCGCGACACCTCGGTACTCGACGTGGGCTGCGGGTTTGGTGATTTGCACGACTTTTTGGAAAAACGGGGCATCCCGGTGCGGTATACCGGGCTGGATCTTCAACCGGGGTTCATCGATGAAGCGCGCCGCCGCCACCCAGATGACGAATTTTTCTGCGCCGATGTCGAAACCTTTGAGCCCAAAGAACCCCCGGACTATGTTTTCGTCAGCGGGACTTTTAACGTAAAATTCCGTGAGGATCAGGAAGCTTGGGTGTTCCGCACCCTGCGGCGACTATTCGAAAAGGCCCGGCGCGGCGTGGGGATAAACTTGCTTAGCACGTATTACGATCCCGGGCATTTCCGCGACGATATGTTCTACTGCAAGCCGGAACGCGCGCTGGCCGAGGCGCACGCCATCACACGCTGGGTGACACTGCGCCATGACTATCTGCCCCACGATTTCACGCTCTACCTGTACCGGAAAGGATGACCGATGAAACTCCTTGCGATCGGGGCGCATCTGGACGACATCGAAATCGGCTGCGGCGGAACGCTGGCCGAAGCCTCCGCCAAGGGGTGGGAAACCTACATGCTCGTCCTTTCCCATTCGGATTATGTCGACCTCGATGGGCGGGTATTCCGCACCGACGACCAGGCAATGGTGGAGGGAAGGGCGGCGGCCCGCAAGCTCGGCAATGTGGAGCTGGAGATTCTGGATTTCCCCACCAAGCAGATTCCGTATGATTTCCACGTGGTGGAAGCGATCGAGGTGCCGCTTCGGAAAATCAAGCCGGATGTGGTTCTCACCCACTGGCCGCACGACACGCATCAGGATCACCGCGCCACCTCGCTCGCCTCGATATCGGCCTGCCGGTATTTCAATTCGATTCTATTCTACGAACCGATGACCCCCTCCGGCCGTTCCTATTCGCCTTTCCGCCCGCAGGTGTATGTGGCCGTTTCAACGGAAGCGGTCCAGGCCAAGCGCGAATCGCTCCTGGCGCACGATTCGCAGTACAAGAAGTACGGCGATATCTGGCTGGACGCGGTGATCGCCCGCGGAGTCCACCGCGGGTATGAGATCGGCGTGGGCCACGCGGAGTGCTACGAAACGCTGCGCTGGCAGTGGGATCTCGGCCTGAAGTAACGCATGACGCGCATCGCCATCCATCAGCCCGAGCATCTTCCCTGGCTCGGATACCTCGACAAGGCGCGCAAGGCCGACCTATTCATCTTCCTTGATACGGTTGCGTTCAAAAAAAATTACTTCGAAAACCGCAACCGGATCCGCACCCCGCAAGGCTGGGCCTGGGTCACCGCCCCGGTCCTCCTAAAGGGCAGGTTCGGGCAATCGTTCCTGGATGTGGAGATCAATAACCAAGCCCGATGGGCGGAAGTTTACTATCGGACCCTTCTGCAGAATTATTCGCGCGCGCCGTTCTGGAAAACCTACGGACCGGTGCTGGAGGAGCTCCTGCTCCGTCCGTGGGAAAAGCTGGTCGACCTGAACCTGGCACTCATCGAAATGGTTTGGCGCGCGTTCGGCATTACGACACCGACCCGCCGGGCATCGACCCTCGGGGTTAGCGGGAAGAAGAGCGGACTGCTTCTGGATATCTGCCGCAAGACCGGTTCCTCGGTGTACCTTTCCGGGCCGAGCGGAAGGGATTACCTCGAGCTATCACTGTTTTCGGACGAGGGGATCGGCGTCGAATTCCACGCGTTCCGCCATCCGGAGTACCCCCAGCGGTTCTCGCCCTTCGTACCCGGGCTGGCGAGCATCGATCTGCTTCTGAACGAAGGGCCGGACGGTATCCGGCGGCTGGATGAAAATTAATAGCGGTCGAGCAGACCGCCGTCTTCGGCAGCCATTTCCCTGGACCGGCCAGGGCGGGCTCGACCGACGGATAGGCAAAGGACCGGCTGAAAGCAATTCGCCATGGCAAAAACCACATTTCGGATAATGCAAATTCATCCCTTCCTGAAGGGCGAGGGTTTGAATCCGCGGGCCGGGGGAAAATCGCGGCTGTCCCTCCAGCTGTCACGCGAGTTCGCCGCGCGCGGGAACGACGTGGCGATTTTCCCGTTTCCGGAACCCATTCTGGAAAAACCGTACTGGATCGACAATCCCGGCAAACCCATCCGCCTGATCCCGACGGCGCGCATCGCCGCGCTCAAGGATCTGGCCGGATATACTTGGAAGGCGTCGCGGCTGCCGGCGGAAGCCCGCTCCGCGCACTCGGTCCGGATGGATACGATGTTCCTCGCCGGGTTAAGCGAAGCGATCCGGGATTTTCAACCCGATGTCATTCACAACCACCTGTCGTTTTCCGATTTTCCGCCGTTGTATCATGCGCTCGCCTTGGAAATCCCGCTCTTCCTGACGCATCACACCCATACCGCCGGCCAGCACCTGCAGTCGTATCGCAGAATTATTTTCACATCGGATGCGCTGCGGGCGCTGGTGTGCGGAAGGGATGCGTCCCTGATCGAGCGTTCTCGGCTGATCCGCCCTGCCGTGGAAAAAGTTTTCTCCGATCCGGCGATTCCCGTCGCGGGGAGACGGAGCGGGATTCTCTTTATCGGCGGATTGCGGCTCGATAAAGGGTTGCAGAATCTTCTGGCGGCGTACGCCAAATCCGCCGCCCTGCGCAAGGTGCCGCTCCGGGTTTGCGGGATCGGTCCGGAACATGAGCATTTCGAAGCCTTTGCCCGTAAACATAAGATCCCGGCGACGTTTCTCGGACGGGTCTCTCCGGAAATAGTCCGTAAAGAATTACTTGCCTCGGAATTGCTGGTGAACCCAAGTCCGGCGGAAGGATTTAGCCTTGCCCTTGCGGAAGCGATGTGCTGCGGAACCGCGGTCGTCGGTTGGAAACCGCAGGTCGAGGAAATGGCGAAACTCCTTAATTTGGAATGCGGGGCCGGTTTCGACCCGGCGCAATCCGCGCCCGATGTGCTGGCCGGAATGATTCTGAAATGGAACACCCGAAGAGAATTCCGTTCCACGACGTTCCGGAAGACGCTTGCCGCGCGCGCGCGAAAATTCTTTTCCATCGAACGATATACCACGGAGAATCTCCTCGCCTATGAAGAAGTGCTGGATGAGGGATGATTTTTTCTCCGGCATACCGGATCCGAACACAGGACAAACCGCCCTTATTCGACGATGAAAAAACTTCGCATCCTGCAGGTTCAAACATATTTGCGATCGGAAAGGATCAATCCGAGGGCGGGAGGGAAATCCCGCATCGCCTTGATGCTGACGAAATACCTGCTGGAAGCGGGGCATGAGATTGCGCTGTATCCGTGGCCTGAGCGGATCTGGGGAAAGCCGGTGGAGTTCGCCGCTTTGCCCAGTGTTCCGGCCCGGGTCTTCCCCACCATGGCGCTCCCGTTTTCACGCCATATTGCGCCGGATGCTGCCGCCCTGTGGCTGGCGCGTTTTCGCGGCAGGGATCCGTCGCCCCTGTTCCAGGATTTATGTTTCCTTGAGGCGTTGCGGCTTGCCATCGAGAAATTCCAGCCCGATCTATTGCACTGCCACCAGACCGAATCGGACATCCCCATCCTGCTTCCCCGAGCGGCAAAAAGGCTTCCCTCCATCCTTACCCACCATTCCGGCCGTTCCAGCCGGCGTTTGGGAGGATACGACCGGATAGTCTTTATGAGCCGGACGATGCAGGAGGAAGTCTGCCGGCGGTCGGGGTATCCAGCGGAAAAATCCCGGGTCTTGTACTGCCCGGTCTCCGATCCGTTCCTTGCGGGAAAGATAGTCCCTGCGAAGGAACGAACCGGCTTGATAAATGTCGGAAATTTAAAAGATGCCAAGGGCGTGGATATGCTGCTCGAAGCCTACAGTCGCAACCCCCGGTTGCGGGAACATCCGCTGCACCTGTGCGGAACGGGACCGGATGAAGCAAAATACAAAGAGTTGGCCGTTCGGAACAACCTTCCGATCGTATTTCACGGAAGAATTACCGTCCCGGAGATAAAAGCGGCCGTATCCAAAGCCAGGTGGATGGTCAATCCAAGCCGGATGGAAGGATTTTCGGTCGCGCTTCTGGAAGCGTTAACCTGCGGGACTCCGGTCATCGGCTGGGCTCCGCAGGTGGAAGAACTCGAAGCGCTTTGGGGCAGGCCGGTAGGTTTCGCGTTCGATGCCAGGAGCCAGTCTGTGGAGGAACTGGAAAGCCTGATGATCAATGCGTTGCAGGATCCCCTCTTCGGTGACACCTCCCGCGAGGAGTTATCCGGTTTGGCAAGAGAATCGTTTTCAATGGAACGCTACGGCGGGGAAATGATCCGCCATTACACCGACCTGTTGGCGGGCGGGTGACGGTCATGCGAATTCTTCAAATTCACCCCCTGATGAAATCGGAAGTGCTGGCGCCGGCGGGAGGCGGAATGGCGCGCGCGGCGCTGCAACTCACCCGGCTGCTCCTTGAACGAGGGCACGATGTTCAGGTGCTGCCTATTCCGGAGGGCGTTGGCAGCCGGGAGCTGTGGGGGGTTGCGCCGGGGCGCTCGGTGGAGGTGGCGGCGGCGATGCACATCCCCGGCTGGAGGGAGATGCCCTGGCTGCCGTGGGCGCTGATGCGCCTACGGCCGCGGTCCGAGGGAGTGAAGAATCTATTTTATGATGCGTTCGCCCTCACGGCCCTGCGCCGGGAGCTGCAGTTGTTCCGTCCGGAGATCATCCATAATCATCTTGCCCGCCGGCCGTTTCCCCGACTGGCTCGGGCTCTCGGGTTGCATAGTAATCTGATCCTCACTCACCATCATGGAGATCCAGGGGATGCGTTGGATCTGTATGATCGGATCGTGTTTCCTTCGCAATCGGCCCGGGAGTACATTACGGCCCAGATCCGGTTCCCCAAAGCCCGCACGCGGTATATCCATTACCCGGTCTCGCCGGTTTTCTGCCGAAACCCATTGGATCCGGATCGTCACCGCGAAGGCGTGATGTTCGTCGGGGCGGTGCGGCGGCGAAAAGGGATCGATCTGCTGCTGGATGCCTATCGATCGGACCGTGAACTGTGGAAAACACCAATCTTTATTTCCGGCGTCGGAGAGGATGCCGAATTGGTTCATCAGGCGATCCGGGACGGTTTACCGGTCCAATGGTTGGGTCGTCTTTCGCAGGAGGAACTTGCCGAAAGACTGGGGGGTGTAAAAGTCGTGGCGATACCAAGCCGCCTGGAAGGGTTTAGTATCGCCATCCTGGAGGCATTATGTTGTGGCGTGCCCGTGGTCGGGTGGGCGCCCCAGATCCTGGAATTGGAAACCGTCCTGGGGATTCCGGTCGGTAAACCTTTTGACGGCCGCATCCAGACGGCGGAGCAATTTGCCGGGATGCTGCGGGAAGTTCTGGATGGGGATACGGTTGCCACAGCTCACCGCATGCGGATGGCGGCGGCGGCACGGGATGCGTTCTCGGAAGAGCGATATGTAGCATCCTACCTTGCCCTGTATAAAGAGATGATCCGTTCCTGAAAATCAGACCCGTGACCGGAAGGTGTTTATTATTGCGCATTGCCCGCCCCGGTCGCCTGCGGGGTCGTTTTCACCAATAAAGAATGAATTAATTTTTTTCCACGCGGGAAAAGAAGCGGTTTGGCGCCTCCCATCTGATTGCACACCCTGCGATAATCGGGTATTCTAAAAGTGGAGAAGGACTCTATGGCTATCCGGATTGAATCCAACGGATTGTTTCTGGAAGGACGTCAGATTCCCCTCTATTCCGGGTCCGTCCATTACTGGCGCCATGCACCGGAAGCATGGCGGACGATCCTGGAACGGATCAAGGAACTCGGTTTCGAACTCATCTCCGTTCCCATCCCCTGGGGGCTTCATGAATCCGGCCCCGGCATCTTCGATTTTGGAGAACGGAATCCTCAGAAGGGACTGCCGAAGTTTTTAGATCTATGCCGCGAAGTCGGATTGCTTGCGGTGGTCCGCCCGAGTCCGATCGTCGATGAGGATATGCCGTACGGCGGCTTCCCCCTGCGGGTGATCCGCAACCCCGCCGTTTGGGCGCTGACCTCGACCGGCGCTCCGGCGGTGTCCTCGCGGTTCACTCTGCCGGTCGCCATTCCTTCCTACGCCAGTGAAAAGCTGTTCCAGGAAATCACAAAATTCCTCGATCAGTTGATGCCGATCCTCATCCCGCGCCAATATCCCGACGGGCCGATCGTCCTCTGCCAGGTGAACCGGGAAACCGCCTTTATGGGGCGTATCCAGGCGTATGATCTGGATTATTCACCCGAGTCCGTCACCCTGTACCGGCAGTTCCTCACCGAGAAATACGGTTCCATTGAAACAATAAACGGCGTCTATGGCGGAAGGTACACAGCGGTTTCAGAGATCCTTCCACCCAAATCCTGCGAGGCCGTCGTGCAACGGGATCTGCCCTGGTATATGGATTGGGTGGAATACAAGGAATATCTGATCCGCCGGTTCCATACCCGCCTCGCGCAGATGTTCCGGGAGCGGGGGGTGACGGTGCCGCTGGCCATCGACGGACCGGCGGTCTTCCTTACTCCGATCGATACGCTCGAATTGCAGAAAGCCATCGAGACGCCGTTGCTCGGGATGGAGATCGAAACGTGCCCGGTGGATTATCCCGCATTGGCTGCGCACATCCGTTACCTGACCGGTACCAGCCGCCTGCCGTATGCCTCGCGGTTCGGGTCGGGGCAATCCTGGTTCACATCGCACATCCTGACGCCCGCCGAGCAGGAATTCTGCATCTTATGCGCCGTCATGCACGGCATGTCGGCGGTGGATTTCCATATGCTGGCGGAGGGCGATCGCTGGCTGGGCGCCCCGATCCGGCGCTCGGGTGCTTTTCGGGAAGACTATGCGGATGTGTTCCGGAGGCTGGGAGAGTTCTTCGCGCATTATAAAATTTGGGACAGCAAAAAGAATTGCCGGACTCTGGTGCTCATCTCGGCCGGCTTGGAACGCTATCACAGCGCTTTCTCCACCCTAAACCAAGCCTACCTCGGCCTGTTGCGAATCCCGAAGGCATTTTCCGACGTTTTGTCATCGCTTGGATTTCAAACCGAACCCATGCAGCAATCGATCCTCGAGGAAGGCAGTTGGATTCAGGAAGCCTGCCGTTACCTGGAGAACGCCCAGGTGGAATATAACCTTGCCGGTTCCCGCCTGATGCTCGATGAATTGACCAAGTATGATATGGTGTTCGTCCCCACCGCCGATTTCATGGATCCGAAGGAGCAGGAAAAACTCCTCGGGTTCGCGGACCGCGGCGGGCACCTGGTCTTTGGGCCGGCGTTGCCGACGCTCGATGAGAGCATGAACCCGGCATCGGTGTTGGGCGGCGTCATTCCGGCGCCCGGCACCCAGACCCGTGAATCTGGGAAAGTTACCTACCTGCCGTCATTCGATCTGGCCAACGATCTGATCACACCGGATATGCCGAATGTCGTCCTGCTCGACAATCCCAACCTCCGCCTTACGATACGCGGCGGATCGACGATCCTGGTATACCTGGCCAACCCGACCAATACGGTGCAACGCTCGATCATGATCTCATCCTGGCCCCTGCGCGGTGCTTGGAATGCTCCGGGAGAGGCACAAACCGGATCGGTGACGACCGAGGTGGCGCCGTTCTCCGTGCAGGTATGGGAGGTTCTGAAATGATCGCCCGCGATGTGGAAATCACCGACCTGCACCCCAACGGCTGGAAAAATCTAACGTCCCTATTTGATACCTCGCGGATCAACGACGTCCGGCCCATTTCCCCCAATCAACTCTCGATCCTGCACCACAGCGGAAAGGTGCTGCGCGTGTATGCCCCGGGGGGATTCCGGGTTCCGGCGATCGAGCAAGTCGACGACCCGCAGGAACTCGCCAAAAAATTGTATTACCAGTTGCCCGGCCTCGACAGCGTCCAGATTTTGGAAAGAGACAGCCTGGTCCTTTTCTCGGACCGTGCCCAGCGTGCGGATTGGATTTCATACGACCTCGAGGATTTCATAGTAAAGGCTCATATCCTGGCCGAGCAGGATCCCGCCGGGCTGGCGTTCTTCCCGCAATCCAACAGGAAATGGAACGGCTTCTCGCTGGATTCCATCCGGACCTGGTTCGGCTCCGGGCCGGACCCGTGCGCGTATTTTCTGGGGGTCACCCGGGATTCCAAGCCGTGGGCGACGCTCATCCTGCGTGTGGTCGAAAAAAAGATACGGCTGGTCACCACGCTCGAATTTCTTGCGCGGTTCAATGTTCCCATCACGGGTTTGCCGTCGAGCCCGAAGGATCTCGCCGCCATTTGCGAAGCGATCCACGCCCATGTCGCCCCGATCCGGGCGGCGCTAATCTGCGATTACATGACGTTTGCACGGCTGCTTGCATCGGAAGATAAACATCGCGATCTGACTCTGGCCATTGCCGATGGATCAGCCTCCGCCTTCGGAATCATAGAATAAAAAAAACCGCCCCGTGATTTTTCACAGAACGGTTTTTTTTATCGAATCCTCCCGCTGAATACCCCGCAGCTTGCTGCGGGGATGAAAACGGGTTGTTTCCCCTCCCCGGGGAGGGGAAACTAAAGATGGGGTGGGGGCAAGAAACCACTAAACCGATTAAGATTGTAGGATGAGCCAGCAGATCCACAAAGAACACAATGTATCAGTACTAATCTACCATTTGATTTGTCCAACGAAATATCGCCGGGTGGTTAAAACCAATGAAGTAGATAGAGAAATAAAAGAAATATGCAAAGAAATCGCCCTGAGGTTCGAAATGGCGTTTCTAGAAATTGGTGCTGATAAGGATCATGCACATTTTCTAATTCAAACCGTTCCCATCAGAAGTCCAAGTAAGATAGCCAGAATAATTAAGAGCCTAACGGCGAGAGAGGTATTCAAACGAGTACCGAGCGTGAAGAAAAAGCTTTGGGGAGGGGAATTTTGGTCAGACGGATACTACATCTGCACAGTGGGTCGGCACAGTTATGAAGACCAAATTCGACGATATGTGGCAAGCCAAGGCCGTACGAAAGAGTATGTCCGCATATACGCAGAACAACTCCGATTGTTATAGCGGTACCCTGCAGCTTTGATACCGCGCGGCTTGCCGCGCGGCAGTTCATCAGATCTTCTTGGCGTTCTTTGCGGCCCCGGCCTGACCTGACCGGGCTTGGCGGTGAAAAAGGTTTTCCCTTACCGTCGAATCAGGATTAACACTCCCGCGGTGATGGCGACGATCGCCATGATCAGGGCCACCAAAGTGGAGTTTAACGCCGGGACAAGCGCGAGCACACCGGTTGCAATCAACCAGATCGCAAGCAGAAGCGTTCCCAGATTCCTGGCTCTCATGATTTCCTCCGAAAGGATTGATGGTTGCAGGGGATTATAGCATTGCGGAAGGCGGCGGCAAGCCTACCCTTTCAACTCTCCCGCCAGCAGGCTGCGTATGAAGTACCGTCCCAATAAAATATACAGCAGCAGCGTGGGCATCGCCGCCAATAGCGCACCCACCATCTGGACATTCCATTCAACGTTGTAGCTTCCGGCAAGGTTGTTCGGTGCGACCATAATCGGCTGGACGCCGGCGCCATTGGCCAGCACAACCACGTAGAGAAATGCGTTCCAAATGGATGTGAATTCCCAGATCGCCATCACCACCGTGGCGGGGATGGAAATAGAGAACAAAATGCGGCGGCAGGTTTGAAAAAATTTACCCCGTCGATTATCCCTGCTTCCGCCATTGCGGAACCCCCGGGTCTGTTTTCTGTTGGGGTCTATGGATTTGCCACATGGGGGATCCTTTCTGAACCGCCATGCCCGCGCCTGCCCTTGCGAAGCGAGGGTGCTCGTAGCGGGCATCCAGGAACCGGCCGAGTGTCCCTGAAACGCGTGAACTGGAAACCGGTTAAGGACACGCGGGAATGACAAACCTTTATCGGGCTGGAATGTACTCATCCGGCATCCAGGAACTGGTTTTGTATCTCTGCTGGAAATCAGCCTGGATTCCGGTGAAATCCACACCCGCTTCGCCTCCATTCCCACTAAAAACCGGAATCGCGCGGGAATGCTCCGCGAGGGCAGGCGCCGGGAGGACGAACAATCGTCGTGCCGGAAGGACAATTGATCGTCATAATACAACAATTTCGCGGAGGCTTCGAAGCCCGGCATGCTGCTGGTATAATTTCCAACCCTGGTGTCGCAAGCCTCTTAACAACCGGGGGTTACTACCCTGCATTCGGAGATAGGATGGAAAAAGTAAAGGTTCTTATCGTCGGCAGCGGCGTTGCCGGCGCAGTTCGGCATCTGCCCATCTTTAAAAACCATCCTGAGGCGGAACTCGCCGGGATGGTCGATCCGGATCTTGCCCGCGCGCGGCAGGTGGCGGACGAAAACGGGATTCCCGGCGCCTACCCCTCGCTCGAAGAAGGTCTCCGCCAGTGCGGTGCGCGGGTCGTCTCGATCTGCACTCCGCCGCAGACCCACAAGGATCTCACCATTTATGCCTTCGAGCACGGCGCGGATGTTCTTCTGGAAAAACCGTTCGCCGTCACTCTGGAGGAGGCGCGCGAGATAATCGCCGTCCAGCAGCGCACCGGCCGAAAACTGTCGGTCGTGCATCAAAATAAATTCATGGCGGGGATCCTGCGCATGACCGATATCGTCCGCCGCGGCGAGGCGGGACGCGTGCTGCACATCGGCCTCACGTGGATGACCAACGGCGACCAGGACCGGATGGTGATCGACCCCAACTTCTGGTGCCACAAGATACCCGGCGGCCGGTGGGCGGAAAGCCTCCCGCATCAGCTCTACATCGCCTACGCCCTGGTCGGAGAGATGCGCCTGCTTTCCGTCGCCGCGCGCAAGACCACCAACAAGTGGCCGTGGATGAGCGCCGATGAGGTGGATGTTGTCCTGGAAAGCAAAGAAGGTTACGTCAATATCCGCATGTCGGCCAATCCCGAAGAAACCAAACGCCGGATCAACGTGCTGCACGGCACCAAGGCGTCGTTCATGTTTTCCTACAAGACCGCCTTTGCTCTCGCCGAACGGCCGAACGCGAGGATTTCCGCAGAACTGTTACGCCGCTGGCTCGTCGCCCGGCTCACCCCCAAACCCAAACATTCCGCGCCGCCCTCGCCGCACGAGTATGTCATCAACCATTTTATGGATTATGTCCTGCATGACGGAACCAATCCCACGTCACCCGAGGAAGCGCTGCATGTCGAGGAATTGAACGAGCGTTTCGGTGCGGCGTTCGAGCGCGTTATCCGGAAAGCACCGGGCGGCTGAGGTTTTTTATGGGCGCAGGCGGCGAAACCCCATCGCATCTGCGCTTTCGCCCGAACCCCGAACCCGATGGGGCGTTCGAGCAGACGGAAGGCGCGCCCATCCCCGTCGCGGCGCCGGATTGGGACCGGGCACTCGATCTTCTCCGAAAGCTCAACAACCTGGTCGACGACTCGGGCAAGCCCATCCCATCGATCCAAACCGAAGACGGCTTCGAACCGTGGTGGTACGGCCAGGACCGTATGCTGCGCTTTTTCCTCGTCCCGCTGACTCAGCTGCTTCCTTTGCTTTCCGCCGTGGATGGACGGAAAAGTCTCTGCGTGGAAGGTGCCCCGCCGGATCTCGAGCGGGTGCTGCAGGCCATCGGCGGGAAAGAGGGACTCCCCGGCTTGACCGGCGGCGTGCTTCCAAAACAAATGGATTCACCCGGCCAGTGGGCGATGCTGGCGCTGACCCTCGCCTCGCTTGCCGTTTTCCGGATGGCCCGGCGGGATACGCTTCTCTACATCATTGACCATGTCAGCCCGGGTCTCCGCCAGGATTTCCGGTTTGCCCCGCTCACTCGCGAATTGGAAAGGTCCGATTTCCGCTTCGCGGAATTTGCACATACCCTTTCCCCCCGTCAGGCGGTAAATAACTTTTTCCGGCGGCGAAGGCCGGTTTGCTTTCTTGAATCGGCGGATTTCCTCGCGCGCCTGACCGGGGTGCGGATTTCGATACCGTCAGTGGCATGGCCTGCCGGCGGGCAGCTATCCATTGAGGACCGGGCTCTGCGAGCGCTGGTTCCGGCCGCGATGGACGCATGCCTTCGATCTGCCTCCCGTCAGCGGATCCTAAAACGCATGTTGCGTTTCCAGCGCGTCCGCCGGGCGGTGATCTTCGACGACAACCGGCATAATTTCGAGCTCATTGCCGCATGCCTGACGCTCGGGATACCGGTGCTCGGGTTCCAGCACGGCGTATTCAATAAATTCCATGCCGGGTTGATGGCTTACGGTTTCACCGGCGCCCGCCCGCATGCCTTCGATCGCTATGGTGTTTGGAGCGGCTTGTTCCGCGATCGGTTGTTGCGCGACAGTGCGCTCTTCACGCCGGAGCGGGTGTTTGTCGCCGGACCGGTGCGGCCGCCGAATATTGCGGCAGCCGGGTTGGAAGAGACGCGAAAGCCCGCCGATCCGGCGGTGAAGATCCGCGTCCTGGTGGTTTCCGAGCCGCTGGCGAGGAAAAGCGAGGTGGCCGCCTACCTGCGGGCGCTGATGCGGGATCCCGGTTTCGAACTCTACCTCAAACTCCGTCCCGGCGAATCCGAAAAAAGCCTGGAGGAATATTCCCTGCCCCTATCGGGCGTTCAGTTGCTCCGGACTGGGACCGTGTATGAGGCCTGTGCACAGGTGGATGCGGCGATCGGCACCTACAGCTCGGTTTTATATGAAGCGGCGCTGATGTCGGTCCCCATCGTCTGGATGAAGACCACGCGCGCCTACGGCCGTGAGTTGGTGGAAGAGGGACTGGCCGAATCGGCCGAGCGACCGGAAGAACTTCCGAATGCGGTCCGCAGGGCGTGTGCGCTCCCGGCCGGCGAACTCCATCGCAGGCGGGAACGGATCTGGGGTGGGGACGTCCGCAACGGCGCCGTATCCATTGTCCGGGAACTGCGCCGGCTCGGCGGAGATTGACGGCATGCCGATGAAACGCTCTTATGGTTCCGGATCCAAACCGCGTATCGCTTACCTGATCCCTTATCTTCGCGGATTCCGCGGATGGGTCACCTTTGTCGATGGGGCGATCCGATCGCTGCAAAAGTATGTCGAACCGGTCTTGATCGTATCCCGCGCGGATCGGGCCGCGGCGGCGAAAAAATTTCCGCACCTCGAACGGCACGTTCTGCCTACGGTCCAGGCCGAGGAGTGGAGCGGGACAACGCTGTCGATGCTGCGCCGGATGATCCCCTCGCTTTGGGCGGCACACGGGATACCGGATCTGCGGGTGCGCCTGGTGCATTCAATGGAGATGTTCCCCGCCGGCTGGGCGGGTGACCTCCTGGCCCGGACTCAGAAGGCGCCGCATGTGCTCACAGCCCATGGAACGTATGCCGTCCTTTGGGACAAGTGGCCTACTCTCAACCGTTTTTATCGCGGCGTACTGCGGCGCGCGACGGCCGTCTTTCCCGTCTCGCATGGCACGGAAGCGAAGTTGTGGGCTTCGTACGGCGCCGAACTTTCGAAGGTTTCGGTGCGCACGATTCTGAACGGGTCGCGCGCCGCAGAGCTGGTCCCACCCGGGGCGGCCCGCGATCGGGAGCGGCCGGAAGCGCCGGTCGTGTTCTCCGTCGGGATGGTTAAACCCCGCAAGGGATATCACGTCAATTTGAAAGCATTCGCCGTTCTGCAAAAGCGTTTCCCCAATGCGGTGTATCGGGCGGTCGGCCGGCCGCCGGAAGAAAGGTACTGGACCCACCTAAAGAGCATCATCCATCGTGAAAAACTACGCGGCGTCCGATTCCTCGGCACGGTGGATCCCGCGCAATTGGACCGGCTTTACCACGAGGCGTCGATCTTCCTCCTCCTCTCCCAGGAGGTGGATCGGCACTTTGAGGGATTCGGATTGGTGTTCCTCGAAGCCGGCGCATACGGATTGCCCTGCGTGGCGAGCCGAAGCGGCGGAATACCCGACGTGGTGATCGACGGCGAAACCGGTTTTCTGGTGTGTCCCGCGGACGCCGAGGCGGCCGGGCAGGCTATGATCCGGCTGGCGGAAGATCCGGATCTATCCCGCCGGATGGGTTTAGCCGGACGCCGGCGGGCCGAACACCTGACCTGGGAGCATTACGCCGAGGAGCAGTGGGAGGCGTATGCCCGGCTGCTGGGTTACTAAATGTTTTTACAAGCGGTCATTCCGAGCACTGCGCAGCAGGGCGAGGAATCGGTAACTGTTGGGGATCAATGTCGATAGATCGACTGATTCCTTCCCTCGCTTCTCTTGGGACAGGCTCGCCATTCGGCTCCTCGGAATGACCCCGAAGGACAGGATCTCACCTTGAGCGAGTCTTCCCGCATCCGAATTGCATTCATCATTCCGCTCCTGCGCGGGCGCGGGGGGTGGCCAACGGCGACTCTGGGAATCCTGCGTTCGCTTGCGCCCCATGTCGAGCCGGTATTGATCGTGTCCAAGGCCGACCGGGACACGGCGCATGCGCTTTTTCCGGATGCGCCGTTGTTTACGCTGCCGGAGATTCAGCCAAACATCGCCGGCTCGATTTCCTCGGTGGTGCATATGCTGCCGACCCTACTTGCGGTTCAGTCACTCCCGCCCCTCGGTGTGCGCGCCTTCCATTCGCTCGAACTCTTCCCCACCGGTTGGATCGGGGATATCCTCTCCCGGCGCGAAGGTGTTCCGCACGTCATCACCACCTTCGGCACGTATGGCGTCATCTGGCACCGGTGGTGGATCCCGTCCCGAATCTGCGCCGGCGTCCTGCGTCGGGCGGCATGCATCTGTCCGATGTCAAGCGGCACTGCGGAGAAAATGCGAGCCCGGTTTCCCGCACCGCTTGCCGGCGCCAACCTCCGGGTCGTCCTCCTAGGTTCCGAGTTTTCCGGTCTTGTGCCCCGGGATGCGGCTGAAAAGAAAAAATTTTCATCCGATCCGACCGTGATCTCGGTTGGGTGGATCAAGCCACGCAAGGGATATCACATCAGTTTGCGGGCGTTCGCGGTCCTGCAAAAGCGATTCCCCGGCGCGCGCTACCTGCTGGTCGGAGGCGGCATCGGGAACCAATACCACCAGGAGCTTGTGGAACTCATCCACCGCGAGCGAATCCGCAACGTCGAATTTCTGGGCGCCCTCACTGGGGAACAGCTGGATACCCAATACCGTAAAGCGGATATGCTGGTGATGACATCCCAAGATGAAAGGGATCACTTCGAGGGGTTCGTCTTGGTCTTCCTGGAAGCCGGCGCGTACGGATTGCCGGTCATCGGCACCCGCAGCGGCGGAATCCCGGATGCCGTCATCGATAGCGAAACGGGATACCTGCTGCCGCCCGATGATGTGGACGGCGTTGCCCGGGCGATGATAGCGCTTGCCGAAAATCCGGCGCTCTCGCGTACAATGGGAATGGCCGGGCGGGCCCGCGCCGAATACCTGACCTGGGAGCGCTTTGCCGGAGAACAAATGGATGTCTATCATTCGATAATGGGGTCGGTATGAAGATCGCTTACTTAAGTTCCGCAACCGTACCTTCCACTTCGGCCAACAGCCTGCAGGTAATGAAGATGTGCCAGGCTTTTTCGCAGGAAGGACACGAGGTCCATTTAATTCTCCCGCCGGCGGACGAGACGCCCTCCGACGACGCCGGGGGAAAAATTCCCGCCCCGGCCGCGGGTGATATCCCCCTTTCCGAGTCCGTCATCCGCCAATACGGGCTTACCACCGGTTTCCTCGCCCGCCGCGTGAAATTGCTCCCGCTCCTGGGACGGCGCGGGCTGGCCTGGGCCGAAGCCGACGAGGCGGCGCGAATTACGCCGGATTTGGCGTACACGCGCGGTCTCGATATCGCCTGGGCGGTCGCCCAGCACGGTTTCCCGGTGATGCTCGAAATCCATCATCCGCCGACCGGGCGGATCGGCCCGCTGTATTTCCGGCAGATCCTTGGAACGCGCAACATCCGGCTGGCGGTCATCAGCCGCGCCTTGGAAGAGAACTTGCGCCGGACATACCCCGCGCTTCATGGATGCGAACTACTGGTCATCCCTGATGCCGTGGATACGGAGCAATACCGGAAGATGCCCACACCTGCCCGGGCCCGCGCGCGGCTCCACCTCGCAGAAAAACGATTCACGGCGGGGTATTTCGGGAGTCTCGTGGCGGGACGCGGCGTGGAATTGATCTGTGAACTGGCGCAGCGGCTTCACGATGTGGAATTCCTGATGCTGGGTGGAAACCCCGAGGAGGTTGAAGCCTGGAAAACCCATACGGCCGCGACGAAGAACATCTGCTGGCTGGGGCATGTACCGAATGCAGAGATTCCGGTGTATCAGGCGGCCTGCGACGTGCTGCTCATGCCGTATCAACACGAGGTGACGGTCCGCGGCAAGGGCAACACCGCCGAGATCATGAGCCCGATGAAATTGTATGAGTATTTGGCCGCCGGAAGGGCGATCCTTTCCAGCGATCTTCCCGCGCTGCGCGTGATGCTGACGGACGCCAATAGCGTTCTGCTGCCGCCGGACGATCCCCGGAGTTGGGCGGATGCGCTGGTAAAACTCCGGAAGAATCCGGAAAAAAGGAAACGGCTCGCCGCCCAGGCCCGGACCGACGTCCGTCCGTATTCCTGGCGCGGCCGCGTGAAACGGATTCTTGAATTCGCCGCCGGCAGCCATGGATAAGCTGATCGTTATCGCGCGCTCGCGTATTCCCTCCAGCCGCGCCAACTGTGTCCAGACGCTTAAGATGTGCTCCGGATTCGCCGCGCATGTCCCGGTGGAGTTGATCGCACCATATTATCCGGAGGATGCCCGACAGAAAGCGTATCTCCGCGAACGGTTTGCTCTGGCGCGTGCGTTCGATGTGACCTGGGTGCCGTTCCCGCACTGGGGCGAGCGGTTCGCGGTCCGCGGGTATGCGCTGGCGGCGGTGTGGTGGGCGCGCTGGCGACGCGCGCGGTATGTGCACTCGCGCGAACCGTGGTCGGCTTTCTGGCTGGCGCGTTCCGGCGTTCGGGTGAGTTTTGAAGCGCACTATCTGGAGGAAGACCGGCGCCACCCCGTCTGGCGGAAGCTGGTGAGCGATCCGGGGCTTTCCCCCGCGCTGCGGGGGATCTTCTGCATTTCCAAATCCCTGATTGCGGATTACGCCGCCGCCGGTGCGCGCCGCGAGCTGCTGCAATGGGCTCCCGACGGTGTGGACCTGCAGCGGTTTGAACCGGTCGTCGGGAGGGACGAAGCCCGCGCGCGGTTGGGGTTGCCTCCCGCCGCCCGGATCGTGTGTCACGCCGGGCATATGTATCCCGGCCGCGGCGTGGAAGAAACCCTTGACGCCATAACCTCCCTGCCGGATGTTCAGCTTGTGCTGATCGGAGGCAATCCCGAGGATATCAACCGAGTCCGGGCGTATGCGGCCGGGCGGGATTTGTGCGACCGGGTCAGGTTCGAAGGGATCGTGCCGAACGGGAAAGTGCCCCTTTACCTATGGGCGGCGGACGCACTAATCATGCCCTACACCACCCGCACCGCCACCGTCCGGGCTATGTCGCCTCTAAAGATGTTTGAATACATGGCGGCCGGGCGGCCAATCGTCGCCACCGATTTCCCATCCGTGCGCGAAGTGCTTCATGACGGAGAGAACGCGCTCCTGATCGGGCCCGACAGCCCGGAAGAAATCACCCGTGGCCTACGGCGCGTCTTGGAGGACCGGACCCTGGCGGATGCACTTGCCGGCCGGGCGCACAAAGACGTGGAAGCCTATACTTGGGAATGCAGAGCCGGATATATTCTGGAAAGTCTGGAGAAACCATGACACTCGGTTTTTTAGGAACGGATTGGAGAACTTGGGCTGGAATATTTTTCCTGCTTGCCTTTTCCGCCGTCCTGTATTGGGGATGGTACTTCCATTTTTCCGGCAAACCATCCGGGATCTTGTATGCCTTGATCGCGGCCCAAGTGCTGTTCATCGGACAGGTTCTGGGAGTGTCGCTTGTCCTGGGGTGGTTCGGCATTCTCCGGCCGATCCCGCTGGCTCTCGGTTGCGGATTAATTTCAATCGGCGTGTACACGCTTGGCGTACGCCCGAATTGGAACACAGTCCGTGAAACGAACCGAGCATTCGGACTCTGGCTGCGGAAGATCCGGATTCCATTTTGGGTCGTTTTGCTTGGCCTGTTGACGCTTATTATCCTTCTGCGCAATATCTTCTGGGGATGGTTCCTGCCGCCATTCCTGCGGGATGACATCGCCTATCATTTGACCATCATGGGGAATATCATCCAAAGCGGCGCGCTCCATTTTTTCCCCAGCCCGTCCGAGTGGATCCGCGATTATCCGGTGAATTCGGAACTTTTCCAGGCCTGGAATTTCTTTTTCCTCGGTATGGATAAATTAGTAGACCTGGCGTTCCTGCCCACCATCCTTACCGGGGGCCTGGCGATGTATGGGATATGCCGGAAATTCGGTTTCTCGCGCCGGGCCAGCGCGGTCGGATGGGCGGTCTTCGCCTTTACGCCGCTGGTTTTTCTCGAGCAGTTGGGATCGTACAACGACGCCTGGATGGCGTCGCTGTTCCTCTGCGGGGTGTATTTTGTCCTGTCGCACCGGTCCGATCGCGGACCGGATGGCGTTCGGTGGACGGTGATCCTGGCCGGACTATGCTCGGGGGTAATTCTGGGGACGAAATTTTCCGGTGCCCTCGAGGTCATCGCCATCGGCGTGCTGCTGGCCCTGCAATTAATCCATCCCTTTTCTTCTTCCGGGCAGGCTGACAAAACAGGCTCCGGTGTGAAAATTGCCGAGGTTCTGGCGCCGATTTCCATTTTCATTGTGTTGACGGCGTTTTTCGGCGCGTACCCGATGATCCGGAATACGATCGCCGAGGGAAATCCTTTGGCTCCTGTGGAGGTACGGATTGGCGAATGGATTCAATGGCCGGGCCGGTCCGCGAGTGAATTCCCTTCGATCGGTTCGGAAGAGGTTCTTCAAAACGCCCGGAACGGGTGGGATCGGGTATATACCATCTGGTTTGAACGGTACCGGTTAATCTACGATTGGAATAACAGCGGAACCGGGCCGATTTGGCTGTTCCTCGGCATTCCAGGCGCGATTCTCTGGATTTGGGAATCCTTCCGAAAGCGGAACGCGCAAGCCATCGCGATCTCTCTCCTTTCGCTGATGATCCTGATCTTTACGCCGGCGCAATGGCGTCCGCGCTACGTACTTTCACTGCTGCTCATGGGCGGACTGGGCGGTGCATTGCTGTTTGAAGCCCTGCGCAACTGGCCGCGAAGGATTCTGGCGGGGGGATTGGTCGCGGCGGCTGCCTTTATCGTATTCGCCTCCCTCCGCCCGGCGCCGCTCGAGGCGGATAAGGCGATGGCGCTCGTGGTTCAGCGTACCGACCTTCAGCGGAACGCCGCGTTCGCCCATCCCACCAATGAATTTTATGAGTGGGTGGAAAGCCGTACGTCGGCGTCCCCCGCCGTCATCGTGTACGGCCGATGGGTGGATACGTATCCGTTGTTCGGTTCCGATCTTCGCAACACCGTCTTCTCCCTGCCGGCGTATACGGCCGAACAGTGGCGCACCCAGCTTGCGGAGCGCGGCGCGGACCTGGTTGTGGTCGCGGCCGGATCCTCGGAGGAGAGTTGGACGCGGGATTCGGGCGACTATGAAGAAGTGTTCCGCTACGAAAGCTGGATCGTCTATGAGAGAAAATAGCATGAGCACTTTGCGATTTGGGCGGATTTTAAGCTGGATCGTCTTGGCGGGAGTCGGGCTCGTGGCCGTGGTGTATTTCTGGGATCCGACCCGACGCGCCGCAATCACCCAGACCGTCGGATGGTTCCTGACCGCAGTCCGCTTTCTCTTCTCCGGTAAGGGATGAGCCGAATGCGTCCGCCGCAGAACGGACCGCACCCGCGGAAGATCCTCTTTCTCCTCCCGACCCTTGCTTCCGGCGGAACGGAGCGCCAGGCGGCCGAATTAATTCGGCGCCTGGACCGCGAGCGGTTCGAACCGCTGGTGGCTGTGATCTACGGCTTTGACCGCGTGCCGGTGGAAATCACCGTCGGCGATGTGCGCCTTGTCAGCCTTCGAAAGCCGCTCGGCAAACTCGGGAACCTGATCGCACTGTTCCGGCTGTGGAGGCTGATCCTCCAAGAGCACCCGGTGATCGTGCAATCGTTTCTGCGGCCGGCGGATTTGTATGCCCGCATCGCCGGAACGCTTGCCCTGCACCGGCGGATCATCACCTCCTTGCGCACGCGCATCGCCGACTTTTGGAGCGCTCCGTGGCAGTGGACCGAACGGATCCTGTGGCGGCGGAGCGTCCGCATCGTTTCCAATTCCAAGGCGGCGGTGCACGAAGCCGAGACGTTGCTTCGCATTCCCCCTGAGCGGCTGGTCGTTATTCCCAACGGGGTCGACCTCGTACGATTCAAACCGGGCATGGATTGGCGCGCGCCGCGCGCCGCCTTCGGCCTTTCGCCCTCGGACGTTGTATTCGGGATGATCGCGCGTTATTCCCCGGTGAAGGACCATGACACGCTGTTGACCGCTGTTGCTCAGTTGAAAAAATCCGGGTTTTGGCCTGCATATGCCAGGGTGATCCTGATAGGGGGCACGACGTTCAAGGATGCCCGCAAAGAAGTGGACGACCGGATCCGGGAAGAGGGATTGGACGGGATCGTTCTGCCAATGGGGGTGTTGGCGGAGGTGGAGAGGGCCTACGCTGCGCTGGATTGGCTCGTCCTGCCGTCGCGATTTGAGGGTTTTCCGAATTCGGTCCTTGAGGCGATGGCCTGCGGAAAGCCGGTCATCCTTTCCGATGCGGCCAATGCGGAAAGAATCGTGGTTGAGGATGAAACCGGTTGGGAGTTCCCCGCCGGAGATGTCCTGGCGCTGGTGGAGATCCTGCGGCAGGCGCTTGCCACGCCGCCGGAGCGGCGGGTGGCCATGGGCCGCGCGGCCCGCGTGCTGGTCGAGGGGCAGTATGCCACACGCCTCATGGCCCGTAAATACGAATCGCTATACGAGGAGATAATCCGATCCTGATGCGCAAGCGGATCCGGGTGGCTTTCGTTCATGATTTGTACCCTGAATACCGGCGCCCGCTGTTTGCGCGGCTCGCGGAGCAATATGACCTGCAGTGCTTCTTCCTAAACCAGGAAGGCGCCGCGCTCCCGCCGAATGCCGTCAATGTCCGCGGATACCGGATCCCGGAGATGTCGGACCTGGTCGTAGCGCCGTCCCTCTCCCGAGAGATCCAAAAAGCGCATGCGCGCAAGCCGTTCGACATCGTGTTCTGTCCGGAGCCGTCGTCTTTCTCGGCGCTGGCCGCGGGCGGAGTCGCACGCCGCCTCCGCCTCCCGTATGTGGTGTTCAGCGGCGAATGGTATCCGGCGCGCCACCCGCGCCGGTGGCTGACCTGCGGATTGGAACGCTCACTGGTGCGCGGCGCGGCCGGCTGTCTTGCTTATGGTACCCGTGTGCGCGACCGGCTGGCCGGATGGGGCGTCGATCCCGAAAAAATTCTGGTTACCGGCAACGCCAGCCCCTACCGCCACACCCCTGCCGCATCCGACGAGATTCAGAACGCCCGCCGCGAGTGGCGGATCGGATCCAAGCCGGTGATCCTTTTCCTTGGGCGGCTGCTTGCCTTTAAAGCTCCGGAGATCCTGGTCGACGCGTTTTCGATTGTCCACCGCGAGATTCCATCATTCCTCCTGATGGCCGGCGACGGTCCGCGCTTGGAACCGCTCCGTCGACAGGCGCAGCGGCTTGGGCTGCCGGACATCCGGATCTCCGGATCGGAGGTGCGCGGCGACCGGCAAAAAGACCTCCTGTACGCTCTGGGCAGCGTATTTGTCCTGCCGTCGCGCAAGGGGCGGATCGCGGAACCGTGGGGCCTGGTTTTAAACGAAGCCGCCTCCGCCGGATTGCCGATTGTCACCACCGACGGCGTGGGCGCGGCTCCAGATTTGATCCGCGACGGCGAGACCGGGCGGGTTGTGCAGCAAGGGGATACGCGCGCGCTGGCCGGAGCGATTTCCAGTTTTCTCCTGTCCCCATCCAATGCACAGACATTCGGCGCCCGCGCAAAAACACGTGTGGAGGATTTCACCATTGACCGCATGGCGGAGACCTTCGGCCGCGCTTTCGATCGTGCCGCAGGAGTATCACGGTGAGCAACCCGCGAATCGCCATCCTTTCCCTTTCCCCCCTGGCCGTCGGCGGAATTGAAACCCACTTGCTGCAGCTGTTCCACGGGCTGGGGAAGGATTTTGAAT
Organism: Anaerolineales bacterium; assembly: GCA_034430775.1. GTDB lineage: Bacteria > Chloroflexota > Anaerolineae > Anaerolineales > RBG-16-64-43 > JAFGKK01. Next base: position 46,045 of record DAOUDU010000223.1, on the reverse strand, counting down.
TCCATGTCCTGGGAACGCTCGCCGAACCGTTCCTTTCGATTGCCGGGGGACTGGGCATAAAGTGCACGGCGATCCCGCCGGCGGAGAAAATCGACGGGCGGATGTTTCTTCGCTTGAGGAGGGAATTTCTCGCCCAGGAAATTCAATTGGTGCACACTCATGACACCCGCGGCGGGCTGCTGGGGCGCATCGCGGCCCGCGCGGCGGGGCTGCCCGCCGTCCATACAGTCCATACACCCTCGTTCTTCCTCCCGACCAACCCGATGGTCATTCGCGTGTACAGGATGGCGGAAAGCCTACTCAACCGGCAGGCCACCGAGAAAGTGATTTTCGTATCGGAAACGATCCGCCAGGTTTATCTGGACGGGCGCCTCATCCCGCCGGAAAAGGCCGCGCTTGTCCCGAACGGGCTGGAAGCCGACTGGTTCGGTCCCGCGCTGCATATTCTGCGGCCGGGACAGGAAATCCGTTTCCTTTACGTGGGCCGAATGGCGCGCGAGAAAGGAATCGAGAATCTGGCGGCGGCTTTCGAGCTTGTCGCCGGTCGGATTCCCGAAGCGCGTCTGCTGGCAGCGGGGGAGGGGCCGAAGCGCGGGGAGTTGCTGCGCGCCGCGGAAATAGGTGGGTGGAGAAGACGCCTGGACCTGCTGGGGCTGCAAATGCGCGGGAAGATCCGCGAAACCATGCACACCGCCGATGTATTCGTGTTGCCCTCCGATTTTGAAAGTTTCTCCTATACCCTGCTGGAGGCGATGGCCTGCGGCCTGCCCTGTATCGCCACGGACGTCGGCGGCAACCGGGATCTGGTTGAGCCGGACCGTACGGGTTTGCTGGTTCCCCGCCGTGACCCGAAGGCGTTGGCAGAAGCCATGGTCCGCCTGGGAAAGAATCCGGAAATGCGCGTTTCGATGGGGCGGGAGGGGGCGCTCCGCGCGCGGGAGTATACTCTGCAACGGATGATCGATGGAACGCGTTCGGTATATTTCGAGGTGCTGGACAGACGTTCCGCCGCGGGGAAATCCTGATTTAATGAAGACGCCAATCCTCCGACACCAAGGTTTGTTTGGATTATCGGCGCTCCTGGCTGCTGCAGGAGCGTTGGGGCTTGCCTTCCTGCCGTGGGAGACGGTTGGCGCCCCGCTGTTCATGGTTCTGTTTGCCGGCGGGCTGGCGCTCGGTTTGGCGCTTTTTGATTCCCCGGCGGAGGAACGCCGCTTCGTGGTCCTGCTATTCCTCGTCGCGCTGGCCGTGCGGCTCGCGGCCGCTGCGCTCTTTTATTGGAGTATCGCCGGGAACGAGGGATATATCTATGACGACGCCAATACCTATGACCGCGTCGCATGGACACTGGCTCAGGCCTGGCGCTCCCCTGATGCCGTGACGGTGAATGTCGGCCCGGTGTATTTTATCCTTGACGATTTCTACCCGCGGCTGTTGGCCGGTTTGTACTATCTAATCGGACATGCTACCGCCGCTACGATCGTCATCAACACCGTACTCGGAGCGTCGTCGGTGTATCTGGTTTACCGGGTTTCGGCGATGCTGTTCGGACCGGTCACCGCGCGCTGGGCCGGATGGCTGACGGCGTTCTATACCGGGTTCTGGCTTTGGGAGATGATGACCCTGAAGGATACGCTCTTCCTTTTCTTCATCCTGCTTTTCTTCCTAGGCCTTTACCGGCTTTGGAACATCTGGGTTCTACCGGATAAAACCCCCGCCTGCCTGCTGCGCGCCGCTGGATGGATTGCAGTGATGAGCGTGGTTTTTCTACTTGCTGGCCAAATTCGCGATTACATCCCCATCATCCTGGCGGGGGCTGTCGGATTGGTGCCCCTGATTGAATTTTTAAGGACCGGGCGGCCGTGGCGATGGATTCTGGTTGTAGGATCGGCGATGATCCTTCTGGTTGTTTTTTGGCCGGTGATATCGGCACGAAATCTCTTTGGGGTCACCCTTGGATCCGGATCCACGTTGTTCCAAATCACCGAGATACCCAATACGAAAACCGTCGGTTTATTTGTGGAATGGATCCTCGCGCATCCGGCCGGTTTCACACAATACATGGGGCTGACGGTGTTTTCCACCGCTTTGGCGCCGTACGCCTGGCTTCTGCCGGGAACCCTGCCCGAGGTGCCGCGGTTCGAAACCTACATGATCGCCTTCCCGGGAATGTGGCTGTGGTATCTTTTAATCCCATTTTCGGTTTTTGGTGTTCGGGAAGCCGTCCGGCGCAGCCGCGGCGGGATATGGCCGTTGCTCTTTTATGCGGCCGCGGTTTTTCTGCTCGTCTCGATTTTTATTCCGCGAGAATACCGTCACCGGGATATGATCATGCCGATCGCGCTCATGCTGGCGGCGGAAGGGCTTGTCTTCAGCAGGAGATGGTGGATGGTCGGATTGCTCGTCTGGATACCGTTGATCGGCTTTATCGCATGGAAACTGGCCAGCATCGTGCCGATCCTTCTGGCGTTGGTGGCGGCCGCGGCCGCAGTATTCGTATGGCTTCTCCGGATGCGCCGGCGGCGCGAGGATAAATTGGTGAGGCTCGGTTGACATGAGAATTTTATTCCTCGCCCCGAAAATTCCGTGGCCAGCCACCGACGGCGCCCGGATCGCCATTTACGAATTAATCCGGCACCTGACGGCGCGCGGGCATCAGGCGGCCTTGTTGGGTTTCGGCGATCAATCGGCGGCCGACGAGTTGCGCGCCCGGGCCGGATTGATCTGGACCCGGGGCATCTTGCATGATACCTCCACGAATTATTTGAACGCCTTGCTGGCGCTGCTCTCTCCGACACCGTACACGGCTTCGAAATACCGCTCGAGCGCGATGACCGCCGCCATCCGCGAGGTCTTCAATGAACAGCGGTTCGACCTGGTACAGTTGGAAGGCACCCACATGGCGCATTACCTCGGGTTGACGCAGGGACTGGGCGTGCAGGCCATCCTACGGCTGCATAATGTGGAATCGCTCTTGGCGGCGCGCTTCGCCCAGACGGCAGTCTTTCCGCTGAACCTGTATGTGCAGATTCAGGCGCGGCGGATGCGTACGTTTGAACTCCGGGCCTGCCGGCAGGCCGATTTATGCGTAGCGATCACTCCGGAAGATGCCAAACGGATTCTCATGCTCGTCCCGGATGCGTCGGTGGCGGTCTCCCCGGCGGGGGTCGACCTCGAAAGGTATTATCCGCAGCCAATGAGCGAGGAGCCCCGCACGCTGGTGTTCGTGGGCGCCCTGGATTGGCCGCCGAATACGGATGCCATCCGATGGTTCCGCACCAAGGTTTGGCCGCGGATCGTGCAGGAAGAGCCGACCGCACACTGGATCGTGGTCGGAAAATCGCCTCCGGCTGACATCCTGCACTGGCCGGAGGAGGACCGCAACATTCAGGTGACCGGATTTGTCGATGACGTGCGGCCGTATCTGCACCGCGCTTCGGTGGTGATCGTTCCGCTGCGCAGCGGCGGGGGGATGCGGTTGAAAATACTGGAGGCCATGGCCGCCGGTAAAACCGTCGTCAGCACGCCGATGGGCGCCGAGGGAATCTCCGCGTGCAACGGGGAGGAGATCATCCTGGCCGGGGCCGACCGATCCTTCGGCGTTGAAATAATCCGCCTGCTCCGACAGGCTTCCGAACGGAAGCGGATCGGCAAAGCCGCCCGGGCCTGGGCTGAAGGCTATAGCTGGAGCGGAATTGCCGCTGATCTCGAACGGGAGTATCTGGCGCTCCTGGGCTCCCGTCGGCGATGAACGCATCCCTCCCGCAGATTTCGGTGCTGATCCCGTGCCGCAATGAGGAACGGACGATCGAGCAGGTCCTCGAGGCGCTCCACCGGCAGACGTTTCCGGCCGAGCGGATCGAGGTGATTGTCGCCGATGGCCGCTCCACCGATGGAACGCGGGATAAAATCGAAAGCTTCGCACGCGCTCATCCCGGCTTGGTAGTGCGTTGGGTCGATAATCCGGGGCTTTCCGCGCCAGCCGGATTGAATGCCGCACTGCGCGCGGCGCGCGGGGAGACCATCCTGCGCATGGATGCGCACGCCATCCCGGATCCGGATTATGTCGAACAATGCGTGGGGGCGCTCAAGCGGTCGGGATGCGACGGGGTGGGCGGCGGGATTATCATCCAACCGGGGGGCCGCGGGGTCGTTGCGCGTGCGATTGCCGCCGCCGTGGCCAACCCCTTTGCCACCGGAGGCGTGCGTTACCGGTCGGGGGGGGTGGAAGGCGAGGTGGATACCGTTCCTTTTGCCGCTTTCCGACGCGATGTGTTCCGCCGGATGGGCGGGTTCAACGAGCGGGTTCCGGTCAACGAGGATTACGAATTCAATTACCGGGTGCGGGCGGCCGGCGGAAGGATATTCTTTTCGCCGGCGATCCGTTCGCGGTATATCGCCCGCGGTGATTTGGTCGCGCTCACGCGGCAATATTATTTCTACGGGCGCCAAAAAGCGGTCATGCTGTCGTTCCACCCGAAATCGATCCGACCGCGGCAATTGATCCCGGCCTTGTTTGCGCCCTCCCTGATTATTCTGGGTGCCGGCGCGGTTCTCCTGCCCCCCTTGGCTATAATTCTGGGGCTGGAGCTGTTGCTGTATGGCACGGTCGACGCCGGGTTTGCCGGCCGGGAGGCTGCGGCTCGGAAGGATGCGACGCTTTTTCCGGCCTTGATGCTAATCTTCTTCTGCATCCATACCGCATGGAGCGTGGGTTTCTGGATCGGGGCGGCGAAGTCGCTTGGCCGTTTATTGCGGATCAGCCCGGCCGCCTGATCCCCGGGGAGTTGGTAAAATGGCATGTTTCCGCTGGGAGGCGGATTGCGTTGTCTACTTTTCTTATCACCGGCGGAGCCGGATTCATCGGATCGCATCTGGCAGAAAATCTGGTCCGCGACGGACACACGGTCAGGATTCTCGATAATTTCAGCACCGGTAAACGGAAGAACCTGGCGGGGCTGCGCGGCAAGGTGGACATTCGAAAGGGCGATATCCGTGACCGGAGCGAGGTTCAATCCGCGATGCGGGGCGTGGAATACGTGCTGCATCATGCGGCCATGGTTTCGGTAGCGGAGTCGGTGGAGCGTCCGGAAGACACGCTGGATGTCAATGTAACCGGGACGTTGAATGTGCTGCAGGCCGCGAAGCGCGCAAAGGTCCGGCGTCTGGTGATGGCCTCATCCTGCGCAGTATATGGGGCCGGCCGGCTGCCCGCCAAAGAGGATCAGGCGCCTCAGGCGCTTTCGCCGTACGCCGCCAGTAAACTGGCTGGAGAGTCCCTCGCCGTTTCCTTCTTTCACTCTTACGGTTTTCCGGTGGTATGCCTGCGCTACTTTAACGTATTCGGTCCGCGCCAGGATCCCTCCTCCCCCTATTCGGGCGTAATCGCCATATTCGCCTCACGGGCGATTTCCGGCGGCGGAGTGACCGTTTACGGCGACGGCAAACAAACGCGCGACTTTATTTATGTTGCGGACGTGGTCCGGGCCAACCGCATGGCATGCGAGACGGAGCGCGCGGCCGGGCAGGTCCTAAACATCGGCACCGGGCGCGGCCGCAGCCTGCTAATGTTGCATGCCGAGCTTGCCTCCCTGTGCGGGGCCCGAATTCCGCTGACCTTCACCGCCGCACGCCCCGGTGACATCTACCAATCGCATTGCGATCCCTCCCGCGCCCGACGGCTGCTCTCCTTCCGTCCACAGACGGATTTCCGGGCAGGGCTGGCCGAAACCCTGCAGTGGATGCGGGGCGAATTGGATGGCGGGGCCGCATGAACAAATCCATCGCCTTTCTTCGAAACCGCTACCTGTTCCTGGCCGATTTGGTCTTCATCATCCTATCGGTTTTATTCTCTTTCGCCCTGCGCGGCGTGGAATATACATGGATCCTCTTCTACCTTCCGGCCGCAGAGTGGATGATCGCCGCAGCATTAATTGCTAAACCAATCGTGTATTGGCGTTTCGGGTTGTACCGGCGTTTCTGGGCGTATGCCAGCATAAAAGAAGCCCAGCTCATCATTGCCGCGGTCGGGGTCAACGTCCTCCTGATGTTCGTGTATTACTTTCTGACTTTCCCCCTCGGCTTGCCGCGCATCCCCCGGTCGATCCCGATCATTGATGGATTGATCAGCTTGGTGCTGACCGGCGGGCTGCGGTTTTCGATCCGTATGGTTTCGGAACTGATGCAGGCCCGGCGCCGGTTGCCGGGCAGTGGTGCGACCAAACGGGTGCTCATCGCCGGGGCGGGCGACGCGGGCGCCTTGGTGGCCCGCGAGATGCAGAAGAACCCCCAATTGCGCATGATCCCGATTGGCTTCCTTGACGATGCACCGGAAAAACTCAACCAGCGCATCCACGGAGTCCAGGTCCTTGGGCGCCTGGACTCTGTCCGGCGGATCACGGCTGAACAGGAAGCGGATGAGGTGGTGATGGCGATCCCCTCCGCGTCGGGTGACGTGTTCCGCAAACTTTCGGATCTGTGCCGAAAGGGAAAGATTCCCTTCCTGACCATGCCCGGATTGTATGAACTGATTGGCGGCCGGGTAAGCGCCGGGCGGCTGCGAAACGTCGAGGTCAGCGACCTGTTGCGCCGGGCGCCGGCTCATACAGCCGACCAGGCCGTCGGGTACGTCCTGAACGGCAAACGGGTGATGGTGACAGGTGCCGGCGGTTCTATCGGCTTCGAACTCTGCCGGCAGATCGCGCGCTGGGGGCCGAGCGAGATTCTGCTCCTGGGACATGGGGAGAACAGCATCTTCGAAGCCCTCCTCGCGCTTGGAGAGGATTACCCTGAAATGGCCCTCCATCCGGTTATTGCAGACATCCGCGACCGGACCCGCATGCAATCCGTATTCCACACCCATTCGCCCCAGGTGGTATTTCATGCTGCGGCTCACAAACATGTGCCGCTGATGGAAATCAATGTAGAGGACGCTTTCACAAACAACGTTCTGGGAACGCGTAATCTGGTCGACCTGGCGGTGGAAGAGGGCACTGAGCGGTTGGTGCTTATTTCCAGCGACAAGGCCATTCGCCCAACGAGCATGATGGGCGCCACCAAGCGCGTGGCGGAAATGATCGTCCAGGATGCGGCGCAAAGAAGCGGAAGGCCGTACGTATCGGTCCGGTTCGGCAACGTGCTCGGCAGCCGCGGATCGGTGATCCCCGTTTTCAAGCGGCAGATCGCACGCGGCGGTCCGGTGACGGTGACGCATCCGGATATGGAACGCTATTTCATGACCATCCCCGAAGCGGTACACCTGGTGCTTCAGGCCGCGATTCTCGGCGAAGGCGGGGATACACTTCTCCTGCGGATGGGGCAGCCGGTACGGATTGTCTCGCTGGCCGAGGATCTCATCCGCCTTTCCGGCCTGGAACCCGGCAAGGACGTCCCGATCGTTTTCACCGGCGTGCGGCCCGGTGAAAAACTCAGCGAGCAACTTTGGGAGGACGAGACGGCTCTGCGGCCGACCAACCATCCGGATATCCTCCGGCTGGTGGGGGAAAACCATACCCTCGAACCGGACGTGCTGCGCTCCAAAGTGGAGGAGCTTTCCGGCCTGGCGGATCGCGGGGAGGTCCAGAAATTAATCCAGGGGTTGAATGCGATGGTGGAAGGCACCATCGGCCAGGCCCCTCCGCCGGATATGACCAGCGTCTGACGCTGCGGCGTACACGATGCGCCCCTTCGCTTCATTTCCCGCTTTCTTGCATACCGTAAAACAAACGGGCTCACACCTGCTTGCGAAAACCAAAGCCGGGTTCCGGAAAAATGTCCGGCGGAAGCATTGGGTGATCGGGCTTGCCGCCGCGCTCTGGCTGATCCCGGCTTCCACGCCGCACGGCGCCATCCCCTTCCGGCCGGCCTGCGCCGCCGACCCCCGGCCGGCCGCCGGTTGGGGTGTGTTGTGGTTCCCGGAGGATTTCAACTTCGCCGTCGCCGCCGGACGGGAGCTGCTCGCCCGCCCGGATTTTCCGGCGGCGGTTTGCTACTTGCGTTTGGCGGAGGACGTGCTCGGGCAGGACCCCCAATTTTTAACCGAATTGGGAGCTGCGTATTGGGGGGCGGGCGAACGGGAGCAGGCGCTGATGGAATGGGAGAAGGCGCTTGCGCTGTCACCGGACCGGGGTGATTTGCTCGTCCGGGTATGGAAGGGATATTTCGAGATCGAACGCTGGGACCGCGCCGAATCGGCGATCGGGCTCCTTTTGGAGCGCCAGCCCGACGATATGGAAGCAACATACGCGTTGGCGCTGATCCGCGCCGCCCAAAATCCCGGAAGCGCGCTGGATCTGCTCGCGGCGTTGAAAAACGCACCGAAGCCATTCGGGGAAAACGCGCGTTCACTGGAAGCTGTAATCCGCGCGGCTCTCAGAAGACGAGTCCCGGAATACATTTTCGCCAGCACCGGCGAGGAATTAATCCGGCTGGGCGAGATGGGCCTGGCGAAGGAAGCCCTGCGCCTGGCGATTGATCGGAATCCGAATTACGGCGAGGCGTATGCCCTGCTGGGGGTGGCGCAGGAAGCGACCGGCGAGAATCCGGAGGAATCGTACCGGCAGGGAGTCGCCCTGGCGCCGAACTCGGCGCTGGCATGCCTGGTGTATGGAGCTTGGTTGCGGCGCCAGGGCGAGTTCGCGCTCGCCCGCTGGTGGCTGTCGCAGGCCTGGATCCGGCGCCCCGGGGATTGGATCATCGCGGCGGAGCTCGCCCAGACGGACTTTGTCCGGGGCAATCCGGGAGATGCCGAAAGCTGGGTCCTGCAAGCGGTGGAGTTGTATCCCGACCAACCGGAAGCCTGGATCGTCCTGGCGGCATTTTACATAGAAAACGATTTTCGGATTGCGGAAAGCGGAATTCCGGCGGCACGCCAGGCGGTGACCCTCGCCCCTCAGAATGATCGGGCGCTGGATCTACTCGGGCTGGGTTGGTTAAAAATGGGCGATATCTCGCTGGCGGAGCGGTTGTTTTTGCGTGCGCTCGAAATACATCCGGATTCCGCAAGCGCGCACCTGCATTTGGGGATGGCCTACCGCGAACAGGAACGCGCCGCCGAAGCCAGGGCGGAATGGGAAACGGTCTTGCGGCTTGACCCCGACGGCGCCGTCGGAATGCAGGCGAAGGAATTGCTGGATAAAATTTTACCGTAAGCGATCCCGGCCGGATACAATCCCGATCGACACAGGAGGCACGCATGCAGAGAATAAAGATTCTCAAATGGGTAATTCCGATCCTGGCGCTGCTATTAACCTTCCAAATTTTTTCCGGGCTGAAACCGGCCCTCATCCCGTATCCAATCCACCAGGCAATTGGGCTGGTGATCGCCGGATTGGTCGTGTTCCACGTTATCCTTAACTGGCCGTGGATCCGTGCGAATTATTTGAAGCGCTGAGTGCACACCATCCTGACGCTTGGACGGAGGCTTCGCCATATCCACTTCCATTGGAAATGCCTTTATTGCCGCAATTCTCCGTTCGCCGTTTCATTCGCTGCTGGGGGATAGTTTCGGTGTCATCACCGTAACCGGGCGGAAGACCGGCCGGCGGATCTCGACGCCGATTAACCTTGCCGAGACGGCGGAAGGATATACCGTCATGAGTTACCGCAAGCGGACCTGGTGGAGAAACCTGATCGGCGGCCGGGGCGGCGAATTGCGGGTCGGGGGGAAAATAATTCCCGTAACAGCCAGGATTGTCGATCGGCCGGATGAAGTTCGAGACGGGCTGAAGGCATATTTTAAGCGCTATCCGGAATACGCAAAATTTTTCGAAATTCACTTCGATGATCATGGCGAGATACCGGAAGAACTCCTGGCGCGCGTCGCCAATGATCGGGTCATCATCCAATTAATAACGGGATGAAACATTTTGCATGGGAGGATACATTGAAACAAAAAAACAGAGTACTGCCATTATTGGCGGCGGCGTTCCTTTTCGCGGCCTGCCTTTTTGTCCCGGCCGAAACGCCGCCGGCGGCACCGAGCCCGACGGAGACGCCGAATAAACCGGGAGAATCGCCCGTTGCGGATACGGTAACTCCCTCATTAACGGAAAGCCCGACCATCCCCGCAGGTTTTTTCCCGATCGCGGTCGGGGGCGGGTACAACCCCGCCTCGGCAATCCTGCTCGGGGGGACCGAGGACGGGGTTTGGGTTCAAGCGGCGGATGCGGCGGCGCGCCTGTCCGGAGGGGAAACCTATACGCTGTATTCGATCGCCGGACCGCAGGGGACCGCCGTCGGATCGATACCGGTTCTGGATAGGCCCTGCCCCCAATATATTTTTAACTGGAATCCCGCACCGTCCGCCACGTCATTGATCGGGGTGGGCGGCGGATGGAACGTCTTGCCGCGGATACCCGAAGATCCGGCCATTTCCACCTTCTCCACTTATACGACCGCGGCAAGCGATTGGCTGGCCGGGCAGGGAATTCCCGTCCCGGATCCCCTTAAATTGACGGGTCTCAAGCGCGTGGATCTGGACGGAGACGGAAACATGGAGGCGATCATCAGCGCCACCCGTCTGAGCGAGAGCACCTTGCATGATGTCGCCGCCGGTGATTATTCGTTCGTTTTACTGTTCCGGGAGTCCGCCGCGGAAACGATTCTCTTGGCCGGGGATGTTTACCCCGCCGCCCAGTCCCTCGTTTTCCCGACAGCCTACAGCCTCCTCTCCATTCTGGATCTCAACGGGGACGGACGGATGGAGGTGATTGTCCACGGCAGCCTATGGGAGGGCGAAGGAACCCGGGTGTTTTCCTTCGACGGTTCTGTCGTCATTCAGGTATTTATTGAACACTGCTCTGTGTAAGCCGGCCGGACTCTCGTTGATATTGGAAAACCTAAAAGGGCAATTAAACCGACAGTTGACACACCCCCTTGCTAGGCTATAATTCCCGCGCTTCCTGCCGCGCTGGTGCTGGAACTGGCAGACAGGCATGGTTGAGGGCCATGTGCCGCAAGGCGTGGGGGTTCAACTCCCCCCCAGCGCACTCCAACCGCCGCCGATCCCCGGCGGCGGTTTCTTTTAATGCCCCTCATCCCATCCTCCCATCGTTTCGCTCCTGGACAAGTTCTCCCAGCGCCTGCCCTTGTGAAGTGCGCAGTTTCAGTTTTTTCTTTGAGCCTGCGCGATCACGAAACAAGGTTAAGCTGGGAGAAGGTGGCCGAACCTGTCCCGGAGCGATTATCCTGAGCGCTTGCCCTGAGCGTAGCGAAGGGCGGCGGGGGATGCGACAGGAGTCCGGATGAGGGAGAAGAAAAAGCCCCCATAATTAGGGATATTACAAACCCGGCTCCGCATGCAGTTAATCCTATTATCGGCGTCCCCGGACTTTTTCCGGCGATTGGGCGTACACAACTCGGGATCCAATCCTCAATTCGTGGATACGTTATAATCCGCAAATCCGATTCCCTCTGGAAAGCCACCCATGCCAAAAACAAAAGCAAAGACAAAGAAGCCCGTCGTTCGCAAGCCATTAACCCTTCAGCAGGTGATCCTCGGGTTGCAGGATTTCTGGGCCCGCCAGGGCTGCCTGATCTGGCAGCCGTACAATGTCCAGGTGGGCGCCGGGACGATGAACCCGGCCACCTTCCTGCGCGTGCTCGGACCCGAGCCGTGGAACGTCGCCTATGTGGAACCCTCCGTCCGCCCGGCCGACGGCCGCTACGGTGAAAATCCCAACCGGATGCAGCAGTATTACCAGTTCCAGGTGATTCTCAAGCCGGACCCCGGCAATCCGCAGGAAATTTATCTGCGGTCGCTTGAGGCGTTGGGGATCGACCTGCGCCGGAATGATGTGCGCTTCGTCGAAGACAATTGGGAATCCCCCGCGCTGGGCGCCTGGGGCTTGGGTTGGGAAGTCTGGCTGAACGGGATGGAAATCACCCAGTTCACCTACTTTCAACAGGCCGGGGGTATCGAACTGCCCGTTCCCTCGGTGGAGATCACCTACGGCGTGGAGCGGATCCTCATGGCCCTGCAGCGGGCTTCGCATTTCAAGAATATCGCCTGGGTGGGTGACGTTGTCTACGGCGACGTCTTCATGCAGAACGAGCGCGAGCAGAGCAAATACAATTTCGAAGTCGCCGGTGTCGAAAGGTTGCGGCAGTTGTATGAGCTCTTTGAAGCCGAGGCGCGCGCCGCGCTTGCGGCGGGGCTGGTTCTCCCGGCGCACGAATACATCCTGAAATGCTCGCACGCCTTCAACGTATTGGATGCCCGCGGCGCGGTCGGGGTGACCGAGCGCGCCCACTTCTTCGCCCGGATGCGGGATCTGGCGCGGCATTCGGCGGAAGCCTATCTCACCGGAAGGGAGCAGGAAGGTTTCCCGCTGACCGGAAAATTCCACCCGGTTTCCCGGCCGGCGCGGCCGCTTCCCCGTGCGGTGAAACCGAAAGCCCCCGTCAAACCGCAAACACTGCTGTTTGAGATCGGGGTCGAAGAATTGCCCGCAGCGGATTCCGCTTCCGCCCGCAAACACCTGTTGGAAAAACTGACGGCGGCGTTGAAGGAAGCCCGCCTGTCCTACCGGCAGGCAACGGTTTTCGGCACCCCGCGGCGGGTTGCGGCAATCGTCCGCGGCTTGGCGCCGGCCCAGGAGAGCATAGAGGTCGTGGTGAAGGGGCCGCCTGTCTCGAAGTCCTATCAGCCGGACGGCTCGCCGAGCCAGGCGCTGGCCGGGTTCGCCGCCAAAAACAAAGTTGATCCGAAAACCCTGCGTGAGGAAAACGGCTACATCGTCCTGCGGCGCACAGAAAAGGGGCTGCCCGTGCTGGATGTCCTGCCCGGTTTACTGAGCGCTGCCGTATCCGCCATATCCTTCCCCAAGGTGATGCGCTGGAACGTTTCCGCGCCCGCCTATTCCCGGCCGGTGCGCTGGCTTGTCGCATTGCTGGGAACCGAATCCGTTCCCGTGGAATGGGGCGGTCTGCGCTCGGGGCGCATCACCCGCGGATTGCGGCCGATGAACTCACCCGAAATCATCCTGAAACGGTCGGAGGATTATCTAAAAACACTTCGCGCCAACGGGATCGAACCGGATCCGGCGGTCCGCGCGGAGCGCATCCGCAAGCAGGCCGGCGTGCTCGCGGCCAAAGCCGGCGGCGAAGTATCCTATGAACCGGGGCTGCTCGAAGAGGTCACCGAACTGGTTGAGGCGCCGCACGTGCTGCTTGGCGCGTTTGATCCGGAATCGCTTTCGCTTCCGCGTGAGGTGCTGATCTCGGTGATGCGCAAGCATCAGCGCTATTTTCCGGTGCAGCGTGGAAGCGATCTGCTTCCATATTTTCTGGCCGTACGCAACGGCAAGGGCGAGGGCGAGGAAAACATACGGGAGGGGAACGAACACGTGCTGCGCGCGCGGTTCGCTGACGCGGCGTTCTTCATCCGCGAGGACCACCGTAAAAAGCTCGAAGCGTTCCTGCCGCGGCTCGGGACGCTTGCCTTCCAGGCAAAACTCGGATCGATGCTTGAAAAATGCGGGCGCGTGGAGAAACTCACGGAGAAAATTGCTCCAATGTTGAATCTCTCAACCGCTCAAACCGCCGACGCGGTGCGGGCCGCGCATTTATCCAAAGCGGATCTGGCGACGCAGATGGTGGTGGAGATGACCTCGCTGCAGGGCGTGATAGGCCGCTACTACGCGCTCGATTCGGGGGAATCCCGGGAAGTTGCCCAGGCGATCTTCGAGCACCATCTGCCGCGCAGCGCGGACGACGCATTGCCGGAATCGCCGGTGGGTATTGCCGTAGCGATCGCCGACCGGCTGGATTCGCTCGCGGGGCTGTTCGCCGCCGGACTGGCGCCGACCGGCACGCGCGACCCGTTTGCGCTTCGGCGCGCCGCACTCGGCCTGATCCAGATCCTCCTGGCACGCGGGATTTCCTTCGATCTGCGCGAGGGAATCCGGCTGGCGGCTGCGCTGCAGCCGATTCCCGTATCCGATCCGGTTCAGGCGCAGGTGATGGAGTTCATCACCGGGCGATTGCGCGGTGTGCTGGCGGACCAGGGTTTCCGCTACGACGTGGTGGAAGCTGTTCTTGCGGCGCAGGGATCCAACCCGCTCGCGGCGCGGCGCGCCGCCGAGGAATTAACCGCCTGGGTCGGGAAGCCGGACTGGCTGACGACACTGGCGGCGTTCGCGCGCTGCGTGCGCATCACCCGCGAATATCCGGAACCCTTCACCGTCGATCCGGAGCGGCTGGCCGACGGCGCCGAACGTGCATTGTGGGATGCCTGCCGGAAAGCGGAGGATGATACGGCGGCGCTCTCCAAGGCCGGCACGTTGACGGTCGATACTCTCCTCGCGGCATTTGTGCCGCACATCCCCGCGATCTCGAAGTTTTTCGAGGATGTCCTGGTCATGACCGACGATACAGCGGTGCGCAACAACCGGCTCGGCATGCTGCAGCGAATTGCCCGCCTGCCGGAGGGCGTGGCGGATCTGTCGAAGCTGGAAGGATTCTAAAACTCTCCTCATCCCCATCCCCCGTCCCCTTCCCCCTCTCCTGCGATTACCGCAGGAGAGGGGGAAGGGGTGCAGGGGTTAGGGGTGAGGACGAAAGCGAGTAACCATGGACGCCATACGCTGGGGAATTTTGGGAACGGGCGGGATTGCTCAAAAATTCGCGGAAGGGCTGGCCCTGCTTCCGGAAGCACGGATGACCGCCGTTGGCTCGCGCACGCAGGCTTCGGCCGACGCTTTCGGAGCAAAATGGAAGATTCCCAACCGCCACGCGAGTTATGCGGCGCTGATGGCGGATACGGAGGTCGATGCGGTTTACATCGCCACACCGCATACGCTGCACCATGAAAATGCAATCGGGTGCCTGTCCGCCGGGAAAGCGGTGCTGTGCGAAAAACCCTTTACGATCAATGTCCGCCAGGCGGAGGATGTGATTGCCCTGGCGCGCAAGCAGCGGGTCTTCCTCATGGAGGCGATGTGGACGCGTTTCCTTCCGATCTTCGTAAAAATCCGCAGCCTGCTGGCGGAAGACGCGATCGGGACCGTACGCCAGGTGCAGGCCGATTTTGGTTTCCGGCCGGCGTTCGATCCAAAGAGCCGGCTCTTTGATCCGGCGCTTGGCGGCGGCGCGCTGCTGGATCTCGGTGTGTACCCGGTTTCGCTGGCGTCGATGGTGTTCGGAGAGGCTCCCCGGCGGCTGGCATCGCGGGCCGCGCTCGGCCCGACGGGAGTGGACGAACAAACCGGCGCGGTGCTGGAATATTCGGACGGCCGGATGGCGGTGATCTCCTGCTCACTCCGGTTCGAATCGCCCCGGGCGGCGGAGATCATCGGAGAGGGCGGATGGATCCGAATCCACAGCCCATGGTGGATCGCTGACACCATAACGATCTCCCGGCCGGGACGGGAGGATGAAACGATCGCGCTTCCCAACCTCGGGAACGGGTATGCCCACGAGGCGGTGGAAGTGATGGCGTGTCTGCGCGGTGGAAAGCTGGAAAGCCGCGTGATGCCGCTCGATGAGACGCTGCGAATCATGCAAACCCTGGATGCGATCCGCGCCGAATGGGGGTTGAAGTATCCCGGGGAATGAGCCGGCCTCCTTCCGGAGGAGATTGGATGTAGAACTGAGGGCCGCGCACCCCGCGCTCGGTTCTGACCGGCGCTTCCCCGGCAATCCCCCGCTCACACCGTTGGTACCGGTCTCCCATATCCCACAGCCCAAGATCATCCATCCCTTCTTTCGCGGCGGTTCGCAGCCGGCCGTCGCCGATCCGGCCGCGCGCAGAGCAACGCATCCGCGCTGAGGGAGTAAAAAAGAAATCCATAAAATTTTTATATGAAGGCGGCGGTCTTTTCTCGGTATGCTATACTCTGAGAGGAAGCCTTCGAGGGATGAATGCCCGGTCATCGCGAAGTATATGAACAGGCGCTGCGCCAGGGGAACAGCGCGGCTTGGGACCAGAAATGGGAGCAGGCGATCACCGCCTACCAACGGGCCCTCACGGAATTCCCCGGCGACCCGGTTGCGATGGATCATCTGGGACTTGCCTACATGCAGAGCGGGCAGCTCGATCAGGCCCAGTCTGTGTATCAGGAAGCGGTCCGCGCCGATCCCCAAAATCCGATCCCACACGAAAAATTGGCGGAGATCCTCGAACGTGGCGGAAAGGTCGTCGAATCAGTCCAGCTCCGGTTAAGCGCGGCGGAACTCTTTCTGGCCAAACACGAGGCGGATAAAGCAATCGATAACTGGCTGGTGGCCGCCCGCCTGGTTCCGGAAAACATGGTCGCCCGGTCCCGTTTGGCGCTGGCATTCCAACGGACGGGGCAAGTCAAGCAGGCGGTGACCGAATACCTGGCCCTCGCCGCGATCATGCAACAGGCGCGCCAGCCGGAAAAAGCGATGCAGGCTGTCGAGCAGGGGATAAAAATCCTTCCCGATTCACCGGAACTCTCCCGGGCGCGCGCGGCTTTAAAGTCCGGCAAAGTACTTGCCATCCCGCCGCCCTATAAGCCGGGCATGACCGGGATGCTCACCCCGCCGCAAACCGGCGCCCTGCCCGACACACCGTCGCCCGCTCCCCGGCAGTCGTTGAGTCTTGAATCGAAATCCGTCAGCCCGCAGGATGCGGCGCAGAAAAAGGCGATGGCGGTCCTGGCCGAAAAGTTATTCGAAGCGGACAAGGACACTTTTGACAACCGGCGCGTGTCCATCGATCAATTCACGCGCGGCGAGGAAAAGACCGACTCGTCGCACGCCGACCAGAACCGATACCTCGCCCTGGCCATCGACGCCTATTCCCGACAGCAAAACCGGGAAGCCATGCAATATCTGGACCGCGCCTTCCGGGTCGGATTCGAACATCCGGCAGCATCGTTCCTGTTCGGCACGCTGCAACTGGCCGAGGGGGAGTTGGAACCGGCGATCCTTTCGCTGCAGAAAGCGGTCGAGCATCCGGATCTGTCAATGGGCGCGCATTACATTCTCGGCCGGGCCTACCGCGATTCGGGCAAAGCACACCAGTCGGCGATCCATTTTCTTTCGGCGCTGCGCCAGGCCGATATGAACACCGTCCCGGAAGACCAGCGGGACGCCCTCCAGCGCACCTACGAAGCCTTCCTGGAAGTCCCCGAATCCGAACAAGAACCGGATCAATGGAACCAGACCGGGGAACGGATCGAAAGCCTGCTCACCTCGCCGGATTGGGAAAGCCGCCTGCGGCTGGCGCGCGCGCAATTGGATGCGCAATCGGATTCTCCCGGAACCATGCCGTTGGCGGAAATGCTTTCCCTGGGAAAGCCGCAGGCGCTCATCGAAGCGATGGGCTACCTGGATGTGGCGGTGCAGCGCGGGTTATGGCGAACGGCAATGGAACAGGCAATGCTCGCCCTTGACCACGGGCCAACCTACCTGCCGCTGCACTTGCGCATCACGGAAATCCAGCTTAAGGAAGATAAACAGACAGAGGCCTTAAGCAAGCTGGCGCTGATCGCCCGGACCTACCGGATCCGTGGTGAAACACTGCAAGCCGGCAAGACGTATGAGCGCATCCTGCAGATCAACCCGATGGATATAAATTCACGGACCGAGCTGATTGCACTGCTGGTTCAGCAGGGCGACCTGCGCAGTGCGCTGAGTTTCTACCTCGACCTGGCGGACGTGTACACCCAACTGGCCGATCTGGAAGGCGCACGCCAGACGTACGAATCCGCGCTGATGCTCGCCGTCCGGAACAACGCCGACAAATCCTGGCAGATCCAGCTACTCTACCGGCTGGGCGATCTCTACATGCAGCGGCTCGATTACCGGGCGGCGCTGCAGACATTCCAGCGTCTGCAGCAGCTCGACCCAACCGACGAGAAGGCCGGGACTCAGCTGGTGGATCTGATGATGCGGCTCGGAAAAATTTCCGACGCGCAAAATCTGATCGACAGTGTTACCCGCGAGTGGACGCGACTTGGGAATCAGGATCAGGTGCTGGCGTGGTTGGAAGAGCTGGTACGCGTCCGGCCCGAGGAAGCTCTCTTGCGGCGGAAATTGGCGGAGACTTACCAGCAGCGGGGGCGGATCGCCGAGGCGATCGGCCAGTTGGATGCACTGGGAGATGCGCAGATCGAAGCCGGGAACGTCCCTGAGGCGATCCTTACCGTACGCGCCATTCTCGCCCTGCGCCCGCCGAACGCCGAGGGGTATCAGGACCTTCTTCAAAAATTGGAATCCGGATCGGTAACCTGATCGTACCCGATGACTCAGATCGTCGAGAACATCCTTTTCCTTTTCCAGCGCCTGCGATGGTTCGATCTGCTCGACATCGTTCTGGTTGCGTTGCTGTTTTTCGTCATCCTGACCCAGTTCCGGGGCACGCAGGCCGGCACGGTGTTGCGCGGGATTGCGATCCTGATCGTCGCCGTCGCGATCCTGACCAGCGCGACCCAGCTCCCGGCGATTTCATGGATTCTGGAAACGATCCTTCCGGCACTCCTGATCGCCATCCCGGTCGTTTTCGCGCCGGAAATACGCCGCACGCTGGAACGGGTGGGGCGGGCGGATTTTTTCCGCCGCGCCTCCCCGACAACGGAAGCCCCCTTGTACATTCAGGCGGTCGTCGCTGCGGCAAAGCGGCTTTCCGAAAGGCGGCACGGCGCGCTGATAGTGATCGAGCGCGACGTCGGCCTGGATGATTTTTCCTCCACCGGGCTACGGTTGGATTCGGAAGTCTCGACCGAGCTGTTGCTGCAAATCTTCTACCCGAATACGCCGTTGCATGACGGCGCGGTGATCCTGCGCCACGAACGGCTGCTGGCTGCCGGATGCGTCGTGCCGCTCTCCTCCGGCAACGCATTAGCTGCGTCGGAGCGGCGGATGGGGTTGCGCCACCGCGCAGCGCTCGGGATCTCGGAGGTGAGCGACGCGGTGGCGGTGATCGTTTCCGAGGAGACGGGGATCCTCTCGGTGGCGCATAACGGACGGATGATCCGCAGACTGGATCCGCAGCGGCTGCAAAATATCCTCCTGGCATTTATCCGTCATGCGCCGCGGCCCACCGCCTTACGATGGCCTCTCTTCCCGCGCAAGGAATCAGCCGCCGTCACCCGGCCGGCGCATGGAGAAGGTTCCGAAGGCGAGGAAAGGCGTTCCGAATGAAACAGAAACTGACCTCCCTGGGAGGAAACCTTTTTTCGCTGCTCCTGGCCGTCATCCTTGCCGTGGCGGTGTGGATGAACGCCGTTTCCACCGACGACCCGGACGAAACCCGAATCCTCTCGGTCCCGCTTGCGATAGAAGTGGTCGGCCTCAGGGATGGTTTGGTCGTCCAGGGATACGAATCCGTCGATGTGCAGGTAACCTTCCGCGCACCGCGCTCGGTCTGGAGTCTGCTCGTGCCGGAAAACATTCATGCCCGGATGGACCTGACGGGAAAAGCTGAAGGGGAATATTCTGTTCCAATCCGCATCCAAACCGACGTCTCGCCGGTGCTGGTGGAAGCCGTGGAGCCGTCGAAGGTGGATATCCTGATCGACCGGCTGGCCTCGCGGTCCATGGCCGTGCATGTCCAGCTGGCGGGGAACCTCGCCCCGGGTTTCCAGGCCGGCACCCCGACTGTCTCACCGGAAAGCGTTTCGGTATCCGGGCCGGAGGCGGTTGTGGATCAAATTGCGCAGATTGTCGCGACGGTCGATATCGAGGGAGTGCGCAGCGCGATGGATCAAAGTGTCGAACTGATCCCGTTGAATACGGAAGGGACCGTCGTGACCGGTATCGCGATCGATCCGGCGTCGGTTTCCGTTTCCGTTCCGGTCCAACAGCTCGGCGGGTACCGCGACCTGGTGGTGAAGGTCCCGCTGCTCGGCGCGGTGAAGAACGGCTACCGGCTGACCGGTTTGACCATCAATCCGCAAGTCGTGACCCTGTATTCCGACGATCCGGATGTGATCCGAACGCTGCCCGGATACGTGGAAACCCGGCCGCTGGATATTTCCGGAGCGGCGGCTGATATAACCGAATCGCTCTCCCTGGTTCTGCCCAACGGGGTCCAGGTAGTGGGGGATCCGCTGATCGTCGTGCAGGTGAGCATCTCCGCGATCGAGGATAGTATCACCATCTCCCGCCCGATCCGATTCCAGGGTCTGGAGACGGGTCTTTCGGTCACGCTTTCACCCGCCTTCGTGGACGTCATCCTATCGGGTCCCGCCCCGGTCATCTGGTCGTTAAAACCGGCCGACATCGATGTGTATCTGGATCTGACTGGAAAGGGTATGGGCACCTATAAACTGACGCCGGAAGTGAACCTGCCCGTCGGATTAAAGCTGGTCATCATTTCCCCGGAACAGGTGGAAGTGGTGATCGAAAAGGCGGCTGTGACACCCACGCCCTGACCATACCCTTCAAAATCCTCCGATGCGAAAACCCATTATCGCCCTGGTCGGCCGACCGAACGTCGGTAAATCCACTCTCTTCAACCGCCTGGTCGGAGAGCGCCTGGCTGTCGTCGACGATACTCCCGGGACAACCCGCGACCGCCTGATGGCGGAAGGCGAGTGGCAGGGGCGGATGTTTGACGTGGTGGACACGGGCGGAATCGATCCGGATTTTTTCAGACGCGGCCAGCCCCTTTCCACCGGTTCGGCGGATTATATAAAGCAAATCCGCCTGCAGGCCGAGATGGCGATCCGCGACGCCGACCTGGTTCTGTTCCTGGTCGAGGGCGAATCCGGTGTGACGCCCGCCGATATCGAAGTGGCGCAGATCCTGCGCAAACAGCGCGGTTCGGGGAAGGGGGAAGCCCGCACACCGATCCTGCTGGTTGTCAACAAATGCGAAAACCGTTCGCGCCGGGAGCGGGCCGCCGAATTCTATAAATTGGGCATGGGCGACCCGTATCCGGTATCCGCCCTGCACGGGACCGGCGTGGGTGATCTGCTGGATGCGATGACCGCGGTGCTTCCCGCCATCCAGGAGAAGGAAGAGGGGGATGAACGGATCCGCATCGCGATCGTCGGCAAACCCAACGTGGGAAAGAGCAGCCTGCTCAACCGCCTGCTGGGGGAGGAGCGCGTGATCGTCAGCCCGATCCCGGGCACGACCCGGGATGCCGTGGATACGCAGGCGGAATACCAGGAAACGCCGATAACGCTGATCGACACGGCCGGCATCCGCCGCCGGGGCAAGATTGAACCGGGGGTGGAGCAATTCAGCGTGCTGCGTTCGCTGCGCGCAATCGAACGCGCGGACGTCGTGCTGCTGGTCCTCGACGCGACCGAGGAGTTCTCGACGCAGGATGCGCACATTGCCGGATTCATTCTGGATGCCCGACGCAGCGCGGTGGTGATCGTCAACAAATGGGATGCCGTGGAGAAGGATACGCATTCCATGGAAATCTTCCAGCAATGGATCCGCAAGGAGCTGGACTTTATGGAATACGTCCCAGTGCTGTTCGTCTCGGCCCGAACCGGGCAGCGGACGGGGGAAATCCTTCCGATGGCCTTGCGGGTTCAGGAGGAGCGCCTGGTGCGGATACCGACCGCCGAATTCAACCGGATCCTGCGCGAGGCGCAGGAAAAACACGCGCCGCCGTCCCACGCCGGCCGGAAACTGAAATTGAATTACGCCTCGCAGGTGAAAACCGATCCGCCGACCTTCCTGTTTCATGTAAACGATCCGCTCCTGGTGCATTTTTCCTACCGTCGTTATCTTGAAAACCAGATCCGCAAGCATTACCCGTTCCTGGGAACCCCGCTGATTTTTTCCTTCCGTAAAAAAACCTGAAGCCGTAAGTTGCGATTGACTGCCGCAAAGAACACAAAGCGCACAGAAATTACTATTCCGATGATCCAAACTGATTATTCATCGGAAAAAAGCTCGGCGCGATGCTCGCATGCCTATGAAACATGAAGGGAAAAACCATTTCCTACTTCTTTGTGCTCTTTGCAGCCAAAAAATCCGCTCTCCAGTAAATAACTAAAAAATGAGAGGTTGATGCATTAATGCCGTCCTCCCCTTTCTTTCCCCGTCTCGGAGCCGTATAATCTGCCAGCCGGAATTGAAGACGACCATCCGGCCCCGCCGCATCCGCGGCGGTTGAGGAGCCATGGATAATTTACCGCTATCCGAAGATGCGGCGCCGACTTCACCAACCGGATCCAAACTCCGCGCGATCGTGATCGAAATTTTGCAGACGGTCGCGCTGGCCGGTGTGTTCTACCTCGTGATCAGCCTGCTGACCGCGCGCGTCGTCGTCGAAGGGCCGAGCATGCGGCCGACTCTCCTCAGCGGGGAATGGATCGTCGTCAACCGTCTGACATACAGGGTAGGCGCCCCGCAACGCGGCGACGTGGTCGTATTCCTGCCTCCGACCAACGCGCAGACCGACGACCTGATCAAGCGCGTGATCGGGCTGCCGGGAGAGATGGTGGAAATCCGTGAGGGATCGGTCTGGATCAATGGCGCACGCTTGGAAGAAATCTACGTTTCCGGGACCACGTATCCGGAAAATGCATGGCAATTGGGTGAAGACGATCTTTTTGTCATGGGGGATAATCGTCCGATTTCACTGGATTCCCGCTCTTTCGGCCCGATCCGTCGTTCGCAAGTGGTCGGAAAAGCCTGGCTGATATATTGGCCGCCCGTGGAATGGGGCCCGCTAGAATGGAGGATCGGGGCGGCGGATCCGGATGCGGCTCCGACGGAAGGAGCTTTCCGGTACAATGACACCCACGTGTTCGATATTTGCGGGCGGGGGTTCCTCCTCCGTGAATCGTACGACGACTGGTTACTTTCATGACGGACAACCAATATCCCGCAACCCCAATAGAAACATGTCCGGATTGCCAGGTCGGCGTGCTGAGACCCGGTATGGTTCCTTACTATGCAAAATTGGAGGGAACGCTGGTGCACGTATCGAACTTCCCGGCCTGGATCTGCGACATCTGCCGTCATTGCGAATACGACGAAAACGCGCTGGAAGCACTGCGGCTCATCCTAGGCCCGGCGGCGCATATCCCCTCGTTTTCCAATCCCCGCCGGCGGATACCGCCTGAAAGTCCGTCACCCTGGTCGCGAACCGACGCGCGCAAGGGATCGAAATAGCCCCTTCCCAATCCAAACCAATCAACTGAAAAATGCTTAAATGTGCAGCTCTGACCCCTCCCCATTATGGGTAGGGTAGGGGAGGAGTTTGCAACAAACCACTCTCCCTCGTTCGATTGATAACGCATAGTAAAATGAGAACCGGTCCGGGAGATAAGGCGTGGCGATTAAAATCCCCAAATGGATCTTTTGGCTGGCGTTAATTGTCCGGGTGGTGCCGGTCCTCGCGTCCTACAACCTCGGAATCGGGCTGGACGACATGCACCAGTACGATATGCTCGCCCGAAGTCTGGTCTCCGGCAACGGCTACCGCTGGTACTCGGAACCGGACCTGGATCTGATCCGCCCGTATCTAAATGTGGATTTGACCAACGTGGTCTACGATCCGCGGGGGATCGAAGCCGCCTTCCGTGCGCCGATGTATCCGATCTTTCTGACGGTCATATATTTTTTCTTCGGTCTGGCGCACCGCTTCTTCTTCGCCCGCCTGGCACAGGCCGCGGTAAACGCGATGCTGGCGCCGATGGCGTATGTGCTGGCACGGAGGGTCGACCCTGGAAATGAACGCACGGCCCGAATCGCGGCACTGATTGTCGCACTGTACCCGATCCTGGCGCTCTATCCGCTGGCGCTGGCGACGGAGAATGTATTCTTCGTCCTGGCATTGGGAACGGTCCTGCTGATCCTGCGCGGCGCACAGGGTAACCGGACCGGCGACGGGCAGGCCGCATCCGATTTGAGAGTATGGGAACGGCCCGGGGTGCGGTGGTTCATCCTGGCCGGTGCCGTCCTCGGGCTGGGAATCCTCACCCGCTCGGTGCTTGCCTTCTTCCTTCCGTTCGCGATGTTCTGGATCTGGAAATACGCCAAGAGCCTGCGCGGGGCGGTGCTCTTTGCGGCGGCGGCGACGGCGGTGGTTTTCCCCTGGGCGCTGCGAAACTCGATCCTCGCCGGACGACCGGCATTTGTTGAGATATCGCTCGGCTACAACCTCTATATGGGCTATCACCCGCAAAGCAGCGGCACGTTCCAGTTCGGGATCTCGACCGATTTGCTTTCGATCTTCAGCGATACGGACCGCGATACGATCGGGACCCGGAAAGCCCTCGCGTTCATGCGCGACGATCCGGGAAGGATTCCGCAACTCATCGTCAACAAGGCCGGGTACTTCTTCGGCCTGGAACGGCGCGCAATCCAGTTTTTTTACTCGAGCAATTTCTTCGGTTACCTCCCGCCAGCGGTCCTGTTGGCGCTGGCGCTTCTAATCCTCCTGCCGTTTGTTTTCCTCGCACCCTCAGCAGCCTTCGGCGCCGCCGCGGCGCCGCGCTCGGATGCCAAAGCGCTCATGCTTCTGTTTCTGGCTGCCTACATCACGCCGCACTTGTTAATCCTCGCCGAAGAACGGTTCCACATGACTTTGATTCCGTTCCTGGCCGTTTTCGCGGCCGCGGCCATCGTACGCCGGCGCGAGATCCTGGCCTCGCTGCGTGCTCCGCTCGGGTGGCGACGGTGGGCGCTGCCGGCGGCGGTCACGATCCTGCTGCTTTTCAATTGGGGATACGAGTTGTGGGCGGACCGGGCGCATCTCTCCGTTTTGCTGGCCCCGGGTGGAAATGAATCGTATTTTCCATATTGAACTCTAAAATCTCAACGCAAGAGCGCGAAGTCGCAAAGGCGCAAAGAATTTTCTAAAATAACCTTAGGGTCCTTCGCGCCTTGGCGGTGAAATGGTTTTTGAAGGAAACTTGGGAAAGAGGAACCCATATGATCCGAAAATGGCTGCGCCTGGATGAGCTGACGTTCGACCGCGAGATCGTCGCCATCACCATTGCCAGCACCCTGCTCCTGATCGTGGATTATTACTATCCGCTGACTCCGGTGGGCGTCATCGACGGCGTGGGTTTGTATTTGCTGATCCCCCTGGCGATGATCGTCTTCGCGTTCCGCAAACCGGTCCGGGAGTATGGATTTGCCCTGGGCGATTGGAAGGCGGGGCTGGCGATCACAGGGGCGGCCATCCTGATCATGGCGCCGATACTCTGGCTGATCGGACGCGGCGACCCCGCGATGCGCAGCTATTACGCCGGGCAGGCGACGAAGATCCTCCCGCTGATGACGTTTTTGGATCTGATTGGATGGGAGTTTTTCTTCCGGGGATTCATTCTGTTCGGATACGAAAAGAAATTCGGCGTGCATGCGTTGTGGCTGCAGGCGGTCCCGTTCGCCCTGGCGCACATCACCAAGCCCGCGGTCGAGACGATTTCCACCATCTTCGGCGGGTTTGCCTTCGGCTGGGTGGCATGGCGGACCCGCTCATTCCTCTACCCGTTTCTCATCCACTGGTTCGTGGCCACCTTTACCATCATCGTCGCGGCGGGGTTGTTGGGGTAAAGGATGGGGGTGGAACTGTGGTCCGCATATTACGAAAGGGCGGACCGCCGGTCCGCCCCTACAAAACCGATAACGGAATACGTAAATCGCTGAAATGGAAATCACCATTGAAAAAATCGTGCATGGCGGGGATGCGATGGGCCGCGCGCCCGACGGCCGGCCGGTGTTTATCCCGTTCGCCGCTCCCGGAGAGCGGATCCGGGTGGAAATGCGGGAATCCCGCAAAGGATTCTTCCGCGCGCGGCTGCTCGAAGTTCTCGAACCGGCGCCGGACCGGATCGCGCCGCGCTGCCGGCATTTCGGCGAGTGCGGCGGGTGCCAGTTCCAGCATCTTGCCTATCCAAGCCAGGTGCGGGCAAAAGAATCCATCCTGCGCGAGCAGCTGCTTCGCCTGGGGGGCATTCTCGAAGCTCCCATCCGGCCGACGATCGTTTCCCCGAATGCTTGGAATTACCGCAATCGTGTTCAGGGCACGCCGGCGGGAAAGAGGTTGGGTTTTTTCCGCGCCGGTTCGCAGGAGGTCCTCCCGATCGACGAATGTCACCTGCCTGAACCGAGGTTGTGGGAATTGTGGAACAAACTGGATTGGGAACCCGGCCCGGGGTTGCGGCAGATCGGGTTCCGGGCCGGCGACGACGACGAGATGATCGTATTCGAGGGCGAAGCCGGGCAGATACCGGAAGTGGTCGTTGAGTCCGACGTTTCCGCCGCATGGCTGGATTCACAGGGGGAGGCGTTTTATCTGGCGGGCGGACCGCTGCGCTATGAAATCCTAGGGCGGGCGTTCACGGTCTCGGCGGGAAGCTTCTTCCAGGTCAACACGGCGCAGATTCCCGCGATGGTGAAGACGGTGATGGGGATGGCTGAACCCGCGGAGAACGAAACGGCGCTGGACATTTACTGTGGAACGGGCCTCTTCAGCGCGTTCCTGGCTGAACGCGCTGCACGCGTGATCGGGATCGAAGAATCCGCCTCCGCGGCGGCGGATTTTGAGATCAATCTAGATACATACGATACGGTTGAGTTGTATGCGGCGTCCGCCGAAGCGGCGCTGGAGGCGATTACGGCGCGGGTGGATGTGGCAGTGGTCGATCCTCCGCGCAGCGGATTAAGCGCACCGGCGATGCGGGCGCTGCTGCGCGCGGCGCCTGGACGGGTCGTGATGGTCTCATGCGAGATGTCGACGCTCGCGCGCGACGCGCGCATTCTCACCCGCGCCGGATACCGGCTGACCGACCTCGCGCCAATCGACATGTTCCCGCAGACGAGCCACCTGGAAACGGTCAGCCGCTGGATAAAGGAGTGACGATGTTACCGAAACCAAACGCGGAAACGCAATTCGCCATTCGCACGGCGAAGGCCGCCGGGCGGATCCTGATGCAGGGATTCGGCACCGGCGTGCGGATCGAACACAAGCAGCGGACGATCGACCTGGTGACGGAGGTTGACCGCCGCTCAGACGATCTTATCCTTGGGCGGATCCGCAAAGCCTATCCGGAGCACCGCATCCTTTCGGAAGAGAGCGGGCAGACCGGCGCCGGCGGTGAGCCGATCTGGATGGTCGATCCACTCGACGGGACGGTCAATTTTGCGCATAACCTGCCGATCTTCAGCGTTTCGATCGCACTGTGCCGCGAGGGCCGGGCGGTGACGGGCGTGGTCTACGACCCGACTCGCAAGGAGTGTTTTTGGGCGGAACGCGGGAAGGGCGCGTATTGCGGAACGGCGCAACTTCACGTATCGAAAGCAACCGAGCTTGGAGAAAGCCTGCTCGTGACGGGTTTCCCGTATGACGCCTGGACGAACCCGGATAACAATCTGGATCATTACGGACGGTTTGCGGTGCGCAGCCGAGGTGTGCGGCGGCTGGGATCCGCGGCGCTGGATTTATCCTACATCGCGGCCGGGCGGTTCGACGGGTATTGGGAATTGCGGCTGTCACCGTGGGACGTGGCCGCCGGCGGGCTGATCGCCGAGGAGGCTGGCGCGCGCGTTACCGCGATCGACGGGCAGAGCGATTACCTGAGCGATAATCCCTCGCTCATCGCGGCCAACCCCGCGCTGCATGCGAAGATGGCGGCGGTGATCCTGAAAAAGGCATAAACCTTTTCACCGCAAAGGCGCGAAGCACGCAAAGAATTATTTTTTTAATATTTTTAAGCGCCTTTGGGTCTTTGTGGTGAGATTTGCCCTACTCCTTCGGCGGCAGGCGGACGATGAAATCCGCCCGCAATTCCCCGCCGTCGCCGCCGATGAAGACTCCGTAAACGGCGATGACATCCCCCTTTTGCAAATCCTTCAAGGTAATTGCGCGGCCGTCCTGTTCCAGGAACCGCGTTTCGGCCGTGAGGACAATCCGGCGCGGACCGGTGGACGAAGCCGCCTGGATGCTCTGCGGCTGGATGCCAAGAATGCGCCCGGTCACATTCGGCCGTCCCGAGGGCAGGCCCATCGGCGGCTGCGGCATTTGCGGGGTTCCCGAAAGTGCCGGACCGCCGGGGGCGTTGCCGCCCTGCGGCGGACGGTTGTTGGCATCGGCCTTGCCGCCCGGGCCGGAATAACTCAATCCGTCGCGCGTCCAGCCGTGTTCGCCGACGTAGACCCCGAGCGAGAAGGAGGAGGCGAGCAGCATCAACAGGAGGAGCGCGCCGCCGACGGAGAGGGAAATCAGCTTCCAGCGATTTGCAGCCATCGTTCCATTGTCCCTATTTCGTTGATGACGTCCACCGTTCCCAGGTGGATCGCGGTACCCGGCGTGGATCCGATCCCGGACGGGCGGATGGTGAACGCGTATGCGCCGGGCGGAGTTACGGAAGGAATGATCAGCGCGAAAGAATCCGAGATGACGCTTCCCGGGGGAAGCGGACCGGCCTGCGCAAACCGCCCGAGCAAGCCGAGTCCGATTTCGTGTTGTTCGAGCGTCAGGTTCCCGAGCCGGGTTTCCACGCGGACGGATGTGACGGTTTTCAACCGCCAATAAAATTTTACGGTGAGCACATCCCCGCTTTCGATCCGCTGGGGAGAAAGATCAAATCCCAGCAGCTGCACCGGGCCGAGATCCGCTTCGGCTAGAAATTGCGGTTTTGGATCGGCCTCCAGCAGGGGCGGAGGATCGACCGAGAGGTGATAGAGCGCCAGCGCCTCGCGGCGGCCAAAGCTTTCCTCCGGCTGCTGCCCGAATAAAACCGGGACCGTCCAATAATTTCTAGTGAGCAGGCCGGCCGGCAGCGCACCGGGGCCCGCATTGCCGGTCATGGTGCGGGTGGTCGCGAAGAGGTCGCGCCCGGCGAGAGCTTGGGCCGAAGGGTTGGGACCGGGCCGCAGCGGTAAAAGCACGTCCGCCCGCGTATCGTAGACGAGCTGCCAGTAGAACGCGTCGTATCCGAATACGCCCGACGGGGTGACCAGGGCGGCATTACCGGGGAGCACGCTCCACACGCCGGCGTAGAAATCGTTGACCGCCGTATCCTGTGAAAAATCGTTGGCGGACCAGTTATTGTGCAACGGCACCGCCGCGAAAAGAATCATAATGATTCCCGCAATGACCGTTATCGGTTTGATTTTGCAGGGGCGATCGGCGGTCGCCCTCATTCTTGAAAATATTACTTGCAGCGCGTGGATGATTTCAAACACCCCAAACCCAATAAACATCGCCCAAATAATGTGCGCGGGGATGAAAAACACGTCCAGGTCGAAGGCGCTGTACTGGATGAAAAACCAGATCTCGACCAGGTACATCCCGACCAGAAGGTAGAAATACCGTGTCCGGCGCGCGAGCAGGGAGATCAAACCGGCTATTCCCAATCCGATCCCGATCAGGCCGTATTGCTGATTGAGAAGATCCAGGTAGATCACCAGGCGGTCGGGAAGGGCGGTGAGGGGATAGGCGAATTTAAAATTCGGGAAAGCGCCAAGTGTGTAGTTGTAGATGCCTTCCAACGTGGTTGGTGCACTGCGCAGCATCGCGCGGTCGATTAAAGTGCTGGATTGGAGCGGCAGCCAGACGAACTGCGCAACGCCGAGTGCGAATCCAATAAACCCGAGGATCGCCACGGACAGAAAGGACCGCAACTTTCCAGAGAAGGGTGCGGGTTTCGTCCCCGCAGACGGATCGGCCGCGGCGGCCGGACCGCCGACAAGTTCAAAGAGGCAAAGCAGAATGAAGAGGATGAAGGCCGGCGCAAAGCCCAGGTCCGAAATGTGCAGGCCGAGTGAGAGGCTGAAAGCCAGTGCGAAGAGGAAGAGATCCACCCGCCGGCGGGTGCGTTCCCAACGCAGCAGCGCGATCAGTGTGATCACAATCCCGGCCGCGTTCGGAGCATAGACCTCGGCGATCAGGCTTTGGGCCCAAAACGTTTTAGAAAACGCCAGCAGGAGCGCGGGGAGTGCGGCCGCCGTCCGGCGCCATAGCGGAGGGATGCTTTCCGGGAGAATGCGGATCAGGATCCAATACACGCCCGCGGCGGCAAGCGCGCCCATCACGGCCGACATCAGGTTAATGCGGTACGCCACGTCGCCGAGCGGAATCAGGTGGCTGAAGAGAAATCCCAGCCAAGTATAGAGCGGGTAGCCCGGGGAATGCGCCAGGCCGAGGACGTAGGGGATGGTCGCCAGTTCGCTGCCGTCGGGGCTGAGGTAGGAGAGCGACGGCGTGAGCGTCAGCGCGTAGACGGTCAGCGCAGCCAGGAAGACGGCGAGGGCGAGGAAGCGGTCGGGGCGGGTCATGGATGCGATTGTTCCTGTGCAAATAATTCTATGGGGAGTTGCGGGGGAAGTCCATGGATTCGGAGAAATCCCCGTAAAATATTTATGGGATCTTCATAAAAATGTAACAATCCGTTGAGTTTGCTCCCCCGCCCCCAAAGTGCACGTCCCCCCATTTGCCTTTTTACAGAAATAGAGTATTGGTTGAACGAAACGGCAAATGAGGGGACCACAGGAGGAGGGGCGGCCGCGCGTCTGAAAACCGAAGCGTCTTCGAACCATTCCATCGGTAAAATATCCAGCCCTGGATCTCATCGGTCTTTGTGCAATTTGCATAAAACCAATCCTGGAAATCCATCTTCGCTGGTGAATCGACCGGGATTTCCAGGAAGGGAGTCATGGGATTCTTCGTATCGACGATCCATAAAGGCGGATTGGATTCCAGTTCGTTGAAAAATCCCGAGACATCCTCATCCGATAAATATCCCGGCCGGTAGAGCGGATACAGGTATGCGAATTTCGCCGGGCTTCGGCGCTGCGTTGAAAAATTACAGCCGGTTTCCGCGCCCCAAAACAGCACGGTGTCTTCCGGCGTGCTATGTGACTCGATAAACCCCACAACATCCGACCAATCGTTGGTCCGGTACGATCCGATCCGTGTATAAATGGCCTTGGCCGATGTTGAAAATAGGACCGCGGTAAGAAGTCCGGCTGTGATAAAGCGAATCGGGAGAGACGACTCGTAGAATGAGGTTGCGGAACAATCCCCACAACGCGAGTGCCGTAAAAATGCACAATACGGGAAGTACGCTGAGAAAATAATGCTCCTCAAACCTGCCCGGAAGAACCTCCAGGAAAAATTCAACCGGCAACGCAACAAGCGCTGCCGCCAGCCAAGCATTATGTTTACGGAATATCCCTGCGTTGCGGATAAGCAGCCATATCCCCGCCAACCACCCCGCCAGACCTAGAATACCGAAACCCACTTGCGAAACCGCCTCCAGGCCGTGGATCAGGCTTTTCAGGCTTGAGGCGAAGCCGGTCTCGGCATAATACACGTTGAACCGGAATGCCGCATCCTACATATCCGCCAGCGCGCTGTGGATTGCGAAATAACCAAAGACTGGAAGGATCACCAGCAAGATTCCCAGGGCGACTCCGCCGGCCTCCGGCAATATGGAACGCTTCTGGTTTTTTCTCCACAGCGAAACCATCCGGAAGGCAATGATGACGGCGGGGATCCCGATCAGGTTCTGTTTCAATAGGAACAAGCAGGCGCAGAGAGCTCCGATACCAAACGCGCGGAGGAGGTCGGTCCGGTCCTCCCGCAACCCGGATGCGAGGGTAAAGCAGGCGAATTGCAGTGGTATGGCGTATTCACTTGTGAAATTTCCGCCGAGGACGAGTATGGAAAACACGCCCAGCATTAAAAGCAGGGATATGCCCGCTGCCCATGGGCCGAATTGTTTTTTTACAGTCGGAATGCGAGCAGGCAGGCAGCGGATGATGATATCCACTCCAGAACCTATACGCCCCAAACGGAGCCGTTGCCCAACGCCAGACCCGCGGCATTGATAAAAAACACCAGCGGCGGTTTATGATCCCAAGCATCCGCGTACGGCGCTTCTCCTTCGCCGATGCGCCAGCCGGCATATAGGAAAACGCCGGAATCCCTGAATGGGAAACGTTGGATGGCGGGCGATAACGGCAGGAGCACAAGCGCCGCTAGCAATGCACAAAAAAGAACATCCGGCAACGGAAGCCGGATGTGGGATTTTTCTTTCGGATCGGGGGAAATCGCCATGCCAGGACTCCTTCGCCGGTAACACCTATCACGCCAGATCATTTTGCGATATTTCAGGGAAAAGCGCAAC
Source organism: Anaerolineales bacterium (assembly GCA_034430775.1). Classification (GTDB taxonomy): domain Bacteria; phylum Chloroflexota; class Anaerolineae; order Anaerolineales; family RBG-16-64-43; genus JAFGKK01. The sequence continues at coordinate 14,024 of DAOUDU010000223.1, read as the reverse complement.
AAGAAATGCGACCTTCACGGTTGAAGGGGGAATCGTTCGCGGGATGAGAAGACTGAACAGAATTGATGCGGAGCGGAGGAAGGCAACGGACAATACGTGCGCAGCCACCAGATATCTTCCGAACCTGCTTCCGAAGAGGACCGCGCCGTCGCAGCCTTCGTGCGAATGCGAGAAGTATTTATTCTCCTGGTTATTCCGGGGAAGGCTGAGGTTAATCACATATCCGATCCGAACGATAATTGCTCATCAGGGATCCGAGACGCAAACCGCTAATTATTTTTGGCGGATTTTCTCTCGGCCGCGTTCTTCCCAGTGACATTGCTTGTATTGGACAGCGAGCGGGGAAATCCGTAAAGGTGCGATGGTGGCGTACAGGGGAGCGGTCGCAACCCTGTTTGCGATCTTCCTGCTGTTGGTCATTGCGGGCGGATGGATTCACTAGTGAGTTTCCCTGCCCGTGAGTGGTCTGACCGCGGCATATATGATGCTGGTTGCAGCTGTTGTGCGTGTCTTGATCGCACTGATGGTAGGGTGCTTTCCGGTCACTACGAAATCGCTAAAATCCACTTCCCTTAAAAAGCCACCAGCGGGGCGTCAATTTTTTTGCATAATTATGATTAGTGATGGCGCGCACTATTTGGTGATGTCAGACGCTTCAGGCACGATGACCGCCGCAAATGGGTAAAGCTCACACATCGGGAGCGGACGGGATGGCGCTGGAAAACCCCAGTCCGGCCAGGGATTTACCAGCCCATGATGTTTCCTAACAACTTACTTGACACGAACCACTCGGATCGGCATAATGTCCCATCAATTCGCAGAAAAAGGTCCTTTTCCTTGGGGGATCCGTTTATCGCGAAATTGTTCCACTACCGACATTACACGGGAGGATTTTGCTTTCCACATAATCGGGCGACGTTTTCCAAATCCGAAAGGCGATGGACTCCGGCCTTATGACAAAAGTCTAGCGGAAGGCGTAATCGCAGCGGGACTTTCCGGATTCGTTACTTGGATTGCACGCGCGATATATGCTGCCGGATACCATCCACGGCAAAGCTTATTCTCACCGCGGAATGCACCGCATTTCTCCTGAACCTATTGGGCTTGTGACAGGAGGGGAGGATGGCGCTATTTTGCGAAGGGCAGTCCCGCGATGATTTCGAAGCCGAAAAAAGGATTCGGTAAATCCCTGATGAATAATAAAATTAAAGTTGTTTACATCATGGGTTGGGGGCGGAGCGGAAGCACAATCTTGGCAAATATCCTCGGACAAATAGAAGGATTCCTGTCGATTGGCGAAATCCGTATGATCTGGGAGGATGGATTCATCCGCAACGTGGTTTGCGAGTGCGGAAAACCTTTCTTCACGTGCGATTATTGGCAGCACGTCGTAGATGAATTTTCGAAGCGCGTAGACCGCATTCAAGCGGAGAGGTGGAATAGGCTGTTCTACAAAGAAACCCGTACGCGGAATGCGCCAAAATTCCTTTTCCCGCGCGGTTCATTTCCGCTTCCTCCTGACCTGCAGGAATATCTCTCCATAACAGAAAAGTTTTACGAAGCCCTTTGGGAGACCTCCGGAGGCAGGATCCTCGTCGATTCCTCCAAGTGTCCGTTCTACGGAAATATTCTTTGGCTCATTCCACAGATTGAAGTCTACACAATCCACCTTGTCCGTGACCCACGGGCCGTAGCGTATTCCTGGTCCGTACGAAAACCGCAACCGGATATTCCGCTACACCAAATCAATGCGGTAAATAGCTCGATCCTATGGACTGTCTGGAATGTTGCCGCCGAATGGTTCCGGCGCCAGATTCCGGGCCGCTTTCTGCGTATTCGCTATGAAGATTTCATGCTGCGGCCGCGGGCGACCGTGGATAAAATTCTCGGACTTGTCGGCGAGTACCCCTCCGCCCTTCCTTTTCTTACGGACTCTTCCGTTCTCCTCGGACCCAATCACACCCTGAGAGGGAATCCCTGCCGGTACGAGACCGGGAAGATCGATTTATCCGAGGACCTTCGATGGAAAACTCGGATGAAACGGGGTAATCGGTGGGTGACCGAAATCCTCACTTGGCCGCTGGCTTTGCGATACGGTTATTCTATTGCCCATCCGCAATCGTCTCCTCCTCACGGTGCAAACCGGTGAAATCGAGTGCTTCGTCCGTTAAGTGAAACGCGAGAAAAACGTTTTCGGCGGTATAAGAATACACAGACTGTGAAATGCAAAAAACGTATGTAAAATAAACTCCATCCTTCGGTTGAGAAAAATCCTGTCACCAGTTATTTTAGTTCCGAAATACTATAACACCATCGAAGGAAAGGAGGTGGATGAAATATCCATAGTGGCACACTTGGATTTCTCATTCTTATTCACACTGGGGGCAAGGGAAACTAATATTCGCAAATCAAACTGATGCGGATGATATCCCCACAAGTAGAAAATGGATATTTCCATATATTCGCCGCCTCGGAAAAGGACGAAAGCCTTTTATTATCGGACAACCTCTTCTTTGTCCTTCGTTACGTGCCAAGCCACAGTAGAAAAAACAATACCGGAAAATAAAACACTTTGATGAGGTATGTGGGATCGGATCATTTTCTTGTCTGCTGCCTAGGCGCGCTGCTTGACGGCGAAAATAGTGATGATATCGTGCAGGTTCTTCTTGATCTTAATTCTTCCCAATGGATTGTCCACCAACGCCGAATAGATTCGATAAAAGAGAGACTTTCGATTCCCGCGCGACAACCTCATGAACACCGTGCTGATGCGAAGAAGATGCCCGATGAATTTCGTCTCCACAACATCAAATCCTGAATTTTCCACCGCCAGTGTCAGTGTTCGGCGATCATAGTAAAACAGGTGGCTTGGAGGAATGATCGCGTAGAATGCGGCCCCCGTAAGCTTGGCATAAAGGCAGGAAAAATTGTGCACCTTAATGACCAGCAGGCCTCCTTCTTTCAGCATCCGGCGGCACTTCGACAGAGCCGGGAGAGGATCGGGAAGATGGTCGAAGACGTCTTGCAGCGTGATGACATCGAAAAAGCCGTCCACGGCCGGGTACGCTTCCAGCGTACCGGCGAAGATTCGGTCTCCGAACTTTTGCCGGGCCGTTTTGGCGTCCGCCGGCGCGATCTCGCAGCCGTAACAATCCCAGCCCTTCATGGTCTCCAGAAACCATCCCCCGGAACAACCCACGTCAAAGATCTTTCCCGGATGGGGAGCCGCGGCATCGATCCGCTCGCGCAAATTGTTGTAGTAGTAATTCAGGAGTTCACTGTTGTCGTCCGAGTACACCGTGTCTCCGCCCGAAGCGTAGAACACGGCCAGTTCTTCGCGGCTGAGGATATTCTGGACGAATACCAGGGAACACCCCCCGCACCGAACGATGGCGCAGCCGTTGACATCCCAGCGGTGTTTCAGCGCCTTGCTCCCGCAAAGGGGGCAGGATTTATAAAGTGCACCGGGTTGAGATGACACGGAATAACTCCTTGTGGAGATCCGCCCATCGAAATATCTTGCAAATATTATCCTATCACATTCGGAATTATTCCAAGTGATGCACAATGTCCCCCATTCCCATCAAGGATTGTTTCAGCCGATTATTTCCGCCGCAAAACGCCAGGAGCAGGATAGAATGGATGATGTATCCGATCGCAACCTTGCGTTGCCTCAGGGGATTTGGGACTCGAATTACTTCCTGGCCCTCGCAGGGATCCTCGCGGCCATATCCCCGCCATTGATTCTGCTTTTCCTGGGCGGGGATATGGTGACCCGCAAAGGCGCAATGGCCGCCTATGTGGAAACGGTCCCGTTCCTCTTCGCGCTTTTCCTGGTGCTTTTCCTGGCAGGCGAATGGATCCGAAAAAGGGCGGCCGAGGCGGCCGATTCCCTGGCGGCGGCCTACGCGACCCTGATCGTCCCCGTTGTATGCGTTCTGATCACTCTGACGGTCATTAACACACTCTCCCTGGCAGGATATATGTGGGCAATCCTGTCGGTCCACCTGATCTTCATCCTCCTTGGGTGGTTTGGCCGGAAGAAAATAGTGGTATCCACATTCCTGGGGGAGATGAACCAGCGGGTAATTCTGCTGCTTCCGGTCCTCCTCGCTGGAATTTTCTGGGTTTGGATGTATATCGGAAGATCCATGCCGCTGCCCGGGCGGAGGTCGGTCCTCCTACTCGTAGTCGGATTGACCGCCTTCGCCGCGTACATGCGGTTTCCCTTCCTGCAGAAAATCCGGGCGCCGCTTCGGACCCATTGGGGGTTGTACTTCATCCTTGGATTGACGTTGATCGGATTGATCTATCAACCGGAGCTCCCTTTCGACCGCATCCACATCGATTTTATCCTGGCGCCGGTCAACGACGTGCTGCACGGGAAATGGCTGTTCATCGACTCCACCTCCCAATACGGGGTCGGGGTGATCTACGCTCTCGCGGCGGCATTTCGCATTTTACAGCTGCCGCTTTCGTTCAATGGTTCCTCCTTTATTGTGGACCTGCTCTTCATTCTGCAATACGCCGTGTTGTTCCTGATTCTCAAGCGCGCGACGGGTAACCGGCTGCTCAGCCTGGCCGGAATTGCCGCGATCGCCTGCTTTAATTTCCTCGCGACGGTCTGGCCGAGCATGCTGCACATTCCGGCTCAGAGCCCGCTGCGATACGGAATGATTTATCTCCTGCTTGGAATTGCGTCGTCCGGGGTTCGGGGAGAGAAAAAATCTCTGCGTTTTCTGGAATGGATATTGCTGGGGATCGCATCCTTGTGGAGTCTGGAGACATTCTTTTACACCTTGTTGTCCGTATATGCTCTCTATTTCGTCGCGGAGGTCCTTTCTGCGGATCGGGTCAGGGAAGGCCTCCTGGCTTTCGGCCGGCGGGCCGCCGTTCAGGCAGGGGTAATCATCCTATGCTGGGGATTATGGCTGGCGGCATCATTTCTCGCCAAGGGGACGCTGCCGGATCCCGCTTATTACCTGGAAACCCTCAGCAATTACACGGTTACCGGGCAATACGGCCACGCGATCGATTTCCGGTCCTTGAACCTGGGCATCATGGCCGCCGTTTATCTCGTGTCGATCATGGCCGTACTGTACCTGCGGTTCCAGCACCGGAATCATCTTCCCGTCGAATTATCTTCCCTGCTCGTGGGAATATCCGTTTCCGGATTGCTATAAAATTTATATTATTTTGTATATGAGATCGACTTCCACCTCCCCCTGATCTGCATTCCGCTGATCGTCGTGCTCGTGTTATGGATGTCAGTCATCCTGCACAACACTTCCGGTTTAAAAATTCCTGCCGGCATAAGAGTCGGCTTTAGCTTGGCGATTGTCGTCAGCGTCTGGATATGCGCGGTGCAGGTTAGCCCCAATTTCCGCCAACGAATACGGTCATCCGTTTTATTCCAATTGACGGATGCCATCGTCTCGGGGGAGAGAATCGCGTTCGCCGACCCCTACCGCGCCCAACCCTCCAACGAATCCGTTGCGGCGCTCGTCGCGCTGATCGAAAAATACGCGCCGACCGAACCGCGCATCGCCATCTTCGCCCGGAACGATGATGAGGTCGAAAGCCTGCTGCTTACAGGGAAGACGCACCTGTTGGATATCACCAACCCGTTGATGTGCTCCGCCTCCCTCTCATATTCCACTCACATTTTAAATATGGCCAGGGAGAATGCCGGCGAACCCGAATATATTTTTTACGACTCCAGTGAGGGAGCGTTAATCAATCTGCAGCAGGAAGCTTTCAAGAATCTTATCGCGGGCGAAATTTATGAAGTGGCTGATCGCATAGGAGATATTATTGTTTTGCAGAAAACAATCGCGAAATTGGAAATGAATAATTAGTATCACGGGAAAAGAGATGCTTTCAACTTAACCCGTCGGGGCCTCCGATTCCGGAAGGATATTTGTTTGAGATTTCTGGGCGGACGTTCTTAAAACGGAACGAAATTTCCACGCCCCGATCAACCCCCAAAAGCCGACAAGGAACAATTGTCTCACCTGGCTGATAAGAATGAACGCCAGCGCCTCGGCCTGCGAAAACCCAAATGGAACCAAGACGGTAACCGCAGCGAATTGATAGGGGCCGACGTATCCGGGAGTGGAGGGAATGGCGCTGGAAAGACCCAAGGCGGCAAGCAGAACCAGCGCATGGCCGATTGTGAGGGTTTGGTGAATGATGCGCACTCCGATGGTCGTACTGAATGCATCCATCAGCCATATGACGCCCGTCAGGAGGACGATGCTCGTCAGTCTTCGCGGATCATGAAGGGTTCGCATGCCGCCGAGGAAACGCGTGATCTGCGTGCGGAGAAAGAGGAACACCCGCGGATACCCTTGGAAATGTTCCAGAAATCCGAGTATCGATTTTTCAAAATACGGTGCCATAAGAAAAGCAACCAGACCGATCCCTCCGACCACGGCCATAAACATCAAACCGGTCGTCAACACCCCGGGGATAACCGCTTGCAGCAGAAATGCCATGGAACCAATAAGCATCAGCGCAATAACGTCGAAGATCCTTTCCGCCAGCACGGTCGCAAGGATAAAACTGGTCCCGATTCCGCCTTCACCGCCCAGCAAAGCGGAACGCACCCATTCACCCGCCCGAGCGGGGAGGATAGAATTCCCCAAGTACCCCACCATGTTGGCCCAGAAGATGGTCTGGATCGGGATTTTCTTCTCCGCGCGGACAAACACCCCCCAGCGGATGCTTCGCAGGTAATAGCTGGCCGTAGAAATCGGGATGGTCAGCAGCAAGAATTCGTATCGACCAGAATAAAGCGCACCCCAAAAGGCGGACCAATCCACGCCGCGAAAGGCCAGAAAGAGGAAAAATCCGGCAAGCAACAGCGCGATAACTGTCAATAGGATAGAACGGCGGCGCGCCTGTGCGGGAGGGGGGTCTTTGTGGATGGAGTCTGGCGCGGGCAAATCTGGTAATTCTATGGCCAATGCTTAAATCCTTTCATCGGATGAATGCCCGCGAATCTCGAGACGGCTATTCGGATGCGTTTCATTAATCGATGCGTAATAAAGGCCGGCTTCCCAGCCGGGAAAGGATGATGGTTGCATCATTAATTATTATCGGCCGGAATTGCGCGGCGATCGGTTCGCCGTCCTTGTGGCGCGACGCCCGGGTTGTTTTGGAAAATTCAACCTCTCCTTTTCGTAGACAGGAGGCCGCCGAAGGACTTGGGTATAAACCATGGAGAGGTATTCCCCCAGCAATCCCAGGAATAATAATTGAACCGAAGCGATGAAGAACAGGCCGATCGCGACCGGCGCAATTCCCAATGAAAAACTCTGCCAAAAAAGCAGTTTGTAGATCAAATAGAACATCCCGACGAGAAAACTCGCGAGAGAGGCGCAAAATCCGAGAATCGCGGCCAAACGGAGCGGGACCTTGGAATAACTGGTGATCCCCAGCATGGCCTCTTCGTATAGGTATAATAAATTGCTTTTACTTTTCCCGTATTTGCGCGCCGGTTGTTCAAACTCGATAACGGCCGGATGAAACCCAATTTCCGCGATCAGCCCGCGAAAAAAAGGGTATGGATCATTCAGATTCTGAATGATTTTTACTACCTGCCGATCGTACAGCCCGAAGCCGGTGAAATGAGAAATGATCTTCACTTCGGAGAGCGTGGAGAGAATCCAATAAAACAGGGATCGAAGGCGATAGAGAATGGGATTTTCGTCGCTGTGTGATTTTACGGCAAAGACGACCTTGTCCCCGCGTTCCCAAGCCCGGACGAATTCTTTGAGTAAATCCGGAGGATCCTGCAAGTCGGAGGACATCATGACCACGGCGTCGGCGTCTGCCTGAAGGAATGCGTTGTTCCCCGACCGGTTAGGCCCGAAGTTGCGGGAATTAAAAATGACCTTGAACCGTTTATCCTTTGCCGCGATCTCACGCAGGATTTGCGGTGTGCGGTCGGTGGAATCGTTATCGGCGATGATGATTTCGTACGCGTAATTTTTTCCCAGCTCGCGAAAGACCTCAAGGATCCGGCGGTAGAATTCCGGGATGCTGCTTTCCTCGTTGTAACAAATCGTGACGACGCATATTTTTTTCATGGTTTTTTACCCGCGTTCGATGTGAAAATAGATTACCCCGATTGACCCCGGACCCGATGGGCGGGGACGGCATAGCATACCAATTCCCAACACTCATCCGAGTAACGCCGCAGGAAAAATTGATAGCCATCTGTTATCGATCGAATCTGAAGCGGGATCCGCCATAAATCTTCCTGCCGGTGATATGCGCAAATGGCGAGCGCCGGTTTTTCGCGGGCGATAAGGCTTTGGGCGCCGACAAGCGCGTCCGATTCCCCACCCTCGATGTCCATCTTGATAAAGGTGGGGTGGTCATCCCGAACCAACTCGTCCAAGGGCCGGCACTCCACTTCGAACGAACCTTCCCCGATCGATGACGCCGCCGTACCGGTGGCATTAAAACGGACCGTCTCCCGGCGCGAACCAACGGCGGCTTGCCGTACGGATATTTTACGACTGATCTCGGCGGGCATGGCGGACAGTCTTGTCTGCAGAGCCCTACAGTTTGCCGGATCGGGTTCGACGGCGATAATTTGTCCAAAGGATCCCGCGCGGCGCTTGAGGAACTCCTGGATCGAGTCGCCGTCGAATGCGCCGCAGTCCACAAAGACTTCATCCGCCAGCGGGATGACCAGGTCGTTTGGAAAGTAGATTTCAGCGGGCGACAGGTGCGGCGGCAGAACGGATGAGTCGAGGGAAGTCCGCCAGAGCAATTGCCCGAGGTATTCTCGGCGTGAAAGTTCATCCGCCCAAAGGCTTAGCGCGTTTCTGACATCACTTGCATCTGCGAAAATTTTATCCGGCAGTTCCACTACACAATGGGGTGTAAGCGCCTGCGGATATTGCCATGCCAATGCGGCGAACGAGATAACTTTCAATCCCTTGCCGCTCAATTGATCCCAAACCGGCGCGCTGGTATATACGGTGATAACGAAGATCGCGTTTGTTCTATACTGCTCTTCCGAAGCCTGCGGGGAGAGAACCTGAACACCCTCAATCCTGCTCCCCCACAGATACGGATTGTTGTCGGCGAACGCCAGCGGTTCAATGCCGGCCTTTCGCAATCCCGACAGGGTGATCTGCCCAAGCCGCCCCGCCCCAAAGAGAACATAACGCCCCCCGATTTTCGAGGCTAATTGTTCGAATGCGGCTTTTCGAGCGTGGATCAGCGCAGACGGGTCCTTTTCCATTATTTCATTTAATTGAGTGTCAAGCGGTTCCATTTTTTCCTCTTAAGCGGTTGACAGGGATGGCGAAACAAACCAATTCCGAGAATTCATTGGTATATCGCCGGAGGAACAATTGATACTCTTTGGATTGGGAGTGGATAAGTAAAGGGATTCTCCAAAGATGATCCTGGCAATGGTAGACGGAGATGGATAAGACGGGTTGCGAACGACCGATGGTCTTCGTCCCGCCGATCAACCCGTCGATTTCCGCACCCTCGATATCCATCTTGATAATCGTGGGTTGGAAATCATCTCCAAAAATCGCATCCAGGGGCTTGACCTCCACCTGAATGGATCCGGATGGATCCAGAAAGGATCCGACGGATCCCAAGGCTGAGAACTGCATCACGTCGCTTACCGCTCCAATGGCGGCCTGATGAAGGAAGATATTTTTTCTCGCATTGGATTGGAGTGATGCGACAAACGATTCCAAACACGCAAAATTCTGAGGGTCTGGTTCGAAGGCCAAAATGGCGCGAAAAGAAGATCCGGCATAATCCAATAGGCTCCGTATCGTATCCCCGTTAAAAGCCCCGCAATCTACAAATATTTCCTCGGCGTGAAGAGAAAACAGATTGGTCGGCAGATCCTTCGGCCCGGAAATCGACGGCTGGAACTTTCCTCCGCCCATATCGATCGGATCCGACAGCCATTTCAATTGGTTAAGGAATTCCATACGGGAAGTATGATCCGCCAGTATAGACATGGCTTTTCTGATTTCATCCGACTGACTAAAAATTTTATGCGGCAAATCAATACAAACATGAGGCAAGAAGATATCGGGGTATTTCTGAAAGAGGTATACAAAGGAAATGACGCAGGGGCAACCCATATTATGAAGCTGTCGCTGTAAAGACAAGAAATTAACTCCGGGGCTCCAAATGGTAACGACAAATGCCGCCGTATTCCCATAGGAATGCACGGCGTCCGATGGGGAAAGGACTTTCAGCCCATCCACAGAAGTATTCCAAAGATCAGGATTACTGTCTACAAAGGAAAGGGGTTTGATGCCCATTTTGGAGAGGCCTGCCAGCGCCTTCCGTCCCACGTGTCCCGCTCCAAAAAGAACAAGGGTTTGAGAAAAAGGTCCCGCCAATATGTCAAATGCAGACCCTTCGCGTTGGCGAATGGTAGGAATATCCACTTTTAATAATTCGTCCAATGCGTAATCGAGATGAGAATGATCCACTCTTTATTGCTCCCGTGATCCATCAGGATGATTCCTTGTGGTCGTGGAACTTGGTTTCAACTTGCATCCACCGGCAATTAATTCGGGTCCCATTTTACAACCCCAGCAAGTAATTGCCGTAATTGAGTTATCGAATGGACCAAGGAGGGCTTTCTGCGTTTTCCCAATGGGGGAAAAGCAAGCTCTCGGCACGGACAAGTCATTCGTCCAAAGGGGGAATGATCATATTGGAAAGAAATTCCTGCCGATCCAGGAACGGCCAGAGATCCTCCAGCGGTTTGGAGACGATCGTGCCGTCCGTCTTTTGCATAGAAGACAACCTGGGGGCACAAAATTCATCCTTCATCACTATCACATCGCAAACGATCGGGCCAGGTGAGGAAAGGATGGTTCGGATTTGAGATCTCAGATCGCCGGGATTTTCCAAGCGTACAGCCGGAAGACCGTACGCAGAAACGACTTTCCCCAAATCTGGAATTGTCATCCCGCTTGTGGCGTCGGCCGCGGTCAATCTACCAAAATATTTCTCTTGAGAGGCGCGAATGGATGCGAATCCATGGTTGTTGATGATAAATATTTTTATTGGCAGATTCAGACGGGCGATGGTCTCAAGTTCTTGGATATTCATTTGAAAACTGCCATCGCCTTCTACAGAGATTGTGCGTCTTCCGCCGCTTGCCAGACAGGCTCCGATGCAGGCCGGTAGTGCAAAACCCATGGAACCCAAACCGCGATCGTGAAAAATCCTCTGTCCGGATTTGGACCGGAATGCCTGGTAAAAAATCTCAATAGCAGCGCCGGAACTACCCGGCGCGATCATATCATCGGAAGACAGTTCTTCGGAAAGAATTTCAGTAAAGTAATACGTGCTGATCCGATTTTGCTGTCGATGTTCTGGAAGCACAACGGGGTATTTGTCCTTCCATTCCCTGCATTTCAATAACCATGCGGAATGATCCAGCTTTTGGACGATTCTTTCCTGTTTCTGGGCTGCGGTGATAAATGCTTTCGCATCTGCGCAAACAGGCAGGTTGATGGCGTCTTTTAGCTTGTTTATCTCATGCTCATCGATGTCCACCATGATTTTATAAGCTGATCGGGCGAGTTTTTCCGGAGCATACCCGATCATGGCCATATCCAAACGCGCTCCAATCGAGAGAAGCCAGTCGGAATTTTGTAGCGCGAAGTTCGCGCCTCGCGAGGCAATGGACCCTGGGCTTCCGATATGCAATTTATGATCAAACGGGATGAGGTCGATGCCCATCCATGTTGTCAGGACCGGAATTCCCAATTTGTCAATCCATTGCAGTAGTTCTTTCCGGGCTTGCGCGATACGGACACCGTTCCCCACGAGTAAGATTGGCCGCTTGGCATGGGTCAGAGAGTCAATTACCTCATCAACTTTATTGGCAAGCGTTTCTCCATCGTCTTGGTGGACTATTTCTTTCGATGGTTCAAATCCCGGTAGAGTTTCCAGGTCAATCATCGCCGCTTGGACATCCAATGGAATATCAATCCAGACGGGTCCCGGCCGGCCGGATCGGGCGAAGTAAACGGCCTTTTCCATGTGATATCGGATCGAAGCCGGTTCCATGATGGTTACGGCATACTTAGTAATGGACTTAACGATGGCGACAATATCGATTTCCTGAACTCCAAGCTGTCGCAGTCCGGAATCGCCTTTCATATCGGAACGTTTTACCTGTCCGGAAATAATCATACATGGGGCGGAATCCAGCCAGGCGCCCGCAACGCCGGTGATGGCATTTGTTCCGCCGGGACCGGTGGTTACCATAGCCACCCCGAGATTATTGGTGACTTGGGCATACGCCTCCGCAGCGATGGCGCTGGCTTGTTCATGCAGATTGCAAATAAAATCCATCGTCCGGCATTTTCCAAGCGAGTTGTTTAAATGCATGGCGCCGCCCCCGGGAACCAAGAATACATGCTTGACTCCCTGGGCGGCAATGAACTCCACCACGTAATCGGATAACTTAATCCTCATGCTCCGTCCTGAATTTTAGGAGTATGCCCATGAGTTCTGTTGTCCAACAGGAGGTCTATTACCTCCCGTACAGCGCCTCGTCCGCCCTCTTGTTTCGTGACAATGTCGGCTTTCCGTATCACCGAAGGATGCGCATTGGAAGGAGCAACCGATAGCCCCGCCATATCCATCGCGGCCAGATCGTTGATATCATCTCCCATAAAGCACACTTCCTCCAGAAGGAATCCGTATTTAGCGGTTAATTCCTGCAACGCCGCGGGTTTGTCCCTGCACCCTTTATACACATCAGTTATCTTGAGCTTTTGCGCATACCGTTCCACAATCCGCATTCCCGCCGGGCTGCTTTCTCCGGAAACCAGCGCAATGACCAGACCGGCATTCTTGGCAAGCGGTATCCCCGTAATATCTGCAAAGCAGAAGCGTTTGAATTCCTCGTTGTTTGTACCCCACCAGAAAGTCCCGTCCGTCAGAACGCCGTCGACATCCAAGACAATGGCCTTTATTTTTTCTAGCATAGAAAATTCTCTTCGCGGAGTCGCTTGATCATGGGGGCTTCCCGGTCGCAAACCCGCTTGATTCCGTCCCCCATAGCTTTTTCCACCAGGCGGATATCGCGCAATAAACGGTGGATGCCGTTGGGCTCCAGCGATGCGGCCTGGTCGGATCCCCACATGGAACGGTCCAGCGTGACGTGCCGTTCCAGCAGGCATGCTCCCAGAACCACCGCCGCCAGGGAAGAAGGAATTCCAGTTTCGTGGCCTGAGTACCCGATGGGTATCTGATAGCGATTATGCAAATTGGGAATCACACGTAGATTGAGTTCTTCGTAGTACGCCGGATACGTACTGACGGAATGAAGGAGGATCAAGTCGTTTTTCCCGAGTATCTCAACAGCATGGTCGATTTGTTCCAAGGTACTCATGCCTGTGGATAAAATGACGGGGCGCCTCTTGGAGCGAACGTATCTTAAAAGCCCTTCCTTGGTAAGGCTGGCCGAAGCAATTTTAAAGCAAGGGACGCGGAATTGATCAATAAAATCAACGGCTTCTTCATCCCAACACGAAGCAAACCATGGGATATCTTTCTCGCGGCAGTGCTTATCTATCTCGCGGTATTCGAATTCATCCAATTCGACTTTCTCGCGGTATTCCATGTAGCTGATATAGCCCCAGGGGGTTTCGCGCATCTGATTTCTCTGGGCAATCGGAACGCATTTATCCGGTGTGCGTTTTTGAAATTTTACGGCGTCACAACCGGCGTCCTTGGCAACGTCGATTAATTTTTTTGCGATCTCGATATCTCCGTTGTGGTTAATTCCAATCTCCGCAATTACGTAGCAGGGATGGCCATGGCCGATCAATACCTCGCCAATTTTTACTTCTGACATGCGGGTTTCTCCTAGGTATCTTCTCAAGGCTTGACCCAGGAAATGGTTCGCCGAATCGCCTCCGGCAGGGCGATGACGGCTCGCAGACCCAGTTCCGTAGCGGCCCTTTGCGTGGAAGGCACGTATCGTTCGACGGGCGCAC
>DAOUDU010000222.1:0-7277 GCA_034430775.1 Anaerolineales bacterium | reverse complement strand
GCGTTTTATTTGATGATTGCCGATGAGATCATTCTTTTTATAGGCCAATTGGCGCTTACGTTCACGGTCCTCTGCTGTGCGTTCATTTCGAAGAACACGATCGAGGGAAAATCGGTTGGATTAGCCGGAGTACTTCGGCATGGCATAAAATTATATTGGAGGGCATTTCTAACCGTGCTTCCAATTATTCTCGTAAAAATGCTTTTCTCCGGAACCTCCTCCATATCGATGGCGTCATCTGCTTGCCTGGCTTTGATATTGCTTTTTCCGACATTATTCCTCGCAATTTTTGAATTATTATTGGTCGCCGCCGTCTCCCTCCGTGGTGAACATGCATGGAAAGCGTATGCATCCTGTTGGAATCTGGCGAAGAACAATTGGTGGAGACTAATATCCGAATACATAACATCGGTGATCGTCATTATAGTGCTGGCTTGTCCAATCTACCTGCCAATTATTTTAATTTTCGGTTCGAATATCTCGAAAATGCCATTATTTACTGGAATCATAGGCGATCTGCTTTACCTATGGGTCATCATCGAAATGGTGCTACGGTTTCTTGATATTGAAAGAAACAAAGCCACCTCTTCAGAAAAGAACAGCGCCGAAGGGATCTGATTGATAAGGCGATAATTAAGCAAGGGGTATGGTCAATTGATAAACATCCTTCGGGTGAAACCGCGGATTCGGCTTGACAATCCTGTTTGGATACCCTATCGTTAGCATCGGATACCCGCCCTCCCATGACGCTGCGATTGCACAAAGTAACCAAACAGATCGACCAACTCCGGGAAAACGCCGTCTCGCGCGCCGCGCAGCAGCGCAAAGACCTCCCGAAGGTGGAGAAGTTCTTCCAACGCGCCGCGGAACTCGACGACCTCTCCCAAAAAGCGCGGCTCGCCGCGGAAAAAGAAAAATGGAACGGCGCACTCCCCACGCTGGAATCCATTACATTAATGAAAGCCGTCCCCTCCGTTACGCCGGCGCCGACACTGGTCGCCGTCGACGGATCGCAAATCTATCCCAATCCGCACGAAGCATCCCTCATTTGCGCGATCAATATCGGATATTTCATACTGCGTTCCGGAACAGGCGAGGTCGTGGCCGATTCCGAACCGGCGATCGAGGTTGACGAGGATGCGCTGGCCCCGGGCGGGAATCTGATCTCAAAGACGGTAGTCGACGCCCGCCGCACGGTGGAGGAGATCACGGTCCTCGAAAGGCTGGCTTCCGCCGAACGCAGCACCAATCCGGACGCTGCCGTATTTGCATTATCCGACGGAACTCTCGCGCTACGGATCGACGAAAAGGCGGTTGCGCCAGCGGAACGCGACGCCCTTCAGAAAAAATATTTCGCCGCCATCGACCGGCTCTCGGCCGCGAAGCTTCCCATCGCCGGCTACATCGCCCGCCCCGGAAGGTTTCCGGTCCTCTCGCTGATCGATCTGGCTTTATCCTCATCCCTGGATTCCGCGGTAAAGAGCAGCCGGTCCGGCCGTTCTCCCTACCAATGGCTCGACGACCGGTTGTTATTCGGGAATCTGCTTCCCGCCGGACACCGCTCGGCCGTATTCGAATTCGCCTCCGAGTTAAACAACCAGTATCGCAACCGCGAACCCAACCAGAGCGTGCATTTCTTCTACCTTAACGTCGGCAAACGGTACCCGGTGATCTCGCGGGTGGAAGTGCCCGAGTGGGTGGCGAAGCAGCCGTTGCTGGTGGATCTCGTGCACGCGACGCTGATCGAGCAGTGTTCGGTTACGCTCAACGATCCGTACCCCTACTCCCTGATCCGCGCCGACGAGGAAGCGTTCGTCTCGGGCGAAGAGAAGAAATACCTCGAGGAACAGATGGCGGTGGCGTTGATCCGCAGCGGACTGCGGGTGAACCGGTCCGAGAAACTTTCCCATAAGGGGCGCGCGAGAAAACACTGACCCCACCCCCTCCCCGACCCTCCCCAGAATGGGGAGGGTGGTCACGAGCCGGCGAATTTTCGGCGAGTGACCGGGAGGGGTCAGCAGGAGGAAACAGCATGGCAGAAAAGAATCCCGCACCCATCGGCCGCGTGCTTTCGGGCGGCGCCACGGAATACCTGTGCGGCTGCGTGGAGGATCAATCCGCCGCCGTCCGGATCGGCGCGTTCCTGCGCGCGGAGGCGGGCGAAGCGGATTCGATCGGCGTGGTGGCCGACATCCGCGTCGTCGACGACACCTTCGCCCGCCAGCTGGTGGCCGGCGACGCGAAGGCGGCTTACATCAAGGAACAGCGCGACCGGCGGCTCACGCCGCTCGAGGTGCAGGTGCTGCAAGCCGGCTACCTTTCCAAGGGCGGCGAAGCCTCCCACCGCCTGCCGTCGCGGCCGCCTTCCGCGCTCGAAGCGGTTTACCCATGCGACGGCGAAGCGGTGCGCAGCTTCCTGCGGGCAAAAGGGGGCGGGTGGAATTTTTCGTTTCTTTCTATTCTGATCGCGGCCGGCGCCACCAACGAGGTGCTGGCCGAATGCGTGCGCGCGGCGGCCGCAGTCCAGCCGGCCGATCCGCATAAAATGTTTCTGCAGGAAGCAGGGCGCGAGCTGACGCGCTTGCTGTCGGAAGACCTGCAGCGGCTGTACAGTTTGCTGCCGCAGTTGGCCGGATGACACACGCAGTACGTCGTTCCGAGGAGCCCTGAAAGGGCGACGCCTGTCCCGAGCGGAGCGAGGGAAGGAATCGGTAAGTTGAATTGACGAAACGAATTCTCATGCGCAACCGATCCCTCAGGGCCTGAAGGCCCTTCGGGATGACACACGCAATGTGTAACCGATCCCTCGGGGTCTGAAGGCCCTTCGGGATGACACACGCAATGCGTAACCGACCCCTTGTGGCCTGAAGGCCCCTCGGGATGACCAAGGGAGAACCCATGCCCGAAAACGAACTCGATAAAGCCCTCGACCGCGCGCCGCTGACGGCCGCGCGCCACCCGCTCGGAATCGTCGTCGGCGGATCGCTGACCGAAGGCCTGACCGTCAAACTCCATCCGCAAAGCGTGCTGGAGGATCTCGCGGTCGGCCGGTATGTGGTCCTGCGCGGGCAGACGGGAAAAACGTTCTTCGGGATGGTTACCGACATCCGTTTGGAGAGTCTCAACCCCGCGCTCGCGGCCAATCCGCCGGCCGCGGAGGACGAGTTTTCCAAGCAGGTCTTCCTCGGGACGATGGCCTACGGGTCGATGCATGTCTCGCCCATGCTGGTCCTCGCGGAAGGGACGCACGAGGTGCGGCCGATTAAAACCATCCCGGCCCATTTTTCACGCGTCGACGAAGCCAGCGAAACGGAAGTGAACCTGGTCTTCGGCGAGGAGGATAAACTCCACTTCAACATCGGCTCGCCATTGGAAATGGAGGACGCGCGGGTCAACCTGGATCTGGCGCGGCTGGTCGAGCGCTCCTCGGGCGTGTTCGGAAAAACCGGCACCGGCAAATCCTTCATCACCCGCATCCTTTTGGCGGGCCTGATCCGCTCACAGATCGCTTCGTGCCTGATCTTCGACATGCACAACGATTACGGCTGGGCGGTGCGCGACGAGGCCGGGCACGAGTTTAAGGGCCTGCGCCAACTGTTCGATTCGCGCGTCAGCGTCTATACCCTTGACCCGGAAACCTCGCGCCATCGCGGGAGCAAGACCGACGGCGAACTGCACATCGGCTTGGATGAACTCGTACCGGAAGATATCGAGCTTATCGCCCAATTGCTTCCACTTAACGACGTGCAGGTGGGCGCGCTGTACATCCTTTATCGGAAGCTGGGAAAAGATTGGATCGTGAAGCTATTAAAAGAAGATGCCGAGATGGATCCGGTTCTGAAGGAAATGGTGGACAGTGAACGCATTTTGCAATCCACACTCAGCGCAGTCCAGCGCAAGTTCGAAATGTTCCGTCGGCTCTCGTTCCTGCAGGATAAGGGCCCCAAGAAAGATCCGGTGGAGGAAATCTTTGCCACGCTCGACCAGGGGATCAGCGTGGTGCTCGAATTCGGCCGGCACGGGAACAAGCTCGAAGCCTACATGCTGGTGGCCAATTACCTCACCCGGCGGATCCACGCGCGCTACGTCGAGCGCAAGAACCGCGCCGCCGGCGGGAACGCCGCCGAGCCGAAACCGCTCGCGATCGTGATCGAGGAGGCGCACAAGTTCCTGGATCCCTCGCTTGCGCGTTTTACGATCTTCGGCGCGATCGCGCGCGAAATGCGCAAGTACAACGTCACCCTGCTGGTGGTGGACCAGCGCCCGTCGGCGATCGACGAGGAAGTGATGAGCCAGATCGGGACGCGCGTCACCTGCCTCCTGGACAATGATGCCGATGTGAAGGCGGTGCTTTCGGGCGTGTCGGGCGCGGGCGGGCTGCGCGAGGTACTGGCCCGGCTGGACACACGCCAGCAGGCGCTGATCCTCGGGCATGCGGTGCCGATGCCGGTGGTCGTGCGCACCCGGGATTACGACGCCACGCTGTACGCCGAGCTGGCCGGAACGCAGAAAAAGCCGAAGGGGCTGTATCCGGAGTAAGTCAAAAACCTCACCGCTCAGCCTGCCCCGGTTGGGGTAGGCCGGGGACACGAAGGGCGCAAAGGAATTAATATATTCTTTTCCTTGGCCTCCTTTGCGTCCCCGGGCCGACCGCCGCGGGCGGGCTTTATGGCTAAAAAAAAATTTTAAAAGGACTGTGGAATGGAAAACCGTCGCAAGGCCTGGAACCAAGATCACGCCGTCATCCGCCGGATATTGATGAAGGAAAAGGATTACCGTAAGGCGCTTCCACTGCTGCTCGAGCATCACGCGGCGGTGCACTCGATCAAACTGGGCGGGCGCTGGTCGTATCAGGATGAAGTCCTGGGCGGATTGAGCGACGCGCAATACCGTTATGTGCCCGCGGGCGGCCAGTCCGTGATCTGGAAACTCTGGCACATTACCCGGGTTGAAGATCTCACCGTCAACCTCCTGCTCGCCGGCGCAAAGCATTCCCTGCTGAATGCCGAATGGCTGGAGCGGCTGGGAATTCGTTATGTGGATGCCGGGAACGACATGCCGGATGCGGATGTGGCGCGCCTCAGCCAATCGATGAACATCAAAGCGCTGCTGGCGTACCGCCTCGCGATCGGCAAGCGCACGCAAAACATCCTGCGGAAATTAAACTCCGACACATTATGGAAGAAGGCCGCGCCGGAAAAAATCCAACGGATCGTAAAAGAAAAAGCGGTCCGCGAGAAGGCCGCCTGGCTGTTGAAATTCTGGGGCGGGAATTTATGCGCAAACCTTTTACTCATGCCTGCCACGCGCCACCCGTTCGTCCATCTCAACGAAATCAGCCGGATGACACCCGCGCTTCGGAAAGTGGAATAACCCTCTCCCCTCCCTCCGGTTCGCGCGGAGACTGTCCAACGGCGGATCTGCGGCCCATTTTTCCCTCGACTCGCAAGGGATAAAACAGATTATCATTGCACCGGTTTCGGAGGCCCTCATAAAAATCCAGCGGTCGTTCCTATTCTATGTTCTTTATTTCGGCGCGTACGCTTCCGCCTTCCCCTACCTGGTCGTGTATTTCCAACAACTCGGATTTTCCGGCGCGGAGATCGGCCTGCTGACCGGCACCGCCCCCCTGATCACCTTCTTCGGCGCCCCGCTGTGGACCCGGCTCGCGGATTCCACCCACCAGCACCGGCGGATCATGACCTTCACGATGGGCGCGGCCACTCTCTGCGTCTGTCTGACTCCGCTGCTGCACGCATTTCTCCCCATCCTCGTCAACGGGCTGTTCCTGAGCTTCTTTATGTCACCGGTCTCCTCCTTCGCCGACAATTCCACAATGCTCGCACTGGGCGAAAAGCGGGAGCATTTCGGCCGCGTGCGCCTGGGCGGGACGATCGGCTTTGCGCTCATGGCGGCGGTGGCCGGCATCGCCGTTCAGAACACCGGTCTGCGGGCGGCGTTTTGGATCGCCGGATCCCTGTACCTGCTCGGCCTGCTGATCAGCTTGAAGTTCGATCACGGGACACCGGTGGCAAACCCCGGCCCGAAGCCCGGGGCAGGCAGTCTATTGCGGGATCCGCGCTGGATCATCTTCCTCGGGATTGCCTTCGCCGGAGGCGTGGCGCTGACCGCCGTCAATAACTACCTCTTCCCGCTGATGGAGGAACTTGGCGCGAAGGGATCCGCCATGGGGATCGCGCTGACCGTCGGGTCCGTCCTTGAATTCCCGGCCCTCTTTTTCAGCAACCGCCTGATCCGTTTGTTCAAACCCTACGGGCTCTTTCTGCTTTCGATGGTTTTCACCGCGGCGCGCCTGCTGCTGCTCGGATGGAACGCCTCGCCCGACCTCATCCTGCTGATCCAGCTTCTGAATGGCCTTTCCTTCCCGTTAATGATCACGGCGGGCGTGGCCTACGCGCACGACCGGGCTCCGGCGGGTTTCACCGCCTCCGCTCAGGGAATATTCAGCGCGACGGTGTTCGGGGTCGGTTGTGCGGCGGGTGGATTCATCGGCGGGCCGCTGCTGGAAACGCTCGGCGGCCGCGGCCTGTTCCTGGTCTTCGGAATCATCGTGAGCACGATCCTCGCGGCCGGCGCCCTGGTCGGCTGGCTTCTGCCGCGGGCACGCGATTCGGATCGGAGAGCCTCGGAACCGGCGTGACCCGGACCCCGCGGTTCACTCCGATTTTCCCCCGAGCCTTTTTTCACGGTTAAGGCGCACATATCGATCTCCATTTTCGGAGCCGACGCGATCCCGGCCGGTTTTACTCCGCCGTCCCCCGCCGGACAGGCGGAAGCGGTCCGCCGCTGAAATCCGTTCCATTCTGCATTATGATTGTCCCGCGTTTTCCGATCTCGGGTGTTGCTGGAGGAGCCATCAAATACGTCCGCACGTTCCTGTTCTACGTTCTGCTCTACGCCGCGTACGCCAGCGCCATGCCGTACATCGTTGTCTATTACCAGGGGCTGGGATTCTCCGGATCGCAGATCGGCGTGCTCACCGGCTTGTCTCCGCTGATCACATTCATTGGGGCTCCGTTGTGGACCCGGCTGGCCGATTCCACCCGCCGGCACCGGTTGATCATGAACCTGACGATGACGGCCGGAATTCTGGGGGTCTCGCTCTTGCCTCTGCTTCGCGCGTTCGCCCCAATCCTGATCACCGCCCTCTCGATGAGCTTGTTCCTTGCGCCGGCCTCCTCCTTCGGCGACAACGCAACGATGCACACGCTCGGCGAAAAGAAAGCGCTCTACGGGCGGATCCGTCTCGGGGGATC
>DAOUDU010000221.1:0-1508 GCA_034430775.1 Anaerolineales bacterium | reverse complement strand
GGTTCAGGCGGTGGAGGATTTCGCCTCGGAAAAGGACTGGGTTCTCCGGCGCGTTACGCCCGGGGAGGACGTCCTCGCTTCCGGTCAGGCGGGCAATCCCGTTTGGGTCGCGGCGGTCGCATCCGGATACGGGCAGGCGTTGACCGCCGCCGCGCAGGCGCACACGGACATGCGGTTTATTGCGATAGAAGAGACGGGAGTGCAGCCGCTCCCGAACCTATTGGTGGTGGGCGGGGACAATTACCGGCGCGACCAGATCGCGTTCATGGCGGGCCTGCTGGCCACGGTTGAAAACCGCAATGACTATGTCGGCTGGATCGGCGAAGCGGATACGACCCGGGGAAAAATCTTCCAAAACGGTTTCCGACACGGCATCCGGTATATCTGCCCGCGCTGCCGTATTTTCGATTTCGAACTATCGCCTTCCGCGGATGCCGCAGCGGGGATTTCCGCGGCCGGTCAATTGCGGGAGAATTACATCGATACCGCGTCCGCCATCCCGGGCGCGGCGGGCGAAGCGGCGCTGATCCATCTTGCCGAAAACGGCGTCCGGGTCGCCGGGGCAGGACCGGATTTCCTCCGGTTTGTTTTCGCCGACGGCGCCGCTCCCGGCGTCAACAACATCCTCGGCGAGCCGGTTTTCCGCCCCGATCTTTTGCTGGCGGATTTGCTGGCGCGCTATCTGGCGGGCGAATCCTTCCCGGAGCCTGTTGCGTACAGCCTGGAAAACAGCTCCCTGGAGTACGCGCCGTTCCCGAACGCATGGATCTCCTCTGCACGCCAAGCTTACCTTCAGAAGATCCTGGCCGAAGTGGCCGCGGGACGGCTGGATATCGGGATCGATCCCCAAACCGGCGACGAAAAATAATTAATACTCTGATTCAGGATGTCGTGCTGTTTTCCCTGGCCGGGCTGAACCAGGGAGCGAAGCATCCGCCATTGCGTTTATAGACCCTTGGCTCCGCTCAGGGTGACAATATCCAAAGCATCCTTTTTCATCCCCGCCCCATGGAGTTCCCCACGGCGGAAGAGTATGGAGAGTGCGTATGCCGATCCCATCCCATCTGGTGCTTGATTTGGACGATACTATATTGGATTATTCCGCGCCCGCCCTTGCGGTTTGGATTCGGCTGTATCGTGAGACTTCCGGAAAAACCGGCATTCCGCTTGAGCGGCTGCGGGCGGCGGTGGAGGAAAGGCAGCGCTGGTATTGGTCGGACCCCGACCGATTCCGCGAGGGGCGGCTGGATCTGAAAAAGGCGCGCCGGTTCATTGTCCGCGAAGCTTTTGCCAATCTCGGGCGGACCGACCGGGAAACCGCCGACGAACTCGCGGATGCGTTCACTCGCGAGCGGGAGATTGTTGTTCGGCCGTTCGACGGGGCGATCGAGGCGCTGAACCTGTTCCAACAGAGCGGCGCGCGCATGGTCCTGCTCACCAACGGGGAATCCTCCCTGCAGCGGGCGAAGATCGAGCGCTTCCGGCTGGCGGGGTATTTTCAATCGATC
>DAOUDU010000220.1:0-1951 GCA_034430775.1 Anaerolineales bacterium | reverse complement strand
TCCTGCACCGCCTGCATGCCGATCTTGCCGGGCGCGCGGCTGGTCACGGCCAGGTGCAGGTTGATATCCGCCTGGGATTGGCGCAGGAGGCGCGCCAGGCCGATCAGCAGGACCACCACGACCAGGCTGAGCAGCGTGACCAGGCGCTGGTTATCCCCCAGGCCGATGCCCAGGCTGATGGCGAAGAACAGGTAGGCCAGCTCCTCCGGCTCCTTGACCGCCGTGCGGAAGCGGATGATGGACAGCGCGCCCACCAGGCCGAGCGAGAGCGCGACCGACGAGCGCACCACCAGGATGATGAAGGTGGTGGTGGCGGTGATCAGCATGAAGTTGGCGGCGAACTTGCGCCGGTTGGAAAGCGACGAGCCCCAGTAAATGTAGACCCGGCTGAGGATGAAGGAGGCGGCCACGGCCAGCAGCAGGTTGACCGCAAACGTGCCCAGTTCGAGTGTGGTTCCCTGCGTGGCGGTGATCTCCTGCCAGAGCGCCTGGAAGGAATCCGGCGTGGCGGCCGGCCCGGGTGTCGCGGAGGGCATCGGCGAGGCCTGTGCCGCCGGGCCGGCCGGCGGCTCGCCGGCCGTTTCCGAGGCGATCACCTGCAAGGAGACATCGTCCACTTCGGTCGTGCGTTCGCCGTGCGAAGCGAAGGCGACCGTCCCCGCTCCCAGCGGTTCCGGGTCTGTGGCGGTGAGCACGCTGCTGCCGTCGACGCTGACGGTGTGTTCGCCGCCTTTCAGCGTGATCGCAAATTCCATCCAGGTATTTTCGGCGGGCTGCCACCCGGAGGATTTGGCCAGCTCGGTCGACCGATCCGGCGCTTGGTTTTTAATGAGAACCATATTGCCTTCGAGGATTGCCAGCAGATAGCCGCCGGCATCCGAAGCGCGGTAGTTGGCATGTGTCTCGCCGGTCCCGGAGAAACGCAGCTTGAACATCAGGCTGAAATCCACCCAGCCGCCCGCGCGAGACGCAAAATTACCGGGGCCGATCCGCAGGGCCCCCCCGGCCACAATCGCTTCGGGCGAGTGTTCCCAGCCGGGCAACTGCGGATCGTCGAAGGATTCCTGGAAGCCCGGATCCTGCGCGGCTGCCGGGCGCGCGGCCGGGCCCACGGCGATAAAAACGGCGGCGAGCAGCGCAAGGATGGATCTGATTTTCGAGTTCATGGCATTCCTCTCTTTGTGTCATTTCTGCGGCGTCGAGTCCGCCGGCAGCGATGCTTCCTGCTGCAATGCGAGCCGCACGAACGGTTCGCGCGCGGAAACAAAATCCAGCAGCGCTTCCCAGGAATGGTCGAACGATTCGGCCGGGAACATGGGCTGATCGCCGTAAAAAGCCGTATCCCCGGTGGATTGGGAGATAAAGGGCGCGATCATGCGGTGATACTTCTGCACCAGGTTGGTCAGGTTGCCGCGGTTGAACCAAACCCGGACGAGCAAATCGATGTAGGCCGCGTACTTGCCGCGGTAGCGCTCCGTTTGCATCGCCTTGTCGAACAACGGGGCGCGCTCCATCAGGCCGGGCTCGGCGCGCTCGAACAGCGGTGTCTGCGGATTTCCGCCCCAGGTGAGATCCCATGGGATCCATTCGAAGAGACCGGTGGCGGGATCGTGGAAGAGGAAGTAATTGTTGCCCGTATAGGGGTAGGAATCCCAATTGTCGAGGATGGTGACGACGGCCAGGTAGCGCAGGAAGGCATCCATATCGAATACGCTCTCCAGCGACCGCATGAATTCCTCGTCGCTCGCATATGCCATCCCGTCGATCACCCGGCACAGATCGACGATATCGCCGTAGTCGGCTTCCTCCTCATTGTTCATTTTGCCGTAGGCATACTGGCCGCCCTGGGTGGGGTAATCCTCTATCCGGTCGCCGTAATACACCAGGTCCATCGGTCCGCGCTGGGCGTGGCTGGCCTTGTACAGGTTTCCGCCCTTGCTCTCCGCGCCGA
>DAOUDU010000219.1:0-7051 GCA_034430775.1 Anaerolineales bacterium | reverse complement strand
GGAAGGCTTGGCGGCCGCGGCCTGCGCGGCGGTGGCGCGCAGAAGGTTCTTATCGACTTCGCTGGTCAACCACCGGGCGCCGCCGATGCCGATCATAATCGCGCCGACCAGCGAGGCCAGCGTCAGGCCGACCGCTTCGGGAAGGGCGTTCGCCGCCAGGGCCTGGTCTGTGCCGATAATGTAATATGGGCTAAGCGGTCCGTACAAACCCCAGGAAACCACGGCCGCCACCGCGCCGATCAGCGCATTGCCAAGGTATCCCGGCCGGAAGATGCCGGTTTTCTCGTCGACCTTCTCCATCTTTGGACGGAGGAAGCCGTTGTCGGTCATCAGGGCGTTGACCAAACCCCCGACCGCCCCGGCCAAAAAAACAAAGAAGAGCATGATCCACATGGATGTGTTCACGGAAAACCTCCTGGGAAAGAAGTGAAAAAAGCTAGGGATGGATCATTTACCGGTCATTCTCTTCCGTCTTTGCATGCGCAGGATATCCGGATTGCCGTGCGGATGAGCTACAACAGATCACGCCGCTCGCGGCTTTACACTGGAGCGCCTTTAGCTTCTGTTGGGCTTGCCGCGTAATTCCCGGCCGATCTCTCGCAAGCGGGCAAGTTCCTCCGCGGGCAAGGGGTGAATTGCGCCGGCGGCCTTTGCCAGGAACCATGTATGGGCCGTGTGTTCCATGCGTTCCAGCGCGACCAGCGCTTCCTCCAGCGTCCGACCGACCGTCAGGCTCCCGTGATGGCTGAGCAGGATGGCGTTTGTATCTTTAAGCATCCCGCGGATGCTTTCCGCCAGTTCGGGGGTGCCGGGAGTCGCGTACTTTGCCGTGGGCACGCTGCCCAACCCGATCAGCGATTCCGGGATGATATCCATCGGGAAGGGAATCCCGGCGATGGTCAGCGCGACGGCGCAAGGCGGATGGGCGTGCAGGACGGCGCGGATATCCGGACGCCCGCGATAGGCTTCCAGATGCATCAACACTTCCGAGGTTGGAGCGCGCCCCGGCTTGCCTGCGACGGTGTGCCCTTTGCCGTCGATGACGACCAGGTCCTCCTCGCTCATGCTCATCTTGTGCAGGCCGCTGGGGGTGATGAGGAATTGATCCTCTCCCAGGCGGACCGAAATGTTGCCGTCGCTGGAACAGGCCAATCCCTGATCGGTGACGATGCGCAGGATGCGGATGAGTTCGACACGGAGCGGTTGGGTATCCTGATTCATGAAAGGACCTTTCTGACCTGATTGGTATCTACTCATACTGCCCCTCATCCCGGCCTTCTCCCAGCTTATGCTGGGAGAAGGTGGACGAAGGCCGGATGAGGGAGGGCTGAGCGGTTACGAATATTTGCCGTACAACGGCCCGAAAGCGGCGCAGGCGCGGAAATCGCTTCCTTCCGGATCCATGGTACCAAAAGCATTCCAGGCACTCGGCCGGAAAATCCGCGCCTCGGGCACGTTGTGCATGCAAATTGGAATGCGCAGCATGGCGGCCAGCGAGATCAGATCGCCGCCGATGTGCCCGAAGCTGAGCGCGCCGTGATTGGCGCCCCAGGCATTCATCACCGAATACACATCCGCAAACGGCCCCTTCCCGGTCAGGTTTGGAACGAACCAGTGGGTCGGCCAGGTGGGGTCGGTCCGTTTGTTCAATGCATCATGCACGGCGTCGGGGATATCCACGGAGTACCCTTCGGCCAGCTGCAACACCGGGCCAAGCCCCTTGACAAGGTTTATGCGGGACATGGTCAGCGGCATCTCGCCGCGGGTCAGAAATCCGGAGGAAAAGCCGCCGCCCCGGAAGTACCCGGTATTGGCCGGGTACCAATCCACCGCCGCAAGGCATTGCGCCGCTTCGGCGGATGTGATCTCCCAGAAAGATTTCAGCGCCGGGGCGCCGCCGCGGGCCTGCTTGCCGGTCGCATCCAGCGCGGCGGATCCAGAGTTGATCAGGTGGATCAGCCCGCCCGCGGCGCGGCCCGCAAGCGTATGCCCCGTCACGCGCGCCACGGCCGCCGGGCTCCAATAGGTGCGCACGTCGGCGAAAATCTGGGCCGTCGCGGTCAGCAGGTGCCCGAACAGCATCGCCGCGCCGTTGAGGCAGTCGTTCTCGGTCGCGACGATGAACGCTTCGCGGATCCCGTTCCAATCGAAGGAGGAGTTGAGAATGGCTTCGAGGAAATCACCGTTGGGGAAATGATCGGTCCATTGCCGCTGACCCTGGAAACCGGAAAGCAGGGCGTTGTGGCCCAGCGCCTCCTCTCCGAAACCGAGCTGCCCCAGTTTTAGATTGCCGATCATCAAGTCGCGGGCGATGAGGGTCATTTTGGCGACGGCCTCCCAGTCCGCATCCTTTTGTTTGCGGCTGCGCTGGGCTTCGGGCGGGTTGTGATCGCGCCCCTCGCGGCAGTATTTCCTGATCCAGGGAAGTGCGCGTGCGTATTCCTCCGGATCGAAGATGCCTTCCTCCATCCGGCGCACGAACTCCACCATATCTATGCTTTCCACCCGCATGCCCAGGTAGCTTTCGAAGAACCCCTGATCCACGATGGAACCGGCAATGCCCATCGAAACGCCGCCCATCGAAAGGTATGATTTGCCGCGCATCGTCGCCGCCGCCAGGCCGGCGCGCGCGAACTGCAGCAGCTTTTCCCGGACATCGGGGGGAATCGTGCCGTCGCCCGCATCCTGCACATCCCGGCCGTAAATACCGAAGGCCGGCAGCCCCTTCTGGTTGTGCCCGGCCAGGACCGCGGCCAGGTAGACCGCGCCCGGCCGCTCGGTGCCGTTGAAGCCCCACACTGCCTTAGGGAGGTGCGGATCCATGTCCATCGTCTCCGAACCATAGCACCAGCAGGGCGTGACGGTGATTGAAACACCCACTCCCTCGCGGGCGAACAGACCGGCGGCCTGCGCCGCCTCGGCCGCGCCGCCGATGCAGCTTTCGGGAATTACGCATTCCACCGGCAGCCCGTTGGCATGGCGCAGCGTTCCGGTCAACAGCTCCGCGACTCCCTTTGCCATGGCCATGGTCTGCGCTTCCAGGGATTCGCGGACTCCCTTACGCCGGCCGTCGATCGCCGGCCGGATGCCGATCTTCGGCATCCGGCCGGCCAGACGGTTGCGCGGAGTGTTCATGGGTAAAACGTTGGAGTTGGTCATGGGGTTGCGCTCCTTGAATTTTACGGGAAAAACTGATCCTTCGGCCTCGCAGTAAAAACGCTCGGCCTCCCTTTCCCGTCATGCCCGCGCCTGCCCTCGTGGAGCGGGGGGAATCTCAGCGGGCATCCGCCAATCGTCATCGTTAGCGTGCGTCTGGACCCCCGATAAGAGCGCCCCCGCTTCCCTGCAAGGAACGCAGGGCGGGCGCATTCATCCCGGCGTATGAACCCGACGCAGCCGGGATGCTTCCCTCGCTGCGCATTCATGGTGCCATCAAAAACCGATGGCACCATGCTCCGCAAGGGTCCCGCGAGGGCAGGCTCGGGGGTGACGGGCAAGCAATTGTACCCAAGGATGGGCTATTTCAACGCCAACCCGCCGACGAAAAAGAAAACCAGCGCGGCCATCAGGAGGACATGATACAACCCGTTTCGGTCGAGCGGCGAGAATGTATCCACGCCCAATGCCTGACAAGCGGAGGCGGCGATGGAGATCAGAATTCCGGTTATGAAAAAACACGAACCGGATCCGGAAGGTAATCCGAAGAGATTTAAGATCAGAAGGATGAGCAGGATGGGCGCGTAGTTGATGATCACCACAAGATAATTGTGGATTCGTATCGCAAAGACGGCAAAGACCAGCAACTGTACGAGCCCCGCAATAATGAAGGGCAGACGCCAATCGACGGGCGCGAATTGGTAAAGCGCGGAAAGCAGCGTAAAGAAGGTCATGATGCCGGTGCAGATCCAGGTCGCCTTCTGCATGGCCATCCGGCCGCGCGTATCCCCTCTGGGCTCGAAGAAGCCGTGATCGAGCCCGGCGATGAGCAATCCGGCGGCGAGGAACAGCATGGTGAGCCCCCAAAAACCGGAGGCCGACGCGAATAGGGGCATCCGGCCCAGAAGGTATCCGGCTGCGAGGAACGCCTCACCCGCGGCGAGGAAACACGTCATGGCGGTTACTTCCAAGGTTTTCATCTTCGGCTTTATTGTATCCCGGGATCGGTTTTCTTATTAGGATGAGGATCGGCATCGGGCGCCGAAAAGAATCGAATACACCGAAAAGAACATGGCTTTTCCTTCTCACTCTCAATTGCCATCCCATGTAAAAAAAGCGGCGGTTTCGGATTTCTCGGTGTTTCTGTGTACGTTTTCTTAAGATCTGAGCAATGGCGCCAATTTTGTTTATCGGAAAAGTAAGGGAAAGACTGAAGCCACGGATTTTCGCATTGCGCCAACCGGTTAAGGAGTTTATCGGGCGTTCGCTCTTCCGGCGAGTATAAGGGGATCATGGAGAATCCATTTCTCGCAGAGGCGAGGGCGGACTGTAGCATGCCAATCCCCGGCGATGGCCGATCATCCGGGATCGCGGTCGACCGTCACGCCGGCGGATGGAACCGCTCGATGAACGCCGCCGCGGCATCGAGATCGTCCGTCACCAGCACATACTTTGAATAATCCCCGGGCGAAAATAAATTCTTCAGCAAGGGAACGACGGGAATTTCCTGATCCCAATATTCGGTTCCCACCAGGACCATCGGGCTGAAGAGGCCGAATGCGCGGTAATAATTCTGCGCGCCGTCCTGGAAGATTTCCTGCAGCGTTCCGGCCTTGCCTTCGAAATATATGATCCCGTTTCTGGCGAGCGCCAGCAGCCCGTCTTCGCGGATGCTGTTTTGAAAATACTTGGCGATGTGGGAGGCGAACGGGGTGGACGGCTCGTGGCCGTAATGCCAGGTCGGGAAGGCCAGGCTTGGGCTCGGGTCGCGCAGCGCCGCGGCGATCTCGAAAGCCGGCTTGAACCAGGCGTGCGCCTCGGCGGCGAGCTTCATGTTCACCGTGCCTGCGGAGTCGACGATATTCAACAGCGCCGGAACATTCGGCCGGGTCGAAAGCGCGGCCAGCGCGGAGTCGAGGCGCGCATCTTCCGCCGCGGCAAGCGACGCGCCCAGGTGGCCGGCCTCCATCGCACCGGGCCCGCCGCCGGTGCACACCAGGATACCACCGCGGGTCAGGCGCCGGGCGAGCAGCGCGATATTCCGGTAGGTTGCGGAATCGCGCGCCAGGCGGTGATCGCCCATGATCGCCGCCACCCGGCGACCGGCGAGGAACGCGGTTGCGGATTGGGTGATGGCGTTGTCGTGCAGCGCCCGCATCATCCGGATGTACGGGTCGCCCGGCGCGCCGCGGCCGGTCATGACGTAGTGCCGGAAGATGGCGAAGTCCGTGGTTTGCACCCACGAGGAGGAGTCTTCGGGACGGTAGCCGTGAAATAACTTCTCGCGGGTGTACAACCGCTGCGGAACGGACTCGAAGGGAAGGATGATTTTCAGCGAACTCTCCATTCGGTTGTTTTGCCTTTCTTTTGAGAAAGCATCCACACCCGACGATTGGGTTTTATACCGGATTTTTCGACACCCGCAATCGGGTCCTGATCCCGGGTTCCTCGAAATGACCGGCCAGTACGCCGTCGATCTCCCGCCAGTAACTTTCCGGCGTCATTCCCAGTCCGGTGATCATATCCCGTTCCAGCGTCCGCGCATCCGTATGGGCGGAAAAAGAACGCTTCAGGAAACCGGGAAGCTTCTCTTCCAGATAGCGGACCAGCCAATAGCCGCGCGCGGTTTGATAGGCGATCGCTTCTCCCCCCATGCGGGAAAGCTGCTGATAGGTGGGGGAAGCCTCTTTTGGCAGATAGTCTCTCAGCAATGCCAGACTCTCCCGCCGGACCGTCTGCCTCCCGGCGTATCGATCCACCGCGACCATCGCGATGCCTTCGTTAAGCCACATGGGCAGCTTCCGCCCGGCCGAACAGGCATGCACCAGTTCGTGACAGGTGATCTGCCGGACCTTTGCCGTCACGTCCTCTTCTTCCGCGAAGACGCGTGCGCCGATGCTTCTGTCACTCTGGAGAATCAGGCGCGGCGGTTTCACGCCGATCGCCACCCACTTCCCGAACGATTGGGTCCAGGCTCCGGCGTAGAGCCACATCCTGCGGGCGCGGAGGAACCAGAACGGAATCGTCGCCGCCAGCACGATCCGCCACGGTCCGGGCGCCGACCGGAAAACAAATTCCAGCCAGGAAGTCATGACGTGGATCCGGCAGTCTTGCGGCGGTTCCAAGCCCCATGTATCCCGTGCGAGTTGGGTCGCCTTGTCGCAGGTCCCGCCGATCAGATCCGCTGTGGATTCCTCTCCGGGAGGAAAGTAGATCCGGATGGCGCTAGCGGTTTTATTTTTCATGGGCGGGCGTGCTCCTTTCGGGATCGTGCGGATCGATGGCCGCCCGGTGCGGGGGCGGGGCGGCCTGCGCGGCGGCAATTTCGAAATTCGAACAGCCCGCCGCGTTCGAAATCCAGATCGGCGTACCGGGTTTGATACGCATTTGATACAGCATTGCCGACGGTCATTTGGGTTTTCCGGGAGAGGTGCCACCGCATGGTTGCGCAGTTCGGGGATTATATCCATCATTCGGACGGTCGGTGAAGTTTGGCGGCCCATCCGGATCGGATGCCTGCGGGGGAGGGAAACATGGGAATGGGGAGCAAAAGTATATACCCATAGATGCTTCGGAAAAGCATCTAAGGGTATATACTTGCATATAGCGCTAGATGCTTTTTCCATCCAATAGGATGTTGGGCGCTAAAGCAGAAACATCAAAGGTTAACTTATGAAAGTAATTGGTATTTCAGGAAGTCCCCGATTAAACAGCAATTCAGAAATATTATTACAACACGCGCTTGAACCATTTCTAGAAAATAAATGGGAAGTATGTAAATTCCTGTTGAGTGGGAAACAAGTTGCTCCTTGTAGTGGTTGTGATAATTGTAATCAATTAGGAAAGTGTTCCATTAGAGACGACATGGATATATTGTACGAGGCGTTTTCATCGT
>DAOUDU010000218.1:0-5200 GCA_034430775.1 Anaerolineales bacterium | reverse complement strand
AGGCGTGCACTTGGCGGGTATCACCTCAATTATCTCTTCGTTTGACCGGTCTTCTTGGTGATCGTATACTTCGGGTCCATATCGCCTCCGGGAGAAATGCATGAAAATATCCATTCGCCATTGGCTGATCGGCCTGAGCATCCTGACCACCCTTTCCTGTTCCGTGCTTTCCTCAGGATCTCCTTTGGCGGGAGAAACCCTTCCCGCCCCGACGGAGGATACATCCCTTCCGCAGGATGCGGCGCCTGATTTCTTCCAGGGGGTTCCGATCATGCCCGGCGCCATCTCCGTCACGGCGGTGGGCGACTCATACATTTACCAGATTGAAGCGTCGGTTCTTGAAGTTCAGCAGTATTACCTGAGGGAGATGCCGCTCGCTGGCTGGGAACTCGCGGATCACACCGGGGATGCCAGCCAGGGTGAATTTTCCATCCGTTTGCGATACATCAAGGGAGACAACCGAATCACGGTCTTCATCACCCCGGCGGGCGAAGAATTGGTGCAGGTATTGATTATGTAGGAGGTCTTCGCCGATCGAAAGGCCGCGCCGGCGTGCGGCCGGGGCAGCAGGCCGGTTTGACTTTACTCAAACTGGTGCGGTCCGTCATCCCCGCACCTGCACTCGCGCCAGCCCCCGCCAAGCAGGGGAAGCGGGTGTGTTCCCAGCGGGGACCGCACCGGTTTGATTCCCCCCTGAATTGACCGCCCAACACTAACAACTTATACTCCTTCAAGAATATCCTTCAGGAGACCGCATGGCGAATCTCATCGGTCAATCGCTCGGACGCTACCACATCCTCGAACAGCTCGGCGAGGGCGGGATGGCCACGGTTTATAAGGCCTACGACACCCGTCTCGAACGCGATGTAGCGGTGAAAATCATCCGCCGGGCTGCATTCCCTCCCGAACAACTCGAACGCACTTTGAAACGATTCGACCGGGAAGCCAAGGCACTCGCCAAGCTGTCGCACCCCAACATCGTCGGCGTCATCGATTACGGCGAATATGAGGATTCTCCTTACCTGGTGATGGAGTACTTGCCCAGCGGCACACTTCAGCAACACCTGGGGAAGCCCATCCCGTGGCAGGAAGCCGCGCGCCTGTTGCTGCCGGTTGCCCGTGCCGTCCAGTACGCGCATACACTGGGGATCGTCCACCGCGACATCAAACCATCCAATATTCTTATCACGCATTCCGGCGAACCGATGCTCTCCGATTTTGGTATCGCGAAAATCCTGGAGAATGAAGAAGCAACCAACCTGACCGGAACCGGATTTGGCATCGGGACTCCCGCGTATATGGCTCCCGAGCAATGGTCCGGGAAGGTCAGCCCGCAATCGGATCAATACTCTCTTGGGGTGGTGTTCTACGAAATGGTCACCGGGCGTAAGCCGTATGTAGCCGATACTCCCAGTGCGATCATGCTTAAACAGGCCTCGGAACCGTTGCCGCGGCCCAAAAGCCTTGTGCCCGGCTTGCCCGACAGCATTGAAAAAATCCTTCTTAAAGCACTGGCTCGTGATCCGAAGGACCGTTATCCGGACATGGCCGGTTTAATCGACAGCCTCGAGCATGCCTGGGCGGGGCAATCGAAAGGGGAAAAAACGATCGATCGGATTCCTTCAGCCGCATCGAAGTTGACGCCCGTACTGGAAACAAAACCTACATTCCTTCAAGAGGAGCCGTCCACTGGCCGTCCTCGCCAATCCGCGCGTCGATCGGCTGCACGTTCTGCTCCTTCTCGCCCAGGTTGGTGGCGCTGGGCAGCCGTCGGCGCAGGATTAATCGGACTAATCTCAATTGGCGTTTTTGGGGTACGGAGTTTTTTCTTCGCACCTCCGCCCTCAACGGTAGCGCCCGCGACTACTTTTTCCCTAGCCACAACTTTCATACCAACAAGGACCCCATTTCCTCACTTTCCAATCTATCAAAACATACCTTATCCTCAATCACTTATACCGATAACCGCCGATAATGCACAGGATATTAATTTATTGGCCCGTCTGGGCGAGGGTGTGCTTGCGCAAGTTGCCTGGTCTCCGGACGGCGGCACGTTGGCTATGGCCTCTTCGACAGGCATCTACTTGTATGATTCAATTTCAAAAAAAGAAATCCGATTAATCCAGACCTCCGAGGGAGTTCAATTTGTTGCTTTCTCTCCGGATGGCTCTCTTCTTGCAAGCTCCATGGGGGATTACAGCGTACGGTTGTGGCAGGTGTCCGATGGGTCATTGCTGCGAACGATGGAAGGCCATTCGCATGTGATGACCAGTGTGGCTTTTTCCCCGGATGGGACGATGCTGGCAAGCTCATCCTGGGACGGACTTGTGCAACTATGGAAAGTAACCGATGGCACTCTGGTAAGAACTCTGAAGGGCCATTCCTGCGGCGTGACAAGCGTGACCTTTTCGCCGGACGGGGAATCGCTGGCCAGCGGATCATGCGATAAGACCATACGTCTATGGCGGATTCCGGACGGAACTCCGCTGCGGATTTTTACCGGACATTCGGATTATGTCATGAGTGTGGCGATCTCACCGGATGGATCGCTTCTGGCAAGCGGATCAATCGACAAGACCGTGCGTCTTTGGCGGTTTTACGATGGAACTCTGGCGCACACTCTGGAAGGGCATTTGGATCGGGTTCAAAGCGTCGCTTTTTCGACCGACTGAGGTCTTCTCGCCAGCGGATCGATGGATAAAACAATCCGATTGTGGCGAACTTCCGATGGAGGACTGGAAAAAACACTGGGAGGTCATACGTCTACAGTTGTAAATGTTGTGTTCTCGCCAGACGGGAAAACGCTTGCGAGTGTGGGATCGGAGAAAGTTGCACGCCTTTGGCAAATATCCGACGGAACGATGATCTATACCTTCGAAGACCATGCGGTTGCATATGCAACGGTAGCCTTTTCGCCGGATGAAACCCTCCTTGCCATCGGCGGATCACCGACGATGATCGTCACCCTGTTGCGGATTTCGGATGGAGCCATCATCCAATCCCTGACGGGGCATTCGAGTCCAGTTACAAGCGTGGCTTTTTCTCCAAATGGAACGATGCTGGCAAGCGGATCCTGGGATAAGACCGCACGCCTATGGAGAATTGCTGACGAATCGACACCATATATCCTTTCAGGACATACCGGCGGGATTATGAGTGTAGCCTTTTCGCCGGATGGGACCATACTGGCAACCGGCTCTTGCGACAACACCGTGCGTTTGTGGAAAGTCTCCGACGGATCGTTGTTGCGCACACTCGAGGGGCATTTTGACAGTATACAATCCGTGGTCTTCTCTCCAGACGGAAAATTATTAGCCAGCGGCTCCAACGATAAAACCATCCGCCTCTGGCAAATTTCTGACGGAACACTGATCCACTCTTTGACCGGGCATTCAGGATGGGTCCAAAACGTGGCCTTCTCGCCGGACGGAAGCCTGCTTGCCAGCGGGTCAGAAGATAAAACCGTTCGGATTTGGCGAGTTTCTGATGGATACCTTCTGCAAACTTTGGCGACGCATACAAATAGAGTAACTGATGTTGACTTCTCACCAGATAATTCATTAATCGCAAGTACATCCTGGGATTTAACCGCTCAGCTATCGCGCGTTTCAGACGGTAAATTGGTCCGCACCTTGACGGGGCATATGGCAATCCTATATGGCTTGACCTTTTCATCTTCCGGGTCGCTGCTTGCAACATTTTCTTCCGATGGGACAATCCACCTTTGGGGAATAACGTCTTGAGTGTACTTCCTTTATTTTACGAACTACGCCAATAATACTTATCCCCCAAACGCCGCCCCCCACACAATCGCATCCAGGAGGACTGTTTGAATACAGAAGCATGCCGCGCCAATCAAGGCCAGCGCGTGCGCTCCGGCCGGGTCGCGCGGCTTTGTGCCAAGCAGCGCCGCCAGCAGCCCCAGCGAAAACAGCGCCGCCAGAATCAATACGCCCCGCACGACCCAGATCGAAATCGCACTTGGATTGTCCACCGCCCAGAAAGTCGCCGGCATCCACAGTGCGGAGGGGATGAGAATCCCCAAATACAAATAGTGATAAAGGCGCGCATCACAGCATCCGAAAATTTTTATGCGGCCGGGATCCATTCGAAACAGGAGGAAGTACGTAAACGCGAAATATCCGGCCGCGGCCAGGAACATCCCCGCGGTGTAGTACGGCCGGATCTCACCGGGCACGCCGCCCCATAACGCGTTCACGGCGCCGGGATACGCGCTCAACCAGAGGACGTAACTGCCGATCACCGCCGATCCGCCGAGGAGATTGATTCCCATCAAGAGCCATCGATATTTTTTCATGCTATTTGCCTTGTAGGGTGGGTTGAAAGCAGAGATCATTGTCTTGATCGAACTATTTCTCTGCTTTCAACCCACCCTACCTTCCCGTCGCCACCACCACCGCCAGCGCATGACCGCCGGAATGCGAAAGGCTGAGCGCCCAATCGGTCAGCCCCAGCCTCTCCGCCTCTTCGCGCGCGCGGCCGTGCAGATGCAGGCCCGGCTCGCCCGAAGGACCGGTGAGGACTTCGATATCGGTCCAGGGGATTTCAGTCATCAGCCCTGTGCCGAGCGCTTTGGAAGCCGCTTCCTTGGCCGCAAACCGCGCCGCGAGCGAGGAGATGCGCTCACTGTAGGCTATTCGTTCTTCGGAAGTGAAGATCTTCTCCAGGAATCTCTCCCCCCAGCGGTGGACCGCTTCTTCAATCCGCTCGATTTCGATCAGGTCGGTTCCCACACGCAGCATAGCGCCGTCACCCTTCCTCAGGCGGGCCGGCGACGGCCAGCGCCATTTTATCCACGTTCAGATAATGCCGCACCGCTTCCAGGATCTGGTCGGCGGTGACGGCCCGGATCAGGCCCGGGTAACGCTGGTAGTAATCCAGCCCCAGGTTGAACAACTCGATGTTCATCAGGGTTCCCGCCACGCCCTCGTTGGATTCAAGCTGCAGCGGCATGCGCCCGACGATGCTGGCCTGGCTGTCACTCAGCTCGCCGCGGGTGACCTTCGATTGCGTAAAGCGGGTAATTTCGCGCCGGATGAGTTCGACCGCCCGCGGCACATTGCGCGGGTTCACCCCGGCCAGCACCATCCACGGGCCGGGGCCTAGGCCCCCGGTGATGGTGCTCATCGAATAATACGCCAAGCCTTCCGCTTCCCGGACCGCCTCGCCGATCCGGCCA
>DAOUDU010000217.1:0-2098 GCA_034430775.1 Anaerolineales bacterium | reverse complement strand
CCACAGCAGGACCAGAAGCGGCGGACCGCAGAGAATAAAGAGGAAAAGCTGGGGCTCCCGCAGGTATTCGATAAGGGTTTTGCGGGCGATTCGCAAACTATTCATCGGATTTCTCCGCGGCGAGTCCGCGCAGGATCATATCCAAACCGGCGTCCAGCGTCCGCTCGAAGGGGATCTTGTCGTCCGACACCTGGAAATACGTATTCAAGTACGGCGTAAGCTGGCTGTCTCCCAACCCGATAATCAACACGTTGACCGCGCGTGAAGCCGCTTCGAGATCGATCTCGGGCCGCAGTTCGCCGCGCGCAACGCCCGCCTTCAACAGATCCCGCACCACTTCACGCATCACCACGGCAATCGGCTCGACGACGGTTCTCCCGATCTCTTCATCCCCTTGATAGGCGGAAAGTGTCAGGAACCGCGTCAACGATTTCTGTGATTGCGAGTACCGCACTCCTTCCACGATGTAGTACCGAAGCGCTTCCCGGAAGGGCAGATTTCGAAGCGAGATCATGCTGATCCGGAGGAGTTCGACCATCGAACCGACCGCGATCTTCACCATAAACCGGACAAGGTTTTCCCGGCTGCCGAAATACTGGTAGAGTGAGCCGATCGACGCCCCGGAGCGTTCCGCCACCTGTTTGATATTCAACCGCGAGGGGCCTTTTTCGGCCGCCTCTTCGAAAAGCGCATCCAGCACGGCCTGCCGCCTTTCCGGGTCCAGCCGCCGGAAGGTGCGGGTGACCGAATCCTCGTTTTCGAGGTCGGGGATGATCAATTCGAAATCGTCGGGAGTTGTATTATGAACCATAGGTTCATATTATATGAATATTTGGTTCATATGTCAAGAATTCAATTCGATCGTCATCTCTGTTGCGCGATAGCAGGCGCGGGCATGACGTATTGGTGTATATTTGAACCGATTATTATTGCTTGAGATGACATGAATAAAAAGCAAGATACCTTCCGCACAAACGATATCGCCAAGGCGGTCGGCGTTCACCCGAATACGGTTCGGATGTACGAGAAGTGGGGATTCCTCCCGCCTGTCACACGGTCCGCCAATAACTACCGCGAGTACACCCGGTTCCATATGGAACAGATGCGGCTGGCGCGGCTGGCGATGCACGGCGGCTGGTCGGGAAGCCGGATCCGGAAATCCGCGTTGGCGCTTGTGCGCGCCTCCGCCGGGCGGGATCTTCCGCAGGCCATTCGACTGGCAAAAAACCACATCCAATTGGTAAAAGAAGAACGCACGCAAGCGGAATCCGCGGCCGAATATCTGGAAAAGTGGGTGCGCGGAAAAGTCCCCGAACGCCGCAATCCTCCGCTTTCCATCCTCGCCGCCGCCCGGGCGGTGGATTCGACCCCGGATGCGATCCGCGGCTGGGAACGCAACGGCCTGCTGCGCGTGCCGCGCGACCCGAAGAACGGCTACCGCGCGTACGGCCCGCGCGAGATCGGCCAGCTGCGGGTGATCCGCTTGCTGATGCGTTCCGGATACAGCACGATGGCCGTCCTGCGCGCGATGCGCGCGCTGGATTCCGGCGCTGTAAAAAAATTGCGCCGCGTGCTGGATACCCCGCGCCCGGAGGAGGATGTGCTCTGGGCGGCCGATCGTTGGCTTTCCACGCTCGCCGAACAGGAAGAACGCGCGCGAAAGATCCTCGAGCAACTGCGGCGGATGACACGAATAAAGCCGGTTGGGTAGATCCACCCCTCCCCAGGATGGGGAGGGGTAGGGGGAGGGGTGGGTCTACTCGATACACAAAGAGCGCTACTCGATCGCCTTCTCCTTCCAAACCCTCCATTAGCCCACCAAGGTTGTAAGATTTTATTGTCGAAACGGGAAGGCGCATCCCGTTTCGGATGGATTCCTCGATGCCACTTTCTACGATTGAAAAAGGAGATCGAATGCTCGAATTATCCGAGGTGTTGATCGGTCATGTGCGGGAATTGGCCGGCCGGATCGGGACCCGCTACATTGGTTCGACCGGCAATACGGCGGCTGGCGAATATATCCGCCGCGAGATGGAACGCATTGGATTGGCGGTCGAGATCCAGGAATCCCCCTGCCCGGCCTGGTCGGCGCGCAGGA
>DAOUDU010000216.1:0-24702 GCA_034430775.1 Anaerolineales bacterium | reverse complement strand
CCGGGCATTTCGCGCATCGGCAAATTCGCCAACAGGGTGAGCTCTTCCGTGTTAAGCGGCGTGGTCAGGTTCTCGAAGGCTTCCCCGAAGGGATGGCGCAGCCGCTCGCCGCTTTCCGGCGAAAACAATCGCAGCGGCGGGTGGCGGAATGAATCGAGCGAGGTTTGGATCTGCCCGTCCCACAGCGGGTTCAGGTTGTGGCCGCGGACCGGCTCGGAGGTGCTTTTTTCGCCGCTGACCAGCGCCTTGAACTGGGCCTGGCCCTGGGCGGCGGCCTCGCTCTGGTCGCTGATCATGTACACTCCGACGTTCCAGCTTCCCAGCGCCTTGGCTGTCTCGAACCGCTGGGCGGTCTTCTCGAGCAGTTTGACGCAGGCCTCGGCGTGCTTGTTGAGGTACTCCTGGCCGAAGGAAAGCGATTCGCCGGTCGTGGTGCCTTCGCTGGTGGAAAGGCCGGTGGATTTGCTGGTCGAATCGGATTCGCTCGTGCTCGACCCGGTGCTGTCGCTGGTGCCCGCCGAAGGAAGCAGCTGGCTGAAGAGGCCCATCATCCCGGACAGCATGAACGGCCCGCCGGCGGCCAGCAGCAGGGCGGAGACGCCCGCCAGACCGGCACCCTTCAATCCTTTTCCCGCCGTGCCGGATTTGTCGAACATCGCGCCGAGCGACCCTTTGCTGGCACTCTTCCCTTTGGTTTCCGTGGTGCCGGTGGAAGTGCTGGAGGAGGTGGTGTCGCTTTCCGATTTTGAAGCCGTCTCCGAAGTACCGGTGCTGGTGCTGCGGTTGAGGGTGGTCTTGGTGAACGCCTGCACCTGGCCGGAGAGTGTATGGCAGGCGGTGACGATC
Source organism: Anaerolineales bacterium (assembly GCA_034430775.1). Taxonomy (GTDB): domain Bacteria; phylum Chloroflexota; class Anaerolineae; order Anaerolineales; family RBG-16-64-43; genus JAFGKK01. The sequence goes on along the minus strand of DAOUDU010000216.1, from coordinate 23,856 downwards.
TCGCTGACTTCCCGCTCACTCATCGGGTCGGCAATCACCATATAGACGTATGGCTTGCCGCGCAACCCGCGCATGAAGCGGTCGAGGCTCTGCGGATACTCCTCGCTCCGTTCCCTCGTTTTAACCGAGGGGATTCCCGTGAAGGCGCGGCTGTAGCGGTAGGTGCTCAGCGGCACGTGAACGTGATCGACGATCTGCTTGTAATCGGCGACCGGCTTGACCCGGGTGCCGGGCCAGTTCGAGCACAGGAACTGCCCCAGCTGTTCGGCGAAGATCTTCGGCTGGGCGTCGGGCGCGTTGGCGTTGACCCCGATGTAGATCCGGTTGCGCAGGCCGTCGCTGGAAATGACGAACAGCAGCGTATAGCGCGGATCATGGCAGGCGGCCAGGGTTGTCTGAATCGCCTGGAAATATTCCTTCTCGGATTCCTTGGTCGGTTTCCCGACCTGTTCCACCTCCAGGAAGGCCAGGTCGGGTTGCGGCTGTTGTACTCCGGCCAGCATCCGAACGGATTGATTGTCGAAGACGGGCCCGTCCAGGTAATCGCGCTCCAGCGCAAACAGCAGGGATTTGGAGAGCGCGTCCCCGGTCTGGATCAGCATTTCCGCCGAAGGGGCGGCCTGGATCTCGGTGGGATCCTTCGGTTCGGGCGGTTTCTTTTCGGCCATGAGGAAATTCCTTTACGGAAAAATATTCATAGTTCTTATGATTCCCGCCGAGCATCCCCTCACCCTGGCTCACACCCAGAAGAGCACCGGGTGTTCGCCTTCCCTCTCCCAGCATAAGCTGGGAGAGGGATTAGAGAGTGAGGGGGTTATTTTTCGCAAATGAACTTCGCCGCCCCGAAACACACTTCATCGCCCGGGTTGAGCGCGCGCGGTTCCCGTGGCGCCAGGCGTTCGCCATTAACGAACGTGCCGTTGGTGCTGCCCAGATCCACAACCTCCAGAACGCCGTCGCTGAGTCTTAATTCAGCATGAAACCGCGACACCTTCAAGGTGTCGATCTGCAGGTCGTTCCCTTCGCCGCGGCCGATTTTTGTAACACCCGCGACCAGCGGGGAGGATTTTCCGTCCGCCGAATTAAGGCTCCACGCGTCCCCGGCTTCCGGGGAGGAGATTTCCGGCTCCTGCTTTTCTGCGGGCGGTTCGGGAGGAATGATCGTCACCGGTCCGGCCGCGCGCGACGCCGCGCCGAATTCCAGGCCGATCCCCTGAACGACGATCTCTTCCGGGTTATCGGCCAGGATGATGTTCCGGGGACCGAACCGCTCGCGCAGGTAACCGAGGATGGAAAAAAGCTGAGATCCTCCGCCGACCAGCACCACCGGGCCGATGTCCTGCGGCCGGATCGGCATTGCGGCCAGGGCATGCTCGATCAGATTCCGGAACTGGCTGTCGAGGGCGCCGGTGATCTCACGGAAGCGGGCTTCGTCGAGGGAAACCACGCGGCGGTAGATGCTGCCGTCGCGCATTACCAGCGTCACTGTCCGCTGGGGAACATAGCGGGCCTGCTCCGATTGCGCCAGCTGGCGGCTGAGTGATTCCTTCAGCCGTTGCGCCGAGACACGCAGCGAGAGGATCGCCGAAGGATCGTCGGCCAGGGCCGAGGCGGGGATGGCCAGGTCATCGGCGATGCGTTTGGCCAGCTCGGCGTCGTACAGGCCCCCGCCGAACGGCTCCCCGTAATGCCCGAGGTATTCCAATGTTCCCGTTTGCGGATCGGTGCGCCCGGCGACGATGTCGGTTGTGCTGCCGCCGATGTCGATGATGCAGGTGACCTTCCCGGTCTTCTGCCGGTCCAACTGCCCGCGGTGCTGCAGGCTCAGGATCGCGCCTTCCGGTTCGGCCACAAACCGGATCTGTTCGAACGCCGGATCGAAGCACCCGCGGACGGTCTGGACGAACTCGTCGAACACGGCGCCGTCGTGATCGTACTTCCAATGAATTGGGTAGGCAAACGTGAAACACACCCGGTCGTCGAAGACGGCGGAACGCCATTTTTCCTGGCGGACCTGGTCCAGCACGGCTTGGAGCAACATTTGCGTGTAGGCCATGGCCCGGGCGTGGGTGTAGCGCTTTTGGTGCGGAAGAGGGCTGGGGAGCAAATGCGAACCGATGCAGGGTTTGAAATATTCGCGGACGCGCTCGCGGGTGGTCTCATCCTCCAGCTGCTGCTGGGCGACCTCGCCGCAGCTTTCCAGCGCCTCGCCTTTAGGATCCAGGCAGATCACCGCCGGCAGGCGGCGGTCGACGAAGCTGGTGATCGGCGAGGGCTGCGGATCGGAGGCCAGCCGTACGGCACCGCCGGAGATCGCATATTCCGCACGGTACAGGCGCCAGTTGGTCGCGCCGCAATCCAAAGCAAAGAGGGTTAATGGCTTTTGTGAGCTCATCCCGCGATGGAAAAGATTATATCCCTTTCTTCGATCAGGAATGCCTATTCTTCGCGTTCAGTCGATAATAACTGATGTGGGTGCGTCCTCAAGCTGCGGCAGGGATAAAAACAATATTCGGCTTGATTGCCGGTTGCCCCGTCGCCATCGTCCCCGTGACGACTCCGCAATGGAATGTCACGCTCTTGAATTCACCCGCGCGGCCATCTCCTGCAGCCAGCGGTAAAAAACATCGCCGTGTTCGACGGTCGGCACGGCCGCCATCCCCTCGGTGTACCCGTTCCAGGAGTTGTATACCAATCCATCCTCTCCGAAATCCGCCGCCATTCCGGCCAGCGCATCCCGCCACTCCGCGGTGAACCCGTAATAGACCGAGCCGGGGAAGACGATGTGCGCGTCGTATCCCGGCGAGACGTCCATCAGGAAGGGGATGCCGGTTTCCGACCAGCGGCGCGAGTAATCCCGCTTCCAGGCGATGCGCTGCGCATCGGAGGCCGGCCCCGAGATCCAGATTTCGGGGATGAAGGCCTGGATGCCGAGGACGGCGGGCGAGCGCTCGAGCGCCGGACCGGTCCACTCGGGGCTGGGTTTGAACACGCCGGGTGCGTTGGAGTAGGGAGGGAGCATGTCAAGGAAGAATCCGACCCGGATTCCCGAACGGCGGAAGATTTCGTCGGAAAGGGCGTCGAAGCCGGCGGCGAAGGCTTCATTATCGGACGGGCCCAACCGGTCCGAGGAGGCGTGGATGAACGTCAGGCCGTAGCGCGGCAGGCCGTCTCGGTCGTATACCTGCACCCAGCGCCGGGCCCATTCCGGATGGTCCGGATTCTGCAGATAGCGTTCGATCAGGTTGAGGATCAGGCTGACCGCGCCCGGCGCGGTCCGGCCGCCGGCGTCGGCAGGGAACTCGGAGCGCAGGGTCCACCCTCCGTGGCCTTCGATAAACGGCAGGATCAGCAGGTCGGCTCCGGCGGCCGCGGTGAACAGCTCGTTGTGCGCGCCGGGTGCGGTCTGCATCGGCGCGCTCGGCGCCCAGCCGTCGTTGCAGGGGAGGAAATCCTCTCCCCAGGAGGACATGCTGACCGTGTTCAGCCCGGCGGCGGTCATCTGGGCGAGCGCGAAATCCCGGTTGGCGGCCGAATTGGACCATTGCAAATTCTGGGAATCGGCGGGATGGACCGTGAATAAGCCGAGGTTGGGTCCGGCGATGCAATCGTAGCGCGTGGAGCCGTCGCGCGCCTGGCCGGCGAAGAAGAGCGCGGTCTTCATGGGTTGGTTTTCAAAACCCGGGTTCGCCAGACGCCCCCATTCGCCGACCACCACCCGCGTGCCGGTGGGGGAGGGGCTTGGGGTGATCAGGGCCGGGGTTTGGGTCGCGGCGGCCGGGGAGGCTGAGGCGGTTCCGGGTGTCGCATTCGCGCCGGGCCGCGGAAAGTTGCAGGATGCCGTGACTGTGGCAAGCAGGAAAATCTCAAGCAGAGTGGCTTTTCTGTCTTGTTTCATCTTCCGGCCGTTCCTCCCGGGCTTGCAGCGGATCGTTGAACGGTGATTTTTATTTTACAGGAAACGGGAGGGCGGGGATACCGCCCGTCCCGCAAGCCTTGGTGACAAGGATGCCGCTATTCCCGATGGGCGGAACGCGGTTCTTTCTTTTTTACGATGGAGGAAGAAATAAGGGGGTATTTTTTTTTACCGCATGGAATTCCGGGTCACCCACTCCACCGCCCGCGCCGTCCCGTCCTCGGCGTCGATGAGTTTTCCGAGATCCCGACAGCGGGCGCGCATCGCGCCATCGTTCAGCGCCCGGTCGATCGCGGCGGCGAGCGCTTCGGCGGTCAGTTTCCGCAGTTGGATCGGTTCCGGACCGGCGCCGAGTGCGCGGACGCGCGACGCCCAGAAGGGCTGGTCGGAAGTGAAGGGAATAATGATATTCGGCACGCCCGCCCGCAATCCCGCGCCGGTCGTGCCCGCCCCGCCGTGATGCACGACCGCGCGCATCTGGGGAAAAAGCCAGCGATGGGAAACCGGCCCGGCCGAAAAAATATTTCGCGCGGCGGCTTCCGGAAGCGGGTGGGCCGCTCCCATCGATAAAATTCCCCGTTGCCCGGTTTGACGGAGCGCATCGACGGCGATGCCGGCCAAGGTATGCATTTCGCGCGGGATCGCGCTGCCGAATCCGATACACACCGGCGGCGGACCCGCTTCGATAAATCGGCGCAAATCCGCGGGCACTTCCTCCTCCCGCGGCGGATCCATCTGCCAATATCCCGTGATGTGGGCATGCGCCGGCCAATCCGCGGGGCGTGGAACCACATGCCGGCTGAAGCCGAACAGCAGCGGCGTGATCCGCCCGGATTTGGGAGAGAACGGCCAATCGGTCAGCGGCGGGAAATCCGGATGGCTGCGGCGGACCTGGTTGTAGAGAAGCCCTCCGCCATGGCGGAAAATATTGTTGAACAGGACGTGGGTCAGCTTGCGGTAGATTCCTGGAAGCGGCCAAATGGGAAAGCCCGGCGCGGCAAATTTGGCGGTCGGTGCAAACATCGGGAACATCTGCGCGGAAAAATCCGGAATGCCGAGGCTTTTCGCAATCTCGTATCCGGCATGAGTGAAGAGAAACGAATGGAGGATTGCATCCGATCCAGGGGGGATCTCACGCAGTCGTCTGTACACCTCGGCCGCGAGCGGGAATACGAACCTTGCCATCACGCCGATCATCCGAAGCGGATTGCCGCCCGCCTGCTGCACCATCGCCGCGCCGAGGTCTTCCGGATTCCCGGGCAGGGGGATGTATTTGACGCCGGTGTGCGCGGCGAGGGACGCAAAGGATGCCGGTGCGGCCAGACGCGTGCAATGCCCCGCTTTGATAAAACCCTGCGCTAAAGCCAGGAAGGGCTCGATGTCGCCGCGGGTGCCGTAGGTCATCAGGAGGATGCGCATTGAGAGGATTGTACTTGATCCACAGCGAGGCTGACGCGGTCCCTGCCAGGATCACCCCCGTCACAAAACACGCCGAGGGCAGGCGCAGGGATGACAGACCGCGTCGATCTGGGTTGTCATGCCCGCGTGTTTTTAGCGGGCATCCAGGAATAAGCGCAATGCTTCCTGCGGCGTTTGTCATGGATCACCGATAGAAATTCTCGGGGATGACGGCAGATTAAAAGTTCGTCATGCCCGCATGATTTTAGCGGGCATCCAGGAATCGGAGTGAGGGTTTCCTTTGACGATCGCCCTGGATCCCCGAGTAATACACTCGGGGATGACGACCAGACAATACGCGCAAGGGGAATACGAAGAACCAACAAGTGCCGGACATTTTCGTCCGGCACTTGTTTATAACTGGGTGATTGCCGCGGATTGGCTAGAATTCCTGCCGGAAGCGTTCGAAATCCGCCGCTTCAATAAATAAACGGGTGTGAAAATTCACACCCGTTTTTTTTAGATCATCTGGAATGCTATTTGCTGGCGTTGATCATTTTTTCCAGATTCTCCCGGGATTTGGTGTAGTACTGGAGTGGATCGTCTCCCATCGGATCGATATCGTGTTCGCAGACCAGCGGTTTGCCCGACTTAAGTATGAGCCCGACGGCTTTCTGCTGGTCGTCCCACCGTTCCTGGCCGCCGGCGCCGACGTACCAATCGCGGTCGTCCCCGGGTGTTCCCTTGAGGATCTCGCCGGTCTTTTCGTCAATTTCGACAATGGCGAGATCGGCCGAGTTGGCATGGAAGAATCCGGTGAAGAGGCCGGCCTCGATTGTCTTGCGGGTGCCATCTTCCACGGTGCCGCCGCCGATCAGCAGATGTGCCCATTCGTTGTTGATGGCGAAAACCTTCTTGCCGACTTTCTGATCGACTTCCCTGCAAAACCGGATGGCCCGCCCGATGGTGTTGATGTAATCCTGGCCGGGAACTTCGGGTTTCCATTCGAGCCATATGAGCGGAAGAGTTGGGGAAATCTTTTCCTTATCCAAGCGATCAAGTACGGCCGTTGCGACATCCGCCCATGTCTTGACAAGCAGGTCCCACGCCTCCTGGATTGAAAGCTTGCCCGCCTCGTCGCCGTGGTATTTGCGCTGCGAATCCCAGGCCGGCCACCAGATGTAGATGCCTTCGCCCAATCCTTTGGATTTCAGCCATTGGGTCTTGCAGATGCTGTCCACGTGCATGTTGAAATACATCTTGCGAATGGCCGGATCGGGGGATGTGGCGGCCCCGTTCTGCACTCCGGGAATCCCGAAGGCCGGAACGGTAAGGGCCGCGATACGCGGATAGGCGCCGGATTCGATGCCTTTGACAAGGGCGTCCCAGGCAACCGCGTCCTTGCTGTTGTAAGCCTGATAGTCGCTTAGGGTTGTACCGACTTCATGCCAAAGATGGCCCGAGGTGAGATCGTTGGGGAAGGATTTTTTAATCAGGCGCAAGCGTTCGTCAACGGGTGCAATCCCGCCGATGATCACTCCTCCGCCGAATTTCGCGTGGGCCGCCCTTGTGCCCAAAGTCCACGAGGGCCAGGAATGTCTGATTTGGGTGTCTATTGTGTAGCCTCCTGAGGTCCGTTTGAATTTTTGGAAAAGTCGGATCAATCCGACGATTTTATTTCGGACCAGCTAGTTCCCTTTCCTTAACCCTCCTCCTATCCCCGACGTCGTATAATGGGGTTCCGGCATCACAAGGAATAAATACATACCTTTTCGAAATGTTTTTATCCCGCTTACTCCATCGACAACTGATGAGGAAGGCGGGGCTTGCCGCGAAATTCCAAGGGTTGCGATCTTCAAGGCCCCGTCGCTTGCCGCGCGGTCGTCCATGTTCAAAATTGTAACACAACAGCGCGCCTCTTCGTGGAAAATCCGGATAAAAAAGCATCCCTCGGAATCGTAATATTAATGTCGGGGTCAGAATCGTAATGGGCGGGCCCAAAACAAGGCGAGTGTGGCGCGGGAAGGACAACCCTCTGCGCCATCGACAGAAGAAAGGACCGGCGTGGTATCAAAGACCGCGTCGGTCTACATAGTCACTGGAATACCAGCTCCGGGGTTTTTCAGGAGCGGCAATTGTTTCGCTGACCGTCTAGAATCCGGAGCTGAACAAGTCGGCGTTTTTTATCCGGATTGCGATATTCTTTCTGTTGTATGAGGCGTCGTTGAAATCCAACCGCATTCGGGTCGGGTGGGTGATGTCCAGTTTCCACGCAAGGATTATTTCCAGGTTGTCGATGGCGTCGTTGCACGACGGCGTGCCGCAGAGAATGATGTCCATGTCGCCGATGCTGCTCGGACCCTTATCCAAGGTCGCCGTGTATCCCTGTTGAACCAGCAACTCCCTGACCGGCGGGAACCGCATTTGTCCTCCTTCGCTGATGTAGCGCAGGATCACCAGGTATTCCCCGCGTTCCTCCTTCGTCAGCAAAGCCTCCGGCGTCGGGGAGGGTGTCGCGGTCGGCTAGGGGGTTGGGGTGGCTGTCGGCGTCGGGCTGGGCGCAATGGTCGGGGACGGAGCGGCTCACAGCGAAGGGATCGAGGTGTACGAAAGCGAGGAAAATGCCAGAATGCCCAACTGCGGTACGATGATCTTCGGAAATGTACCTCTTGCCATCATACTTCCTTCCTTTCCGCTAACAGACCTGTCAGGTCCGTAGGACCTGACAGGTCTTCCCACATAGACAGCGGAAATCAACCTAGCGCGGCATCCGGTCGTCGTAGGATTGCAGCGCCTTCATGTAGTTGGCGCGCTCGAAAGCGGCCGGCTCGGCGACCGCCTTCTGGCTCATGCTGCCCTGCATCTGCCGGATCGAATCGTACTCGTGCTTCACCATCCACGCTTCAGCTTCTTTTACTATCTGCCCCGCATGCCCCAGGCCGTTTTTCAGCAAGGACGAGGTCGTCATCACGGCGCTCGCGCCGGCCATGGACGCCTTGATCAGATCCTGCCCGGTGTGCACGCCGCCGGTCAGGGCGAGATCCACCTTTACGCGCCCGTACAGGATGGCGATCCAGCGCAGCGGCAGAAGCAGATCGGCCGATGTGCTCAGCGCGAGATGCGGAGTCACTTCCAGCTTTTCCAGGTCGAGGTCCGGCTGGTAGAACCGGTTGAAGAGCACCAGGCCGTTGGCTCCGGCGTCGGCCATTCGCTTGGCGATCTGCGGGATGGCGGTGAAGAACGGGCTGAGCTTGACGGCGAGCGGGATCTTGACCTTGGCGCGCACATCGCGCACCAGGCGCAGGTACTCCTCCTCGAGCTCGGCGCCGCTCAGGTTCGGGTCGGTCGGCAGGAAGTAGAGGTTCAGCTCGAGGGCGGAGGCGCCGGCCTGCTCGATCCGGCGGGCGTATTCCACCCATCCGCCGCTGGTTATGCCGTTCAGCGATGCGATGACCGGGATCTTCACGGCCTCGCGCGCCGCACGCACATGCTCCAGGTAGGCCTCCGGCCCGATATTGTATTTTTCCAGATCCGGGAAGTAGGTCAGCGCTTCGGCGAAGGAATCCGTTCCGGCGCTGAGGAAATGATCCAGTTCGTTGCTTTCGTGCGTGATCTGCTCTTCAAAAAGCGAGTGCATCACCACGGCCGAAAGCCCCGCGTCTTCCATCTGGCGGATCGCATCGATTTTCTTGGTGAAGGGCGATGCCGAGGCGACGAGCGGGTTTTTAAGTTTCAATCCGAGGTAGGTCGTGGAAAGGTCGGTCATGCGAGGCTCCTTTCAGGGGGCTGCCGGAGTGTGACCGGAGTCCGTGGCGGAGGTGATCCCGAGGTATCGGTTTCGATTGGACACACGTCAGCAATCAATATTCATCCGATACCGATTCCTCACCCGCCTTTCGGCGGGTTCGGAATGACATGCTGCGGGTGTTATCCCGAGGAGCCCTTGAAGGACTGCCCGGAATGACATGCTGCGGGTGTCATCCCGAGGAGCCCTGGAAGGGCGACGAGGGATCGGTATTGCATCACAAGGAGTCACCGATCCCTCAGGGCCTGAAGGCCCCTCGGGATGACATTCGGAAGGTTAGTTAAGCTTTCGGTTTTTCTTCCACTTCCATGTGCATCGCTGTCATCTGCTGGTATAAATTCCAGCGCTGGGCGTCGTATTTCTTGGCCTCTTTCATGAGCATTTCGGCCCGCGCTTCGTCACTCTGCAGCAGCATGCGGTAGCGCGTCTCGTTGTAAGCGTACTCGTCGAGCGGAATGGTCGGAGCCTTCGAGTCGATGACCAGGGGATTCTTGCCTTCCGCGGCCAGGGCCGGGTTGTAGCGAAGGAGCGGCCAGGCACCGGATTGGACCGCCAGTTTTTGCTGGGTCAATCCCTTGCGCATGTCGATCCCGTGATTGATGCAGTGGCTGTAAGCCAGGATCAGTGACGGGCCGTCGTAGGCTTCGGCTTCGAGGATGGCTTTCAGCGTGTGCTGGTCATTGGCGCCGAAGGCGATCCGCGCCACGTAAACGTACCCGTACGACATCGCCATCAGGGCCAGGTCCTTCTTGCCGACGGCTTTGCCGCGCGAGGCGAACTTTGCCACCGCGGCCAACGGCGTGGCCTTGGAAGCCTGTCCGCCGGTGTTGGAATAGACCTCGGTGTCCAGCACCAGGACGTTCACATCACGGCCCGAAGCCAGCACGTGGTCCAGTCCGCCGTAGCCGATGTCGTAAGCCCAGCCGTCGCCACCCATGATCCAAACGCTCTTCTTGACCAGGAAGTCGGCCAGGCCGATTAGGTGCTTGGCTTTCGGATCGTTCGATTTGTCCAGTTTCTTGCGCAGCAACGCCACCCGTTCGCGCTGGGCGTGGATGCCCGCTTCGTCTTTCTGATCGGCCTCGAGCAATCCCTTTGCCAAATCATCACCCAGGACGGAGGCAAGCTGCTGCACCAGTTCGCGCGCATATTCGTTCTGCTTGTCGATCGTCAGCCGCATGCCCAGCCCGAACTCGGCGTTGTCTTCGAACAGCGAGTTGGACCAGGCGGGGCCGCGTCCCTCGGCATTAAAGGTCCAGGGGGTGGTTGGCAGGTTCGCGCCGTAGATCGAGGAGCAGCCGGTGGCGTTGGCCACGATCATGTGGTCGCCGAAGAGTTGCGAGACCAGCTTGACGTAGGGGGTTTCGCCGCAGCCAGCGCAGGCGCCGGAGAATTCGAACAGCGGGCGAAGCAGCTGCGAGTTCTTGATCGTCGCCGGAGAGAAGGCTGTGCGGTCGGCGTCTGGGAGGCCGAGGAAGAAATCCCAATTGGCGTTTTCCTGTTCGCGCAGAGGGGGCTGCTCGGCCATGTTGATTGCCTTGTGGGCGGTATTGGTTTTATCCTTGGCCGGGCAGACTTCGATGCACAGGGCGCAGCCGGTACAGTCTTCGGGCGAGATTTGGATCGTGTACTTGGCGCCCGGGAATTCCTTGAACTTGGCGTCGGTGCTCTTGAAGGAGGCCGAGGCGCCTTTCAGCGCGGCCGGCGGGTAAACCTTCTGACGGATCACCGCATGCGGACAGACCATTGCGCACTTGCCGCATTGGATACAGATCGCGGGATCCCAGACCGGGATCTCGAGGGTGATGTTGCGCTTCTCCCACTGCGTTGTTCCGCTGGGGAAGGTCCCGTCCACCGGCATCGCGCTGACCGGCAGGGAATCCCCTTCGCCAGCGATTATCGGGCCGAGTACCTTCTTGACGAAATCGGGCGCGGCGTCGGGCACCGGTGACCTGCGACTGACCCTCGAATCGGCCTTGCGGCCGTCGAGTTTGACTTCCTGCAGGTGCGCCAGGGAGGCGTCCACCGCGTCGTAATTCTTCTTGACCACCGCTTCGCCGCGCTTGCCGTAGGTTTTCTTGATCGCTTTCTTGATCTGTTCGATGGCCTGCTCGCGCGGAAGGATACCGGAGATGGCGAAGAAGCAGGTTTGCATGATGGTGTTGATCCGGCCGCCCATGCCGGTGTTTTCCGCCACTTTATAGGCGTCGATGATGTAGAAATGCAGTTTTTTATCGAGGATCCCCTGTTGCGTTTCGCGCGGGAGGTGATCCCACACTTCCTCCGGCTTGTATATGCTGTTGAGCAGGAAGGTTCCGCCGGGTTTGATCGCCGCCAGCACGTTGAACCGCTCCAGGAAGCTGAACTGGTGGCAGGCCAGGAAGTTCGCCTGGCGGATCAGCGAAGGGGCGCGGATCGGCTGGGGGCCGAAGCGCAGAAAGGAGGTGGTCACCGAACCGGACTTGCGCGAGTCGTAGGCGAAATATCCCTGGGCGAAGTTGTCGGTTTCCTCGCCGATGATCTTGATCGAGTTCTTGTTTGCCCCGACCGTGCCGTCGGACCCGAGCCCCCAGAAGATGCAGCGCACGGTCGATTCGGATTCGACCGAGAAGTTCGGATCGTAATCGAGGCTGGTGTGGGCGACGTCGTCGAGAATGCCGATGGTGAAGTGGTTCTTCGGCTCGGGTTTGGCCAGTTCGTCGAAGATCCCCTTGACCATGCCGGGCGTGAATTCCTTCGAGCCCAATCCGAAGCGTCCGCCGATGACGGTCGGGGCTTTGGCGAAGGGGGAGGCGCCGCAGGCGGCCGCCTCGGAGAACGCCGTGACCACATCCACGTACAACGGTTCGCCGGCGGATCCGGGTTCCTTGCAGCGGTCGAGCACCGCAAGGCCTTTGACCGACTTCGGCAGGGAGTTGAGGAGATGCTCGGCCGAAAACGGGCGGTACAGGTGGACCTTCAGCACGCCCACCTTCTCCCCTTTGCCGACCAGGAACTCGACCGTCTCCTGGGCGGTGTCGGTTCCGGAACCCATCAAAAGGATCACCCGTTCGGCGTCCGGCGCCCCAATGTAATCGAAGAGGTGGTAGGCTCTGCCGGTGACGGATGCGAACTTGTCCATCGCCTGCTGGACGATCTCCGGGCAGGCGTCGTAGAACGGATTGATCGTCTCCCGTCCCTGGAAGAACACGTCTGGGTTCTGCGCCGTCCCGCGGATGAAGGGATGGTCCGGCGAGAGGGCCCGCTCGCGGTGCGCACGGACCAGGTCGTCGTCGATCATCACGCGCAGGTCGTCATCGGTCAGCCGTTCGAGTTTGCTGACCTCCGAAGATGTGCGGAAGCCGTCGAAGAAGTGCACGAAGGGGATGCGCGAGCGCAGCGTGGCGGAATGCGCGATCGCGGCCAGATCCTGCGCTTCCTGGACCGAGCCGGAGGCCAGCAGCGCCCAGCCGGTTTGGCGGACGGCCATCACGTCGGAGTGGTCGCCGAAGATCGAAAGCGCGTGGGTGGCGATCGTGCGGGCCGATACGTGGAACACGGCCGGGGTGAGTTCGCCGGCGATCTTGTACATGTTGGGGATCATCAGCAGCAGGCCCTGCGACGCGGTGAAGGTAGTGCACATCGCCCCGGCCTGCAGCGCTCCGTGGACCGCGCCGGCGGCCCCGCCTTCGGATTGCATTTCCATCACCGTTGGCACTGTTCCCCAAATGTTGGTTTTCCGTTCGCCGGACCATTGGTCGGCGTGCTCCCCCATGCTCGAAGAGGGCGTGATCGGGTAGATCGCGATCACTTCGCTCAGTTTGTGGGCCACGTAGGCGGTCGCCTCGTTGCCGTCAATCGTTACGATCGGTCTTGACATGAGTTCCTCCGGGATTTTTTTCAGCAGGATTCCATGAATACTCCGCCTGAAGGTGATGCGCCGCAGACGGAGTCTGTGGGAGTCCTGAAGCTGTAGATTTTGCGGCAATTATAAACCTTTAAGGTGGCGATGGATGAATGGCCGGGTGAAGGCAACGTCGCCGCGAAGGATCGTTTCCGGAGCGGCGGCTCGCACTATCCGGACGATGACTTATCGCGCGGATTTGATGCCCGTCCGGGAAGAACCGCCATCCACGGTCGCGAGTCATCATCGACTTTCCATCCCACTGGAACGGATCAGCCGCTTTTCGAGACCGGATTTTCCACGGGGACCGACATTGCGTAGAGCGAAATCAGCAGCAGCGGGAGATGTAAAAATCCCATCCACCACCGCTCGGGAAAGAACCAATGGGAGAGATTGAAGAGCGCGTAAATGAACCCGTTGACGGCGGTGATGCGCAGCGTTCCGCGCGGAACGGCGGGCGTGCAGAGGATGAGCAGCATCAGGAACACCGGCGTGGTGAAGCAGAACATCATTCCGTAATCCGGCGAGGTCATCAACCGCAGCGGATCGAACCACGGCTGCACCGCGCCGCCGACGACGGCGTACGGCCCCCAGAAAGCCAACAGCGCCAGGGTGATCAAGCCCCATTCCAGGAGGGTGGGCTTTCGAAACGCAGCGCGCAGCGTGTTGCGGAAGGCGGCCGCCAGCCAGAGGATTCCCAATAATGCATACAGGATTAATGCTCCGGTTATGATGACATAACCGTACTTCTCGGTCGAGCCTTGCGCGCAGGTCAAGATCAACAGCAGGTAGTTCGCGCCGATGTATCCCGCCAGCAGCCGGCCCCATTTTCCGGGCTGCCAGAGGATTAATCCTATCAGCAGAAGCGTGGCGACGCGCAGGACCGGAGCGAACGCGGCATACGGAAGGTCGGATACCATCAACAGGCTGAGAATTACATCCTGTGTATCCTGGGGCGGGTAGGGCGTTTGCGCGATCAATGGAAACATGCTGAGGACGAAAAAACCGAGGAACAACAGAATGGGTTTCCAAGGGAATTTCTTGACGGGGGTTTTGGGCATGCGCGGCCTGCCTTCCATGGGAGGTGTTCCCCGGCGTTCGAACGGGCTTACCTTAGGTATACCCGGTAATCCGGCGGTCCGTCAGTGTGAAAGGTCGGCGGTTTAGGGATAAAATCGGGTCAATCCACAAAGCAAGAAGAAGGTATGCCGAAACACGGGAAAAACCGAATATCACCCTGAGCGAAGGGCCTTAAAATGCAGAAACAAAGGCTTCGCTGCGTTCAGCCGGACAACCCTTGCTCAGATTTTTTTCGAAGCCCTTGGATTTTCCCGGTGCAATCCGGGTTCACACTCCGGGATCGGAATGGGAGAGCATGGATCCTTTTGGGCAATCCGGAATTGATGTCGTGCTTTGGCTGCAGGGGAACTTTGGCTTCCTTCAGCCGTTGATGCATGCTTTCTCCTTTCTCGGGACGACGGAGTTCCTGCTGCTGCTCGGCCTGACGGCGTATTGGTGCGTCGACACGCGGACCGGTGAGCGGCTGGGGGTGTTGCTGCTTTCCGGCGCCGCGCTGGGCGGGCTGCTCAAACTGGCGTTCCACATGCCGCGCCCGTACTGGTCCGATGTGCGGGTGCGGGCGCTGGCGGGAGAAACCGGCTACGGGATGCCTTCGATCCATTCCCTTTATGCCTGGGCGATCACGCCGTGGCTGGCTGCGAAAATCCGGCGCGGATGGGGAGTATGGATCGGCATTCTTATCGCGATCGGAATATCCGTTTCACGGATCCAATTAGGCGTGCATTTCCCCGGGGATGTATTGGCCGGATTCCTGGTCGGCGTTCTGGTGTGGGTCCTGGTGGATGCGGGAATCCGGCATTTTGGACCGGTGTTGGGGCGGGCGGGTTTTTGGGTTCAAAGCGCCGCCGCCGCAGCCGCCTCCGCCGCGGTGTTGCTTTCGCAATCCGTCATCCTGGAGGGTCTGGCCGCTTCGGTCGATCCGGCGTTGTGGGCGGAAAACGCCGCCCGGATTAATCTTATCCACCCCCGCGATCCGAATCCGATTATTTCACTCGCGGGGTTGATCCTGGGAATGGGGATTGGTCTGGCCTGTAAAAATCGCTGGGCGCCGTTTGCGGCGGGAGGCAGGCCGGAAAAACGAATCCTGAGGTTCCTGCTCGGGCTGTCGGTAATGCTGATGGTATATGCGGGCTTGGGGCTTTTATGGAATGGAATCGATCCACCGCTCGGGCTCATCCTCCGATACCTGCGCTACGGGCTGGCCGGACTGTGGATGATTTTCCTCGCGCCGTGGGTGTTTCTGCGCTGGGGTCTGGCGGAGAGGGAGCGGCCGTAGGCGCCCGTTGATCTATTGCGACATTTGGAGACCGCGCTGGTCTCATCCCCGCAACAAAACCGGCCCGCATATGCAGGCCGGTTGAATGGACGATAGGCGAGATCCGATGTGCGCAAATTCAAACAGCGCCCGCAGCGCAAGCCCTGTTTCACTATCCCTCAGGCTTAATCCGCGGGGTTGGGCTGGGGCCGCATTATCGCGCCTAGCTGACCCCTTCGAAGACGGCGCGCGGCGCAAGCACGGCGCCGATCAGCGTGCGGCCGGTATGCGCGGCGAGCACGAGCGACAGGCGGTTGACGGGCAGCCAGTAGCAGGCCAGCTGTTCGGTGACGGCTTTTTGCAGATCCGCCGCGCCTTCCGGATTCAAAGCATGGACCACCTGGCCGCGGTAGGGGCCGGCGGGATTTAATCGTTTCTGCATGACTTCCGCCAGATTTTGGATCGCGCCGGAGATGGTCCGGGCTTGCCCGAGCTGGGTGTATTTCCCGTCTTCCTTTCCCACGCCGATAATCGGTTTAATATCCAATACCGTCGCCAGCAATCCTTTGATGTGGCTGATCCGTCCGCCGTGGATGAGGAACTTCAATTCCTTAAGCGTGAAGATCGTCTCGGTCGAAGCGCGGATTCTTTCCAGAAACGGCAGCACGCGCTCCATGGCCCATCCGGCCTTGAAGGCGCGCGCAGCGGCCTCCACCATCCATCCGGATCCGACCGAAAGATTTTTGGTGTCGAAAAAAGTCACATCGGCCTCGGGCACTTCCGATGCGCCGGCACGGGCCGAATTCAATGTCCCGCTCAAACCCGAGGACATATGGATTGAGAAGATCGAAGCGGATGTTTTGGCCAGAGTCCGGTACAGTTCCGCGAACATCCCGGCCGAGGGCTGCGAGGTGGTGGGCAAAATGCCTCCCGTATCCAGCTTGGCGTAGAAGGAAGCGGCATCCAACTGCGGGCCTTCCTGGTAAGAATCTTTGCCTAGCGTAACGGTAAGCGGGACGACATGAATGTTCAACTCCTTGCGCGCTGCGGCGGTAAGGTTTAAATCGCAGCCGCTGTCGGTGACAATATGCATGGGGAACCTCCTGGGGAATCGATGAGCGGACATACAGAATTATAGGTGAACTTATGAAAATCGACATTAAGGAAGCGGAAATATCCCTCGCGGGCAGATGACGCCGAAAAAAGGGCCTTTCAGGTCATTGCGATCCCGGCCCAGGCGGGGCAGGGATCGCGTGCATTGACAGCGTCTCCCGTATCCGCTTAGGGTTTTTTAATTTCTCCGCCGATGATCTCTCCCGGTCCCGCATCCTCGTTCAGCAGCCACCACTCCCCCGAATGTTCTGCGCTGCTGTGCGGGGCGCGGTCGTAATAGATGGTGAAGACCCGGCCGCCGAGAGTTGACACGGTGAAGTAGTCCCTGCCCACGCCGCGCGATCCGCGCCGGGATGCGGCCTGGGCATGGGCGGGTGACATGTTGCGCGCCATTCGTCCGCGGCGGGAGTATTCGTGCCATTCCACCAGCAGCCCGGTGACGGTAAACCGATTGCCGCGCCAGTGAAAAGCAACCGGGCAGCCGGTCTTCTTGGTTGGAAGCGGCTGCCCGGAAGTTTCTATTTGGATCGGTTCGCCGATGAAGCGGCGCTGGTCCTTCATTTACTTCCCCGCGATGAAATCCTCGGTAAGCTGGCGGGCCACATCGTCGGTGTACTGCGTCGGCGGGGTCTTCATAAAGTAGGAAGCGGGGGCGCCGATCGGGCCCTTCAGCCCGCGGTCGAGCGCGATCTTGGCGCAGCGCACGGCGTCAATCACCACGCCGGCCGAGTTGGGCGAATCCCACACTTCCAGTTTTAACTCGAGGTTGAGCGGGACGTTGCCGAAGGTGGTCCCTTCCATGCGGATGTAGCACCACTTGCGGTCGGTCAACCACGGCACGTAATCGCTCGGGCCCACGTGCACGCTGTCTTCCGGAATTTTATAGGGCAGCTGCGACGTCACCGCGTTGGTCTTGGAAATCTTCTTCGATTCCAGCCGGTCGCGTTCGAGCATGTTGAGGAAATCCGTGTTGCCGCCGAAGTTGAGCTGGAAGGTCTTATCCATGATCACGCCGCGGTCTACAAACAGCGAAGTCAGCACGCGGTGGGTGATGGTCGCCCCAACCTGGCTTTTAATGTCGTCGCCGATGACCGGCAGGCCGCGCTCCTCGAACCGCTGCTGCCAGTAGGGGGCGCTGGCGATGAAGACCGGGATGCAGTTGACGAACGCGCAGCCGGCTTCGAGGATCTGTTCGACATACCACTTGGTGGCCATTTCCGAACCGACCGGCAGGTAGCTCACCACCACGTCGGTCTTCGTGTCCTTGAGGATCCCGACGATGTCGGCAGTGGGCCCCGGCGCCTTTGTGAGGATCTTGGAGAGGTACAGCCCGAGGCCGTCGTGGGTCATGCCGCGCGCAACGGTGATGCCCTTGTGCGGGACGTCGCTGAATTTGATCGTATTGTTCGGATACGCGAACGCCGCCTCCGAAAGATCCTTGCCGACCTTCCCTTCCACCACATCGAAAGCGGCGGAGAATTCGATGTCGCGGATATGGTACCCTCCGAGATTGACGTGCATCAGCCCCGGAATGCGTTCATCATCGGCGGCATTCTTGTAGAACTCCACGCCCTGGATCAGCGAGGATGCGCAGTTGCCCACGCCGATGATGGCTACACGGACCTTCTTTTCGGATTCCGACATGGAAGAAACCTCCTTGCGTTTTCTTTTTTTATGTTGAATTAATTCTTTTTTTACCATTTCGTTATGCTATAATCCGGTCGCTTTGAGAAGATGACTGCGCCGCTGTATTCCCCCACGGATCGCGTTCACCGGTTGGAACGTTTGCTCGAAACCAACCGGGTGCTTTCTTCTACACTCGACTTGGAACCCCTTCTCCAAACGGTTGTGGACGTTGCTTCCGAGCTGACCGACAGCGAGGTTGCCTCGCTGCTTCTTTATGATCCGGAAATCCGGCAACTCCGCTTCGCCGCTTCGCCCTGGTTTCAGAAAGCCTCCCTCCAATCGATGACGGTTCCGATCGACAGAAGCATCGCCGGGCAGGTATTCCGGGAAAAACGGCCTGTCGTGGTTCAGGAGGGCAGCAAGGATCCGCGGCTCTATCGTACGGTGGGCGAGCAGGTCGGTCTTGCCACCCGTTCGATGCTTGCCGTTCCGCTGGTGTTTCGGGAGCGGCCGATCGGGGTGCTGGAGGCGCTCAATAAGCGCGGCGGGGTGAATTATACCGGAGAAGACGTATCCATCCTAGAGACCCTTTCCGCGCAGGCGGCGGTGGCCATCGAAAACTCCCGGCTGATCTCGCAGGTCCAGGCCCAATACGAGCGGCTGGCGTCCTTGGACCAGATGAAGGGCGATTTTATCGCCATCGCCTCCCATGAATTGCGCACGCCGCTCGGCCTGATCCTGGGGCACGCGGCCTTTTTGCAGGACGGCGCGACGCCGGATGTGGCCGAGCACCTCTCGGTCATCATCCGCGGCGCCGAACGGCTCAAGGACATCCTGGATGAACTCTCGCGCCTGACCCATTCGGACCAGGGGGTGACGCGGCTCAGCCTGCAGGTGTTCCCGGTGAAGGAACTGCTGGACGAAGTCGTGGAGAAGTTCGCCCCGGCCGCCAAGGAAAAGTACCTCTCGTTGAATTCGGAATGCAAGCCGGTCGGGCTGGTGGTGGAGGGCGACCGGCAGAAGCTGGTGGTGGCGCTCGGCAACCTGATCGATAACGCGATCGCCTTCACCGATACCGGCGGCCACATCCTGGTGGCGGCAAGCGCCTTGGAGCCGGATGCCAAAGAGCGGTCCGGGTACGTCGACCTCGAGGTGGTGGACGACGGGATCGGAATCCCTCAGGCGAAGCTGGGCAAGATCTTCGAACGCTTCTACCAGGTGGAAAACCACATGACCCGCCGCAAGGGAGGCCTCGGGCTCGGCCTGCCGGTGGTTAAATCCATGGCCGATCTTCACCATGGCAAGATCGAGGTGGAAAGTGTGGAGGGGAAGGGCAGCCGCTTCTGCATCCACCTCCCTGCCCGCCAGCCGAAGAACAACTCCGGAAACGGCCAGAAACCGCATTAATCCCCCGCTTGTCGCAATGGTGCCGGACGGATATAATACCGGCCTTCGGGGCGTGGCTCAGCTCGGCTAGAGCGCACGGTTCGGGACCGTGAGGTCGGCAGTTCAAATCTGCCCGCCCCGACCAGAAAACCTACTTTGTGTAGGTTTTTTCTTTTCCCTCACCAACCTTCGGGGCGTGGCCCAGCTCGGCGAGAGCACTCGGTTCGGGAGGCAGCTTGCCCCGCTCGGCCAAGTGAGTACAGAGGCATGTGCTAAAAACCAACCCGCCAATTATGCGCACGGTCAACTTTTCTGAGATCAAGAGCGGGGTTCCCTGGCCCGTCCTGGCGAACGGTCCAGCCTGCCCCAACGGGCTGTGCTGGGAGACAGGCAAATCTGCCCGCCCCGACCAGAAAACCTACTGCATGGTAGGTTTCTTCTTTTTACTCCACGAAGGATACGAAGAGGCCTTAAAAAAAAGAAATAAGTTCGTGAATTCTTTGTGTCTTTGTGACTTGGTGGTTTTTATTGTTTTTCAAACCCCGGAAATGAAACCACGAAGACACCAAGGAGATCAACCAGCAAATCCATGCCCTTTCTCGAAGTGCCGCCTCTTATTCGTAAAAAGCCGGGATAGGGAGCGTTTGTGTCTTTTCGGAGGCTTGTATATATAATGAAGGCAATCATTTCCGGACCCGAAAAGGAGGGCCATCCATGACAGGCTATTTTGGACCGATCGCAAAGCAGACGGAAAAGAATAAGTTCTTCCGGCAGGTGCTCTACACCGGTAAATACGCCCAGCTGGTGGTGATGTGTTTGCAGCCGGGAGAAGAGATCGGCAACGAGGTGCACGAGAAGGTGGACCAGTTCTTCCGGATCGAAAAGGGGAAAGCCAAGTTCATTCTCAACGGCAAAGAAGAGCACCTGGTTAAGGCGGACGAGGCGGCGATCGTCCCGGCCGGCACGTACCACAACGTCGTCAACATCTCCAAGAAGGAAAAGCTCCTGCTGTACACGCTCTATTCTCCGCCCAACCATCCGGATGGGACGGTCCATAAGAACAAGGTCGAAGCCGAGGAGGCCGAGAAACAGGAGCGCGCACCGAAATCCGGCTGGGCGAAGATTTTCGGATAGTCTGGGCGGCGGCTTTTTTTCTACATCGGGTGTATCAATAGATCTTCAGCCGCTCTTGATCTTTTGGAGAGCGAGTGTTGAGCCTGTCGGATGATACTCATCGGACAGGCCCTTTTTTCTTTCTCTTGTGTCTTGGTATCTATATGGTAATGATTTCGGATATTAAACCACGAAGCCACAAAGACGCGAAGAAAAAAGAACACCGGGTCAATCATTCCTTCGTGTCTTGGTGTCTTTGCGGTCATGATTTTGGATAATTAACCACGAAGTCACAAAGACGCGAAGAAAACAAAATCCCTGGTTGCTCATTCCTTCGTGTCTTCGTGACTTTGTGGTATTACTTTCGGAAATCAAACCACGAAGCCACAAAGACACGAAGAAAACAAAATCCCTGATTGCTCATTCCTTCGTGCCTTGGTGTCTTTGCGGTCATTTCGATTCTTCCGGCCCATACTTACACAATAATTAACGAATTATCCGCTTGATGCCGTGTTTTATGATGGGAACGTTGAAATTGATTAAGAATCCGAGTCGCTTGCCTGTTAATTTCAAATAGGTTAGCAATTGGGCTGTGAAGACGGGGTGCATGATCTCAACGGCTTTCAATTCGCAGATTACCGTCTCGGCGATTACCACGTCAAGGCGCAATCCTTCGTTAAAAGTGATGCCATCATATTGTATGCGGACGGGCGACTGGCGCTGGTAAGAAAAATGGCGTTTGGTCAGCTCATAACAGAAGCATGTTTCATAAATGCTTTCCAGCAACCCCGGGCCAAGTTCGAAGTGGACGGCATAGGCGGAATCCACAATAGCGCGGGCGATCTTCTCTTCCTTCTCGGGTAGCGGTGGGTGATTCATTTTTCCCCCTTGTTTTCATCTTGGATTCGAATTGTCCGCTGCTTTGGGAGGAAGTACCTATTGCATCTCCAACTTTCCCCCTTCGAATGATACAAACCTACAAAGACACCTAGACACCTAGACACAAAGGCGAATACCCTTCGTGTCCAAGTGCCTTCGCAATAACTCAAGAATTAATTCGGGTTTGATCCGCAAGATATTCATTCCCCCATTTTTTGAATATACCATAAAGGAACTACGATAACAAAATGCTCGGTTTGGATTTCCGTAGTATCTTCGTGACTTGGCGGCAGTGATTCCGGATATAAAACCACTAAGACACAAAGACACAAAGAAAACAAATCACTTGGGTATAAATTTTTTCGTGTCTTGGTGTCTTTGTGGTAATGATTTCGGGTAGTAAACCACTAAGACACAAAGACACAAAAAAAACAAATCACTTGGGTATTATTTTTTTCATGTCTTGGTGTCTTTGTGGTAATGATTTCGGATAATTAACCACGAAGTCACAAAGACACGAAGAAAACAAAATCCCTGGTTGCTCATTCCTTCGTGTCTTCGTGACTTTGTGGTATTGCTTTCGGAAATCAAACCACGAAGCCACAAAGACGCGAAGAAAAAAGAACATCGGGATAATCATTCCTTCGTATCTTCATGACTTGGTGTTAATTAGGTGCTTCGGTCGATTCCTTACACAATGGCCAGGAAAGCCTTCACCGCCGCCGGGTCGAAATGAGTCCCGGATTGCGCCTGTATATGCTCGAGCACCTTCTCCGCAGGCCAGGGGGGGCGGTACGGCCGGTCCGAAAGCAGCGCATCCCAGACATCCACCACGGCAAACAATCGGGCCGCGAGGGGGATGAGGTCGCCTTTCAACCCGCGCGGATAGCCGGAGCCATCCCATTTCTCGTGATGGCAGTAGGGGATATCCAGCGCGGGGCGGAGATAGGCGATGGGTGCGAGCAGCGCATTCGCCTGGGCCGGGTGTTGGCGCATGATTTCCCACTCGTGTTCATCCAGCGGCCCGGGTTTGAGCAGGATGCTGTCGGGGATGCCCATCTTGCCGATGTCGTGCAGCAGCGCGCCGCGGCGGATGTGGATCAGTTCCCCTTCGGAGAAACCCATCGACCGGGCGAGTTTCAGAGTCGTCTCGGTGACGCGCTCCGTGTGCCCTTCGGTTTCCTTATCGCGCAGGTCGAGTGCGCGCGACCAGCCTTCGATGGTGGCGTCGTACGCCATGGACAGGTCCGCGTTCGAACGCTGCAGGCCGTCGAACATCTGGGCGTTGTCGATCGCGATCGCGGCCTGCTCCGCGAGAATCTCGAAGAATCCGAACCAATCCGAATCGATGTTCAGCGGTGTGCGGCGGAACACCTCCAGGACCCCCTTGACCTGCCCCTTGGAAATCAGCGGAGTGGCGTGATGCGAAACAAATCCTTCGTTCTCGATCATCACCCGGCGGAAGGTGCCGGTGTCGGCTGCCAGATCGGGAATGCTCACCGTTTTCCGGTCCAGCGCGGCTTTCCCGGCCTGCCCTTCTCCAAGCCGCAGCCGGGTGCGCTCGATCTCCTTGGTCCGGAACCCGCTCCCGGTTGTGAATTTCAGGATGGCGGTTTGGGGTTGGAGCAGTAAAACCGATGCCGCGTCCGCCTTCAGAAGGTCGATCGCCTGCCGCGCGACGACGTTAAGAATTATTCCGAGATTGACACTGCCGGTAATTGCCTGGTCAATAATCCGCAGGGAATCCAATTTGCGCAGGCGTTCTTCCGTTTGCTCGAGCAGTGTGACGCGTCGCAGGGCGCTGGCGGCAATGTCGGCGACGGCGGTCAGCAATTGCAGGTCGCGCTCGGTCAGATTCCGGCGGCTGCCGACCCATAATAATCCGATGATTTGCGTCTGGGCGATAAACGGAATGCAGGCGATGGCGCGGCTGTCGCCGAGCATTTCGGAATTTAGCGGGCGGGTGTGTTTCCGAATGTCGTTTTTCAGGTAGGGACGGCCGCTGGCCAGCGCCCGGGCAACCGTTTCCGAGGAGAGCGGGATTTTCCCGCCGGTGGTGGAAGCCCATGCGCCGCGTCCCAACTCGACCATGAGTTCCCGGCTGTTGGGCATGGGCAGAGTCATCATGATCCCGTCCGCATCCAAGATCGATTTCAATTGATCGAGAATGACGGGGATCATCTCGGCCCGGGTTAAGGCGCCGCGCATTGCCGCGCTCACGGCGGCGACGGCTTCCAGTTCGCGTTCGCGCTGTTTGCGCACGGTGATATCCTGCACCGTGCCGAACAGCCGTACGACCGTGCCCCGTGCGTCCTTGATGGGATGGATCCGCGAGGTAAAGGAGCGCTTTTCCCGGCCGGGTAATTCCACCTCCACATCGTAATCAATATCCTTCTTTTCCG
>DAOUDU010000215.1:0-1787 GCA_034430775.1 Anaerolineales bacterium | reverse complement strand
CCTCCCCAGCCGGTATCGCCTCTTATGGCGGGGAGGGTTTATATGCAACGGTGAAGGCGCTTTGTTGTCCTCAGCAAGTTTATAATAAAGGCGCTTCCCAACCACCATCGAGCAACCCCATTATGTCAGACCATCTGTTGATCACGAAGTTGGATAGACCTCCCGCTCCTCCCGGGATCATCCATCGGGAACGGCTGATCGCGCGGTTAAATGAAGGCCTTTCACGCCGGCTGACGCTTGTCTCCACACCACCCGGATTCGGAAAGACCACTTTGTTGAGTTCCTGGGCGGCGCGGTTGAAAAGCCCCTCGGCTTGGCTTTCGCTCGACGAGGGCGACAACGACCTGGCCCGGTTCCTCCAATATTTGACAGCCGCCTTCCGGGATTCCGGGGCGGATGTGTCCGATGCGATCCCCCCTTTTCTCCGTGCGCCGCACGAACACGCCGAACGCATCCTCACTAACCTGATTAACACACTGGCCGGAAAGTCGGATTCCGGCGTGCTGATCCTCGACGATTACCACGTTATCCATGAGGAAGGAGTGCACCAGAGCCTCCTTTACCTGCTGGAACACATGCCCCCGTCGCTCCATCTGGTGATCGCTTCCCGGGCCGATCCCCCGTTCCCCCTGGCGCGCTGGCGGGGACGCGGCGACATGGTCGAAATCCGCCAGGACGACCTGCGGCTTACGGCGGAGGAAACCGCCGCCTTCCTCTCCCAGATGATGGGACTCGACCTTCCCCGAAAGGAGATCGATGCGCTGACAGACTACACCGAAGGGTGGATCGCAGGGACGCAATTGGCGGCATTATCCATGCGCCAGCAGACCGATCCGGCAGGCTGGATCCGCGCCGCCGGGTCTGGGAACCGGTATATTCTTGACTACCTGATGGACGAAGTCTGGAGGCGCCAATCGCCCGACATGCAGCAATTCCTTCTTAATACTTCGATAGCATCCCGTTTCTCCGGCCCGCTGTGCGACGTCCTTTCCGGCGGCGGGACCGGCCGGGAGATGCTGGAACGGGCGATGCGCGCCAACCTGTTTATCACCCCCCTGGATGAAAGCCACAACTGGTTTAGGTACCATCGGTTGTTTGCCGATCTGCTGCAGGCCCGCCTGCGGCAGGACCGACCCGGCGATCTGCCCCGCCTTTACCGCCTGGCCGGCGACTGGTTCGAACATAACGGATTTGCGGATGAAGCCATCGAGCACTATCTGGCAGCCTCCGATTTTGAACCCGCCGCCCGGCTGCTTGAGCAGTCAGCCGAGGAGATGCTGATCCGCGGCGTTACCGCAACTTTCTCCCGGCGGTTGGAAGCCCTGCCCGCTAATGTCCTCGAAAACCATCCCATGTTGTACGTGTATCAGGCCTGGATGCGCATGCTCGGCGGCCGGTCGGCCGCAGAAGTAAAGGAACGGCTGCTCCTGGCCGAACGCCGCCCTCTGGATCCGTCGACCGCGGCGAAGTCGAACGCCGTACGGGCACTGCTTGCGTACTTCCTGGGGGAATCCCGGCAGGCCGTCTCCTTGGCGGAGAAGGCATTGGCGGAGCTTCGCGAGGAAAGCGTGTTCCTGTGGAGCATCGCCGGATTGAGCTTGAGTTCCACGCGGCTTGCGGAGGGCGATCTGGAAGGCGGGCAAAAAATCCTTGCCGATGTCGCCCGTACGGCGGAGGCGGTCGGCAATCCGCTGATCGCCTCCCTGGCATTGGCGGGCATCGGCCGACTGCTGATCCGGCAGGGGAAACTGCATCAGGCATCCGCGCTCTGCCGGAAGGCGCTCGAC
>DAOUDU010000214.1:0-1713 GCA_034430775.1 Anaerolineales bacterium | reverse complement strand
CGGGCATGGCCGGCGCCCGAGCCGGGCGAAGAGCACCCGCAGGTAAGTGAACACTTCGGTAGCGGTCCCGACGGTCGAGCGCGGGCTGTGATTGGTGATCTCCTGGCCGATGCTGATCGAAGGCGAAAGCCCTTCGATCCGGTCGAGTGGCGGTTTGCTCTGGTGGGTTACCATCCCGAGGCTCTCGAGGTATTGCCTCTGGCCTTCCTTGTGAAGGATGTCGAACACCAGAGTCGATTTGCCGGAACCCGAGAGGCCGGAAAACACGATCAGCTTGTTTTTCGGCAGGTCGAGGTCGAGGTTCTTGAGATTGTGCAGCCGCGCGCCGCGGATGAGGATGGAACCCGATCCCTCACCCGTCCGGGAAGGTGATTTTTCGTTGATCATGATGTTGTCCTTTTATTCCGACCCCTCCCCGACCCTCCCCAGAATGGGGAGGGGGAGGAAAGAGGGAAGTATTTCGATTTGATTTTCTCACTCCACAGTTGATGAGGGGAGGAAAACCGAGAAACAGTACGTATTGGTTTTCTCCCTCCCCTATTGGGGAGGGTCGGGGAGGGGTCTGTTTCACTCTCTTCCCCACTCCACCTTCTTATCCTTCAATTCCAATAAGATTTCCGCCGCGAGCGATGCGGCCTCGTTCAATTTCAACGGACTGATCCCGTCGGCCGTGTCGGCGGGGGAATGGGTTATCTCGCGAATCCCGGCTCCGCCGAAGGCCAGAGCGGGCACGCCGCGCATCGCGAACGCGGAATGGTCGCTTTCCGGCCAGGGCTCGACCCACACCGCGCCCGGGTACGCTGCAAGTTTTGATCGCGCCGCCCGGATCAGCTTATCGGACGCCGCCATGGCGGTCAGGGTGTTGGTTCCCAGGATGTGCCCGGCGCCATCGAAGTTGACCGCGGCGATGATCTTTTCCGCTTTTGCCGTCTTCCAGTAAGCATCAACTCCGAGCGGCAGGTATTCATGGCCGGAGAAGGCCGCGAATTCGATCGTACAAGCCGCCGGCCGCGAGGCGAACCGGGCGGCCAGCGCAAGGATGATGGCCACGCCGCCGGCGTTATCGCACGCTCCGGGGGTGGTGGTGGCGGTATCGTAATGGGCGCACAGGACGATCGTCTCCGCCCGCTTCCCCGGGATGCGTCCGATGACATTGGCCGTGGATCCCGGCCGCCGTTCGGTCTCCAGGCGCAGATGCACCGCCGACGGATTCTTGCGCAGTAGTGCCAATGCGACATCGCGCGGCAGTGTGGCGGAAGGCAAGGAAAAATCCGCATCGCAGAATCCGTGGCCGAAGTACGATACCCCCGGCCGGGCGGAAAGCACGGCGGCCGGGCGCTTCCGCTCCAGCAGGGCGATGATCTGTTGCTCGCGTTCGGTGATGAGGAACCATTGTTTTGGGGAAACCGGAGCCGACGTCAGGTCGCCGTAAAGCAGGGCTATCTTCCCCGAAAGATCTGCATGCTCCAATTCGGCGATCGTGCAGGCGGGGACCATGGACGCCGTGACCTCAACCGGCGGGGAGAACGGGTCGACGTACACCCGCAGTTGGATTTCCTCCGCTTCGAGGATCGTCCTGCGCGCCGACCAGGCCGGGCAGGGGGATTCCTGGATCTCGACCGCCAATCCAATGCGTTCCATCTCGCGGCGGATATATTCGCCAGCCGCCGTATTGCCGGTCGAACCAATGTAGCGGGTCCCGATCCGGCCGGC
>DAOUDU010000213.1:0-5427 GCA_034430775.1 Anaerolineales bacterium | reverse complement strand
AGCGAGTCCCCGCCCAATAGGAAAAAGTCGTCCTCCACACCGACCGGATCCACGCCGATCAATTCGGACCACAACGCGCATAAGCGCCGTTCGGTCTCGTCCCGCCCTTCCACGAAGGGAGTATCGAGGTTCGGGCGGCTTCCGGTGGGGGGCGGAAGCGCCGCATGATCCACCCGGTCCATCGGTGTCCGTGGCAATGCGTCCAGGAACACGTATACGGTTGGAATCATGTAAGCCGGAAGCCGGCGGACGAGTTCCTTGCGGATTTCGCGGACTGAGGATGTTCCGCCGGCGCCGGAAACAAGGTATGCGACGAGGCGCTTGTCGCCGTCGCCGATGCGGTGGCAGGTGGCGGCCGCGTCCCGGATGTCCGGAAGGCGCCGCAGCGCACTTTCCACCGCTTCCAACTGGATGTTGAATCCGCGCACCCGGACGATGTTGTCTTTGCGGCCGGTGTACAGCAACCGGCCGTCGGGCAGCCGCCGCCCCATGTCGCCGGTCAGAAAGATCCGCCGCCCGCCGCCCTCCGGATCGGGAAGGAATTTACTGCGGGTCAGCTCCGCCTGGCGCCAATACCCGTCCGCCAGATACCGGCTGCGCACCGCTATCTCGCCCGCTTCGCCCGGGGCCGCCGGGCGCCCGTCCGAATCGAGCAGCAGCAATTCCTTATCGGGCACGACGAATCCGACGGGGATTTTTTCGTCCGTGATTTTGGCGCCCGGCGGGACGCACAATTCAGTCATCATCAACGCTTCGCTGCCGGCGAACCGGTAGGAAAATTCCACGCCCGCGGGGAAGAAGGCCCGGAACCGCTCAAGGTCCCGGCGGTACAGTTCCTCTCCGCTTAGCAGGATGGTGCGCAGAGCGGGAAGGTCGGCTCGTTCGGCCATACCTTCGGCTTGCTGGCGGAGCAGCCCGAACGAGGTCAAATGCAGAATAGTCATCCCCTCGCGGGAAAGCCACCGGATCAGTGACCGTAATTCGTGAAACCGTGCGGAACCCAGGCAGAGGGTTGCTCCGCTGAGGAGTGCGGCGAAGCTTTGAATCAACGCCGCGCTGAAGCCGTATGCCGAAAGGAAGGCGAACCGGTCTGTCTCCGAAAGGCGGTAGCGTTCGTAGTTGTATCGGGCGGTATGGAGCACCAAACGATGGGACCACATCACCCCTTTGGGTTCTCCGGTCGAGCCGGAGGTGTAGGAGATCACGGCCAGCGCATCGGGTACCGGGTGCGGCTGCGGAAGGCCGGCCGAGGCCGGAGGGGTTTCGTTCAGGTCCAAGACCAAAGCGGGGGATGCGAACGACTCGGCGAGCGGCCGGGTGGAGGGGTTGGTCAGGATCGGGGGCCGCCCGGCATCCTCCCAGATCGCGGTCAGACGCGGGGTTTCAAAATCCGGGGAAAGCAGGACGACGCTTTTCCCGGATTTGAGGATTCCCAGCAGTGCCGCCCAACCCTCGATTCCCTCCGCCGCAAGCAGGGCGACGGGTTCCGCCGAACCGCTCCGCTTCGCCAGCAGAAGGTTTGCCATTCCATCCGATGCGGCGTCTAATTCCGCATAGGTGACGGCCGCTTCGGATGTCCGGATGGCGTGGTTGGCGGGAATCCGGCGGGCCACGTTCCGGAACCGCCGGCCGATGTTCCCTTCAATCTCATCGAAAAGAAATGGTACCAATCGCTTCCTATCCCAACTGCTTGTTCGCGAAATTCACAAACCGCGATTCCCAGATCGCCTCCTCGGGGGCTACCGCATCGAGCTGGCCCATGCGAACGGCGAACTCCTGGTACTCCATGATCGTGGTCATATCCACCGCGCCGTCATTCCGAATGGCGGGCCAGCAGATCCGCTGCAGCAGGTCCGTCGGCAACTTGGTGTACTGGGCGATGATCTCGAGATTGCGCTCCGTCTTCCCCTGGTTGAATTGGCGGACGCCCTTCAGGTAGGCGACCATGAAGCGCTGACCGAGATCCGGATCCTCCTGGCTGAATTTCTTTCCATAATTGAGAAAACCGGATTGCATGTTGGGAATGAAATTCTGATAGCCCTTCCATAAGACCATGGCTTTGGTGTCGGCCACGCGGGTCACCCATGGTTCGGCGGTGGAGATGAAATCGACCGACCCGTTCTTCGCGGCCTCGATCAGATTGGGAGGCGGGATATACTGGGTTTCGATGTCCTTCAGGGTCAACCCGACGGTGGCCAGCACCTTTTCGAGCATGAATGCCTGGAAGGTGTTTATATCGATGGCGAACCGCATGCCGCGGAAGCTGTCTGCGGTCGGGTTTGGATTATTTTTTACCCAGTCCGGCGAGGCCAGAAGACCGATATAGTCGCAGGCGTCCGGGTCCAGGTACCCCCGGTCGGCGACGATTTTTATGTTCCCGGTCTGGTTGATGGCATTGAACAGGCCCGCCACCGGCGCGTCCCCGGCCGCATCCAGCTGGCCCTGTTCCAGGGAGGGCATGATCACCGTGCTGTTCTCGGCCTGTTCGAGTTCCACGTTCAGGTTTTGTTCGGCAAAGTACCCTTCTTCCTTGGCGATGAAGAATGGGGAGAA
The DNA here is from genome assembly GCA_034430775.1 of Anaerolineales bacterium. GTDB lineage: Bacteria > Chloroflexota > Anaerolineae > Anaerolineales > RBG-16-64-43 > JAFGKK01. The sequence continues at coordinate 2,874 of DAOUDU010000213.1, read as the reverse complement.
GGTGATGTAGGTGACAATTCCCACTTTGACGTCCACCACCGCGGCCGGTGTGGGCGTACAGGCTGAAATGCCCAGGCCGCAAAGAGCTAGTGCCGCAAAAGCACGTGCGTGGGTCAGGTGGCTGGTGTGGAAAACTGGCATCTTCTTCCTCCAAAATGAGTTTTTAGGATCGGATGGCGCATGGTCCTAGATTTCCAGGATGGCGTTGGCCGGCATTTCCTTGCCCTGTTCCATCTGCCAGGGGGTCAGACGGCGCGATAGGTATTCCAGAAGCAAATGGCCGCTGATCCCGAGAGCGGCCGCCGTCAGAAGCGCGACGTAAAGCAATTCAGTGCGCAGAGTCTGCCAAGCCATCCATATTACCGCTCCCAACCCGGTCCGGGCGTTGATCAGTTCCACGGCTATGGTGATCATCAGGGAAGTGCCCACCGCCAGCCGTATGCCGGAGAGGACCGAGGGCAGGCTGCCCGGGAATACCACCCGCCGCAGCATCATCGACCGCGAGGTTCCGTAACTGCGGGCGATCTCGAAATAGTCCGGATTGATCTGCCGTACCCCGGCCATCGTATTGATCAGCAACGGAAAGAAAGCCGCCAGGGCGATCAGCACGATCCGCGAGGTGTCGCCCAGGCCGAATAGGATCAGGAAGAGCGGAAAGAGCGCCAATTTGGGAAGCGAGTAGAAGCCGCTGACCAGCGGATCAAGGATCCGCCGCAGCCGGGGGGATAAGCCCAGGGCCATCCCGCACACGAATCCCGCGCAACCGCCCGCCGCCAGCCCGGCGCCGAACCGGTACAGGCTGGCTCCCAGGTTGGCGGCCAATTCCCCGTTGGCTATCCACTCCGCCAGCGCGGCGGCAATCGACGTCGGGGCGGGAAAGAACAAAACGCTGATCCACCCCATGCGCGCCGCCAGCTCCCAGACGGCCAGACCGGCCAGTACCAGCAGGACGGACGCCCAACGCTCCAGCGCTGCCATGGCTGTGTGAATACCCGCGGAAGAATCCGTCGGTGTCATCTTGTCTGCTCGACTTCGGCTTGTATCCTCTGCCAAATCTGCCACTTAAGTGTCACCGCCTCCGGATGAGCCGCGGCCTGCAGGGTGCGCGGCCGGGAGAGCGGGACCTGATATGTATCGAGTATTCTCCCCGGTCGCCGACTCATGACCAGGATCCGGTCGCCGAGCATGATCGCCTCGTCGATGTCGTGGGTCACGTACACCACCGTCTGCCGCTTCTCGGCCCAGCAATGCAGCAATTCGGTTTGCAGAAGGAGCCGGGTCTGCGCATCCAGAGCGCTGAAGGGTTCGTCCATTAACAGGATCGGGGCGTCGGAGAGGAAGGCGCGTCCCAGCGCCGCCCTTTGACGCATTCCGCCGGATAGTTCGTGAGGATAGTTGCAGAAAAATGGGGCCAACCCCATTTTTTTTAGCCATTGTATTGCCTGCTGGCGGCGTTCGAGGGCGGGAACGCCCTGGGCCTCCATGCCGTAGGCGGCATTGTCCAGAATGGTCATCCAGGGAAAAAGACCGTGATCTTGGAACACCATCGCGCAACGCGGCGCCCGGATTGGTGCGGGGTTCTCGAACACGATGCTTCCCGAACTGGGGGATTGTATTCCGGCTATCAGTTTCAGCAGGGTCGTCTTTCCGCAGCCGCTTGGCCCGACGATGCATAGAAATTCGTGGCTGTCCGCCTGCACATCGAGGTTCTGAAGTGCCGCCACCCGTCCGTTGCTGGACGGGTAGATTTTTGATATTTTCGAACAAAGGAATTCCATTTAGAGAATTATCCAATGGGATAGGGTCAAGTTTGAATTATAGCGCATACGAGGTGGAAGGCGGATGATCTTCCGTAAAACGACGAATCCTTTATTGTGTCGGGAAGGTCACCGGGTAAGGCGGGGATCGGCCCTACGACGCCGCTTTCGGCCGCTGGAGATGGGTGTCGATCACAGACCAGGTTAGGGATTCCGGCGCTTTCCGCCAGGCGCTTTCCACAAATGCGGCGTATTGATCCAGGAGGGAAGCGATCCGGGTTCGCCGGTCTTGTGCCGGCTGGCCCGGATCCAGCGGTGATTCGAAACGGATATGGATGCGGCCGCCGGTTTGTCGTGTTGTATATTGCGGGACCACGGAGGCTTGGGAAAGCAGCGCCAGTTCGGCGAATCCCGGTTTTACCAGGAAGTGGTAGCCTGCAATGTCCAGGGGCATTCCCTCGGCGGCATCGTACCCGATATCCGGGATCATCTGAACGACGGCTCCTTGTTGCAGCAAACGGTGTGCGGCGACGGCCGCATCGGCAAGCATGGCCGCCTCGTTCGTGATGTGCAGTCTCTTCTCCGGATCTTCCCGGTGCAGGCGCCGGGCATAGGAGAGACTGAGGGTCGGGATCGGATCACCGCCTATCCGGCGCGGAACCGCCGCGATGGAAAACCGGTTGGCGCTGTTGTGGTACGTGAGGAGAATAACACCCCGGCCCCGCCGCCGGGCTTGTTCGAGGAATTCCAGACCCTCGAAGGTGAAAAAGCGTTCGAACTGTTTTTCGGGAGCGGATTCTATCAGGCGGGCCAGGCTCCGAAAGAACCGGGCGGACGATACATTCAGGGCTTCGAGGAAGGTTTTTCCACGGTACAGGAGGATCCGGCGTGTGAAGCGGTTCGACCATACGATATTCGACAACAAGGCGTTCTGAAGAGGGCGGGAGGATCCATCCGGATGAACCCCCAGGCTGTCCCTCCATTGGGCAAAGAGGATCTTTTCCCCGGGATAAAAATGATCCACGATCCACCCTTGGCGGCACCACCAGGACAACCATCGACACCCGAGCGGGTAGGGTAGATGCAGGGCGAGTGATTCGGCGCCGATCCGTACGAA
>DAOUDU010000212.1:0-28292 GCA_034430775.1 Anaerolineales bacterium | reverse complement strand
CGGCGTGAAGGTGGCGGCCAGAGTCTCGGTCCATTCCGGAGTGGATCCGGATTGCGTCTCCTGCGCCGGAAGGGCCGCGGCGCCGTCGGGAGTGGCGGTGACGACGATCACCTGCTCGGTGCCGGCCGGCACCGCGTTTTGCAGGATGCAAGCGCTGCCGATTACCGCCGCGGCCAGCGGCGCCGACCAGCGCGGGATGCGGATTGGGATCAATGGCTGTTTTCCTCATGATCTCTTCGGGTTGGTGAACGGCGTCCCGCGGTCGCCGCTCAGCCGAACACGATCGCGGGCATGCCCGGGTAAAAGGCCATGAAGGCGATGCCCACCTCGACGGTGGTGCAACGCGTCAGCCGCACGCCGTAACGCCCGGCGCGCAGGGTGAAATCGCGTGTCTGGCCGGTGAGGATGGATCCGCCGCCGTCCTCCGTTGCATACAGCTTCTGCCAGGATCCGCCCATCACCATGACGTCGATCCAGCAAATGCTGAAGGGAAAATTATTCCGGATGGTGAAGTTGACGTCGGGATCCACCGTGAGAATCCGGTACGCGTCGTCGGCGCCGATGGCGCGGTTGAACGATTCATACATCACGTGGTCGAGGACGTCGAGGACACGCACGTCGTAGTACCCGGCGGTGATGGAAATCGATGTTTCCCCCGACATGTCCGCAAGCGGAGCCGCAATCCGGTTGCCGCCCCAGGAAGAGCCGCCGGCCGGGCGGATGTACACGGTGGTCAGCGGGATGTTAACCCGGTTGCGGACGACGAAGGAGACGGTCGGCAGGGGCGGGGTCTCGCGAACCGGCAGCGTGGCGACGGGGCCGCTGACGATCGAACTGCCGCCGAAGGCCCAGCATTCCTTCCCGTCGCCGGTGCGCGCGACGTAATACTCCGGGATCTCCGGAACCGCGCGGGCGATAAGCGTGACGGTCTCGTCCTTGGGGATCTTGGTCACCCACTCGTAGAGTTTCCAATCCGGACCGGTCACGCAGCTGAGTTCCTGGCCGGCTTTCAGAGTCACCGGAGTGACGGTGACGGTATGGGTCAGCGACGGGGTGAAGATTAATGTCAGGGTTTGCGTCCATTCGAGGGTCGGCAGGTCCGGCGCCTGTGATGACGCCTCGGGCATGCTCCCTTCCCGGGTGGATGTCGCCACGATGATCTGGGCAGTCGGAGCGACCATCTGCAGAATACAAGCGCTGCCGAAAAGTGCCGCGCCAACCAGTATGATCAGCCGAACACATCCGGATTTTTGAATTTTCATAGCTGCCCGCCTTTCCTATCGGTGTCTGCTTTTTCGGTTCAACCTATTGACAATTCTTGCGGATTTTCCATGCGGCCGCGCTTATATCAACGCTATGCCCGGACCCGGGAAGACGTATAGGGGGGTGACGGGCATGACGGTGCTGGCGCAGGTCGTAATCCGCAATTGGTATAGCCCGGCACGCAGGGTGACGTCGCGCTGTTCGCTATGGTGGATTGGGCCGCCGCCGTCGGCGGAGTTGTAGAGTTTTTCCCAGGAGCCGCCCGAATGTTGGACATCGACCTTGCAGATATCGAACGGATTGCCGTTCTGAATCTTGAACTCCACGTCGGTGGCGACCTCCAGGATCCGATAGGTGTCATCAGCGCCGATCGCCCGGTCGTAGGCTTCATACAGCGCATGGCCGTAAGGGTCGAGGATGCGCACGTCGTAGTACCCGGCGGTGATGGAGAAGGAGGCTTCCAAGCCGGCGCTGATTGACGGGCTTGTCAACCGGTCGGCCCCCCAGGAGGAATCGCCGGCCGGGCGGATGTACATGTCGACCAGATCGATGTACACCCTGTTCCGGACCACGAGGGAGACGGTAGGCAAGGGCGGGGTCTCACGCACCGGCAGCGTGGAGACGGGGCCGCTGATGACCGAACTGGCGCCGAAGGCCCAGCATTCCTTCCCGTCACCGGTGCGCGCGACGTAATAATCCGGGATCTCCGGCACCGAGCGGGCGATGAGCGTGACGGTCTCGTCCTTGGGGATCTTGGTCACCCACTCGTAGAGTTTCCAATCCGGTCCGGTCACGCAACTGAGTTCCTGCCCGGCTTTCAGCGTCACCGGAGTGACGGTGATGGTATGGGTCAGCGACGGGGTGAAGGTGGCGGTTAACTCCAGAGTGAATGTCGGGGAAGGCAGATCTTCCCCCGCAGGCTTACCGCCTTCCGGCGTTGCCGTCACGACGATCACATTTCCCTGGGCGGCGGGAGCCGCCGCCTGCAGGATGCAGGCGCTGCTGAAGAGGGCCGCTCCGAGAATCAGGGACAAGCGCAAGAATTTTCCGGTTTTCATAATCGTTCCCCTCCCTTTGGAAATAATGGTTCTGCTGTTAATAATTATTACGAAAATTCTCACGAAGTCCACCGGTATTGGACGGTTTGATTGATTTGTAGAGATAATCAGGAGTTTTTTCCGGGGATCCGGCGATTAATGCGGAAAATTCTTCACTGACAAGTGACTATTCATGAATCCGGCTGTGGAAGGCGATTTGCCTGAGCCGCGGGCAAGCGGATTTAGCTTCCCGCATCGATTTTGGGAAAGTCTTTACAGGCCAAGCACAAAAACGATTGCGTTTTTTTTAGCTCATATATTTCCGTGGAGCAAGCATTTTAAATTAATGAGAAGACCGCAAGAAAATGGATGTTTCCCTGACCGGGATGGATCGACGTGTGTCGATAGTCCATCGAAAAAGACCAGCCCCAATCCCCCCTTGACAATTTATTCCGGATTATTACAATATGACCAAATAAATAATATAGTCACAGAGCCACAGGAGGAAAATTTATGCCAAAAGGCTTCTCTGCTGAGGAAAAGGAGCGCATCCGGTCCTCGCTCCTGGAAAAGGCAAGCGAACTCTTTGCGCGCTACGGGCTGCGTAAAACCAATATCGAAGATCTGACCAAGGCGGCGGGCATTTCCAAGGGTGCCTTCTATCAATTCTTCCAATCGAAAGAAGAATTGTTCCTGGCGCTGCTGAACGATGTCGAGCGCCAGCAGCGGGAAAAGATCGCTGAATACAAAATCGATCCCGAGCTGCCCGCGGCGGAGAACTTGAAGGCCGTCCTACGCGTTGCCTTCCGGTACTGGGAAAGCAACAACATGCTGAGCCAGTTCTCCAAGGAGGATTATGCCTATCTGCTGCGGAAACTTCCGCAAAATGCGATGGCGGAGAACCTGCATGCGGACGAATCTTTCATCAAGGGCATGATCGAAGCGTGGAGGAAGGCGGGGCTTCCGATGGTCCGCGATACGGAAACCACGATGGGGTTGATGTACGCGCTGTTTTTCCTGAGTCTGCACCGCGCCGACCTGCGCGCGGACCTGCACGAACGGACGATGGAAACGATGCTGGATATCGTTGCCGATTATCTTATCGGCAAATAATGTGCGCCGCGCGGGCAAACAGAAATCTCCCGCTGCCCGCACTCCATTAAAAGGAAGAAAACCCATGCTTGCGGTAAACCAACTCACCTACGTGTATTCCGGCCGCGACCGGCCGGCGATCGAAGCGCTGGATTTCGAAATCCGGCGCGGTGAAGTGTTCGGCTTCCTCGGCCCCAGCGGCGCCGGAAAATCAACCACCCAGAAGATCCTGATCGGGCTGCTGCCGGGATTCTCCGGATCGGTGAATGTGTTCGGCCGCCCGCTGCAGGAGCTGGGATCCGGCTATTACGAACGGATCGGCGTTTCCTTCGAGCTGCCCAACCATTTCCTCAAGCTGACGGCGCTCGAGAACCTGCGCTACTTCGCGGCGCTCTACGCCCGGTCCGTGCTCGCGCCGCAGGCGCTGCTCGAGATGGTCGGCCTGGGCGCCGACGGCGGCACACCCGTCGCCCAGTTCTCGAAGGGCATGAAGAACCGGCTGAACGTGGCCCGGGCGCTGCTGCACGATCCGGAACTCCTGTTCCTCGACGAACCCACCTCCGGCCTGGACCCGGTCAACGCGCGCATGATCATGGACCTCATCCGCGCGCAGCAGCAATCCGGAAAAACCGTGTTCCTCACCACCCACACGATGACTGTGGCGGACGAGTTGTGCGACCGGGTGGCGTTCCTGGTCGACGGGCGCATCCGGCTGATCGATGCGCCGCGCGAGCTGAAACTGCGCTACGGCCGCCGCCTGGTGCGGGTGGAATACCGCGCCGACGGGCATGCGGGCCGCGAGGATTTCCCGCTCGAGACGCTCGGCCGCGATGAATCCTTCCTGCGGCGGATCCGCGAATCGGACGTCCAGACGATCCACACCCAGGAGGCGACGCTGGATGAGATCTTCCTCAAGGTGACGGGCGCCGCGCTGGGGCGTGGAGAGGAGGCGGCGTGAAAAGATTCGCAGCCTCCCTGTTGTGCGATATCCGGCTGCAGCTGCGCAACGGCTTCTACGCCGCCAGCGTGTTCGTGACGGTGGTCTGGGCGGCGGTGTTCTCGCAGCTCCCGCGTTTCGACGCCTCGGGCGTGTGGGCCGGGATGGTCGCCGGCAACCTGTTCATCACCACCTTCTACTTCATCGGCGGGCTGGTGCTGCTCGAGCGCGACGAAGGCTCGCTGGCCGCGCGCTCGGTCACGCCGCTCAAGCCGTCCGAATACCTGGCCTCCAAGGTGCTGACTCTTTCGGCGCTGGCGGCGGCGGAAAACACCGTCCTCACGCTTCTGCTGGCCTGGCTGGGATTCCTGCGCTTCGGCACCGGCCTGGTTTTCCTGATCCTCGGCATCGTGTTGCTCTCGGTGATCCTGTGCCTGGCGGGATTCGCCGTCATCGTCCGCTACCGCTCGATCAACGAGTTCCTGATGCCTTCGATGTTGTACGTCCTGGCGCTGGGATTGCCGCTGATCGATTATTTCGGATTGTGGCGCAGCCCGCTGTTCCTCCTGCATCCGGTGCAGGCGGCGCTTGTGCTGATGCGCGCGGCGTGGGAACCGCTCTCCACGGGGCAGGCGGTATACGGTCTGCTGTATCCGGCGGCTGCGGTTTTTGTGTTCGCCGTGCTGGCCCGCCGGGCCTACCGCCGGCTGGTCCTTTCGGTATAGCTGGAGGCTGCCATGAACGTTATCCGCGCATTCCGCGCATTGGGACCGGTCGACGCCCGCAGCATCGGGCGCGACGACCTGCTGCCGTACGTCGTGATGGTTCCGCTGGTGATGGGGTTGGGGGTCCGCTTCCTGGTGCCCTACGCGGCGGGCCTGATCCTCGAGCGCGCCGGGTTCGACCTCACGCAATACTATCCGCTGCTGATCAGCCTGCTGGCGATGGCCATGCCGCTTGTGGCCGGGACGGTGATCGGCTTCCTGCTGCTGGATCAGCGCGATGACCGCACGCTGATGGCGCTGCAGGTCACCCCGCTCGGCCTGGACGGCTACCTGGTCTACCGCCTGGCGATCCCGCTTGCGCTCAGCGTGGTGTTCACCGCGGTGATGATCCCGCTGACCGGGCTGGCGGCGCTGAGCTGGGCCGGGATCCTGCTGATCGCGCTTTCCGCCGCGCCGCTCGCGCCGATCATGTCGCTCTTCCTGGTCTTGTTCGCGGAGAACAAGGTCCAGGGCTTCGCGCTCACCAAGGCGAGCGGCGTGGTGGTTCTCCCGCCGATGGTGGCGTATTTTGTGCCCGGGATCTGGCAGTGGGTGTTCGGGATCGTGCCCACCTTCTGGACGGCGCGGTTCTGCTGGGCGCTGCAGGCGGGCGACTCGTCGGCGGCATGGATCTTCATCATCGGCTGGGTCTATCAGGCGGCGCTCCTGTCGGTTTGCATCGCCCGCTTCCGGCGCATGCCGCAGAAATAGACGATGGACGATAGACAATCGACCGCGGGAAAATCGACCATCGACGATTGGCCGGCGAGCATCCTGTTCAAGAGCGGGCATTCATGCCCGCGCGGGGATTAATCCCCGCGCTAATAAACGATGCCCCCGCTAAAAATATACGGGGGCAGGTCCCTCCGGGACAAAGAGCAATCGCCATGGTTCACCGATGGTTTGCGCCGCGTGTGTTTGCGTCAGGAATATCGACAGGAGGAAGGTGTGATCGTCATCGCTGCTTCAACCCGGATGAAGTGCTCCATGGCGGAATTGAAAAGCTGCCTTGTCCGGTTGGATGAAATTTATCCCCGCTACTCCCCGGAAGAACATCTGCGCTGTGATTATGTACGCGGCGACCCGCTTCATGAAGGATCGGTTTTATATTTCGAAGAGCGGGTGGCCGGAAAGGTTACACGTCTGCGCTACCGGGTCGCCTCGGTGGAGGAGGGGGCCGATTCCATGCGGGCCGTTCTGCGGGCGATGTTCCCCCGCTCGCTTCTGAACATACGCGCCGTCTTTTCGATCCGGCAGGATCCGGAAGGGGTGGTTTTTTCCCGGACGATCACGGCCGGATTCGAAAACCCGTTCCTCCGCGCCCCGGTGGATGCGTTGATCCGCCGGCTTCTGGGCCGGGAGTATGTGGAGGAAATGACGGTGCATGCACGGCAGGATATCGTTCAGTTGGCGGCCTATATTGAAAGGAATTTGCCCGGGCTTGTGAGCCGGAATGGGACGTCGGGTTGCCTTCATTAAACCGACCGGCTGCTTTCTCCCCCTCGCCGCTTCTTTTTGGGAGGAGTTATGAAAAACATCTATCGTTCCCCGGAAAGTCAAACCGCGATCGAAGCCATGTACGACCGGCAGGCCGCGAAGCTGCCGTTCCCGGTCGAGAGCCGCTACGTCGATACGCGTTTCGGCCGGACTCATCTGCTCCTGGCCGGTCCGGCGGACGCGCCTCCGCTGGTGGTCTTTCACGGCGGCAACGACACCAATCCTTCCACCCTCGGCTGGATCGCGCCGCTGGCGCACGCGTTCCGGATCATAGCGCCGGATACGATCGGGCATCCGGGACGCAGCGCGCCGATGCGCCTGCCGCCCGGCAATCTCAGCTATGGAACATGGGTGGCGGACTGGATGGAACACTTGGGGTTGAAACGCGCGGCGATGATGGGCGGCTCATACGGGGCGGGGATCCTCCTCAATGCGATGGCGTGCATCCCGGAACGGATCGCCAAAGCGGTGCTGTTCATCCCCTCCGGATTCGTTTCGATGCCGGCGCGGGTGATGTGGGGCGGATTTGTACTGCCGCTGGTGCGCTACACCCTCGCGCCCGGCGACCGCAACCTGGAGTGGCTGCTGCGGCCGATGTTCGGAGAATATCCGATAGATCCGGAAGCGGTTGAATCCAGCCGGATGACTTTCCGGCACGTGCATATCGAGCCCAATATGCCGAAGAACGTCTCGCGCAAGGAGCTCGCCCGCTGCCGCGCGCCGGTGCTGGTCCTGCCCGGCGAACACGACCTGCTCTTTCCGGCGCAATCCGTCATCCGCCGTGCCAAACAGGTGATCCCCAACCTCGCGGCGGCGGAGGTCATTCCCGATACGCCGCATTACCTCACCCCGGCGGCGCGGGTGTGGCTGTGCGAACGGGTGCGGAAATTCCTCGTGAGCGGGGCGTAACTCTCCCAAAGAACGCGACGATCGACGATCGGAAAACCGACCATTGACCTTGAGCGATGGGCGATAGCTTTACGCCATGCCTTAACCACAAGCCGGGCGGTCTACCGGACCGCCCGGCTTGCATCGACAGTATACATGGCCTTATAAAAAAACCAATACCTAATTCAATGGCCATCGTTGATGGTCGCTTCTACCGTGCCCGGGCGTCCGCGACCGTTCCCGTAAATCCTCCCGTCCCGCAGCCCCGATCGGTTGCAGATGTGCCGTGGACTTCCGCGGCATGCTTTCTCTATACCGGTGCGATACCATCAAAACCGGGCACGAGAACTCCGTGTACCGTCAAGACATTCGCATCGTCCCCGCACTTGTGAAAATAAAATAGATAGTATCCGGCGAGCGCATTCATCTGAGCCCTGGCGCCGGGCGCGATGTTGCCGTCGGCGGGCTTGTGCAATTCGAATTCATCCCCCACCTCGAAGGCTAGGGCGAGGATCCGGCAGATAGATTGCCCTGTAGTGTTGTCCCAATAGAAATCCACCCGGTCGTTAATGACGACAAGGCGGGATGACGGTTCTGATCCGATGGCGATATCCTCTTTTTGATAGTGGATCCCGCCGTGGTTGTCTTTGATCAGGACGTCGTAAAAACCTGCGGTGATCGTAATGCTGAAGGTCTCCCCGTACTCCGGAACCGATCCCACGCCGATCCGGTTGGCGCCCCAGGCGGTTTCATCTTTGCCGCGAATGTAGAAATCGGTTATCCAGGAATAGGTTCTGTTCTCGATGACGTACGTGACCGTCGGCAGGGGCGGGGCTTCCCGCTCCGGAAGGGTGGAGGGATCGCCGCTAACGGATGAACTTCCGGAAAAAGCCCAACATTCCTTCCCGTCGCCCGTGCGGACGTAATAGTAATCCGGCCAATCTGCGGTCGAGCGGGCCAGTAGGGGGACGGTTTCCCCTTCGTTGATCCGGGCCACCCAATCGTAAAGCACCCAATGCGGACCTTTAACACAGCTGAGGTCTTGCCCGGCGGTCATGGTGACCGATGTTACCGTCGGCGTGCTTGTCAGGTCCAAGGCGGGGGTCTGTTCAGTTGTCTGTGCCTCCAGCGGTTGATCCGAGCGGGGCGTCTCGCCGGTGGCCGTCACGACGACGATCTGCGGCGTTTGGGCCGGCCCGGCCGCCTGCGCGATGCACGCGCCGCCGAGGATCGGCGTGAGGATAAAAATAAAAAAACGCAACGATCGGTTGGATACGGATTTCATATATGCCCGCCTCTCTTCATGCAAGGTAAAGTTATTCCACCAATTATTGCGGATTTACCGGGCGATGTCTACTCTCCGTGCGCGGATTTACAGCGTTGTGGAGGCTTTCTGGAGGAAATGGAAAATTTTATAACGGATCATTGATCGTCGAGTTTTCCAGGAGACCGAGGCGGTCTCTACTCCAGCTTACTCACACTTCCCTCGGATACTCCCCAAACCTCAGTGGCCATTCTCTCAATGAAATACCGGTCATGCACGACAGCCAACACTGTTCCTTTAAATACGTCCAACGCCCGCTCAAACCGGTCGCGTGAGGGGATATCCAGATGGTTGATGGGTTCATCCAGCAGGAGGAAGTTGCAGCCGCGGGCCACCAGCAGCGCCAGCAGAAGACGGGCGCGTTCACCGTAGGAAAGCGCGCCGGTCGGCGTGAACACGCCGTCACCGGAAAAGAGGAAGTAGTGCAGGAAGCGGCGCGCGTCGGTTTCGTCGGCGGCGATCTCGGCCTTAACGATCTGGAGCGCGTTGCGGGCCGGGTCGAGCGTCTCCTGCTCCTGCGCCATGAAACCGAGTTTGATGTTGGCGCCGGTCCGCACGCGGCCGGCCAGCGGCGGCAGCGCGCCGGCGATGGTTCGCAAAAGCGTGGTCTTGCCGCTGCCGTTCGCGCCGGTGAGGATCGCGCGCGCCGCGCCGAAGATGCAAGTCTATATCCTCGAGCAATACGGTTCTCGGATAACCCACGGCGAGACTCTCGAGTTGCAAAACATCGTTCCCGCCGGCGGCGGCCGGTTCGAATTCAAGCTTCATCCCCCATTCCCAGCCGGGTTTTTCCACGCGGTCCTCGGTCAGGAGCTTTTCGATCCGGCGTTCGATCCGCTTGGCGCGCTTCATGGTCCCCGCGCCGCGGTTGGCAAAGAACCCCTTCGCGAATCCGTCCTTCGTATCCGCCTTGCCGCCCTTTCGGAAGCGGGCGATCCCGCGCAGATGCCCGGCCGCGCTGCGCAGGGAGGCGATCTCCTGCTGCTGATTCGAATACGCCTGCTCGCGGCGCGCGCGTTCCCCGTCTTTTTGTTCGCGGTAGGCCGAGTAGGATCCGGCGTATTCCCGGACCGCATGCGTCCGCGGGTCCAATTCCAGGATGCGCGTGACGGCGCGTTCGAGGAAGGTGCGGTCGTGGGATACCACCAGCGCGCCGCCGCGGAAGGACGTGAGCCACCCCTCGAGCCATTCCAGCATCGGCAGGTCGAGGTGGTTGGTCGGTTCGTCGAGGAGCAGCAGGTGCGGGTGCGCCAGGAGCACGCCGGCCAGCGCCAGGCGGGTCTTCTGCCCGCCGCTGAGCGTGGCAATAGGCGCATCGGGCAGGACCCGCTCCAGGCCGAGGATGGCGGGTACGCCGGCGGCCGATCCGTTTGCGTTTGAAACGGCGGCGATCCGATCCAGCGCTTGGCCGTAGGCCGTCCGGACGGATGGATCCGCGGGGTTGGCGGCCAGCGCCGCGGCCAGGCGTTCGACTTCCGCCGTGAGGCGGGGCAGATCGCCCTGCGCGCGGTCGAGGTAGGCGCCGACTTGTTCGTCTTCCGGAAGGACGAGCCCCTGCGGCAGGTACCCGATTCGCAGTGCACCGGGCTTGCGGACCGAACCGGAATCCGCCCGGTCGATACCGGCCAGGATCCGCAGCAGGGTGGTTTTGCCGCAGCCGTTGGGGCCGACCAGGGCGGCGCGCTCGCCGGAGTTGAGGCTGAAGGAGACGCCGTCCAGAATGACGGTATCGCCGAAGGATTTGTGGATTTGGTGGACGGTAAGCATGTGCGACCTGTAGGGGAAAACAAAAACCGTGGGCAACGCTCCACGGTCGGGGCCGAACGCGGCATAACCGCCGTGGTCGGCGCAAACGGAGTGCCCAAAAAGAACGGAGTTTACAGGTCGCTGTCAGTCATCGGGGAGGTCCCTTTCGATCAAGCGTTGCAAGTATATCAGAAGATTTACCCTCGAGGTGAGAATCGATTGAGGCTGCCAGGTGAGAGAGGGCAGTAGATGGAGGACACATAGTATGGCATATATAAAGAACCGTTAATGGACTGGAATTGTATGAAAAGGCCGATGAGCTTAGAGGGGTATACAAATCGGGAAAATGCATATAATAGTAGATGCTTGTATGCATGGGTGGGTGCTTATTCGCTATTACAGGATATGGGGCTGAGAAAGCACATAGTGAGAAATTTGCTATGAAAGCAGAATGCTTTTCTATCTACAAAAATGAACTATTACCCTGCCAAATACTACCCCGTTGGAGTTGATCCGAAATGGGAAAGAGGGGAGGAAGTAAGGGTATGTATGGGTCGTAAAAATTGATTTCAGCTGAAATACATATCGGCATATGATCAACTAACACGGGAGGACATAAAAGAAAGGAGGCGGCAAAATTAGAGCGAACATTCCTTTTCCAATAGCATCTACATGAGCGTAATTTTGGTACAAGATCCGTTTCAACAGCTTGAAAGAGGAGGAAATCATGGCCCCAACCAAAGTAGTTCTTCTTGTGCCGGTGCAATTCACGGATGCTGAAAGCACTGCCTTAGCGAATAGCCTTAAGAAGCAACGTTTTGTAGTTCTCGGAAAAAACAGGATATGTGTTGCCGTTAAAATGAATGAGAAGCTGATCAGTGCAATTGCCAACTCGAAGATAGTTGTTAGAGATATATGGATGGGCAAGTTGCCCGAAAAAAGAATCAAGGCGCTTCCGGAAGAAGTGAAGCGGTTATCCATCTTTTGGAATGTTTTTTGCGATCAAGGTGAAGATGGCATTACACAAGCGGTTGCCTCGCGGTCGTTGAAACAGGCGCAATTGGCTATTAGAAATGACAGGACATACGATCTTGCCGCAAAGAAATTCGTGGGCACCAAGATTGTTCGAAAATCAGGTCAAAAGAGTGTTGGTAATTGGACCCTGAAGCAGTATTGGAATTGGTTTCCGCTTCCTGCTTTTGGCCCATTCGGCATACCAATTGGACACTTTGCAGTCATTAACCTTACAAGTAGTGCATCGGTTGTGTGTACTTATATAGAAGCGAAGATACAAGGGCCTCACCATTATCTGTACAGGAGAGTAAAAAACTCAAAATCTGTATCCATCTCTAGCTGTGGTTTCATCCCGTTCTGGGAGGTCACCAATCAGGTTGCGCTAACGAGCAAGGCTTCCTACCAGGGAGGTGTAAAACAGCTTACTACTAAATTGACTGTTTAGCTCCTCCCAACTGAATCGGAATCGCCCAACCACTCCCGAAGGTGCTAAATGTAAAATTCAATATTGGGGGGGTCTGGTCTGATGGAAATTACATCATAAAAGTTACCCGACATGGCAATGAGCGGCAGATAAGGAGGTGCGTGGCAGGACAGGAACGGTAGAAAGAGAATGTTTGGATAGTATGTGAAGGAACTTATTTTATATACAGCTACCCCACAATCGTAATACCGCGCGGTTTGCCGCGTGGTATTACGATTGCCTTCCAAGAACATTGATTGCTCGCTTTGGGTTGTAGGCCGGGATGAGACGGAGAAGATCGCCGGGGCGGCAGGGCGGGCGTCCGCAGTCGGCGGTCCCACTCCTTGTAATCCCAATTTCGCCAGATCCAGGTTTTCCACGAACGCGTCCAGGAACCGAACCGGCTTCTCCTTGGAGAAATAGTCCTCGACGGCATCCGGTATGATAGTAATCTGGTTGTGGCCGATCCCTTCGATATGTTTCATGTTCTCTCCTGAGAGGAGGGGAAGGACGTTCTTTCATATACATGGACTACCGACTAATTCAATAATATTCAACAGTCTCCGCTTGCAGCGGATTTGGCTTTTAGCTTGGCGTCGTTCAGGGTATGCGTTTCGAAGAGATTTGGGTAAAATGAATCAGGTTTTGCGCGGCCGGCCGGACAGCTTGGCGCTGTTCATCGGGCGCGTTTTTCATTGCGGGTGTTTGGAATCGAGGGAAAGGAAGATGAAATCCAGGAAGGACCTTAATCGAGAATATACAGAGCGAAAGAAACCCGCCGGCGTCTTTCAGGTAAAAAAAATTGAAAACGGAAAAGTCCTTCTGGGAAGCAGCCTGAACCTGGAAGGACCTTTAAACGGCCACAAGTTCATGCTGAAAACCGGAGGTCATTATAATAAAATGCTTCAGCAGGAATGGGACGCATATGGATCGGATAAATTTGTCTTCGAGATATTGGAAGTCGCAAAGGTAAAGGATGATCCAAATTTCAACCTGAGAGATGAATTGGCACTGCTGGAACAGATATGGGTCGAGAAACTTCAACCCTTTGGCGATCGCGGGCACAACACCGATAACAACATTCGGCAGGCATAACCGGAAATTCGTTTCCAGAACAAACCTCAAAAATTGCATATTCCACCAAGCCCGACCAAACGACTGTGCGCTGGAAGGTTGGGCAAGTACAACGACTTTCAAAGTGGCTGTTGATACACATATCCAAAAATTAATCAGGAGATTATGATGGAGAAAAACAAAAAAACTGTTCCATGGAGACAAGGAAAACAAAATACCATAACCGGAAAATTCCTCCTGGAGTTCGGCGCGGCAGAAGTATTCCCTTTGCTGTGCCCGGTGGAGGAATATGCTTGGTATCCGGCATGGGAGTGCGAAATGGTTTTTTCAAATTCGGGAAAGGCGGAACAAAACGCGGTATTTCTCACGCGGGAACCGGACGGGATCGAAGCGGTTCAAACAATCATTACGCATACCCCGCCCGCAGTGATTGAATTCCTTATTGTTAAAGGAAATGATTCCGTGCAGCGATTAAGCATATCCTTGCATGAAATAAAGAAGGATCTTACAGAACTTGTGTGGGCGTCATCGTGCATCACCTACTCGGAAAACGGCCATAACAAAGAACGGAATTCCAACAATATGACTTTTCAGGCATTTCTTGACGACCGTAAAAAAGAAATGGAATACTATCTGCGGAATCATGAAATGCTCAGGTAGAATACAGTCGCGAACGCACGGATTCTCACGAGATAGCGGCAGTAAATTTTAGTAAACCCGCTCGATGAGAGTTGCGGCGGATTGGGAATTCGCCTTTGAGGTTTTCATTGCGCGATGCGCGTCGGCGGACCTCCTTGCTTCGCATGAAAAACCGCGCGAGCAATAAACGCGGGGAGCGTGCCTCCGCAGGCTTCGCCCAAAGCCCCGCGAGAGAACGCTTTTGTCTGTTCGGATAGCCTGCTAAAATGGCGGGGTAATACCAGGCGCGGCAAATCGGCCGGGTTGCACGCTGCTGGACGGCACTCCGGAGGTGCGTAAAGTGAATATTGAACATATTGGTATTGGCGTGACGGCGCCCATTTCGATGGGCGCGTAGTATCGCGATAATCTCGGGTTCCGGATAATCCAATCAGCGGGGGATGATGTGGACGGCGTTTCGTTTATTACGGATGGCGAAGATAATTCGATTCTGGAGTTGTTCCGGCTGACGGAAGAAATGCCCCTTGATATCCGGACACTGCGGCCGCTTCAACTTCACGTCGCGATTGCGTGCAAAGATCCCGGCGCCGAGGCGGAGCGCCTCATTCGTGCAGGAGCCGAACGCCTGGGGGAATCCCCGCGCAACAGTTCCAAGGGGGAAAAGATTCTGATACGTGATCCATGGGGATACACAATCCAGCTGGTGAACCGGAAGGAAAAGCTCAAGGCGAGCGCGTAAGAGGCGACAGGAAACACTGGCCATTGGACGGCAATTCATGAAGACCGCGGTTGAATATCTAACCCATTATTATCTTGATGAGACAGGACCTTTTAGGAGTCTGTCCGCGCTGCCGGATGAAGACGCAATTAAAATCATGGAAGCGCACTATGAGGACACGCTTTATGGATTAAGATTCAAAGATCCGGCGCAATACCTGAGAAATCGAAAGGCCACCGAATCCTGGGTTCGGGAAGGGTTCGTCGCCAAGGGCGGGAAGCCGCAAGATGACTATCCCATACCCATGGTGCTTGGATCCTCGAAATGGCTGGAAGAGAATCCCCCGGAACGAGGCGTTGGAAAGGAAATCCGCATCCCGCTCGCAGTATTCACGGAATCCGATGTCAGTTTTACATACCCCGATAGCATGGTTTCCTTCTATTTTGAACGGGAAAAGCCGGCCGAATATTATCAGCCCCATCTACATGGAGTCGTTTTCACGCTATCCGAAATACTAGCATTGGTGGCGAGGAAGGGAATGCCTGAGGAGGATTGGAAAATAAAACTCCGAAGTGACTTGGCACCCTACATCGAAGCACAGGTCTGGAGTCACAAGGCGCTTTTTGATTATCTGGAAAAAAAGACGGAGGATAAAGGATAGCGTCCCAAACGGCACTTGCGGCCGTCCCGCCAAGCCCATCCTTGTTTCGCAACGCATTTTCTCCCTGAAGGCAATGGCATAACGGCGCTCCGCGAGTGTGCCGCGGAGGGCATGCCGCGGCTACAATTTTCGCGAAAATCCGACCATCCCTTTTTCGAAAAATACTGATATGAATTTGCTCGGCGAGCGGGTGAAGCACCTTCCGTTTGGCCGCGTAATTAGGGAGTAAAATAGCCGCCATGATCAAACCCTACGAATGTACACAATGCGGATCAACCGATTTCGAAGACGTAAGCGCGAAGCGCGCCCGGTGCACGCATTGCGGCAGCCTGTTCCAGGTGCTGACCCGTGAACCCAGTCTTGTGATCAATAAGGGCGCAAGGGTATCCTTCGGGAAGAATTCAAATGTGGAGATTCGTGGTGATATCGAGGTGGAAAGCGGAGCCAACGTCGATATACAAGGGAGAGTAACTGTGTTGAAGAGGGGCAAGAAACAAGAATTCAGCTTGAAATTAATCCAGACGGGAAAGCAAAACCGGGATAAAGCATGACTCTTTGTGCCGGACAAGCGGTTCCAATCGATCCCCGCTGATTAACCCCGCACTTCGACAACATCACCACGCACAGAACAGCACCGGGTGGTGATGCTCCGCCCACTTGTGAAACCATCGCCCCGGAAGGATCTCCGGCACTCACCGCTCCCTCGTTTCGCAACAGGCCCCGCGCATGATGCAAGCCCCAGCGGGTCCGCTTCGCGAGGCCCGGCGGAGGGGCCAGGCCCGGGGGCGGGATTTGGCAAGAGATGGGTGATAATAATTTATATGCCATTTCGATTATTCAGAGTAAAATGATGGGTTACGGCGTCTGGCTGCGCGGTAAAGCATCTACTCGTTGGGCGATGTCGAAGAAGATATGTGAGGAAGCATGCCAAAAAGCAAGGGTAGAGGGGCAAGGCTTATCAATCTTCATATAACCCGGCAAACGTATGATTTTGATTGTGGGGCGAAGGCTTTACAAACGGTAATGGCCTATTATGGGGTGTATATACGCGAGGATAAACTTATTACGGAATTGGGGGTCGGCGATGACGGCACGCGTGTCAGCAAGATGGTATCGCTTGCCGAAGCCAATGGATTCCGAGTGGAAACAAAGGAACACCTTACTTTGGATGATCTTAAGGAATATCTAAATAATGGGAATCCGGTTATTGTTCTCGTGCAGGCGTGGGCGGAACGCTATATGACGTTAAAGGATTGGAAGCAGGATTATGATGACGGGCATTATGCCATTGTTATTGGATACATTAAGAAGGCGCTGATCTTCGAAGATCCATCATCGTTTCGCAGGACGTGGCTTCGAGAGCAGGAATTTTTGGCCCGTTGGCATGATCTGGATACAGAGAGCAATTATAAATATGAGCAATTTGGCATGATACTTTATGGCAAGGAGCCCAGCCGACACATGCTGGAACATATGGATTAACGGAAACTCGCGTACCAACCGATCCGCGGTTGCCGGCGGCCAGGCGGCTGAACCGACTTATGCTGGGCGGCAACGATTGTCCTTCAATGTATTCGTCGCTCGACAGGAGGAAAAAAATGGAATTTGTAAAAGTGTTAACTAAAGCCGAGTTATCCGATAATCAATTGAAGGTAGTATCTGCCGGCGGGAAGGACATACTATTGGTAAATTTGGAAGGCGCCTATTATGCCATTGAAAATAAATGTTCCCATGCCGGGGGTTCCCTCGGAAACGGGAAATTATCCGGCAATGTCATAACCTGTCCACGGCACGGCGCAGAATTTGATGTTAAAACCGGAAAGAATGTCGGTGAAGCCAAGTTGGGATTTATTAAAATGAAAGTAAAAGATGAAAGAGCCTATTCGATCAAGGTTGAAGGGGAAGATATTCTGCTGGGTATTCCGTAGTCGTTGATCGAAGGAACAGGCCTATTGCACTCCTGTCGGCGCGGTCGGCCGGGCGTCCGCGGCCCGCAGGGCGGGGATCGGGGCGGCTGAACCGTAGACCGTTGGAAAAAACATTTTCTTCCTCGTCGGGTTTATACATACAAAAAGGAGCATTGTTGAAAACCGCGCTTCCGCAGGACGCTTACGACAAGATAGCCGATGCGTATGCCGCCATAACGGATACCAAACCGCATAACGCCTACTATGAACGACCGGCTACACAATCCCTAATTGGGGACGTAAAAAATAAAACCATTTTAGACATAGGCTGCGGGCCGGGCGCTTACTCGGAATGGCTGGTTGATAGAGGCGCTCAGGTTGTAGCTGTGGATGCAAATGAAAAGATGCTGTCTCATGCGCGTAACCGGCTCGGCGGTCGGGCGACGTATCACCTTGCCAACATGGAGGAGCCGTTAACCTTCCTCGGGAATAATGCTTTTGATGGAATACTTTCCGCCCTGGCCATCACCTATGTCCGAGACCACAAAGCGCTCTTTGCCGAGTTTGGAAGAGTTCTCCGGGATAAAGGCTGGTTTGTCTTCTCGACGGAGCACCCATTCTTCTCGTATAGATATTTCAATATTGAAAATTATTTTGACACACGGGAAGTCCGTTGCGATTGGACGGGTTTTGGCGGAAAGGTATCCATGAAAAGTTATTATCACAGCCTGGGCGAGATCAGTGAAGCACTATCCGCAAACGGATTCCTCATTGAGCGGGTTTTGGAGCCCAAGCCGACAAAAGAATTTGAAAAAAATAATCCGGAAGATTATCGGGAACTGATGCGGTTTCCACTTTTCATATGCATTAAAGCCAGGCTATTCAAATAGGGCGGGATATACTTGCTATATTGCCAATGGATCATCCTGTAAGGGATTGATGAAACGAAAATAAATCCGCTCAAAGAGTAAGGCGGTGCTGGTCCCCATGCTCGCGCAACCGTCGCACCGGAAGATCTCCGGCACACATTAAGCGGATGACCAAGCATGAGGATAAATATAAAGGCAGCCTTTCGGAATGAGCAACAAATGCTAAAAGGATGTAATATTTCGATAATATTAGCGACCAGCTTTCCGCCGATGTGTGCCATCCACCAAGCCCGGCGCCAGGTAAAACCGGATACAAGGCAAAGGAAAAATTCCGTCGATGGATAATTCTTCCCCGCTGGTCATCGGAATCGATTGCAGCACGTCCGCCTGCAAGGCGATCGTGTGGGATTGCCGCGGTACCGCCGTGGCCTGCGGCTATCGCCCCCTGTCGCTGATCACGCCCCATCCCAACTGGCACGAACAGCCGGCCGAAACGTGGTGGACGGCGGCGTACGAGGCGATCCGCGAAGCGGCGGGCGGGGTGGACGGACGAAGGCTGAAGGCCATTAGCATTGCGCACCAGCGCGAGACGTTTGTTCCGGTCGATGACCGGGGCCGGCCGCTTTCCAATGGCATTCTCTGGATCGACGAACGGGCCCGCGAACTTCTGCCGGGTCTTGAGGCTTCCATCGGAGGCCGGGAATTCCACCGTCTCACCGGCAAACGGCTTTCGGTGAACCTGACCATCGCGAAGATCGCCTGGCTCAGGGAATTCCGTCCGGAGATCTTCGCCCAAACATGCAAGTATCTGGATGTGCATAGTTACCTGGCGCACAAACTGACGGGTTTTTACCGCACCGGGTGGGGTTCCGCGGATCCGACGGGATTGTTCGATATCGCGCGCCACGCATGGGCCGAGGCATTGCTGGAGCGGATCGGACTTCGGCCGGACCAGCTTCCCGAAGTCTGCGCGCCGGGAACGATTGTGGGAACCCTTCTGCCGTCCGCCGCGGAAGCATGCGGATTGCCGTCCGGTTTGCCCGTGGTGGCGGGGATTGGCGATGGGCAAGCCAGTGGTTTGGGAGTGGGTATCACCTCTCCGGGGGATGCCTATTTGTCTTTGGGAACCTCGGTGATTTCGGGAACGTACAGCGATGACTGCGTAATCGATCCCGCCTTCCGGACAATGACCGGCGGAATCCCGGGATCCTTCCTGCTGGAAACCGTCCTGTTGGGCGGCGGGTATACCGTCTCCTGGTTCCTGGAAAAAATGGCGGGCCGCCCCGGGCAGGATCCTGCGCAGTTGCAGGAATTCTACGACCAAGCCGCCGGCGCGGTGCCGCCCGGCAGCGAGGGTTTGATGGCGGTTCCTTATTGGAGCAGTGTGCTTGGCCCGTATTGGGATCCGGCTGCGAGCGGGATCGTCGTGGGCTGGCGCGGAGTTCACGGGTTGCCGCACCTCTACCGGGCGATTTTGGAAGGGATGGCTTTCGAACAGTGCTTGGGAACGATGGGCGTGGAAGAAGCGCTGGGCCGGCCTGTTGACCGGTACATCGCCATCGGCGGCGGGGCGCGGAGTGATGTATGGCGCCAGATCATCGCGGACGTTACCGGAAAACCGGTCTTCCGGGCGGCGATAACGGAGGCCGCCTCCTTGGGCGCCGGTATTCTGGCGGCCGCCGCCGCGGAATGCCATGCGGATGTCCGTCAGGCGGCTCGTGAAATGACCCGCATCCTCCCCCAACCGGCCGAGCCCGATCCTTCCCGGCATGATGTTTACACCCGCCTGTTCGAAGAGGTGTATCGTCCCTTATTCCCGGCGCTGCGAATTTGCCTGGACCGCCTGACCGCTCTCTCGAATAAAGACGCATCGAATGGATCTCCCGAGGCGGTTTCGTAATCACGCGGGTTCCCAAAGAAACAGAGAACCTGCTTTTTCCGCCGCGGAACCAAAACCGCATAAAGCGTTAAGGCGGGCAGTTTTATTGCGCGGGGGCAGGCGTTGGTTCTCAGCTTGAGGTCTTTGTTGGTGTGTTCTTCGATGACGAATCGGCAGGAGACTATCCTATGACCGGCATAAAACGCATCCTCATCCTCACCGCCGACGCGGGCTACGGCCACCGCAGCGCCGCCATGGCCGTCGCCGAGGCCCTGAAAGAGGCGCATGCGGATGCGTGCGCGGTTGAAATTGTCAATCCGCTGGAGGATAAACGCGTCCCGGCACTCCTGCGCCGGAGCGGGACGAGTTATGACTGGATAGTTCGCAAAATTCCGCATTTTTACAAATTGAATTATGAGGTGTCCGATTCGGGGCCGACCACCCGCATGATCCAAAACGCCCTGGCGGCGGTCCTGTTCCAGGTGATGAACGATCTTGTCCGGCGTGTTAATCCGGATGCCATCGTCACGACGTACCCGATCTATCAGGCGCCGCTCGCCGCGGTGTTCGCGCTCGATCACTGCGCCATCCCGCTGCTTAACGTGGTCACCGATTATGCGCCGGTGCATCGGATCTATTTCCACAGCGCGGCGGACCGCTGCCTGGTTTCGATGCCGGCGGCGCGGGATGAGGCAATCGCAAGCGGCCTTTCGCCGGAGAAAGTGGTTGTGACGGGGATACCGGTTCATCCGAAACTGGGGGAAGAAAACCGGGGGCCGGCCGCCGTTCGCGCCGAACTGGGCTGGCCGCCGGAACTCAGAAGCGTGCTGGTTGTCGGCGGCAAACGAGTCAAGAACCTAACCGGCATCCTGCGCGCGGTGAACCATTCCGGCCTTCCACTCCAACTGACCGTCGTCGCCGGGGGGGATGACGCGCTGTTTCGCGAATTCCAGGCCGTTGAATGGCACGTGCCGGCCCGCGTGCTTAATTTTGTGGAAAACATGCCGGTGTTGATGCACGCTTCGGATTTCATCGCCTGCAAGGCGGGAGGGCTGATCGTCACCGAAAGCCTGGCATGCGGACTGCCGATCCTGCTCACGGATTACATCGAAGGCCAGGAGACGGGCAACGTGCGATACGTTGTGGAAGGGGGCGCGGGCGAATTGGTGCGCAATCCGCTGGACGGCCTGGAGACGATCAGTCACTGGCTTGCGGATGGAGGCGATATGCTGGCCCGGCGCAGCCGGAACGCGAGGAGCCTCGGATACCCGCGCGCAGCCTGCGACGTGGCCGGATTGGCGTGGGAAGCGGCCGCCCGCGGTCCGCAGGAAAGGCCCGCGCTTCACCTCTCGGATAGGATCGAGGAAATCGTGAGGGGCAAGCATTAACCCGCAAGCTTGGCCCTGTGCCGAGCCTAAAAAAGCAATACGGCTTCGATGATAATCGGATGAGTGAGCGGGACGGTGCATACCCGGCCCGCGGTTGACCGCCTCGCTTTCTCCCCTTGTCCTCGGGAAAAACCCGCGGGGGCGGACGGGCGGCTGAGCCGCCGGATGCAGGAAATCCACCCAACAGGGAGGAAGATATGGTCTCGTTATTCAAGAAATTTCCCGCGGTGATGGGTGTCTTGAGTTTATTGTTGTCCATGGCCGTCCTGTATCTTGCGGTGGAGCAACTTCAGGTTTCAAAGGATCTTCCCGGACAACCCGAAAAACTGACAATGGCGGAAATAAAGCAGCGGATGATGAGCCGTCCCGTGGATATCTGGGCGGAAGTATTGGACGGACACGTGGATTGTCATTCCATCGAAAACTGGAAGGTCACAACGAATTTCTTCTTCGAAACCAAATATTCGACTCTGTTAATCACCAATGCCGATGGGACGGCGGTTCTGAGAGTCAACGTCAAGGATTGGCCGGCCTGTGAAACGATCCGATCCCAGCCAATGACCGGTATCATCTCGAAAGACAGGGCGTCGATAGAGACCGAGGTTTGGGTAAAGAACCTGAACCATATTCAACAATATCCGGAAGCCTACGTGATGTACTTATGCGGCGCCTGCACTCCCGCAAAAAAGCTGGGAGATGCCTGGATCGGTTTCGGCCTAAGCACCGTCTTTTTCATTTTCTTTGCCGCAGGAATTGCCATGGAAGCCGACCGGTATAGGAAAAGGATCGCCGGTGAATCGTAATTCGACACGCATATCCTTCCGGTCCTGTGGCGGCAGGCTTCTTTCCAAAATGGAAAAGGCGTCTGCCCGGGCGATGTTGGGGTGTATTACGCGATCCGCAACTGCGTACATTGGAAAAACGTACACCGATATATCGATAAAATCCGAAAACACCGAGGGAAATTGCGCAGAAGCCGGCGGGTAATAGTGAGAAGGATGAACCGACTGCCAACCGGTGTTTTCAGTTCTTTTTAGTAACCCGGCCCATCCTTCGCTTCGCTTAAGACAGGCTCCCAACCGGGGCGGGCTGCCCCGGGGGCGCAAAGCGCGAGCGGGTAGTTCCCATGATTCAAATATCGACTTTCGGGTAAAATGCTTCTTGGGGGCGGGTTGTCCGGCGGATTGGCCGTGGACCGGCCTGGCGCACCAGGCATTCGAAAATTTTCGGGTCAATGTTGACTGCCACAGGAACTTGATTTTATTGCCAATATAAAGGAGGGTAAATGGCAAATCGCAAACATCTGCCGTTGAAAGTTGATACAGATCGGTACTTCGTTCTTTCCCCCATTCTCCCCTTCTTCGATATCATCCTGCAGTCCATGACGATTACCCGGCGGGAATATTCGCGAATTGACAGTCTTCCGTTGGAATATCACAACGATCCGCGGATGATCGAAATGGTAAGAAAGGGCGGCGACTCCTCGGCCAAAGTCCCGTATCTTCTGGATGAGGGCGAAACGGCGGATTCTATCCTGGCTACCCTGCGGGAAATTGCACAGCCTCACATTGAATGCATCCAGAATTTACCGGACCCGGTCCAGGCGACCATCCATCTGCTGCTTTCAATTAATACTGTGCCGCGCGGGTGTGAACTGTACGGGATCACGGCTCTGCTGGAGATTGACCGGATCCAGATGGAAATTGTACACACACTCAACGGCCTCATGCGCGGCAGGCAACTTGCCAAAGAGTTCCACGACAATAATATCGCCGCCCTGAAAATGCTCGACCAGGATTGGCCGCGACTCAGGGAAGAAAAAAGTTCCCGTTGGGCAACCACGCCATTGCCCGAAAAGTCGCAAATGCAATACGAGCCGTTCTTTTCGAAAGCCGATCGTCTGCTCTATTTGCATGAGACTTGCGTTATTGTCGATTCGCCGAATGCGGAAACACTTCAACGGTATACGCACCCCGTCCTTCGGAGTCCGCATCTTGAGAATGTGCCGGTACCCAAGACGGGGTCTGCAGATTGGCTTATCCGGACCGTGGGAAAGATCGGCCGTCATTTCACGCGCGCCCTGCTGGGAATTATCAAGGCGCGACTGGCTGAAGAAAAGGTCGCACTGGAAGCCCAAGACTACAAGCTCATTAATCAGGAAGCGCTGGACGCCCTCCGGGAATTTGTGGAGAAAAGACCGTAGAAATTATCAAGACCGCCGCGGCCTTTTTTATCAATGCCAGCGTAATAAATACCTGATCCACAGCCGCAGGACGGCCTCAGGAATAGGGCAACCGACGATCTGCCGTGTCCTTCGCACGGAAAACCCTTCTCAGCATGTGAGATAATATACAGCTGGTTTTCAGCCGCCAATAATGGGGAAATCTGCCTCAATCGGCTTTCCTCATTAAGGAAGTACGGTTCTGTGCGGCCGATAAAGCGCAGGGGGTACGCTCCGTTCGGGTTTTGTGGCTGAATGGTGATCGGTGTCCCCGGATGCTTGAGGCGTATCGAACGAAGATATCCCGCCTTGGGCTTTAAGCTGCCCCGCCTGATCTTGAGCGACCCTGCGCGGGAGTGCCGGAAAAAAGGGTAAATACGATGGCTCGCATTTCCAACAAACTTAAAACATCGCTCGAAGGCGCGCTGGCCGGCGGAGGGGATCCGGCAACTTCCCCGTTGTACGTTTTCGGACCGTTTTTAAGTCTCATCATGGCTTCCGGCGTGGCCCGGGTTGTCTTTGGCGGATCGGTCTGGCTGGCCGTCCTGACGATTGCCGTGGTCTCGGCCATGTACCGGCTGGTTATGCAATGGGTCACCGACGGCTCCGGCGGGAGCGGCCTGAGTGAAGAAGAGTTTGGGGGGTGGGCGGTTAAAGTCAATGCGGCGATTACGTTTGTCGAATACACCCTGACCTTCCTGGTGAGTATGGCCGCGATGGTCACCTTTATCGCCGACCGCTTCCCGGTGCTGGACGGATACCTCCTTGGCATTCAGTACCGCGCCCTGGTGGCCATCGGGCTCAGTCTCTTCACCGGCTGGCTGGTCAATCGCGGCCCCAAGGTGGCCGCACGCGCCTTCGGCCCGGCCACCGCCGGCGTGCTGATCCTGCTGTGGATGATGATCCTGGCGACCCTGATCCGGACCGGTTTCCACCTGCCGGTACTGTCCATGGAGGCTTTTCTACCGCCCAATTTACATTTCACCCTCGGCGGTTTTGTCCGCATCCTGGCGGTGATGACCGGCATCGAAGTGTTCGCCAACCTGGTGGCCGCCTTCGATGGAACGCCGCAGCAGAAGAGCAGCAAGGCTTTTCAAAGCCTGCTGATCATCATGGCCACAACCGCGGTCACCATGTTGATCGTCGGACCGGCCATCTTTTCCCTTTCGGATCCGTCCAATGGGCTTGTGTCGGTCTTCACTCAGACGATGGACCGGCTTCTGCCGGCGCCTTTGCCGTATCTGGGCTCGCTGGTGGGCATCTTCGTGCTTATGTCGGCCTCCGCGGCCAGCGCCCAGGGCCTGCAAAATCTGGCCCTGGGGCTCACGGAGCGTCACTACATTCCGCCCGCGCTGGGCGCACTCAACCGTTATGAAGTCGCCGATAAGCCGGTCTGGCTGGAAGTCGGGATTGTATGCTTGTGCTTCCTGCTATTTGGCACCCGTGAGGAAACCTACCTGGCCCTGTACGCCGCCGGCGTCTTCATCCTGCTGAGCATGACCGGCTGGGCTGTGACCAAGCGCCTGGTGCGCGAGGTATCCGGCCGGTTCTCCCTCCGCAAGGCGGCCATGGTCTCCAGTACGGGGATCGCCGCCCTGCTGACAACCGGCGCCACACTAATCATCTTCGAAGAGCGTTTCCTGGAAGGCGCCTGGGCATACCTCCTGTTTATCCCGATTCTCTATGCCGCCTTTTCCTACTTCCGCCGGCACATCGGCGCGCCTTCGCCCGAGATGGATTACCTCGGTCATATTGATTCCAGCCTGCTGGCCGGTTTTGGCTTCGGCCAGGCACAACTCCACGCCCAGGCCGCCGCAAAGGCGGAACAAGCCCCGCTCAAACTGGGCTGGATGCCCGAGCCTATCCTCGCCCGCCACAGGTTCACGCGGCCTGTCAACATCAAGCACGTCCTCACCCTGCTTGACGGCTCGGCATACGCCGCCCAGGCGCTGCCCATGGCTCAGTTCATCTGCGAGACCACCGGCGCCCAGTTGACCCTCCTGTCCGCTTCACGCAGGTATCAGAAGGAAGACGGTGAACAATTTGAAGCCGGGGCATACCTAACCTCTGTCGCCGAAAAGATCCACGCCGCCGGGATTCAGGTCAACTGCGCCGTCCGCTCGGGTTCCCCCGCCAAGACCACATACAAACTGGTGGCCGAAAAGGATGTGGATCTGGTCATCATCACCACCCGCGGGGGCTCGGGCGAGAAAAATTGGCTGCGCGAAGGGCTGTCGAGCAAGCTGATCCATCTGCTGGATATCCCCATTTTGCTGGTGCAGGTATTCGAGAGCGGCCCGGCGGAAGCGCCCCATCTCGGCCGGATCCTGGTCGCGCTGGACGGTTCGGCTTTTGCCGAGCAGCTTCTGCCCTATGCGCGTGTGCTCGGCAAGCAATTGGAGTGCGAGTTGATGCTGATTAGTGTTCCGGCGGTGCCGGAAAGCGGAAAGTACCGCGCTCCGGACAGCGTCATCCAGGCCATCCG
The DNA here is from genome assembly GCA_034430775.1 of Anaerolineales bacterium. GTDB lineage: Bacteria > Chloroflexota > Anaerolineae > Anaerolineales > RBG-16-64-43 > JAFGKK01. The sequence continues at coordinate 2,426 of DAOUDU010000212.1, read as the reverse complement.
CAAGCAGGCCGTAACCGGCATGCGCAAGTACCTGGCGGCGATAGCGGAAAGCCTGCGGGCGGACGGGTTAACCGTCCGCACGATCGTGACCGGGTCCTACCCGGCCCGATCCATCGTCGATGTGGGCAAGCGCGAAGGCGTGGATCTGATCATGATGACTTCGCAGGGGCGCGGCGGCCTGGACCTGCTCTTCATGGGCAGTGTGGCCCAGCAGGTGGTCCAGTTGACCGACAGCCCGGTGTTTATCATCCCCATCAATAAGCACTTACCGAGTGACGGATCGGCCGGCGGGTAATAAATTTTCTCTGCGCGGTAATCCATGGGCTTTATCCTGTGCGGCTGAGCACCAATCCGGGGCGCATGGCGGCGCCATTTGCCGCGCTCCATTTACCGCTCGTAGTTTCCTTGTTGCGAGATTCATACACCATTAGATCGGTATTGTTGAACAAGCGTGACGGCTCGGAGATAACCTCAATCCCGGGGGAATTCATTCGCGGAAATTGCAGAAAATTCCGGATTGCATGGAGTCGAGAGAAAAAGTCCGTAGGTAATAATTCAATTATTCCGCATCTCCGCGTAATCCGAATTTTCCGTGTAATCCGCGTACAAATGGATTTAGGTTGAGTGGATACTGCTGCCGGTATTACCGCCATTGAGAATGCCTGGGGATTTCCAAGAAGTGTTCCATAAGATTGGGAAGAGTCTTTTCCCATCACTTGGGCATGGATTGCTTATTTACCGGTATAGAACAGGACTATAAGCGGCTAATCCAGCGTGTGAAGCGGAAAGGCCAAGACGGAAGCGTAAAAAAATTAATTTCCCTTGCCAAGTTCTCATGTAGAATGAAGAGTAGTCCCATTTTGGCCTGTCAAGGAGGCGCTATCCGTTGGTCCTTGGAGGATTTCCTGATTAAGAGGAGAGGAGAGCAAAATGAACAAAAAGCAAACGTTGACCACTGCCGCCGGGATTCCCGTCCCGGATAACCAAACGTCGCTGACCGCGGGGGAACGCGGTCCCACACTCCTGCAGGATCATTACCTGCTGGAAAAGCTGGCCAACTTCAACCGGGAACGCATTCCCGAGCGCATCGTGCATGCCAAGGCGGCGGGCGCGCATGGGACCCTCACGGTGACGCAGGATATCACGCGCTACACCAAAGCCAGGCTGTTCTCCGAGGTCGGCAAGAAGACCGAAATGTTCGGCCGGTTCTCGACCGTGGCGGGGGAGAAAGGCTCGGCCGATACGGTCCGGGATGTCCGCGGCTTCGCGCTGAAGTTTTATACGGAAGAAGGCAATTGGGACATGGTCGGGAACAATACCCCCGTGTTCTTCATCCGCGATGCCATAAAATTCCCCGACTTCATCCACACCCAGAAGCGGGATCCTCAGACGAATGCCAAACGGGATTTCGCCCAATGGGACTTCTGGTCGCAGGTGCCCGAAGCACTTCACCAAGTAACGATCCTGTTCTCGGATCGCGGAATTCCAATGGGCATCCCTTTCATGAACGGGTACGGGAGTCATACGTACAGTTTCATCAACGCCAAGAACGAACGGTTCTGGGTCAAGTTCCATTTCAAGACCAAGCAGGGCATCCAATGCATGCCGCCGGAAGAGGCTGACCGTCTGGTCGCGGCGAATCCCGACTACCATACCGTGCAGTTGTTTGAGACGATACGGCGTGGGGAATTTCCCCAGTGGACGTTCTCTGTGCAGATCATGCCCGAAAAAGACGCCGAAACGTACCGTTGGAACCCGTTCGACCTCACCAAGGTATGGCCGCACGCGGATTACCCATTAATGGAAGTGGGCGTGTTGGAGCTTAACCGCAATCCCGCCAACTATTTCGTCGAGGTTGAGCAATCCGCCTTCTCGCCGGCCAACGTGGTCCCGGGGATTTCCTTTTCGCCGTGCAAAATGCTGCAGGCGCGCATCTTCTCTTATGCGGATGCTCACCGGTACCGCCTCGGAGTGAATTTCGAGCGGTTGGCGATAAACTGCCCGCACGCCACTACGGTGCAGAATACCTATCAGCGGGATGGGGCCATGCGATTCGACGAAAATGGCGGCCCGGATCCGAATTATGAACCGAACAGCACGGGCGGCCCGGTGGCCGATCCCGCTTTTGCCGAGCCGCCCCTGCGGATTTCCGGGGATGCGGACCGCTACGAACAGAAGCGCGGCGTGGACGACGATTACATTCAACCCGGCAGCCTCTACCGGTTGATGTCGCCCGAGCAGCAAAAGGCGCTGGCCCAAAATATTGCGGGGAGCCTGGGGAAAGTACCGAAAGAGCTTCAGGAAAAAATGGTCGCGCATTTTGCCAAAGCGGATCCGGCCTATGGCAAGGGAGTCGCCAAGGCGCTGGGTTTAAAGTAAGCTGGAAAAAACATGGCGAAGGCATCCAAACGTGTTGTGGGGCGCGT
>DAOUDU010000211.1:0-24194 GCA_034430775.1 Anaerolineales bacterium | reverse complement strand
CAGCACGCTGCCCGTATCCGTCACCGCCCACAGCGTCCCGTCGGCGGTGCGGTCGAGTGAAATAATCACGCCGTTGACCGGCGAGGGCACCATCCCCCATTCCGATCCGTTCCAGTGCAGAAGCCCGTTGCCCGCCATCCAGCCGTCGTCCGGCGCCAGCATATAAATTGAATCCATCCAGGCCACACCGTGCGGGAAAGGGTAGGCGGTCCACGCCGAACCGTCCCAATGCAGGATCACGCCCGGGTTGATCGAGGAGGCAACGTTTTCGGCGATCCCGGCCGCCCAGATGTCATCCGCGCTCACGCCGTGAACCGCCAACAGCCGGTAGGAATCCGGCCAGGTCTGGTAAGTCCACGCCGATCCGTCCCAATGCATGATCAACATCTGTTCGCCGCCGCCCACCGCCCAGCCGTCGTCGGCGGAGGGAAAGTACATCCCATACAGCGAACACCGGCAGGGGGGCTTCTGCGCGAACAAACCGACTGCGTTCCACTCCCCGCCGTCCCAATGCATGATCCACGGTTGGCTGAAATCACCCCCCTCGAGGCCTCCCGCCACCCAGCCGTCTTCCGCCCCGGTCAGCGCCAGCGCATGCAAGCGGGCATACAGCGCATTGGTCCCCAGCCCGCGAGCCACATACGGCATTGCCACCGACCAATCGCTCCCGTCCCAATGCAGGATCTGCCCGCCTTCGCCCGCCGCCCATCCGTCGGCGGCGGATAAGAACGCTACGGCGTTCAGGGTCTGGCCGGTCGGGCTGTCCGACGCCATCCACTCCGTCCGGTCCCATTTCACCAGCATCCCGTCCTCGCCCGCGCCCCAGGCGCCGCCCCCCGGCAGGAACACCGCCGCCTGTAGCGGGAGGGGGACCTTTTCGATCTCCCGGTTCCATGCTCCGCCGTTCCAATGCCAGAGCATGCCCGCCCGCGACCGGCCCGGGATCCATCCGGCCGCCCACGCTTCGCCGGTCGCGGGAAAATCCAGCGCCAGCACTTCGCCGTCCGGCCCGCCGCCCGAGAACGGCACCCAGTCCTTTCCGTCCCAACGCAGGACGATATCCCCGCGCTGCCACGAACCGAGCACCCATCCGTCTTCCCCCTCCGGATCGAGGACCATCCGGCGCGGACTGGGCGCCATCGATGAATAGGTCCACCACTCGCCGAAGGCATAGCGCAGGATCACGCCCCCCGTGCCGTAAACCCATCCGCTGACATTCGAGGTGAATACGAGCCCGTCGAGATCCATATCGGTCGGGGATTCGATCGCTCTCCAGGCGGCCCCGTTCCAATGCAGGATCACACCGCCCTCTCCGACCGCCCAGCCCATGGAGGAAGAAACCATCTGGATGGCGCGCAGCGCCGGTGTCCGGTTGATGGTCGACCATTCCCTGCCGTTCCAGCGCATCAAATAAAAAACCGGTTCCAAGCCTTCATCCTCGGAAACGATTCCCCAACCGTACCTTTCCGTGAGAAAGGAAAGGTCAACAATGTACCCCAGCCGGGTGGCGTTGGAAAAAACCGACCAGGAGGTGCCGTCCCAGTGCAGCAGGCGGCTGCGATACCGCAGTTCTCCGGGAGCAACCGCAAAAGATTCATCCGTAATCGCCCACGCGTCGTTTGCCGCCAGTGCGATCACGCGCCGGATGTCGGATTCCACCGGACTCGCCGACTGCCTCCAGCTTCCGGCATGGCGTTGCAGAATGATTCCCCGCTCCCCGACCGCCCAGCCCTCCCCCGAGGGCAGCATCGCCACATCGAGCAGGACATGATGGCAGGGGTCGGGCGAACCGTCCGGTACGCAACCCCATCGGAACGGACTGTAAGTCGGCTCAAGGGTCGGGGAAGCGACCCACCCGAGATTGCGGGTTGCGGTCGGGGTGATGGTTTCGGAAGGCAGCGGAGACGGAGTCCGGATGGGGGTTGGCGTATCGAAGGTCAATTCGGAATAATCGGCTGTCCGGGGAATTGGGGCGGGCTTTCCGGTTCCATTAAAGAATGGCACTGTGCAGCCGATAAGTATCAGGACAAATACGGTTGGGAAAATTCTACCCAATCGAATCATGATCAATTTATATCACAACCCTCCCTCCCTGAGCACACGTCCCCCCATTTGCCGGAAGCATATTGCAACTTCAATTAAGGGTGTCGCATGGCAAATGGGGGGACCATAGGGGGCGGTGAGGTCGAAGGAGGAGGGGGCATGGAATAATCGAACAGCCCACTTCCCTTCCCCCTTACCGTGATACTACCGCCTCACCCTTTTCTCCTCTCCCCCTTCCCGTAGCACGGGAAGGGGGAGAGGGGTGTTTTTAAGCACGGTGTTCTCCCGTGCAAAAACGGGGAGAGGGGGTTAGGACAGCTGATATTTAATGCCGGTGCCGCCTCTTCTTCTTCGTTCCCGCCGGTGCCGGAACCTTCTCCCCCCCCGGGGGCAGAGCCGGCGCGCCGCGGGATCCTTCCGGTGCGGGGGCCCCTGTCGCCGGGGGCGCATTGCGCAGCGACATGCGGAACAACCGCGAGACCACGCCCGTCCGCACCTGCTGCATCAGTTGCTGGAATAAATCGAACGCCTTGCTCTTGTATTGCACCAGCGGATCGCGCTGGGCGTACGCTTCGAGGCCGACCGCGGTCCGCAGCCCTTCCATCTCGGTCAGGTATTCCACCCAGGATTGCCCGACCACGCCGAGCATTAATTCCCGGTGCGCTTGGGTGATGACCCGGTCGCCCGCCATCTCGATCGCTTTTCCCCGCGCCCATTCCGGCCACTGCCGGAGCGGCACGTCGAGTTCAAGAGTCTGCCAGGGGCCGGGGAGGTTGGCCCGCATCGACGCTTGGAAATCCGGCGCGAGGGAGGCAAACGTCTGTTCCCCGGTCCGGACCCAGATCTGGCGCCCCCATTCCACGCGCATTGCATCGAGTGTCTCGAGCAGGTGGTCCTGGATCCGTCCGATGAGCGCCTCGGTATCGCGCGCGCCCCCGCCCGCGGCCAGCTTCGCCGCCAGGTGGACCCAGGAAAATTGCGCCGCCGAAACCGCGCGGCGTTGGTGCGTGCGTTGGTCAAAGACGGTCTGAGTCTTAAGAGTCACGGTCATGAGGAGCCGGACCAGCAGATTTTCATCCGCATCCTCGCCCCCCGCCGCGCGGATCTGCTCTTCGACTTCCCGCAGGATCCGCACCCGCCGTTGGGCAAGCGCCTGATCCAGCTGATTCCGCAACTGGCCGACCGTTTCGTCGAAATCCATCCCGGCGGAAGCCGCGCGATCCGGAGCCAGGCCGGTCCGCCGCTGCAGCCAGGCGGCGGCCTGCGCGGAAGCCCGCACCCAGGCCGCGTCCTCGGTCTGATCCTGCAGGTGCTGGTGGAGATGGTGCGCCTGATCCGGCGCGAGCAGTTCGCGCGGCACCGCTTTAGCATCGATCGGCGCGGTTTGGGCGACCGCATCCAGGATCGTGCGCGGGGTCATATCCGTGCCCTTCTCGCGCGCTTCGAGCTCCGCCCCCTCCCACGCCATATCCAGCGCCTCACGGTTTTCCCGCGCCCAGGCCTGGGCGCGTTCGGAGATTCCATCCATCTGCTTCCCAAAACCCTCGCGCAGATGTTCGGCTTCCTCGTCCAGCGCCTCGCCGATCAGCGCCGAAAGCCGCTGCAACCGCTGCGCCGGCGCCGCCTCCATGAGTTCGTCCAGAATGAGCCGCACCGGGAAGGACGGCCGGGCTTCGCCGTTGGAAAAACGCAGGGTCGGCTGGATGTCGTCCAGCCAGGCCATCAGTTTCCACGGGTCTTCCTTTTCCTTCTCGGCCGTCCGGACATGCCGGCGGATGTCCTCCTCCAGCATGGCCTGGATATCTTCGCGCAGATTCTCCTTCTCGAAGATCCGTTCGCGCATCTCGTAAACCTTGGCGCGCTGCTTGTTGAGTACGTCATCGTACTCGAGCAGGTGCTTGCGGACGTCAAAGTTCGCGCCTTCCACCCTGGATTGCGCCTGCTCGATCATCCGGCTCACCAGCCCGGATTCCATCGGCACGGCGTCGTCGATGTGCATGGTCTGCATCATCCCCGCCACCTGATCCCCGCCGAAACGGCGCATCAGGTCGTCTTCCATCGAGAGGAAGAAGCGCGAGGAGCCGGGATCGCCCTGGCGGCCGGAACGCCCGCGCAACTGGTTGTCAATCCGCCGCGCCTCGTGGCGTTCCGAACCAAGCACGTGCAGTCCGCCGAGCTCGCGCACCTTTTGTTCTTCACGCATGTGCTTGCGGAAGAATTCCACTTCCGAGGTGTAAATGCCGATGTGTTCCGGCGTGGCCTTTTCCAGCAGCTGCAGGCGCTCGAGGTTCATCAGATTGTACGGATCCTTGATCCCCTCGCGGCGCAGGACGCGGTTGATCGCCGCCAGCACTTCCTCGGCCAGTTCGCCGCCGAGCTTGATATCGACGCCGCGGCCGGCCATGTTGGTGGCGATCGTCACGGCGCCGAAGGCGCCCGCGCCGGTGATGATCTGGCTTTCCTCGGCATGCTTCTTGGCATTCAGAACCTGGTGGGGAATTCCCTTTTGCAGAACCTGCAACAGGCGCGGGCGCGATTCCTCCGGCAGGTTAAACAGCTTCAACAGCCGGTCGACGTTGGCGGGCTCTTCCGGATTAAGCGCGAGGGAGAGCGGCTTGGCCAGCGTCCGCAGCGCAGCCGGCGCAAGTGAACCGAGCGGCTCGGCCAGCGGCATTAACTCCTCAACCTGGCGCCCGTCTTCCTCCCGGTTGTGGGCCGTGAACCACGCATCCCGGATCAGCAGGGTCAGAACCAGTTTGCGCAGATGTTCCGCCCGCAGCCGTTCGGACAGGATCTCCGAGCGCTCGACCGAGGTGGTGCCCATCAGAACCGGCCGCCCCAGCACGTGCAATTGGAGGATCTCGGCGCACACCGAGCGGAATTTGGATTCCTCGGTCCGGTAGATGGTGTCCTTGTAATCCTTCCGGCGCCAGAAAATGGGTTCTACCGGAGCGGCCTTGCGGGCAAAAAACGTGAACTTATTGCCGTCTTCCTTGAACGGCACTTCCATCAGGTCGGTATCCGGCCGCCGCGCGAGGTATTCCAGGTTGGTTGGAATCGGCGTCACGTCCAATTTATAGATTTTGTCGAATTCCTCGGCTTCGGTGATCGCCGTGCCGGTCATGCCCGAAAGCTTGGCGTACAGGCGGAAATAATTTTGCAGGGTGATGGTGGCGTAGGTGACGTTCTCCGGCTGCACCTCCAGCCCCTCCTTCGCCTCCACCGCCTGATGCAATCCGTCGGACCAGCGCCGGCCGTGCATCAGCCGGCCGGTGAACTCATCGACGATCACCACCTGCCCGCCCTGAACAAGGTAATCCCGGTTGCGGCGGAAGATCAGTTCCGCCCGCAGCGCCTGGGAAAGGTATCCCGCCAGCCGCGCCTGTTCGGGCGTCACGTCCTCCGGCCGGTCCGGATCGCGCAGCGGTTCGCCGAGGATCTCTTCAATGTGGCTTTCCCCCGCCTCGGTCAGGTTCACCGTCCGGTCGCGCTCGCTGATTTCGAAATCCTCCGGCCGCAGCTGGCGCACGGCCTGGGACATGCGTTTGTATTCCTGCTGCTCGCCCGACGCCGGCCCGGAAATGATCAGGGGCGTCCGCGCTTCATCGATCAGGATGTTATCGACCTCGTCGACGATCGCGAAGTTGCGGACGCGCTGGACCCGCTCCTCGCGCCGCATGGCCAGGTTATCGCGCAGGTAATCGAAGCCGAATTCGTGGTTGGTGCCGTAGGTGATGTCGGCCGCGTACGCCAGCCTTCGGTCCACCATCTGCATCCGGTCGGCATCCTCCTGGTTGGATTCCCGCTTGGGATCGTACAGGAAGGCTTTGCGCGCGTTGTCGGTTCGCGACGCCTCCTGCAGCACCCCGACCGTCATTCCGAGCGTATCGAAGACCGGCCCCATCCAGCGCGCGTCGCGCCGGGCCAGGTAGTCGTTTACCGTGATCAGGTGCGCGCCGTCGCCAGTCAGCGCATTAAGGTAGAGCGGCAATGTGGCGACCAGCGTTTTACCCTCGCCGGTGCGCATCTCCGCCACGCTGCCGAGGTGCAGGACCATCCCGCCGATCAGCTGCACGTCGTAATGCCGCAGACCGATCGTCCGGCGCGAGGCTTCACGCACCGCGGCGAAGGCCTCGGGTAATAGGTCGTCGAGTGTCTCACCGTCCTCCAGGCGCTTGCGGAATTCCGCGGTCTTTTCCTTGAGCGCCGCGTCGGTCAACGCCTGATACTCCGATTCCAAGCCGTTGATCTCGTCGACCAGCTCGGTATAGTGCTCGATATCCCGGCGGTTGGGATCTCCGCCGACCAGCCGGATGAATGAATTCAGCATAAGGCGTTATTTTCCTTTATTCGGGATTCCATCATGATATACGGATAATGTCATTGCGAGGAGGCCCGGCAGAGCCGGGCCGACGAAGCAATCTCCTGCTTCTCGAAAAAGAGGGGGATTGCTTCGGGGCCTTCGGCCCCTCGCAATGACCATGTCGGTCACTCGTGGAACAACTCACCCACCGAGCGGCCATCATGCGTGCGGCGGATCACCTCGCCCAGGAGCGGCGCCACCGAAAGCACTACCAAGCGGCTGCCGAGGAGGGCCTTCTTCCGCTCCGGAATCGGGATCGTATCGGTGGTGATGAACTCGCGTACCGGCAACCCCGCCAGACGTTCCGCGGCCGATCCCGAAAAGACCGGGTGCACGAAGGAAAGGTACACGTCGCGCGCGCCGTATTCCTTGACGGTGTTCACCGCCTGAATGATGGTTCCCCCGGTGTCGATCTCGTCGTCCACGATCACCACGTCGTGGTTGTCCACGTCGCCCACCACCGTCAGCGCTTCGGTAAGGGATTTGTTGCCCTTGCGGCGTTTTTCGATGAAGGCCATCGAGCACCCCAGCGAGGCGGCGAAGTTGCGGCCCTTTTTGGCGAACCCCAGATCGGCGGTGACGATCACCGGATCGTGCATTTTCTTTTTCTTCTTGGAAAAATACCCGGACAGGATTCGGAATGCCGTTAACACGTCGCCGCGCACCGAGAAGAATCCCTGGATCTGTCCGGCGTGCAGGTCAAGGAAGATGTAACGGTCGGCGCCGGCGGCTTCGATCATGTCGGCGATGAGCCGCGCGGTGATCGCCACCCGCGGCTGGTCCTTTTTATCCGAGCGCGCGTAGCACAGGTAGGGCACCACTGCCGTCACCCGGTCCGCCGAATCCTGCTTGAGCGTGCGCAGCGTGATCAGCAGTTCCATCAGATTGCGGCTGACCGGCGACGAGGTGGTCTGGATGATGTAGACATCCTGCCCGCGCACGCTGGAATGCAGCCGGACAAAGATGTTCTCGTTGGGAAAATCGAGCACATCGTGGCCGCTGAGAGGGATGCGGATATATTTTGCGACAGCCTGCGCCAGATTAACCGATCCGCGCCCGGCGAACAGTTTGATTCCACCGTAAACCGCCATAGTCTGCCTACTCCTTCGAGGCGCCATATCGGGCTTCCCACTCTCGGCGCAAAATGGCATAGAGGCGCATGTCCCAATACCGTCCCTTATAGAAATGCGCCTCCCGCATCGAACCTTCCCGGACAAATCCGATCTTCTCGTACAGATGGATCGCGCGCGCGTTGAATTCCATCACCCGCAATTGCACGCGGTTCAGGTTATGCGTCTCGAACCCGTACCGCAACAGCGTCAGGAGGATATCCCGGCCGTATCCTTTGTCCCAATGCTTGCGCGGTCCGATAAACAGGCCGCATTCGGCAAGCCGGTTGCGCTTATCGACGAAGTGGAACCCCGTGCCGCCGATGTGCTCCCAATTTCCCCGCCCGGACCGCAGGTCGACCGCCAGCGCCTGCTGCTCCACCGGAAGCGCGAGATTCTCTTCATACCAGCGCTCCTCGTGCGCCAGGCTCATCGGCATCTGGTTGGCGAGGTTTTCGCTGACCGCGGCGTCCGCAAACCAGGCCACATACCGCGGCAGGTCTTCCCGCACAATGGCGCGCAACCGGATTTTTTCTCCAAAGTAATCCATGGACGGTCTCCAACGACAAACCTTGAAACCTATACCCAGTCATTGCTTCGCCCGCTGAAGCGGGCTCGCAATGACAATACTATTCCAGAAGTTTTTCAACCGCTTCTTCCGGCGAGCACTCGCGGGCGGCAACCCGGCGCGCCATCTCCGCCAAGTCCCTCCGTCCGCCCTGCTGCCAGCGCGCGAACAGCAACTCCCGGAGGCGGTCCCGCAGATCCGCCTCCGCACGTTCCCGTTCGCGACGTTCGCCTTCTCCGGTGGCGCGCAAATATCCGCAATGGCGGTGGACGGCGTCGGCCAGGGCATCCACGCCCTCCCCGGTTGTCGCCACCGTCTTCAGCACCGGCGTCTTCCAGCCGTCGCTTTCCCGCGCGCCCAATCCGAGCATCGCGCACAGCGATTCGAAAGCTGACTCGGCGCCGGCCATATCCGCTTTGTTGACCACCAGGATGTCGGCGATTTCGAGGATCCCGGCTTTCAGCGCCTGGATGTCGTCGCCCGATCCCGGACTTTCCACCACTATAACGGTCGGCGCCTGGCGGGCAATATCGACTTCATCCTGCCCGACCCCGACCGTTTCGATCAGGACCGTTTCGAAACCCGCCGCATCCAGCGCGCGCGCCGCGCTATCCGTTGCATGTGACAGCCCGCCCAGGCGGCCGCGCGATGCCATCGAGCGGATGAATACGCCCTCATCCCCCGCCAGATCCCGCATCCGGATCCGGTCGCCGAGGATCGCACCCCCCGAAAACGGGCTGGTCGGATCGACGGCGATTATCCCGACCGTGCGCGGGGGCTGTCCGGCGGTCCCGCGGCGGAAAACGCGCGTCAGCGCCGCGACGAGCGTGGATTTTCCGGTACCGGGTGCGCCGGTTATCCCCACTACCATCGCGCGGCCCGTCCGCACGTGCAGCCGGCCGAGAATTGCCCGCGCTTCGGGATCATCCTTTTCGATCCGGCTGATCAGAGTGGCCAGGGCACGGCGGTCGCCCGCCGAAACACGTTCCGTCAGGGTCGGCATCCTTGGAGAGTTACCCGGGCTGCGGCGCGCCCAGTACATGTCGGATAGCGTTCACCACATCCGTGGTTGGCGTCCCCGGACCGAACACCCCGGCAACACCCGACGCCTTCAGGTCGGGGATGTCGGCGTCAGGGATGATCCCGCCGACAAAGACTTTGACGCTCCCGAGTCCCTTGTCCCGCAACAGCCGCATCACGCGCGGAACCAGCGTCCCGTGCGCGCCGGAGAGAATCGACAGGCCGATTACATCCACATCTTCCTGCAACGCGGCATCCGCAATCATTTCGGGCGTCTGGCGCAGGCCGGTGTAAATCACTTCCATCCCGGCATCCCGCAGCGCGCGGGCGATGACCTTAGCACCGCGGTCGTGGCCGTCCAGACCGGGTTTGGCGATCAGAACTCGGATTAAGGGTGCGTTCATGGGATGACCGTACGGCTCCTCTCGCCCATTCCCCATCTGCCGACCGCTTTCCAAGGCGTGTTTTCCGGCCTGCGCAGGGGCACACAGGATTATACTCCCCCTTTTTTGGGTATTCCTTCCTTGACTTTCCGGTCCCCACTTTTTAGAATCCGGGTAGACTGCATACGTATTCAAGGGAGAAAAAAACTTACGGCATCCGCTTGGCGCGGGACTGCTGTCCATCGTTCATCCCACCCGGCGCCGGAATGCCGCATCTCTTCCCTTTGAAGATTCCCCGCCGTTCTTCACTCTGCGGATCAACAACGGAGCGCGCAACCGCCGACGGCGCATCGGCCATTCCATGGAGGTTTCGGCATGAACATTCCCAAGGACCTGAAGTACACCAAAAACGATGAATGGATCCGGATGGAAGGAACCCAGGGCGCGATGGGCATCACCGACTACGCCCAGGGGCAGCTTTCAGACGTCGTCTACGTGGAAGTGCTCGCGAAAAAGGACGATACGCTGGCACAGGGCAAACCGATCGCCTCGGTCGAATCGGTCAAGGCGGCGTCGGAGGTTTACCTCCCCGCCGGTGGAACCGTCACCGAGGTCAACCCGTCACTCGCGACCACGCCCGAGTCGCTCAATAAGGATCCGTACGGCGAAGGCTGGATGGTGAAATTCACCCTCGCCAATCCCGCCGAGCTGGACGCGTTGATGGATTCGAAGGCCTATGAGGCCTACTGCGCCGGTCGCCAGCACTAAGTCGAATCCCGCGCGCCGCCCCGTTCACCCGGCGCACCGCCGTTTCCTGAGAGGCTGCATGCCATTTCTTCCGCACACCGAACCGGAACGCTCGGAGATGCTTCGTACCATTGGTATTACGAAGATTGAGGACCTGTTTTCCGCAATCCCCAAAGCCGAGCGTTTCCCCGGATTGGAACTCCCGCCCGCGGTTTCCGAACCCGAAGTCCTGGCGGAGATGCAGTATCTGGCGGAGGCCAACAATCACGCCCGGAACTCGGCCTGTTTCCTGGGCGCAGGCGCCTACCATCACTACATTCCAGCGGCGATCGACCACCTGCTGCTGCGCGGAGAGTTCTACACCGCCTACACGCCCTACCAGCCGGAAATTTCCCAGGGAACGCTGCAATCCATCTTCGAATTTCAAACGCTGATCGCCGCCCTGACCGGGATGGAGGCCGCCAACGCATCCCATTATGACGGCGCGACAGCCGCGGCCGAGGCGGTGATCCTCGCGCTGCATCAGACCCGCGGCCGCCGCCGGGTGGTGATGTCCCCGGTGCTGCACCCGCAATACCGGCAGACCATCCGCACCTATCTGCAGGGTGCGGGCGTGCACTTCGCCGGCGACGAAACGCCCGAAAATTATTCGGCCTTCCAGGCCCGCAGCCGGGTCAAACACCTGGCCACCTGCGTCGACGAATCCACCGCGGTGGTGGTCGTGCCGTATCCATCCTTCGTGGGCGAGGTCGAAGACCTGTCTTCGCTGGCGGAAATCGTCCATACCGCCGGCGCGCTCCTGGCGGTGGCGGCGAATCCAATCATGCTCGGGCTGTTGAAGCCGCCCGGGGAAATGGGCGCCGACATCGTCTTCGGCGAGGGGCAGCCGCTGGGAATCCCGCTTTCCTACGGCGGGCCGTACCTCGGATTCTTCGCGACGCGCCAGGCCTATTTGCATAAGATGTCCGGCCGCATCGCGGGTGAATCCGTCGACGGGCAGGGCCGCCGCGGGTACGCCCTTACGCTGGCCGCGCGCGAACAGCACATCAAACGCGAACGCGCCTCCTCCAATATCTGCACCAACCAGGCACTGATGGCGCTGGCCGCCACCATCTACCTGAGCCTGATGGGTAAACGCGGCCTGCGCCAAGTGGCCGAATTGTGCTATCACCGCGCCGGGTACGCCGCGGAACAGCTGGCTCGCATCCCGGGATTTCAGGTGGTTTCACGGTTTCCCTTCTTCAACGAATTCATGCTGCGCTGCCCGAAATCCATCGCCGAGATCAACCGCCATCTCCTGGACCGATGGGAGATCATCGGCGGCTACGACCTCGGGCAGGATTACCCCTGTCTGGTCAACCACATGCTGCTGGCATTCACCGAGATGACCCCCCGCGGGCAGATCGACAAATTGGCGGAAGCGCTGGCCGAGGAGTCGCTGTGAGGATACGCTCATGACCGAACCGACGATCTACGAACTGTCCTCCCCCGGGCGCGCCGCCGTGAACCTGCCGGCGCTCGACGTGGATCCCTCGACTTTTCCCCCCGCGTTGATCCGGACCGATCTGCCGCTTCCGCAGCTTTCGGAAGCCGATGTCGTCCGCCACTTCCTGCGGCTTTCGCAGTTGAATTATGCGGTCGACAAGGGCTTCTATCCGCTCGGTTCATGCACGATGAAATACAACCCCAAAATTAATGAGGATACGGCGCGTCTGCCGGGGTTCGCCTTTGCCCATCCGCTGCAGGATCCCGGGACGGCCCAGGGGTGCCTGGCGCTCATGTACCAGCTGCAGGAATGGCTGAGCGAGATCAGCGGGCTGGCGGCCGTTTCGCTTCAACCGGCAGCGGGAGCGCAAGGGGAATTAACCGGCGTGCTGATGATCCGCGCCTACCACCGCGACCGCGGCCAGGAAAACCGGCTGCGGATGCTCATCCCGAACTCCGCCCACGGGACCAACCCGGCCTCGGTCGCCATGGCCGGGATGGAAGCGGTCGAGGTGCCCTCCGACCGGAACGGCAACATCGACCTGACGGAATTGCGCAAGCTGTGCGACGAAACCGTCGCCGGACTGATGCTTACCAATCCGAACACCCTCGGCCTGTTCGAGGAAAACATCCTTGCGGTGGCCGAAGCGGTGCACGGGTGCGGGGGATTGCTTTACGGTGACGGGGCCAACCTGAATGCGCTGCTGGGGATCGTCCGGCCCGGCGATCTCGGGTTCGACGTCATGCATTTCAACCTGCATAAGACATTCTCCACCCCGCACGGCGGCGGCGGGCCGGGCTCCGGGCCGGTGGGGGCGGCAGGGATGCTGGCAGATTTCCTGCCGGCGCCGGTTGTCGAGATGACCGAACCCGGCAACGATGCGGATCCGCCGCTCTACGGATTCCGCACCCCAGTCAAAACCATCGGCCGCATGCGCGCCTTCAACGGCAACTTCGGCATCCTGGTCCGTGCCGCCACATACATCCGGATGCTGGGCGCCGACGGGCTGCGGAAGGTTGCGGAGACCGCCGTCTTGAACGCCAATTACCTGCGCGCGCTCCTGAAAGACACGTACACAATGTCGCACAGCCGTGCGTGCATGCACGAGTTTGTCGCCGAGGGCCGCTGGGGAGATGCGCCGGGGGTGGGCGCGGTCGATATCGCCAAGCGCCTGATCGATTACGGCGTGCATCCCCCGACGGTTAAATTCCCCCAGATCGTCCCGGATGCGCTGATGATCGAACCGACCGAGACCGAGAGCAAGCAAACCCTCGACTCCTTTGCGGACTCGATGAAAAAAATAGCCGAGGAGGCGCATACGAATCCCGAATTGCTGCATGAAGCCCCGCACAACACACCCGTCGGGCGGCTGGATGAGGTCCGCGCCGCCAAACACCCCGTGCTGAGGGGCAAACTGACCTAACTCCCTCCCTGTGATTCGATTTTATTCATATCGGCCCCAACGCTCCTTCCCCCTTCCCTTTTGGAGAGGGGGCGGAATACTCATTTAATGGCCAAGGGGAAAAATCCGGGAGGGGATTGGGGAGGCGCTCCTGCTGCCGGGCGTTTTTTCTCACATTGCCAAGTACGATGGATCGGATATATAGTTATTATCGCAACCCGCTCCTTTTGGCATATCCGTGCCCTCATCCGCCATCGACCCACCGGGAGGCTTTCCATGAAAGACACGCTTCGTCAAATCCTCGTCGTCCTTTCCATCCTCGCCACGCTGGCCGTCAACCTCCTCGCCAACGCCCTGCCTTTCAACGGGCTCTCCACCGCCGAGATCTCGGACCGGTTTAAAGTGTACTTTGTCCCGGCCGGATACGTCTTCTCGATCTGGGGAGTCATCTACATCGGCCTGATCGCGTACGCGGTCTTCCAGGCGCTGCCTTCCCAGCGCGAGAACCCCCGGCTGCGGCGGATCGGCTACCCGGCGATCGTCGCCGGCCTGGCGAATTGCATCTGGCTGTTTCTGTGGCATTATGAGCAATTCCCATTGACCCTGATCGCCATGTTCGGCCTGCTGGCCATGCTGATCCTTGTCTATTTGAACCTGGGGATCGGGCAGACACGGATCTCCACCGCGGAGACGTGGACGGTGCGCATTCCCTTCAGTGTTTACCTGGGATGGATTACGGTCGCCACGATCGCCAATATCACCGACGTTTTATATTATCTCCAATGGGACGGCTTCGGGATTGGCGCGCGGGATTGGACGCTGATCTTGTTCGCCGCGGTGATCCTTATTGCGGGGCTGATGAGCCTCACCCGCCGCGACATCGCCTACAATCTGGTAATCGTGTGGGCGTTGATCGGCATCGCCGTGAAACAAGCGGCGGCCAAATCGCTCGTGCTTGCCGCGCTGGCCTCGGCCGTAATAATTATCGGCGTGCTGGTATACAGTCTGATCCGGAAGCGGCAGGCACTGGCCTAATCCCCTGCCCTATCTTCCGTCCGAAAGTGGAAAAAGAGTCCTACTCCCCCCCTTCCCAATCGGGAAGAGGGGAGGGAGTAATTTACGTCATTGTTTATTAAAAAGAAAGTAGAGCGGGGGGTTGGGTCGGAAATCTGAAACGGTGTCGCGCGTCAATAAATAAAAAAAGGCTCCTTCGGTATCGAAGGAGCCTTTTTGCATCAGCGGAAAAATTACTTGCTCAGGTACTCCTGGAGCGCGGCTTTTCCGATCCGGTATCCCTTGCCGATCTTCTTGGCCTTCAGTTCGCCGCCCTTAATCAGCCCCTGGACGTCCTCTTCACTCACTTTAAGGATCCCCGCCACGTCGGCGACGGTCATCACGTCAGACATCGCCGCACCGGCCGCGGCACCCGCCCCCGCGCCCGCCAGTCCTCCGCCGGACGCACCCTGCTTCAGCGCTTCGCCCATGACCTGGCCGATGCTCATACCGGCGCCGATCCCGGCGGTGAGGCCCGCTCCGCCGCTGGGGTTCTTGGCCGCGTCGCGCATCGCGTCGGCAGCCTGCAGCTGGGTGTAGGTGGCCATGTCGAGCATACCCATTGCCCGCAGTTCCTCGGCGCTTTTGTCGGACGGTTTGATGTTCTCGATGTAGAACGATTTCAGCGTCAACCCGATGGCCTGGAAATCATCCTGGCACTTGGCGCGGACTCCCGCGCCGATCTCCTCGGTCAGGCCGATCAGGGAAGGCACGTCCTTCTTGGCGGCCGTCTCGCCCAGCAGATCCGACAACTTGGACAGCAGAATCGCGCGCAGACGGCCCTGGATATCCGCGGTGGAATAGGCCCCGGTGGTTCCGACAATTTGCGCCACGAATTGCTGCGGATTGGCGACCTGGAACGAGTAGGATCCGAACCCCTGCAGCAGCGCGACGCCCAGGCCCATGCCGGGATTGCGGATGATGATCGGCTGCGGCGTGCCCCACTTCTGGTCGGCGAACTCCCGCATCGAGACGAAATACACTTCCGCCGTGAACGGCGTGCGGTCGTTAAACGCCTTGCCGATCAGGTCGATCAGGTAGGGGACGTTGGCGGTAGTGATGGTGTGGCGTCCGGCCTTGAAGGTATCCAGCGCCCGGCCGTCGCGGAAGAACACAGCCGATTGCGCCTCGCGGACGATCACCTGCGAACCGATCCGGAAATCCCCAAATCCGGTCTCGGGGAAGCGATGCACAATTTCATCCCGCATCTCATCCGGGTATTCGACGACATCGAAGATTCTTGCCATGGTCTTTTCTCCCGTGGGGGATCGGATCCCCGCACTTAATCACCGGCCTTGCGGACCGGAAAGGTTGACGGATCGTTACGGACTGGCCGGCGCCGGGGCGTCGGAACCCAGGATGAGCTCGCTGCGCGACTGGAAGGCATCCAGTGCGTCCTGCGCCAGCGTGGTCACATTGCGGATGGCCGCCGGGAGGCCGTCGGAGCCGGACGAGGCCGCCACGTTATCGATCGCGGCCGCAAGCTGAACGGCGCGATCCAGAAGGGTCGCATCAAACTGATAGAGTTTGACCAGTTCCGGCTCGTTGACCTTCACGGCATCGAAGAACCCGGCATACCCGTAGGGTGCGGTGCGAACACGGTCGATGAATGTGCGCAGTTTGATCGCCGCGGCTTCGAGGGTGTCCACCGATTCGATGCCCCCCTCCTCGATCATCTGCCGCTGGAGCTCCGAAACCCGCGACCATTGCTGCTCGAAGCGGGTGGCAACCGTCTCGCGCAGCAGTTTGTCCGCATCACGGCGGGCGTTGCGGTCCACGTATCCTTTGAACCCGGGGATCCAGCCGCCGATCTTCTCGAGCAAATTCCTGCTGTCTGTGATTTTCTGGAACAGGTCTGACATGCGATTCCTCCTTGTTTCTCTTAACCCAGCCGTGTATGCCGCCTTATTATAGGCGAGTTCCCCGCCGGCGCAAGCCGGGAGTGGCGTGGAAACCCGACTCGCGGCGGGTGGTTTTCTGATTCAGTATAAATATACGTGGAAAGCGGCCCCGAGTATCAGACCGGAATTCTTCCGGAAGGAGAATGGGGAACCGCACATCGATTCACCGAACCTGTCTGAATCCACCAGACAAGCAATTACCATTGATTAGTTTTTTCGGTGCCGATCGGCAAGATCGGAGATCCTGTTCCCAATAGCGATCATTTCCATGTCTTGGGGCGGGGGATTCTCCCGAAGAGACGCCGAATACGGTATTTCCAGGTGGCGCCCCGCGAAATTTTTCCTTTTCGCCCGGCCAGGAAGGTTTTTGCCAGTTGGCGCCCGCGCTCGATCAGCGCATCAGCCTGGGTGAAATCCCACGGGCTCACGGGTCCGGCATCCAGCCGGAGAAAATTCACCCTGACTCCCTCATGCCGCGCCCATTCCACCTGATTCGCCGTCAGCTGGCCGACCATCACGCCGATCAAGAAGCCGGTCAAGTTGATGATCCCGATTCCCTCGATCATGATGATGTCCCCTTCGATATTCATCGCCAAGACTTCATCGGCGCCATACTCCACCGCCACCCGCACCGGGAGATTGACGGCGGCCGCGCCGTCGATATACCGCAGCGAACCCACCTTCCAGGGCGGGAAGTAGGGCGGCAGCGCGGAGGTGGCCATGGCACCGTCAAGCAGCCGATCGTCGCGCTTTTCGCCGAAGATACGGATGATGTTGGAGGGATACTCGACCGCAACCGCGAATGCGCGCTGCTTGGTGCGGTGGTATACATCGCCGAACGTCTGGCAGCCGGCGGGCAGATGCGATTTGATGAATTCCGCAATCGGCTCATTGGGAAACAGGCTTTCCATTCCCGTGGCAAACCGCCGCGCGGCGGTGAAGACGCTCGCCCCCCCCTGCGGAACAGGGCGGGCTTGCCGCCAATAATCCTGAAGCAAACGGGCCCCCTGCACGGTGGGATTGGATGCCATCATGATGGCGTTCAACCCTCCGGCGGACGTACCGGCCCATAAGCCGGGCCGGACACCCGCTTCGAGGAAAACCTCAAGCGCTCCGGCTTCCAGGGCGCCGTAATTTCCCCCACCACTGAACACGACTGCGAACATCACTCCCTCCCGCGAAGACTCCCGCGCATCCGTTCCGCCCGAAACCCGGACCCTGAAGGAACCCGGTCCTGCGGCATCCTCCGCCGCGCGCGGTCATGGATCTCACCGAAGTATTCCCCCATGCATCCCAACGGCCTCAACCCCGGGATCACGGCATGGCACAACCGGCCCCGCATGTCGATACTACTACAAAAAGCACGCCTTAAATAATGAGGTGTTTCAGCCTGACCGATGGCTTATTCATTTCCCAAAGGGTCTTTTGCTATAATCCCGGACGTAGAGAAAGACCACCGGGAGACCATCTTGCCAGGAAATCTATCGGTCGAGCAATTGCTTCTGCTGGTTGCCGGAATACTTGTCGGGATTGCCGCGCTGGCCGTCCTGGCCGGTGTCCTGCTCCTGCGCAGAGCCCCGCGCCAGCCGTTCTTCCTTATTCGTCAGCAGACCGCCGCAACCGGCTGGCGCCTGTTGGTCGCGGCATTCGGTATTCTCCTGCTGGCGGGAACGGTTCGCCTGTTCGGCGAGCCGATTGTGTTCCAGGTGATTACACCCACCGCTTCCACCACCCTAACGCCCAGCACCACCCTGACACCAACCATCACTTTCACCCCTTCCCGGACCCTGCCGCCGACCATCACGCTGACCGCCACCAAGACCTTCACTCCCACGCCGTCCCCGACCCCGTTCGTCCCATTCAACATCGAACAATTTTTCAGCAGCAACGTCATCCCGGACCCCAAGTTGCGGGTCGGCCCGCTGACCTTCGCGAAATCGGTTGACGCGAACAATCAACCGGTGGTTCCCGGCACGGTCTTCTTCAATCCGGTCCAGAAAATCGTCGTCCTGTATTCATACGAATTTGTCAACCTCGGGGTGCAATGGACGGTGATCTGGTATCACGACGGCGAGTTGTTCAGCTGGGATTCCAAGCCGTGGGGCGGACCCATGTCCGGGGGTGATGTGATTACGAAAAAAACCTCCCCCGATTTCTTCCTGCCCGGCACCTACGAGGTGCAGATATTCGCCGGCCGGGAATGGAAACAATCCGGAGTGTTCGATATCGTCGGCGCCCCGCCGGAACCGACGGCCACCGTCTCGCCCAGTATTACGCGCCTGCCGTCCCAGACGGATACGCCGACGCGGACGGCGGCCAAACCCCCGGACGTCACGCCCACTCCTTAACGGCTTTCGTCCATCACGGGAATCACTGCGCACGCACTCCCCGGAAGAGCCTCTTTCAATTCTTTTTCTTTTGCGCCAGGACAAAGAGGTGGCCGGATCCCGGCGACCCGGCATCCGCCACGACGGTAGATCGGATGACGCCGAACCCGCACCCGCGGACCAATCGCAGATTCGTTTCGGCGTCAAAGTGACTCCAATACATCCTGGCGCCCAAATAATCTTCGACGACATCCTCCTCCAGATCCTCGGCTCCCAGGCATAATAAAATCCAGCCGGACGGCTTAAGCAGCCGATAGAAACGCCGAAAGATGGCCTCGTGTCCCCGCCGGGGTATGTGGATGATGGCATAGTAGGAGGAAATCCCATCGAACGTCCCGTCGGCAAAGCCGAGATTCGTCATATCCTGGCAGACAAAACGGGCATCGGGAACCAGACGGCGCGCCATGCGGATTTGCGCTTCCGCGAAATCCACACCCACGACCCGGTGGAACCGGCACAGGAATCGAGTTACCGGCACACCCGCGCCGCAGCCCGCATCAAGAATCCGCGCATCTTGCGGCAATCGCCGAATAAAATCACCCAGCAGCCGGACGTCATCGGAATCCGTCGTGCGGCCGGCAAGGTACCGTTCGGCGATGGCGTTGTATCCGGTTCGGACGGTTTCTTTATGGTTCATGGCAGCATTTGAGAAACGGCGCGATGGGCGGGGTTTGCCAATCCGCCGGCGAGGGTTTTACATGAGCTCTTCGTATAACCTTTCCAACGATAATTCCGGCACGACCGTCCGTCGCGAGCGCAGGGTGAGCGATGCGGCGGATATTCCCAGCCGCACGGCTTCGTCCAGCGGAATATCGTTGAGGATGGCGAACAGGACAGCCGCCGTCAGCGCATCCCCGGCGCCGGTTGGATCCACGATGGCGGTGCGCAACGCGGGAAAGTGCCCCCTTTTCTCACGGGTGGCATACACCACACCAAACTCGGCCAGCGAGATCAGCGCGATGCCGACTCCGCGCGCCACCAGTTCCTGCGCCGCCTGGCCCGCATTGGAGGAATCTTCCGGTGGAATGCTGCGGCCCAGAAGAATTTCCGCTTCCCCGGCATTGGGGGTTAGTAAATAGAGGTGCTGAAGGTACGGTGTCAGCCGGGCCGCCAGATGACGGGAGGTCGGATCCGCGCTGACCGGGATGCCGGCTTTGCGGGCAATCCGGAAGACCTCGGCGATGGCTTCCACGGATAAATTCGCATCCAGAAAAACCATCCGGGCCGCATGAAAGAGCGGCTCCTGCTCGTTGACCACTGCGGGAGTAATGGTCTTGAGAACCGTCATATCGTCCAGGGCCGTCCGCAGCCGTCCGTGGGGATCCACCACCGCCAGATATGCGCCGGTGGTTTGGTCGGGGAGAATTCGGACGGCCGATACGTCCACTCCCGCTTCCTTTAATACATCCAGCAGCGCCCTGCCGGAGACATCCTCGCCAACGGCGGAGAGCAGGCTGCACGGCTGGCTCAACCGGGCCAGGTTTTCCGCCACGTTGCGCGCGACTCCGCCGAAGGCGAACCGGATCCGCGCCGGGGTGGAGGTCCCTTCTTCCATCTCCCCGGAGAGCCTTCCGACCATATCTATACCGGCGGCGCCGATCACCAACACGGGTTTTTCGTTGTCCATCGATGCCATGGCAATCTCCCCGGGGAACCCAAGGGCGTTCCGAAAGAATGCCATTCTATCCCAATCGGCGCAACCCGGCGAACGAAAAAACGCAATGGCGTCCAAACCGGCGGCCGAGGAATTGCCACGCGGGGCACAAAGAATATATGGGGTTTTTATTTGTGTCCTGTATGCTCTTTGTAGTTTTTTTTACCAGAATTGGATAACTGTCTCGAGCAATTCGATCGGCCCGGGATCATGCCATGGAATTGTTGCGCGGCCGGTATTGGAGTGCTTCCGCAAGGTGGGCGGGCGCGATGCTTTCCTCGCCCGCCAGATCGGCGATCGTACGGGCGATTTTAAGCACGCGGTGGAATGCGCGGGCCGACAATTGCAGCTGCTGCATTGCGTTGCGCATCAGGGTTCCGCCGGATTCATCCAGCGGGCAGTAGCGGCGGACGTCGCCGGCGCGCATCTCGGCGTTGCAGATCAATCCGCTCCCGGCGAAGCGCTTACGTGCGGCTTCCCGCGCCGCCTCCACCCGGGCGCGGACGGCGTGGGATCCCTCCGCCGGCAGCGGATCGGCGAGCTTGGCATATTCCACCCGCGGCACCTCGACGTGAATGTCAATCCGGTCCAGCATCGGGCCGGAGATCCGTTTCTGGTATCGGGTGACCATGGCCGGGGCGCAGGTGCACTCGCGGACCGTATCCCCGGCATAACCGCACGGGCAAGGGTTCATCGCCGCCACCAGCATGAAATTTGCGGGGAAGGTCAGCGATCCGTGGGCGCGGGAAATCGTCACCACTTTGTCTTCGAGCGGCTGGCGCAGCACTTCGAGCACGCGCGGCCCGAATTCCGGAAACTCGTCGAGGAACAGCACGCCGCGGTGGGCGAGGCTGATCTCCCCCGGACGCGGCCAATTGCCGCCGCCGACCAGCCCGGCGTGGGAGATGGTATGGTGCGGCGCGCGGAACGGGCGGTGTTTGATCAGCGGCACATCCGGCGGCAGCTGGTCCGCCACCGAATACACCCGCGTGATGTCGAGCGCCTCGTCGAGAGAGAGGCGCGGCAGGATGGAGGGGAAAGCCCGCGCCAGGAGAGTCTTGCCGGCGCCCGGCGGGCCGATGAGCAGCACGTTGTGTCCGCCGGCGGCCGCCACCTCCAGCGCGCGCTTGGCATGTTCCTGCCCGCGGATTTCTTCCAGCGCCGTGTATCCGATGGAAGCGTAATCGCTGTCCAGCGAATCCGGATCCTCCATGGCCAGCGCTTTGGCCGGCGCGATCGGGCAGTCGCCGGTCAGGTGGCGGACGAGTGCGGCGATATGCTCGACTGGGAAAACCTGCAGATCGGGGATCAGCGCCGCTTCACGCGCGTCACAGGCCGGGACAAACACGCGCTTGAGCCCCAGCCGGCGGGCGAGCACGGTCATCGGGAGCACACCGCGCACATGCCGGACCGAACCGTCAAGCGAGAGCTCGCCGACCACCAATGTTTCATCCAGCTCGAAACCGGGAACCTGGTCCGAGGCGACCAGGAGCCCGAGAGCGATGGGCAGATCGTACGCCGGGCCTTCCTTGCGCAAATCGGCCGGCGCAAGGTTGACCGTTACCCGCCGGTAGGGAAACGCCAGGCCGGCGTTTTTTACCGCCGCCTGAACGCGCTCGCGGCTCTCCTGGACTGCGGTGTCCGGCAGACCGACAATGACAAACGACGGCATTCCAGTAGAGACGTCGACCTCCGCCTCCACGACGGCACCGTCGAGGCCAATAACCGCACATGAGGATACTCTGGCTAGCATAGGCTCCCCCTCGGAGTGAAAATTCCATCGTAGTGTAGCCCGCGTGTCGCGGAGTGTCAAGCAAACCGGTAGCAGACCGGCGCGGTCCGTCATCTCCGGGCCTGTCTTCGCGGAGAGCACCCGCTCGATCCTGTCTCATGAGCGGGGATAGATTCGCACCGGGGGGGTATAACGGGACCCGTGCCGGTCGTAAAAAAACGCTTTTCGATAAAGAGACTTTATGTTTCAATTGTCCGCATGAAAATCGCCGTCACGCCGCGCATCAGCCTGCCGGAAGAGGAGATAAGGATCGAGTATGTCCGCGCATCCGGACCGGGGGGCCAGAATGTCAACAAAGTGGCCACCGCCGTTCAATTGCGGTTCGACGCCCGCCGTTCCCCCTCCCTGCCGGAGGATATCCGCCGCAGGCTGATAAGACTTGCCGGGCGGCGGATGACTTCTGAGGGAATCCTGGTCCTCGATGCGAGAAGATACCGCACCCAGGAGCAGAACCGGGCTGACGCGCTGGATAGATTCAAAGAGCTTGTCGCCCGGGCTGCTGTTCCTCCCAAACGGCGGAAAGCCACCCGGCCAACGAAAAGCTCCCTCGAGCGGCGGTTAACGATGAAGCGCCGGCGTGGAGATAGGAAAAGCCAGAGGGGTAAAAGGTTTTCCGGGGAGGAATGAACCGCCGCGCGGTAAACCGCGCGTTGTTCCGTAGCATGACTACAAAACACAAACGCGGCAGAGAATGAGCAATTCTTCACTCCGTGAAAGCTGGGTAAACCGAAAATATCTATTTTTAGGGCGTTTTTACGGTTGTTCGGCGGTCGTTCACCTGTTTTTTATCGAACCTGAGAAAAGAAAGGCATATCCTTATTTAAGGAAGCGACCGGCGGGCGGGTGGAAAAAACAGCGTTTTTTCCACGGAATCCATGGCACAGCTTTTGTAACGGAACGGCCATAACTCAAACCGCGCGTTCCGGTACATCCTATAGGATAGGAACGGATGGCAGCCTGGATTGGAAAAGGCATCCGTTATTTTGGCTTATAATCCGGGGTCTGCGTCCCGGCCTGCCCGGGGTTTGTCTCACGCCTGTCCGATTATTACCAGGCGGGCGCCCGATGCTCATTCGGACCGCTCAGAAGAGGGCACTATGGCAATCCGACTTACTCCCCTGTCCGAATCCATCCACCGCCGCTTTCGTGGATTTCGTCATGCGGATGTACTGCCAATAAGCAGGAAACAGCTTCTCTTCCTGATGCCCTTTCTCATGGTCGGCTCAGGCTATCTGTCCACGGCTTCCACATATATCCCTAATTCGAATCTTCGACTTCCGGACCAAAATAATGCAGTCTCGGTGCAAGTGCATGCCGTCGCATTCCCCCGGTATGTTCCTCAAAACCTTCCAAATTATCAGGGAACAGAACCGGATCTTACGGTCGCGAAGACGAACGACACCGGCGGAAATGCCACGGTCGGGGTTCCTTTCACCTGGACTCTCACGGTGGCCAACAGCGGAACGGTCGACGGGACGTTCGCGGACACACTGATAATTCTGGAGGATCCGCTCCCCTTCGGGCCGACCTACGGCGACCCTACGGCCGGTGATTTCGTCAACATCACCAACGACGCCAACATCAGTTGCTCCATCGTCGACGATGTATTAACCTGCACGGCCGACGGCGCAGATGTCACCCTCGGCGCCGGCGGCAGTTTCACAGTCGCCTTCACCGCCACTCCGGACGCGCCGGGCCTATTGGCGAGCACCGCGATGGTCGATCCCGATAACGACATCGTCGAATCGGACGAGCTGAACAACACCGGCTCGGATTCGGTCACGGCGACATCGCCGGCGCCGGACCTTACAATCGCGAAGACGAACGATAGCGGCGGGAATGCCACGATCGGGAGTCCTTTCACCTGGACTCTCACGGTAGCCAACGGCGGACCGGTCGACGGGACGTTCACGGACGGACAGACGATCCTTCTGGATTCACTCCCGGCCGGACCGACCTACGGCGACCCTGCGGCCGGTGATTTCGTCAACATCACCAACGACGCCAACATCAGTTGCTCCATCGTCGACGATGTATTATCCTGCACGGCCAGCGGCGC
Organism: Anaerolineales bacterium; assembly: GCA_034430775.1. Taxonomy (GTDB): domain Bacteria; phylum Chloroflexota; class Anaerolineae; order Anaerolineales; family RBG-16-64-43; genus JAFGKK01. The sequence goes on along the minus strand of DAOUDU010000211.1, from coordinate 227 downwards.
AGATGTCACCCTCGGCGCCGGCGGCAGTTTCACAGTCGCCTTCACCGCCACTCCGGACGCGTCGGGCAGTTTGGAAAACACCGCAACGGTCGATCCCAATGGCAACGTCGCCGAATCGGACGAGCTGAACAACACCGGCTCGGATACGGTCACGGTTGCATCGCCGGCGCCGGATCTTACGGTCGCGAAGACGAACGATACCGGCGGGATTGCCACGGTCGGGGTTC
>DAOUDU010000210.1:0-27343 GCA_034430775.1 Anaerolineales bacterium | reverse complement strand
GTCTCCACGGCGATCCCCGCTTTGCCGTCCATTACCGCGCGCATTTCCTCAACATTGAATCCGACCACCGGCACGCCGCAGGCCATATACTCCAGCACCTTGATGCTGGTGCGGCCCATCAGATCCAACCGGCGTGGATAAAGCCCGATGTCGAAGGCGGCGACATAGTCCATCAATTCGGACCGCTCTTTATATCCAAGCAGCCGGACCCAGGAATTCCGTCCCGCAAACCTCCTTACCTTAGCGCTCGGTTCGCCCACCAGCCAGAGGACCAGCTGCGGCTCCTTCTTCCGCGCGCGCCCCATGATGTCGAACAGCCGATCCACCGCATACATTTGTTGCGCGCCGGAAGGCAGTTCATCGGAAAACTCGAAATGCGGCTGGTGATATCCCGCCACAATTTCCTGGGCCGAGCGTTTCCATTCGTTCCGGATGGCTTTCACCCGTTTTTCATCTACGGGTGCGGCCGCGACTCCCTGCGGGATAACATGCACCGGAGAACGCACCCCCAGCTCCAGGAATGCTGCTTTCACCGTTTCGCTGGTGACCACCACCGCGGCCACGTTGGGAGCATTAAGCGCGCGGAGCTCCGCCGGTTCGAACAACGGATCGTCGTGGTCAAGCACCACCCGGCTCCGGATCCATCCGATTTTTCTCCAATCGGTGCACAGCATCAGCGGATACCGCAACCCCAGCCGGATCGTCAACAACGGCAGTTCTATCCGCCGCCGCAGCCCGCGGATCGGCCACCAGGGATGCAGATCGACGTAATACCGATCCACATTTGTTAGGCGCGGAAGCAGCTCCTCATAACGGGAGTTGTTATGCGCCCGGCTCCACACTCCGGCCCAGGCGATCCGGTTGCGGGTCGCCCCGGTCATAGCCCGGGCTCCCGGGAAGCCAGGAACGCATCCCATTCCAGCGCCTGGCCATCGATCATGCGGAGGAAAGCTTCCAGGACGCGGTCTTCCGAGAAGATAACCGCCTGTTCCTTGCCGGCTTTGCCCCAGGCTTTGCGCAAACGGGTATCCCGCAATGCGACAACGCATTTCCGTGTAAACGCGCGTACGTTGCGCCGCTCCGCTATGCAGCCGATCATGCTTATCGGGATAATATCCCGCACGCCGCCCACATCGAATGCGATGAACGGGCAACCCGCCGCCATTGCCTCCAGCAGCACGCGCGGAAATCCTTCCTCCTCCGACGGCATCAGGTAGAGGTCAGCAGCGCGGAAGTAATCCGGGACATCCTTATTCGGCACCCATCCCCGGAAATCGAAATGCGCACTGAGGTTTTCCCCGTCGACGCGGCGACGGAGTTCCTCAAGGTACGGCCCTCCCCCGGCAACCAGGAATATCACCGGGCCGGCTTCCTTCATAATCCCGTGTGCAATCTCCGGAAGGAAGTGCGCCCCTTTGCGCGGAGCCACGCGGTGCAGAAAGAGGACAACCTTCCGTCCGGGAGGCAGTCCTAATTTTTTCCGCGCCTCCCGCCGCGTCATGCTACGAAAGCGGTTCACATCGGTGAAATTCGGAAGCAGTCGTACTTTTGCGGGAGCGAGGCCGACATGCCGGATGTAATAATCCGCCACGCGCGGAGTCCCCGTCACCAGATGCGTGCAGGCGCGCACCGAGAACTCGAGCAGCCATTCATTGATCCGTTGCCGCAATCGCTCGCCGCGTGGGGCATCGGCACTCGGACGGAATTCCTTATACAGGCTGCAGCTCCAATAAAATACCCGGCCGCCCAACAACCGGGCCACGATCGATGCGGCGATGACGCCGGTGTAGGAATAATGAACGTAGAAAGTCCGGATCCCCCGAAGGCGGGCCAGGAAAAAGCGCGCACATTCCTCGACCAGCCTCAGGGCCGGAATGCGGATCCACAGCGGGCGCATGGGCACATCCCGCGGTAGCCCGCCCGAAACCCGCTCCACATACACTTCTATTGGAATGCGATTTTGGAGTTTTTTCAGGAAACCGTACAGGTGATAAACGTGCTCCGGTGAATCCGCGTCGTAGCGGGGAAGCAGGTAGAGCAGCCGGATACGGCGGTCTACCGGCGGTGGAGAAACGAGTAGCGTATCATTTCTTCGCTCCCTTCGGTTCCTCACAATGACACCCCGCACTTTTTTCCTCGGCCGGTTTGTGGTTTTCATCACGGCCTCACCCCCGCGCCGGCCGTATCCCGCCACTGCGCGACGATCCCGTCAAATAATTTTTCCGGAGAGAATTTAACCGGTATGTGCTCCTGAGCCGCAGTTCCCAATCGCCGGCGCAACTCCGGATCCGAGAGCAGATCGCACGCACGCCGCGCAAGTGCGGAAGCATCCTCGATGGGAACGAGAAATCCCGTCCGGTTCTCCTCGATGATATCCCGCGCGCCGGCCGTCGCGGTCGTGACGACCGGCAATCCGGCGGCACCCGCCTCCACCAGCACCCGGCCGAAGCCCTCGTAAATCGAGGCGTATAAAAAAACGTCCGCGAGCCTATACACATCCGCCAGATCGGTGAGCATAAGTTCGCCGGTCCAGGTTACGGCATCTTCCAGATGATATTTCCGAATGGCACGGTCCAGATTCTCCTGCGCTAGGTTTTTCCGGCCGGCGATGACCAACCGGGCTCCGGGAAACTGCTCGCGGATGCCCGCAAAGGCTTGGAATAAAAGGGGGAGTCGCTTGAACCGCACCGGGCGCCCCGCCCAGACAATCACGGGTGCGCCGGGCGGCAGTCGCCAGCGGTTGCGGATTTCCATATCGGCATCTGCAGCGCGGCGTTTTACAAAAGCCGCCAAGTCGCACGGAACGGGGAGCACGCGCACCCGTTCGCCGGGCAATCCGAGCTTCCGGCGGTAGATTTCCCGTTCAGCGGTGTTAACCACCCGCCAGGCGTCCGCCCGCGGGAGAGTATAGCGCGCCAAGACATGATAGGCGCGGAACAGAACCGGCCGCTCGGCGATCCAATGTGGATTGAAGAGGAAACAGGAATGATTCTGGACAAGCAGCGGGCGGCGCAACGCCCGGCGCAGCCACAAGCCGGCCAGCGCGGTGGCGAACGGATCCTGTGTTGTGATCAGGTCCGGCGGATATTTCTCCGCCGCAGCCCGTGCCAGCCGATACGCCGCAAGCGGAAAACGGATCCGGCCGGTTCCGGTCCGATGCACGGTCAGCGCGCCGAACTCGGTAATCCCGCCGGACGGGGAGTCCACCACCAGGTCAATATGGCCGCCGGCGCGGCGCGCATACTCCAAGTGGCGACGAACCGGCTCGCTTCCGGGGTGGTCCAAACCGGCATCGCCCAGGCCGATCATCAGTACATTCACCGGCTCGCCCCTTTCTTCAGGACGGCGTTCTTCAGCACCGCCTCAGTCTCCGCCACCAATGTCTCCCATCGGAAGCGTTTCTGCAATGTGCGCCGCCCGCCTGCGATCAGCGCCGCTTTCCGATCCGGTTCTGAAACCAGGCGGCCGACGGCCGCCGACAGCAGATCCTCCCGCCCCGGCGGAACCCAAAGCCCATTGACGCCATCCTCCACTACTTCCTTCGTGCCGCCCGCTGAAGTGGCGACGACGGGAATCCCGGCCGCGAACGCTTCGAGGATGATGTGCGGCAGCCCCTCATATAGGCTGTTCAATATAAAAACGTCCGCCGATTTCAAGTAGGCAAACACCTGCTCGCGCGGAAGACCTCCGGTGAAAATCGACCGTTCGGAGGCGCCCAGCCGGACCGCCAGCGATTCCAGATTCCCCCGTTCAGGGCCGTCTCCAATCACAAACAGACGCCAATCCTTTCTACCGGCGATCAATTCCAACAAGCCGTCGACCCCCTTCCAAGGCACCAGACGCGCGACGGTAACCAGGGTAATCCCGGCAAAGGGTGGGAAACGTGCGGAATCCGTCTCCGGCGGGGTTTCGAGCGCGTTGTAGACCACTTCGATCTTCTCCGCGGAGATCCCCCACCCGGCAACGACCGTCCTTAGGTACCGGCTGGGCGTGATGATCACATCCGCTCGGCGGGTGACCCAGGTGCGGAGCCGTTTCACCAGCTCGGAGCGCGGAGACTGTTGGTGCGCCTGGAACTCTTCTACGGATAAGATTTTTTCTCCGCGGTTGCACGCCCGCTCCCACGCCCAATCGCCGACGATCTTCATCGCCAGTGGCCGACGCGCAAGCATCGCGGCAAACGCCGCCTCAATAAACAACCCGTTGGCGTAGATCAGGTCTGCCTTCCGCGCGGACGCCGCGAGGATGGAAATAGTCCGGATCATGCGTGGGATGCGAGGCATCCCACGGCGGATTCGCCGGACCGGAAATGCATATTTGCCCTCGCCGGCGGGATCGTCCGCCAGCGTAAGCACGTCAACGGAGTGGCCGCGCGCGGCCAGGGCATCCGCAATCCGGGGAACATACGAAGCCGGACCGCCGATGTCCGGCGGGAAGATGCCGGTCGGGAGCGTAATCCGAAGCCGGCCGGCAACCGCATTCATGACCTGCTCCGGCATATCGCAAACCTCCGGCTTTTCCACACCAGGCCGTATCCATCCCACGGGCAGTTTTGCGGATGTTGGTCCCGGTCCGCGCCGGTGAATTCCAAGATCCGGAAATCGTCCGCCGGATTCACATCGGAGACCGCGGCATTCGGAGTTTCAAACACAGACTTCAATCCGAATTCCAGCCGGCCCCAGACCCGTGCGGAATCTATTACGCCGTTGTATCGCGGAACACTGATCACAAACAACCGCCCCGGATCCCGTCCGGATTGTCCGGCGGTCCACTCCATCGCCCGGACCTGCCCACTCTCGCGCCCTCCAAAACCGTCTCGAAGCATGGCATCCGCCCTTGGTGCATCCAACCGGTATGGAAAGAATAACACCATCGCTAAAAGGATCATACCGGCGGAAACCGCGCGTGGGCTTTTCCACCATCGAATCAGCGATTCCACAGTGACGACAATCGCGATGGCTTTCAACGGCCACAGCCAATTAACCCTCCACGATCGTTCGATCTCCGTTAATGCCCGCGGGAGCCGCACCAAGGCGAGGAACGCCATCACAATACCGAGGCCGGCCGGAAGCAGCGCAGCGGAAAACCAAAACGGCGAACGGTCGCGCGCCCAACACAAAAGACAGTAGAGCATCCCAACTACGAAAAACGGATGGCCGTTCGTCCACAGCGCGGGACCGACGATCGGGAGGAAACCCGCCAGGGCGACAGCCGCCCAAGCCGGACCGCGTCCGAACCAATCCCGGACAATGAGAAACAGAAGGAGCAATGTGCCGAAGTGGAGGAACACCGCCCCGGGAACTTCCACCAGCCGCGGATCGGACATCAACAGCACGCCCGGCACCATCAGTAAAGAGGTTCCCGGCGAGCCCCATCCCGAAAAGGAGAGGCCCTGTCCGCGATGAGGGATGATGCCTTGCCGAACGAGGTCGATCACGTTGCCATAATAAGCAAGGATATCCGGGCTGTTATAGGGACTCATTTCCCTCCAGCCGGAGTAAAGCAGCAGGCTGCCGGCGAGGGTGACCGTCAGGATCCATCCCCTATCGAGGATCGTCGCCCAAGGGAACGGTTTTTTCATCCCAGAATCATCCTTCTCATCCGACAATTTTAACGATAAAGTCCGGCGACTGGCTCAAGGGGAATCATAAAACCGCACAACCACATCTGTCGGCAGTTTTTCCGAGAAGGCAACAAGTGCCGACCGGAGCGGCCTGGCCTCCTCCTGCAGCAGCGCATACCACGTCACGGTCGCGCCCCCGCACACGACGTTCCCGGGAATGGTCCAATCGGCCACCCGCACCCACCCCGGGGGGACGGATGCCTTCCCGCTGGCCGGATTGTATCCAAACCAACTATCGTATATGACCGCGATCCGCGCGCCCTCGGCCGAGGTGATCGTATCCAGCGCGCCGGCCAGATCGCGCTGCCATTCCCCGCCGAGTTTCGCCCGCAGAACTTCGCGCGAAGCCAGACCGAACAAATCCACCAGATGCAGGTCCGCCAGGTAATCGATCGCGCCGATATCATTGGCCGCGACGACTGTCTGCGGATAATACTCGTTCAGGAAGAGGCCCATCTGGTATTGCTGCTGCCAGATGTTGCGGGATGCGACCGGCGTCTTCCACAACGCCTGGAAACCTAACACGCCGAGCGGAATCGCCGCCAGAACGGCGGCGGCGATTCCCGCCGCGGCCGCGACGATATTGTAACGGAACGCCTTCCATTCGACGGCTGGCGCGCCCAGGCAGCCGATCGCCCAGATCCCCAGCGCATTGAGATACGCCTGATAACGGAAGAACATTTCAACGGTGATCCACATCGAATGCATTACTGCGATCAACAGGAAGAGAACCGCGGGCAGAATTCGGGCATCCCAGAACGCCATCCGCCCGTTCGCCCTCGCCCGCACAAGCAGCATTAACAACAGCACGACCGCCAGCGATTGCCACACCGGCAAATGGACGAGATCGATATCGGTGATGGGTTGGAACGGCCGCACGGCCATGTTCCAAAGCGAAACCGGATCGGTCCATGTCACACCGCTGTGTTTGATCAGGAGCGAGTTGGGCAGGAACGACCACCCCTGGCTAACGGAAAACAGGCCGTACAGCACAACCGGAAGCGCGGCGGATAGGCCGACCATCGCCGCCGCCTTCCATCGGCCGCGCAATACCATCAGCAGGCAAACCGCGGCGGCGATGAAACAGCCTTCATAGCGGACGGCGGTACAGAGCGCGGCCAGCAGGCACAAGGATAGCAGCCGGCCCTTTCCGTCTCGGGATAGATCTCGCACAGCGGCGGCGGAAAAAGCAACCGCCGAGAGCGCCTGCAGCATCGTCTCCATACCGTTGAAGAGGACCGGCCCGAGCGGCAGGAACACCATCCACCCGATCAGCATCCCGAACGCCCAGCGGGAGTTTTTTCCGCCGCCGGCCCATTCGTTGTACAGCGCGACGATGAGGATCCCCCCAACCGCCAGGTTGATCAGGAACGGGAGGATCTCGCGGTTGCCGAGCAGCTGTATTACTCCGGCCAGGAGAATCGGCCACAGGATCGAGCTGGAGGACGAGGAAAATGCGAACGGGGTGACGCCGTAAACTCCATCGCGCACGATATGCTTGGCGATAGCCAGGTGGATGTAGGCATCGTCAAGGTTATAGATGAAACGCCCGCCGGTCTGGCGCAGAATTAAAAGGAAATACACGAGCGCCGCCGCGCTTCCGATCGCGAGCGCCGCAAGCAGAAAGGCGTTCCGGCGGATAAGAGCCGGCAATCCGCTCATCCAGAACCCCCGTCTTCGGCAGAGAATCGGATTATTCGAACAACAGATTCACCATGAAGGTATCTGTGCATCGAATGACCTCCCGATCCTTCAATACCTGAAAAAATATTTTCACGCCCCCGCAATTCGGGCAACCGTCTGTAACCCTTCCCTCCGCTTGAATCCAGATTTTCTCCGCCTCCAGTTGCGCGAGCGGCAGGAAAAGGATCACCGCGGATGCGCCCGAGCGTTCCACTTCCGCGCGCATCCACTCCGCGGATAAATTTCCCCTGCGGCGTTCCCGGAATGCACCCGGGGTTACGAAACCGCTTAAATCAACGACCGCATCACTGCCGGTCAGAAAAACCACCGTCCCCGGGGCGTCGGTCGCGATCGGCCCGGAGGCGCACTCGGCGACCCAGTCGGAAGCCAGCCATACGACCCATTTCGTCCGGTCCATGGATTGGGCGAATTGTATGGCGCCTTGAACACCGCGATTGATCAGCGGGAAAACGAGCAGGATGGCCAGCGCCCCGCCCGCAAACAGAACCGCCGTATCCTTCCGTAATTCGCGGAAATCCGGAGGGAGGATTTTCCCGAGCGCCGGCAGGATCGCCCAAGCGCCGAGCATCACCAGCCAGGCATCGTAGCGGTAACCGAGGTTCCCGACCAGTGTGAGGTACGCCAGGATGATCAGGAAGGCAAGTGCTGGAGCGTGGAACTCCCGCTCGCGGACGGATTTTAGCCGGCCGATGATCCCCAGCCAGGCCGGGAGCAGCGTCAGGAGAAGGACCACGGCGCGCAATTCGGGATTGACCCCGAGGACATCCAGCGAACGGAACACAACGGACGGCCATTGCGAAAGATCGGACGGGATCAATTCCGCGCGGCGCAGATACACTGAGGCGGGGACCGGCAGCCATCCCGCCCGCCAGGAAAAAAGACCGAAAACCGCAAGCGGGATTGCCGCCGCGACGGGAATCACAACGGCCGCGAGGAAATCTCTTTTCAGGAGAAGGAAGAAGGCGGCGATTGCGACCAGAAGCATTCCTTCGTAGCGGGTCGAAGCCAGCAGGAAGGCCGTCACGGCCATCGGTGCCAAGCCCGGCTTCGGAGAGGATTGCATCCGGCGCGCCCACTGTTCAAGAAAGATGACCATCAGCACAAGGAACAGTACGTGTTCCATCCCCGCCGCCGCCAGCGGAACGAGCGGCATACCGACGACCATGACCCCCAGCAGTACCGCCTGAGCGGCCGGAGAGGGAATCACCCCATGGATGGCGCGATATGCCAGCGCGATCAGGACAAGCGAAAGGATCGCATTGAGGAGGATCGGCCAAAGCGCGTTGGCACCGAGCAAAAGGAAAAATGGGGCAAGCAGAAACGGCCAAAGCAGTGTGCCGAACGCCGAAGAAAACTCTCCCGGGACAATTTCCCAGGCGAACCGGTCGGCAAGATTTTTCGCGACGGTTAACCTCTGGTATGCATCCTCTTCCGGAAGCAGAACCTTTCCGGAAATTACCTGGGTTGAGAGGGTGAACCCCAGGAGGATCAGGAACAAGCCCCAGGCCATCCACAGCGGCCATTGCGTCCGCCATCCCGGTCCGCGTATCCCTTTTTCAACCGCCATGTGAATCCTCCGCTGTGCCGATCTCGGTCACCGGGATGAACTTCACCCGCTCGGGCAGGCTGCCCGCGAACTCTGCCAATTGCGCGCGCAGAGCATCCGCCTGCGCGGGATCCGGAGCATAAAAAGAGACAACATCCCCGCCGCACACGTAGCAATCCGTAAAATGCCACTCGCCGACCTTGATCCAGGATGGCGGCAGACCGCCGTAGCGGTCGAACCAGTAATCGTAGACAACGACCACCTCCGCGCCGCTTTCCCGGACCATCCATTCGATCATCTGTGTATCATACGTCCCGCCGAGTTTTGCGCGCGCAACGTCCATCGACGCCAGGCCGTAAAGATCCAGGAGCGGGAAATCGTTGTAGAAAGAAACAGCGCCGATGTCATTGGCCGCCACCGGGCTTTCGGGATGATAACCGTTGAGGAACATCGCCATCTGGTATTGCATTTCGTAGATGTTGCGCGCCGCCGGCGGTGTATGCAGGAGCGCGCCGGAAGCGCGGCCCACGAACGGGTATGCCAGCAGCGCGGCCAGGATCCCGGTTGCGATGCGCGCCGCCCCCGGAGAGGGAATGCGCGGGGCCCATCTGCCCGGGGGCATGGCGGCCTCAAGTGCCCACACGCCGAGTGCGATCAGGTAGGCGGCATGGCGGTAAAACCATTCCATGTTGATCAGGGTTCCATGCATGAACACGATCATCAAAAAGAATGCCCCCGGAGCAAGCCGAAAAAATATTTTTCCGTGTGCCGCTTCACCGGCCGTTCGCAGCCAGGAAAGCAGAATGATCAGTACCAGCGCGAAGATGTAAGCCCGCCCCGTGACGTAGCGCAGCGGCCGGGTGAGGGTCTGGGCCGGCGCTTCGGGAATGATGTCGGTGAACGGCGCACTTTTAATCAGAACCGAATTCGGGATCGGATACCATCCCTGGGCCAGTGAGACCAGCGCCATGATCACCACCGGCAGCGCCGCCGCGGCGATCACCAATCCGGCGGAAGCCCGGCGTTTGCGCCACGCCAGGAGCACCGCCGCCGCACCGGCCAGGAACAATCCTTCATACCGGATCAGCGTCAATCCGCAAGCAAGTGCCAGGAGCCAAACATCCGGTTTTGTGGCGTCTTCCCGTCCCAGCACGTCCAGAAGCCGCTCGGCGAATAGAACAAAGATCAGAATCTGAAGCATGTGCTCCATGCCGTCGAAGGTGATCGCCGTGAATGGTACGATCAGCACCAAACCCGTGAGCACCGCCGCGCAGAGCCAATCCCCGCGTCCCCGTTCGCGCAAACCGCGATACACCACCGCCAGCAGGATTAACGAAATCCCCAAATTTAGTATCAGCGGGCTCCACACGTTTACGCCGAACAGCGCATAGGTCAGCGCGATAAATACCGGCCAGAGGATCGAGCTGGCGCAGGAGGTAAACCCAAACGGCGTCACGCCCCATACGCCATGGCGCACGATATTCTTGGAGATGGCCATGTGGATGTAGACGTCGTCGGATGCATAGACCAGCCGCCCGCCGCTGATCGCAAAGATCTGCGCAAGGGTCACGCCGAAAATCACCAGCCACACCCCCGCCGCAGCCAGGTACGGCCAATGCCGCCGGAGAAAGCCGGGTTCAGGACGCATATTTACTCCGCTCCCGCAGCGCCCGAAACGCCGCGTATGCCAGGCGCGCCGCCTCGAACGGCGATTCCTCCAACCGCATCGCCGTGAACAGGTCGCCCAGTCCGGCGCGCACTTTTCCACCGCGCAGGAAGATTCGCGCCTGCCGGAAATACACCGACCGCGAAAAAGATTTCCGGCGCAGCGCGCGGATCTCCAGCGGAAGGTCATCGCGCGCGAAATACTTTTCCAGAACGATGCGGTACTCCCCTCCGAAGCGTTCCCCCCGGTTCAGCGTTTTCGAATCCTCCCATACCCGCGAGGCGGCCACGGTCTGCGGCACATAAACGCCGCCTTCCGGAAACGCGGTCCATACGCGCAGAAAATATTCGAAATCGAGCGCGAAGTGCAGGTCCTCCATAAGCCCGCCCGCGGTGGAATACGTCGGCCGCGGGAGGAAAACGCCGGGCTGTCCCATATTCTTTCCAAGGAGAAGCGAGCGTAATCCGTACCCAGCCATTTTCTTTTTCCCGAGCGGCCGTCCGAGGCCGTCGATCTCCTGCACATCGCCGTAGAGGATCGCCGCCTCCGGGTGCGAAACGTAAGCCGCGGCAATTGCCGCGAGCGCGCCGTCTTCCAGCCGGTCATCGGAGTTAAGCCAGCCCAACACGTCTCCCTTGGCGCGCGCCCATCCTTTGTTGACTGCATGCGCCTGGCCGCGGTCGGGTTCGCTGACCCAGAAATCCAGCCGCCGCTCGTATTGGCGTAAAATTTCCCGGCTGGAATCGGTTGATCCGCCATCCATGACAAGGACTTCCTTCCGGAGGTGGGATTGATCCAATACCGAACGCAGGCACTCTTCGAGGAAGGCGCCCTGGTTAAAGGAGGGGATGACAATGGAAATCAGCGGGGAGGACGGCATCCCTTCGATTATACCGAAGGGAAGCTGAGGCCGGATTCAGCAGGATAGATATCCGGTTATTCCCCCCCTATCCGGCCTCCGGCCGCCTTCTCCCAGCTTACGCTGGGAGAAGGCGGGGTTGCGGGAGGGGTTTGATGAGTAAATCTTTCGTTTAGCCAATTATTGACGGGTGGATAATTCCTGCATCCAATCAATAAATTCGTCGGTTTGCCGTTTTAAATCGAAGAGCCTTACAGCGCGAGTACGAGCCCGCTTTCCCATCGCGGCGGTTTTCTGCGGCTTGGTCAGGAGCGCGGCCAGCCGCGCTGCCATCGCCTCTGAATCTCCCGGGGCGGTCAGATACCCCGTCCGCCCATCCTCAACCTGCTCCGGAATCCCGCCGACCGCTGTAGCCACCACCGGCAGGCCGGTAGACATCGCTTCGAGGACCGAGTACGGCGCGGTGTCGGCGCGGCTCGGGTGGAAGTAGACGTCCGCCGCGCGGTACCAGTCGGGCATGCGCCCGGGATCCTTGACGAGACCGGCGAAGACGATCCGTACGCCGTCGAACGCTGCAACCTCGCCCTCATCCCCCACGCACAGGAAATCCACCGGCGGGAGTTCCTTCATCCGGCTCATGCGTTCGGCCGTTTCCAGGATCCAGCCGTACCCCTTCCACGGATTGACCTTCAGGTGGTTGCCCGAGATCAGGATGATCCGCCGATCCGGATCGAGCCTCCGCGCGGCGCGCGCCGCGCGCCGGCCGCCCGGCTTGAATAGCGAGGTATCGACGCTGTTGCGGAAGACCCGCTTTCCTTCCAGGGGAATGCTGGCCTCCTCGAACATCGTCAGCAGCCATTGCGATGGCGCAGCGAGGTACAGCCGGCTGCGGCTGTAGATTTTCCGCTTGCGCCGGAAATTCCAGGCGGTGGCATCCCGCCGGATGGAGGGATAAATTTTCAGGTCGGGACATTTCCCACAGCCAATCCGCCAGCGCCGGCACGTGATCGGGTGGGCGCAATGTCCGGTGGCAAGCCAAGGGTCCTGCGGGAAGAGGATTACCGGCACTTGGCGACTCAGATCCGGCAGGAAATCCAGATCGAAGAATCCCTCGCGGCGGTTCCAGCGCGCGTGCAGGTTATGCAGAAGGACAGCGTCCGGCGGCTCGGGCGCCAGCGCAAGCAGTTGGCGCGAGCCCGGCTGGGTGTAATCCTCATGCCCGCGCCATAAATCCCAGCCAACCCGGGGGAAGGCCAGCGCCTCAAAGAACGGAAACAGGCGCGACGACCCGCGGCCGCCGGTCAGGGCCAGCACGCTTTGATAAACCGTGCGGACACTCCGCGCCCGGGCCGATATGTCCCAGCGACCGGGGATTTGGAAGACGTCTTCTTCCGAGAAATTTTTCAACTGTCCGGCGAACAGCATCGAGCGGTGCCCAAGCCGGCGGAAGGCGCGGTGGAGGCGGAGCGAGATCTGCTCGCCGCCGCCGCCCTCCACGGCCGAGGTCACTTGCAGAATTCGCAGCTTGCGTTTCGTCGATTTCATCACAATCACATTTCCGTATGGAAGGATCCCATTTCCAAGCTAGTGGAAAAGTATCACCCCCGGTGCCGGCTCGAGCAGCTTTATAGAATCCAATCGCGGTGAACAATCCACTCCGAACCGCGCCCTTCCTGACGCAGCTTCGCCACCGGATAGGCCAGCCCGGTCCACGAGCGTAGCCGGCGCGGGAGCAACCGGCCGATACGCCGCGCCGCCGTCTCCAATCCGGAAGGTGCCCGGTAACCGTATTTGCGCAAGACGGTGCGGCATTCTTCCAGATATGCATCCATTTGGTTGGAGGTAAAGGATTCCTTCTGGAACCGGAAACACCCAAGCGGAACACCGACCGCATACAACTCGGCCAGCTTGAAAAAGCGCGCCCAAAGCTCGAAATCGCCGGCCATGCGCAGACCGGCATCCAGGCATGCCCCGGCCCGTTCCCAAAGCGACCTGCGCCAGAAGGTGGATTCCTGCTGGATGACGGAGGTGTAAAAGCGGTGCGAGAGCGGGACGTTTCGTCCGCGGTAGAACGCCCTGGCGTTGTAACCTTCCGCATGCCGAGCCGCGATGACCACTCCATCCTCGTCCATCACGAGCGGGTAAAGCGTGGTGATCCATTCCACATCGGGCAGCGTGCGGAAGATGCTTTCCGCCGTCCGAAGCGCCCAGGGCGTAAGCATATCGTCAGAGTTAATCCAGCCCATGATCTCGCCGCTCGAGCGTTGGAAACCCTCGTTCAGCGCGTCGGCATACCCGCGGTCGGGCCGGCTCGTCCAGTAGGCCAGGCGCGCGGCCTGCGCTTTAATGGTCTCCACGCTGCCGTCGGTCGATCCGCCGTCGATCACGATGTACTCGAGATCCCCGATCTCCTGACCGAGCACGGATTGCATGGACCGCTCGAGAAAACGGTTCTGATTATAGGAGGGGGTTACAATGGAAAATCTCATGGTCGATTTTTGGGGTCCTCACACAATCCACACCTTGCGAATCTCAAAGGGAGGTCTCCCGGCCGCACGGACGATATGCGACACCGGGTAGGCCAGCCCCGTCCATGGCTGCCAGCGGTCCGGCAGTTCGCGCGCGACCCGGCGCGCCAGGGATTCCAATCGTGAGGGCGGGCGATGGGAATACTTTGCCAGGACCCGTCGGCAGACTTCCATATAGGCCTCGAACTCCCTGGCCGTGAACGATTCGCTCTGGAAGCGGAAGATTCCCAGCGGAACCGCCAGCGCGAAGAGCTCCGCGTGCTCGAAGAACCGCGACCACAGTTCGAAATCGCCCGCCACGCGCAGGGTCGTATCCACCCGCGACCCCGCTTTTTCCCAAAGCCCGCGCCGCCAGAAGGTCGATTCCTGCTGGATCATGCTGGAGTAGAACCAGGGATTGAAAGGAGCGTTTCGTCCGCGGTAGAACGCCCTGGCGTTGTAGCCCTCCGACCGGCGCGCTCCAGCCACCAACCCGTCTTCGTTCATGATCATGGGGTACAGGCTGGTGATCCACTGTATGTCCGGGAAGCGGCGGAAAACCTCCGCGACGACCCGCAACGTCCACGGCGAGAGCATATCGTCGGAGTTCAGCCAGCCCATGATCTCGCCGGTGGAGCGTTCGAAACCCTCCTGGACGGCTGCCATGTGTCCGCCATCGGGATGGCTGCGCCAGCCGGTCAGATTCTCCGCATGTCGGCGGATAATCTCCGCGCTGTCGTCGGCCGATCCGCCGTCCATCACGAAATATTCCAACATGGGATATTTCTGATCCAGGACCGACCGCAGGCAGGATTCCAGGAAGCGGCCTTGGTTGAGCGACGGTGTCACGATGGAGATTTTAATTTTTTCCGCATCCGGCAATCCAGCCTGCATTAGTGTCCTCTCGCCGTCCAAAGGGTCCATTCCGGTTCAATCTTATCCGAAAACACGTTCCGGGAATTCCCCCCATGCCCGAACCGGCTTGTCGGCATCCTGCTGGCAATCGAACCCCAGACGGAATGCAAACAGGCGCAACTGCAGACGCATCTGGTATACCAGGATCGAAAGCAGCGATATATCCTGGCGGTGATAGTGGCGGTTGGATCCGGCGGGCGATGCGTTCCTTTTCTAAAGCGCATTGCTTCAATCGCCGGACGAACGCCCGCACTTTCGGGAAACGGTAGTTGGCCGCCACACAATATCCAGCCGGATTTTGTTGCGCAGGGATCGAGGAATCCGCTTTTTAAATTGGCCAAGGTGGCCGGATGTGTCCTTTCCGCGACGGTCCTTTTTATGAAAGGGAAATAAAGCTCCATCACCTGGAAGACCTTGCGCATCCGGTACAGCGCTTCGTATAGCAGATTGCCCGCATCGAACCGTTCGACGCTGCACTGGCATTCATTAACAACTTCCAATACCGTGCTATCGGTGCAACATAATGGCAAAGAACTTGGACAACCAACGCAGAACATACGCATAATTAGAAATCCGGACACGGATCAGCATATATGCGGCCATAAGCAGGATTGGAGCAATACCCATCCAAATATCGCGAAGAAGGATTTTCTTTGCCATACCACGCTCACGCGCTTCGCTGGAAAATGACATACTGGCCATCTCGAAAAACCTCCTGGAAATCCGGCAAATTCTGCGTCCAAAGATAATTGGTGGTCCAATCCAATACCAGCACATAATTCGTCCCGGTTTGGTCGAGAACCGGGCCCCAATCCGCTTCCGAATCGGGCAGGAAATAGACTACCTGATTTCGTAAATCCGTTCCATGCAACGCGTAGGGGAAACGTATCAACCTTCCAAAAGCGATGACCGAAGGATTATTCATTGTGGCATTATCTATCCAAGCATAAGCCGCCCGGCCTTCTTCCGGTTGAATGAATTGCTGGCTGGACCGGGATTGATCATTTTGCGTCAGCAGAACGTTCTGGAGGTCGCCAGGGGACACCCGATTGGGGACCAGGACGTTATATACGCTAAAACAAATCAAGAAGAGCATTTCCGCGATGACCAACCGCCGGATCCATGGGTTCAGCATCTCCAAAATGCTCGCGGTTGCCATCCCGCCCAGGATCAACAGCGAGTAGATGTAGCGGGGATGCCAAAAATCAGGGGTTAGCAGCGAACAGGCGAACAAACAACCGGTCAGAACCAGATTTCCCGTGCGGCGATGGTGCAAGCTCTCCACCAACCAAGCCAGAAGGGCGGGAATACCAATCACCAGCCAAAGCGGTCCAAAACCGCTGAGATCCACTTCGTATACAGATTGATACGGCTCAAACCACGCGTAGACAACCTTCGCGAAGACGTTCATGGAATTAGTAGTACTCGTCTCTGACGAATCCAGATAGTCGCCAAGTTGTTTTTCGCCCTCCAGGAGGACGGTCCCACCCACACTGATTTGAAAAGGTGCCACGGGATTTCGTGCGGTGACAATATTCCGAATGTACGGATAGGCTCCCAGCCCCGCAAACAATACAAATGCGCATAAAGGCAATGAAATGGTTCGAAGGAATCGGCGCCCATTTCCCGCTGCATGCTCCCGAAGTACCCGAGGGTTAATCCATGTGACCGCGAATAGAACGAGCAACCCCAAGGCATACACAATACCGCTATACTTCAGGCCCGTCAGTAGCCCTCCGGCGGTCGCCATGCCAAGGCAGCTTAGCCATTTGGAACGGGAACCATCCTCTCCTTCCGTGGGCGCCTCGCCGAGAACGATAAAGACACCCATGACAACCAGGGAGGCAAAAAAGGCGTCGTTCAGCGCTCCCGTCTGCTGGATCAACATCCCCGGTGCGAACGCAATCAAAGAAGCGCCCAGTAAAGCATATGTGGGGCTCGCTCCGGCTCTCCGGCAAAGTCCGTACAGCGCCACTACCCCGCCCACTACGGAAGGTACAAACGCCCAATCCACAAGTTTGTCTATACCGACCAAAAGGAGGCTCCACAGCCCCAACAGTTCTCCATTAATCGGATAAAAGCGTATCCAAACGGATGATGTCTGAATCGGGAAAACCGCATGGGATTGGTAAAAAGCCGCCATCATCGGCAGATGATAGGCCAATCCGTCCCATTGCAAAGGCGGTAGAAACCATCCCAGGAATAAATTCCACGCCGTAATTCCCAGAAAAGCGAAAATCACAACTACGGCTACCGGGGATTTTTGGGAATTTCGGATAATTTTCCACCACGATTCGCGATTTTCGTTTGCCCTCTTCCCCCGGAACCACCCTCCGCGCCAAAAAAGCACCATAGCGATTCCAATGTTAATGATGATTACAATCCCGGCATACAGCAGGTGGACCAATCCCAGCGCTAACTCCGTCAAACAAATTTGCGCGACGGAAAATAACTGTGCACAAATAATGGCATAAAGGATTCCATGATTCCGCGAACGAATCCACGCGAACCAGGAACACCAAATGATCATGGAAACCGACAACAGCAGACCGATTCGCGCCCAGATGCCTAAATTGGTTCCAAGAAAAGAGGGGTCCGTCATGATTGCTCCGTACTCCGAAGGGTCTCATAAAGATTACCATAAAATCGAATTCCATTGCATTCACAGATTCGATTCATCCATGCCGCGGGGAAATGCCGCAGCCGGCATGCACCTCCCGTATGGCAAACTCTTCCACCTACCATTTCCGCGAGTGGCGGGAAAATCCAGCAATCCATAAAGGTTTTTCTCAACAGTAATATGCATGGCGCCGAATCGTTCCGCTTCGTATGAGTGAGGGGATCCTGAATCCTTCAACGGACACGCAACAACCAATCGAAAAAAAATTGCGCTAGCACAAGAATCCCATCATACGTAAGATTTTCCGCAATTATTCCGAGCGGCTCCGGAAGCTGCCCAAATCCCTCGAGCCGCCTGGGTGTCGGTCGCCGGGAGCAAGATATCCAAGAACAAATCTTGATTTGCGTAT
The DNA here is from genome assembly GCA_034430775.1 of Anaerolineales bacterium. GTDB lineage: Bacteria > Chloroflexota > Anaerolineae > Anaerolineales > RBG-16-64-43 > JAFGKK01. Next base: position 9,494 of record DAOUDU010000210.1, on the reverse strand, counting down.
GACACCTCTGTTATTAAATTCAAAGGGTACGGTCTGTACAGCTACCACCTCGCACGAATCCTCGATTCCTTGCGGAGACGGTGTTCGTCCAACGCGCCAACGTCCTATTCGCCCCACTGGTCATAATCGGTTCCGATAAAACGTCCGCGAAGATAACCGGCTTTACGGGATATTCCCCAGCGTTGACTCGGATGTTGAAATAGGCGGGTTACTTGAAATAGTCGAAACGCCGCACTTCCTGTGCGGGAAAGGCGGCTGTGAATTCCGCCTGCTGGGCCGAATCCAATCCCAAATCGTAAACGATGCAACGGATCTCCGGCTCCCATTTCGCCGCGCTGCGCAGGAGGTTGTATAAGCTCTGTAATGGGTTCGGCCTGCCACTGTAACCAATACGAATGCATCCCGCACCGGTACCGGCGACAGGAGGAGCATCTTCCCATAAAACCCCACCGAACGGGCGGGGCCGCGCATCGGTGGAGGATTTTCCCTTTCATCGCATCGGGAAAATGTTTCCCCGCCGTTCATGGGGAAACCGGCGGAAAGAAGCGTTAGCGCCCAAATAGCATCGACAGGGTTTCTTCCAGCACATCGGGAGGCACGATCAGGTCTTCGCGCCAACGGCGGGATGACGCGCCTTCCGCCACCCGGCCGGGATGCTCGCCGAAGACGACGGCGTAGCGATGCCCGAGCGCGGAGCACAACGAATAGTAGCAGGTGTTAGTATACGCCGGATGCGGCGACATAAACTCAACCACGCGGGTCCGGGACGGAGCGAAGAGCAGATTGGCCAACCCGGCTCCGTGAATCGAAACCACGCAATCCGCGGTGGAAAATAATTTCATCTGATTCGTCAGCGTCATTCCTTCCGTCTCTACCATCTCGAATTTAAACGACTTTAAAATCGGCATCAATTCCGATTCGTTCGCCACCCGCCGATAGCCGACCTTGGCGCGCCGCAGATAGATCCGCCGTTTTCCAGCGGTGGATTTCGGCAGCCCGATCTTTCTGCGCAACCAACTCGCCGCCCACGGCCGGACCATCCCGGAATAACCAAGCAGCGATGGAAAGAGCAGGCTCTCCACCTGCCAATGCTCATCCCCGAAGGGCTCCCACCGGTCGGAAGGATAACCGAGCCGCTCCAGAGATTCCCGCTGCCAGTCTTCCATCTTCTCCGGAACAATGACTTTAAAATGACGGATCCCCGCCGCCTCGGCGACGGCCAGCCGCGGAAGCGTATCGACCCACCAATGAAAATAATTCGGCTTGGCCGATACCGGCGAAAGCAGGGTCAGCATCGCCCCCGGCTTTGGCTGGATTTCCGGAACCCTCCGCCGAGTAAAGACCGGCCACTCGGCGGGCCGCAATCCCCAGGCAAACGTCGATTCCTCCAAAACGCGGCCATCCGACGTCAGCACGGCGCCGTCGCTTCCTAACAGGCGCCCGTTACGGATGTGCGCAAGGTACAAGAGCGGGTAGTTATAGAATTGCCCGCCTCGATAAACCGGGTGGATCGAACTGTCGGCGGTCAGCGGCGGTGCCATCTCGATCATTTCGGCTTCGCGGACCGGGATATACCAGTGATCCCAACCCCGCTCCGTCCAAGACAACCGCGATTCGTGGGAATCGCACCAGGCCCGGAAATCGGATATCCTACCGCTGGGCAGATGGGAGGCCGGAAGCAGGCGAAGGAGGAACACCGCGATCGACCTAATCACCCTTTTTATCCACATCGTTATATTCCGCATAATTTCAATTCTCCCTCATGTGCCGGGGGCTTCCGACGGCGAACCCCTTTTCCTCCCGGGACCGAAAAGGCGAAATGGCAGGGTCAGGATTCTGGCGAGCCGGTCCGGAACCCTTCGCCGGCGAAGCACACGTTCCCACATCATGCCCGCCGGCAATATAGCCCGAACACGCAAGTCAACGGGGACCTTTTCCCTCCGGCACAATTCCAACGCGGCTGGTTCCCAATACCCGCGGACAACCGCCGTCGTGAAGTAATCCAACGGAAAATCCACGCCCTCCCGCAGGCTGAGGAACGGCGCGTCGAGTGCATCCGACCGCCGGCTTCCCAGGCGCTCGAACTGCCAGGGGGATTCCCCCGGAAGCGCAACTGCGGCGAGGCGTTCCTTTTGCCACCAAGCCGCCTGCAAAGAGACCCGGTAGTCCGCGCCTTTACGGATTTCCCCAAGGTCGGGCTGATCGGCGCATGGAAAATCCGGGCCGGGGATCGGCATCAGCCGCAGGCAGACCGCCCGCTTCGCCCGTGCATACTCGATATACCGGTCGATCCGCCCGGTCTGAACCGGGCGATCCAACAGGAAATCCTCCTGAAGCAGAAGGATTCCATCGGCCGGGATCAACTCGAGCATCCGCCGCAGATTGGACGACCAATCCCGGTCTTCTCCGATCGCCAGAGGGACGACCCGTTTATCCGGATAGGTTTCACAATTCGAACCCAGGAACACCGGATACGGGCAATTGTCCCAGTACCGGAAGAATAACGTGAAGAACGGTCCCCATAGATCCCGGTAGGAATCACACGAGACCACCAACAACGCGGTTGCGGGTTGCATCAGTCTGTCAATTTCATAAACTTCAAGCTTTGGATTATCTTTTCCGGCTCCACGCGAAAATGATCCAAATCCTTCGCCCCCTCCGAATTCCTGTCTTCCGGGAGCGAGTATCCGGTAAGATAATAATATTCCTGATCCAGGGAACTGGCCATCGAATAGAAAACCGGGTTGACGAATTCAGGAGGGAATATTTCCAGCACCCGAACCCCGCGCGGCGCGAACAGCAGATCCGTCATTCCGGCCCCGTGAGGGCCCGCCACCACGTCGGCCTGCGAAAGGATATCGACCTGCTGGCGAAAGGTCAACTCTTCCAATTCCACTTTTTCGAACCCGTTTCGCTCCAGAATGGTGAATATTTCCTCTTCATTCCGTAAGCGCCGATACCGCGCCCGTTTCCGGCTGATCCACAATCTCCGTGTTCCGGGAGATGTTTTTTCCACACCCAAACGGCTGCGGATCCACCGGCCCGCCCATGGGCGGATAAAACCCGGTGGAGCTAAATAGGACGGCACCAGCAGGTGCTCCACTTCCCAATGACCCTCCTTCAAACCGCCGCACCGGTCCGGACCGTATCCGAGCGCCTCCATCGGCTGGATATATTTGGGCTGCATATCGGGCACGATGAATTTCACATCACCCGCCAATCCCGCCGCTTCCACCACCGATGCCCGCAGAACCCCGTCCATCAACCAGTGCCCAACGTTGTTTGAGGAAGCGGGAACGATCAGGGTTGCCCAAGTCCCGTCCCGCTGCTCCAAGCGGCCCAATCCGGGTTGTCCGAAAACTTTATTTCTCCAGATCGGATCCCCCCATTGGTGGGTGAATTGATCGAACACACGGTCGTCCGGAGAAATAACCGTTCCTTCCGATGTAGCGACCCGTCCGCCGTGAATGCAAGTGACACTGAGTTCGGGGAAACAAATCCGGCGGTACATGTCAAAGACCGGTGGAATGGGGGATTCGATGGAACGGGGAGCAGGACCGGCAATGCATTCGCTGTCCCTTACCTTCACCTGCCAATGCCCGGCTTCCCGCCAGCCGGGACGGGTATGTCCTTGGTTTTCCCGAATCCATTTGGCTGCATCCCAGATGACACCCTTGGGAACCCCGCCGTTACGAGAGGATATCGGCAATAGCCGAAGGAGTCTCGCCAGGATCCGGCGGAGGACCGGCCGGAGTTTTACAAACCAGATATACCCGATGCGCCGTTTCATAACCACCTTCTCAAGCTCGAGCCGTATTATACCGTTGAAAAACATATGAAATTTTTCCCCCGGCCGGGAGTATCCGTGAATGCGCGCAAAGGGATTCAGAATAAACCGCCGTTGATCGGCAAGCGCGTTTTGCGGAACGGCGGCTTTTATTTCTAAAACCGTCGTCGGGAGAAGAAAGCCCTGAAAGCGGCCGAATATTCCCGTGGGCGGAAACCACCCGGATAAAATGAATAAAAGCCGGATCTCCTATCCCGGTGCTTATTCAAATAAAAGGGCAAGCACCGGCTTCGATTAGTGACGAGGCAACTGTGTGCGTTGAACCTCGATTTTACTGTTGTGGAAGCGCTGGATGGATCACGTCTCTCCCCGGATAATTGGAAGCGGTATTAGAAGGAAAGAGCCCTGAAGTTATCGAAGAGAGAATTGATCCCCGGCGAGATCGGCTGCGCGCTTTTCCACGCCCGGATGCGGGAACGGATCGTCCGGGACAACATCCGGGAGGTGTTGATTTTCGAGGATGATGTTTTGATTGTCGGGACGCTCCCCGCCATTCTTGCCCATCGCAACCGCTTTCCCGGCGATTGGGAGCTGATCTATTGTTCCACCGATGCCCCGCAGGAGCCGTTTGGAAAACGCCTCATCGATATTTACCACGCTTCCCGCCACAAGGATTGGGCGGATCGGGTCAGCGCCTACTTAATCAACTCCAAAAGGGCGAAAAAGCTCCTCGACCAGGCTTATCCGATCGGCCATACCGCCGACGGATTGACCTGGAGAATGGATATCACCGGCGTGGTTTCGTATGGGGTTTATCCGCGGGTGGTGATCCTGAGCGAAATGGACAGCAGTATTTGAGCCACGGGGGAAATCCGGCAATCCGGGTTCGCCGAGTGTAAATATTAAGAGTTCATCACCATGCTGAAAATCATTTTACGGTTCTTCGGTATTTCTCAATTGGCAAAACGTATCAGAGGATTCTCCTCTTTTTCTCCCCGTTCCTGAATTTCCGCCGTCATCCCGTCCGCAGCGTGTTTCTTATTTCATAACCCGGACGCAAATTATGAGCGGATAATCGCGGTCGATCTCGGTTAATGCCGAAGGCGGGATTTCCTCCGCCGCCAGTCCGTAGAGGTACGCCGCCGCCATGCGGATGTTGCCGTACGATTTCACAGCCACATCCTCGGCACGGAACGCTTCGGCAAACAACCGTTTTACCGAATCCGGGGTCATCCTCCAGAAATCCCCCCACCGATCGGCATCGTAGCGGCTGATCTGCGAAATTCCCGGGATGGTCACCAGGGCGATACCGCCGGGTTTCAACATCCGATGCAGATTCTTCACCACCGCATGGATGTCGTAGATCACGTGCAAGGTCTGGGTCAGCACCAGGCAGTCGTACACACCCCACGGTAGGCCCTCTCCGGTTGCAAGGTCTCCCACGATCGTGGCTTCCGGATTCCCCGCGACCGCGTGCAGCACATCCGATTGTGTGACGCGGTTTCCACCATACCGGGTGGTGTATCCGCGCTCGGCAACTTCCAAGACCCGTCCGTGAATATCCGCCGAATGCGCTTCGAGGAACCGCTCGATCAGGAAGCGATCGATCGGCGTTCCCCGGTCAAAGGCGAATTTACGGCTGGCCGGACGGGCCGGCAGCGGGAGGATCCCCGCCGGCCAGCAATTCCAGCGGTTAATCGTACGCCGAAGAAAATGGGAAAAGCCGCGCAGACGTCCTTTTTTAGTCATGCTCTCCATCCTACCGGAAGCGCAAGCAGACTTCAACTCCAAGCGTTCTCTAAATCGATCCCCTGGGCATCAGCATCCGAACCCAGCGCGCCTCCCGCCGGAAAGCGGGAAAGCGCCACAACCGGCGGAGAACTATTCCCCGCCAGGCCAGCGGGTTCATTTTCTTTCCCTGCGTCACCTCGTCCAGGGTCAAACGCAGTACTTGCCGGCAGACGAGGACTTCGGGTCCGGAGCGGAGTCCTTCCGGCAGCGCGTTCAAGTAATCCAGCAGCCAGGTCCAAAATTCCATTTCGTTCTTCCGGTGCGCCGCCGGATCGCTGAACATCTGTGCCACGGAGGACTGCCCGTGCTGGCGATAGCGGGCCACGAAGCCTGAATCCGCCCGAATCGAAAAATGCAGACTGAGCTTGGCCCACACCGCGAGGTCGGTCCGCACTTTTCGAAATCGCTCCTCAAAGCCGCCCACCTGCATCAGCGCGGACCGCCGGATCAGGGTGGCGGTTGGGCACGGGTAGATGTTTGCGTCTCGAAGAAATTCGACGGTCAGCTCCGGCGGGCGGTAGATTCGGTCCTCGAGCGGCGCAAACGGCTGATCCCATCCGCTTCCCTCTTGCGGGTTGTCGAAGAAGTACCGTACCCGGGCAAACGTCATCGCCGCCTCGGGCGACTCTTCCAGCAGCTTCCGCTGGCGCTCGAGTTTTTCGGGGAGCCAGATATCATCGGCATCGAGAAAGGCGATGTACTCCCCGCGCGCAACCCGCAGCCCGCGGTTGCGGGCCGCGCTGGCGCCGTGGGAATCGGATTCGGAGGGCAGAAGGGCCCGCACCCGCCGCGGATCACGCCGGGCGTACGCGAGCGCCGCCTCGGCGCTGCCGTCGTCGGACCCGTCATCGACCAGGATGAGTTCCCAATCGGCAGCCGTCTGGACCTGCACGGATTCGACCGCATCGGCTAAAAAGCGGCGCATGTTTAAAAACGGGATGATGACACTGATCATCGTCGCCGATGCCCCCGTGGAACAATGGCGCGTACGGAAATTCCCATCTTCATGTCAGATTTCCCATCGCTGCGAGTCTTTCATTTGGAACGGCGAGAATGTTGTCCTCGTACACCGGTTTCTCCCAGTGCGGTTCCAATCCACCGTCCGGTCGGATGAAATGGCATGCATAGCCATATTTTTCGAGAATCTTCACCGTCTCTGTCGGCCGGTATTTCCATCGAAGGGTTCGGATATCGCTTAATTCGCAAATGATCCAGGGACGCGTTTTTTGAATGCATCCGCTGCCGCCGATCAGAACGTCCCTCTCAGCGCCTTCCACATCCATTTTTATAAGATCCAGCCGCCCCATCCCGGAATGGAAATAATACTCGTCCAAAGGAATGACGGGCACTTTGATGGGAAGGCTGTAGCGTACCCCCTTCGGATACCGCAGGCTGTTGCACCCAGTCTGCTTATCGAGTGACAGGAAAAACTCCGCCATTTCCGTTGTAGAACCCAACGCGCTTTTCTCGATTTTCACGTTCTTCCGGCCGTTGGCTATGAGGTGCATCCATATCCATTGCCGTTCCCGCGGGGACGGCTCGAAACAAACAACTCTTCCACGGTCGCCGAGAAGGGAGGATGCCAGCAAGGTGTAATATCCGTGATGCGCGCCGGCGTCGATCATGGTCATATCCGGCTTCAATATTTTTTTTATCAATCCTGTTTCCGCCGATTCGAAGGAATAGGCTCGCACCAACCGGCTGGGTTCGTCGTTCCAGGAGAGCCACCAATCTCCCCACGGCAACCGTTTGGGAAACGGCACAGGAATGCTGGTCGCATAATAATAGGACTGGAACAGGAATGTTTTTAGGGCCTGTTTGAGGGGGTTTCGGTTCCGCATGCGTTCGAACCTTCCTTCGCTATCGTACAAGGTTACATCCTACTGCGCTTCACCCGTTTCAACAATTAATTCATAAATCTTCCACGAACCATCCCGGCTGGCATAGATCGGGGTGAGCGCAGCCTCCGCGATTGGAACGAAATCCGGAGCATACGCGAGCGCCGCCTCGGCGCTGCCGTCGTCGGATCCGTCGTTGACCAGGATAATTTCCCAATCGGCAGCCGTCTGGGCCTGCACGGCACCACCGCTTCAACCAAAAAGCGGCGCATGTTCAAGAATGGGATGATGACGCTGATCGCCGGGGCCGATATACCGGTCAGGGTGTCAACTCAAGAATCTCGCGCAGCCCGTTGCGGCTGATATAGATGGGAGAAAGGACTTTTTCCGCGATGGCGACAAACCCCGGCGCGGCCGCCCGCAGGTCATCGTCCACCACCAGGTAGCGGCAGCCCACGCTTTCCATCGCGCTGCGCAGCCCGTCCGCATCCTGCACTTCGTAGAACAGCTGCCAATGCCCGAAGACATCGTGGTTGGAATAAATGGCCGAAGCAGCGTCGTAGGAGATAACGCATTCTCCGCGCGGGACCCTATCCGTTAACTCCCACAGCCAGGATTGATACGCGCTTTCCGACTGCCGCATCCCGCTCCAGGAACGGAATTGGCCGATGGCATAGGCGGCATTTCCGGCCGTCATGGCCGCGGCAACCAGCAGCCAGACGGTCATCAACGAAACCTGCTCCGTCCGGACCGGGGACAGGAATTGCGCAATCACCGGGACGGCTCCCGCCACGACCAGGGTCAGCACGATGGGGAAAAGCATCCCGAAGAAGCCCTGCCGGTACGACGCCAGGGCATACCCGGTAAGGGGCAGGCACCACAGCAGGGCAAACCCGATGATCGCGCGATTCATCTGCCGCCATAGGATCGCCGCGCCGCCGGCCGCCAAAAACAAGAACATCGCTCCGCCGAGAATGCTGTAGGCATCGTAAAACATGCGCACCGCGTTCGCTCCCATCAGCGGCAACCGGGAGAGGAAGGCTTTCGGATTGCGCGCTATCGCGCGCAGGACGCTGTATCCGTTTTCTTCCGCTGTTCCATAGAGATCGGCCGAACTGGGGGTCGGGATCACCTCGTACCGGCCGGAGTAGAGTAAATTATGCCCCTGCTCAAAAGCCAGGTAGCTTCGTTGCCCGATCTGCGGATCCCAATTGCCGGTGACAATTCCATAGGTCAACAGAAAAACCGCGAGCGGCAAAGCGAATCCGCCGGCGAAGGCCAGCGCGTCGCGCGCAGCCGGCTTGCTCTTCCCGCGGATGTACCACAGGACGGGGATCAGGATCCCTCCCAGGATCACGCCGTCCAGGCGCGCCAGCGCCGCCGAACCGATCAGCAATCCGATCCCGACCCAGCGCGCGAGGGGTATCCGTCCGCCATCCCGTTTCTCGCCGATCCATCCCGAAACGAGAAGGGCGAAACCCAGGCCGGCCAGCGCGGAGTACAGCGAATCGGCCGTGACCATCAAAGCCGTCGTCACCGGCCGGGCGAATCCCGTAAGCGCCATCGCCGCCCAACCCGCCCACCTGCCGCCCAGCGCCTTTCCGGAAATTCCCGCCGCGGCCATGATGCCGATGATCAAGAGAGTCCTGCGCAAAAACGAAACGTATCCCAGAAGCATGTGGTCACGCGGGAAGAAGAAATATAGGGCGCCGTTGAGGATTCCGGAGAGCGGTCCGCTTCCCAGCGGCATCAGCGTGCCCTGCTCGATCAGGCGCACGCCATCGAAGAGGTACCCGCTGTCATCCAGGCCGGGGAACTTCACGGTGAGGGCGGGCAGTTGGCAAAGGATTCCAAAACCGAAAAGCAATACCGTTATAAGGATACCCTTCCCCCGAAGAGAGAGGAGCCGCTTTCCGGAGTCGGAGGTTTCGCGTTTCGTCATGGGCATTTTTCCTTCGCCTGACCGTATTGGAGTTACGACGGTTTCCAGCGCTTTCTTCCGAAAATCCGCACCTTCAATAAATCCGGAAATGTTTTCAATCGGCGGCGCAGGATATCCGCGGAGAAGGCGCGCACAA
>DAOUDU010000209.1:0-4159 GCA_034430775.1 Anaerolineales bacterium | reverse complement strand
TGCATATCCGATTCCGGACATTGAAAATACCCCTTCCCCTTCTTTGTCTTTTTCTTCGCCGGGATCTCTTCCTTTCTTTCCGCCCCCTGCCCCTCGAGGTTCCCTATCTCCGCGTCAATGACCAGCCCCAGTTTCTGCTGATCAGAAGTTTTTTTCTCCACGGTTTCCTCCGATAAAAAGATCAGGCCGGTGGGCAACACCGGCCTGATCTGCAAATTATCCTTGTACGCTTGCGGGTGATATGTACAAATCGATCTTGAGGTCTTATTCCTTAAACCGCCAATTCACAATCCTGCGGCGTCTTTTCTGGCCTCAGATCGACATACCGGGGATGCCAGAGTTTTCCATTCTCGGTTAATCCCTGGGAGCACACTTCAATTACCACCCCGCCCGGGTTGGCCGCGTGGAGCGTGGCCAGGACGCGCATCTCTTCCCGCGTAAAACCCGTTCCTACTGACCCAAGAGCCTTCAGCTCGCCATTACAGAAAGCTCCCACCTCGATCGCTCCAAAAGCCCTTCCATCTGCGCTGGTCTTGGTAAGGTTGGTCACAATTACCTCCATCGAGCGAAGGAACTTATGTCGAACAAAGGGAGCGTCCGTGCCATTTATTTTTCCGCCGGTATACAGGCAATCACGTCGAACAAATACGACCCCTTCCCTTCCCTCTTTCTCTTGCGCTTTTTGCAAAGCGGTTTTGGTCACGATGTTGTCGCAAGTCGTCAGCGCATCGAAGGTTGTAGGATCGATCGCTTTCAATTCCCGCGATAGGATAGTGCCGAATTCTATGCGCCGGATCTCCATCTGTTGCGTCAGATCAAGGTCTCCGACAAACAGCGCCTTGAAGACTGCATACCGCTCGATGACCTCTCCGTCCGGTCTTCCGCATTTCATATTCGCCGTCGCCGCTTGAGATCCGGTTCTGTGCTCCTTACCGTCCGCGTCGGCAAAGTATCTCTCTCCGTCCAGAACGAACGCGCCGTATTCCTTCGCCACCTTTTGGAGTGCGGGCAGCCACTCAGGAGAGACCGGAACGACCCGGCCGGACCGCTTCTGAGCAAGCACCGTTCCATCTGTCTCAACGGCCACCACCAGGCGTTCCCCATCCCGTTTCGGCTGGGCGAGAAAGCAGGAGTTTTCCAGGTAGAACTCGACATTTCGCTCCGCATCGACCGGCTGCATCGTCACGATTCTTCCCGGCTGCAGATTGAGCGGAAGGCTTGGAAAGTGGGCCGGAGTTGGTTCACCCAAGTTCGGTGGCTGCTCATACGTCGTCCCTTCCGATGCACCTGTTTTCGCCGTCTGGGCAGCGCACGCGCCTATAGACGGTATTTTCTTATAAGTGAGTTCATATCCACGCGCCCAGAACCCCAGCGCAAACTTTTCCTCCCCCTGCCCTTCCGCGTACAGCGCCAGGGCTTCGACTTTCTGAGCGGAGATCCCCCGGCCGTAATCCCGGAGGTACGCCTCGGCCCCCGATGCTCCTTGCTTATACAGCGTGCGCGGCAGGATCCTTGAATTCCAGCGCTCGATCATCTCTGATTTCATGGGCAGTTTCACGACGCCCTTCTTGATGTGCTTGTCCCGTGATCCTTTGATATATTCCCCGAAATCTGGCTGGTCCACTACAGCCCTCCGATGTTTTTGGCCAGCTCGGCGAAACGATTGGCGAACACGAGCAGGCTTCGCTTCGATTCTTCTTCCGTTTGACCGCAAAGCGCCGTTGTATTCTCGACCTTCTTTGCGCAGGCCACGGCGATTGCCGCGCACTTGGCGGCGGAGATGTTTTTCCCAAACCGCCCCAGATACTCGACCACTCCCTCTTCGCCCTTGGGTAGAAGGCCCAGTCCGATGATCCGTTCTTCGAGCCTCTCCTGCGCGCTCTTGACCTGTTTCTTTACCGCGGGGTTCTGGCTGAATTGCTCAATGTCGATCATTTGGTTTGCTCCTTATCGTTTTTCTCACATCTCATGGATTTATCAGATCCTTTACACATCTGTCCTATAGCGGAGCGACATCCTCCGGTTTCGGAAGCATCGCCCGTGTTTCCTGCGTCAGCAGGTAGATGGGAACAAGGACTTCGCCTTTGGGGTTGCTGAATACTGCATATGGGACCTTTACCAAGCCGGTCGGCTTCGTCCAGCCCTTGAACGTCCCGCGCGTTCGATGGATTTTTCGGGTTACAAAATCCTTATAGGAAAACATTTTTCATTCCCTTTCACACCGAGAGCAAGCGCGGTACTTACTCCAACCACGCTTGCTCTCCGGTTGCAAACTAAAATGGGATCTCTTCTTCTCCCGCCGGCGGCGGAATCGGCGCACCCTCACCGACTTCCAGAGGTTCTCCTACCGGCGCCGCGGATCCATTTCCTTCACCCTTGTCCAGGAATTCGACATATTCCGTAACGAGTTCGTGGCTGGCCCCCCAGGTTCCATCCCTGCGCTTGTATACCCTGGGCCCGCCGGTTTCCCGGTCACTGACCGTTCGCCCCCTCACAAGCACCTTGCGGCCTTTCTTCAGATACTTCTGGCAAACATCCCCCAATTTCCCGTATGCGGAAATGTTGAACCAGGAGGTTTGCTCGATCACGTTCCCTGTTTCATCCTTGTACCTGTGGTTGGACGCGACCGAGAAGATGGTGTAAGGCGTGCCGTTCGGCAAATATTTCACCAGTGGATCTTTTCCCAGATTGCCGGTAAGAATTACTATGTCGGACATTGTTTTCCCTTTCTATATTGGATTTAGACTTCGTTTCCTACATCAACGCCATTTGCTCTTTAGGAACTCGCATCGGTTCCTTCAGCGACGCATCGTTCTCCATGGCTTGGTTTGCGCGCCGGTATGCCTGCTTAAGGGCCTGTTCCTCCTTGTGATTTCGCACGAACGGCGGAGGCAAGACGATCGGTTTGGCGGTCTGTGTGCAGATCCGAACATCCCGGTATTCGTGGGCATAGATATCGAGGAGTTTCTCGGCCAGCTCGCGGCTGTTGAAACCGGGCGACAACCATTGGTTTTGTCCCGACTGTCCACGGACGAGACGCTTGCCATCCTTGCGATACGGCTGCTTTCGCGCCATGATGCACACGCCATCTTTGCGTCCGGAAAGCGGCTGCATGGGCACGGTTCCGATCTCCACCCACACACGCTTGAGCGGATCGGATTTTTTCCAGAACTCGGCAGCGACTTCACCCGAGCATGCCGGCCCGGCGGGATTCTTGCTGATCTCGGATTGGTTGAGCCCCTTTTCCTTTAGGATGTCCGCAACCTGCCTCAGGACGAGCCGGGCGTCTTTTAAAAAACGTTCTTTCCCGGATTTCCTGTCCCGTTTTCCCGTTTCGTTGATGCTCTTGTATCCGTCGATCCGATTTCCGTATGGCGAGTCGCAGTATGTACCTTCGCCCGCCATTTGCTTGTTTCCCATGGTTTCTCCTTTTTGTATTTAGTAAGGGAAGCTGGAGATTGATATTCCAGCTTCTCGTTCCTACAGCATCTCCCTCGGCCCGCGCCGCAGTTCGAGATAGGGTTCTTCGGGTGGTTTTTGCTTTTTTTGGATTTTCGGCTTCGACGATTCTCTCAACGTGATGACCGACCGCACAGGCCGTTTCTCTTCCTCAACCGGCGCCACCTTTCCACCGCTCATCTCAAAGGCCCGGATCCAGAAACCGCGCGCCATGTCGCCTTCCCCTTTACTCTCCGCCTTGATGGCCAAATGCACGAGCTTCTGGACGCCAATCCCCTTCCCATACCGCTGCAGGTAGGCTTGGGCTCCTTGTTCCCCCCTTAAGTTCCATCTGTTCGGCAACACTCGGTCCTGCCAGCGGGCTTCGATCCCGGGCGGAATGGGGCCGGCGGTATTTCTTTGCCTTGTTTTAAACTCCTCAAAATCCATGCGGCCTCCTTCGGGACGCATTATGCGCGTCTGGTTTACATCAACTAAACGAGGCCGATGAGAGATCCATCGACCTCGATAATTTGGATGTGTTTGCTTCTTGATGCGCTTATAAAAGAGCTATTTGCATCGCCGCCGGATCTGGAAGGGATGTCGGGATACGCCTTCCTCGCACCCTATCCGCCGATTCGCAGACAGCCTCCCGCCGGCCGGGGGAGACATTCCGGAAAAGGTACATCCGGTTCCCCGTCAGGACATATTCCGCCTTCTG
>DAOUDU010000208.1:0-43975 GCA_034430775.1 Anaerolineales bacterium | reverse complement strand
CCAAGAAGTTGAAGCATCGGGAAAAAGATGGCAATGGAAACCTGATAGGTATTTGGGAATTGATGAGTGATTTCCCGCGTAAATTTGGTCCATGGGAAGATAACTTCACAAAAGGGCTTTATCTTCCAGGTGTTGAAGTGTAAGATGAATCTATTGCTCCTTAAGGTTGGGCAAAATGGACAGTTCCATCATTTGAGTACATATTTGTTGCCGTTGGAAGTGATGGGAAAAAGATTTCCATGATATGTTGGACTACATAAAGGAAAATAAGTTGGAACTAGATGGTGCAGCACACGATTTTATATGTCCCAAAGAAAATGGGAAGGCGTATATGTATTTCCCTATTAGGAAATCAAAAAACTGCAAGGTATTGTTTATCTCTCAAAGGGGCATCGCCGCCGTGCCACAACGTTTTACCGGTAAGATGGTTTAATTTCCGGAAGGTGTTCCGTTGGGATCTGCGCTTTCGGAATTATTCTGGATTTAGTGTAAAATGGGAGAATAAGCACGGCGGGTTATATGCTATCGGATGATCCGCCTAGCACACGCTGCACATGAACCGCGCCATCGGCGCTCCGTTGTATCGCAGTTTATTTTCCATTCGTTGATGATCTTGTTCATAGTGGTGGTTCTGCAAACCCGGCGCGGGCAAGTGAGCGCATCCGTTGGGCGGTCAAAAAGGATAGGCTGCACGGGGAAATGGGAATAGAAGGATGAAACATTATGGAAATCATTGATGGTTTTGAAAGGGGTGTTAATCTGGGGGGGTGGCTGGCTCAATATGGAAAGTTTGACCATCAGCATTTTAGTACATTCATAACGAAGCAAGATATTACCCAGATTTCTGATTGGGGAATGGACCATGTCAGAATACCAATCGATTACCGCGTTATCGAAAATGATGAAAAGCCTTATTACTACCGGGAAAGCGGACTGAAATATATAGATAATTGTTTATCTTGGTGTCAAGAAAAGAAACTTAATGTTGTGCTGGATCTTCATCGCGCACCTGGCTACAGTTTCGATGCGGCGGCTGGTAAAAACACATTATTTTCAAGTAACGAGGCTCAACTACGACTAATCGCATTATGGGAAACAATAATTACGCGATACTCAAACCAGAAAGGACTGCGAATAATTTTTGAATTATTAAATGAAATTGTGCTTCCGAGCAGCGCGCCCTGGAATATCCTCGCTCATAAATTGCATAATGCAATTCGTGCAATCAATAAAGACGCCACAATAATGGTGGGCGGCAATGAGTGGAATTCAGTAGGAACGATGAAAGAAATCGATCTGTTTGATGATCCGAACGTTTTATATACCTTCCATTTTTATGAGCCGCTACTATTTACACATCAAAAAGCATACTGGACAGATGATATTAGGTTATTTGACAAGGAATTAACTTATCCGGGCATGATTACAGGTCTAGAAACATATCTAGAACAATACCCGCAATTTAGAAAACGATTGGGTCGGTATATTGGACTAGCCATGAATGAAAATGGAATAAGGAAAGATCTGGAGCCCGCAATTCATTTTATTGGGCAAACCCATAAGCCTTTATATTGTGGAGAATTTGGCGTAATTGATCGAGCGCCAAAAGACAGCAGTATGAGATGGTATAGGGATATTATTCGGATCTTTCGGGATTATAGAATAGGGTATGCATGTTGGTCATATAAAAATATGGATTTTGGTTTAGTTGATTCGGAGAGTCATGTGATTAACAAAGAACTAATAAAAATAATCTAAAAATGATAATCGCAAATGAATTTTTGTACGAGCAAGGCTATTCCCAGCCCAGCCCGGCGCAGGAGCCGACGTGGCCTCCGGCCTGGTGTTTCCGTGGGTATGATCGTTGGCGATGGAGTAAGAATAATGAAGGTAATCCTGCACAGCCGGTCAGGCGCCTGAGCGCCAGGACGTTGGGCTGCTGATATTCAAGGAGATAAAAAATGGAATGCTTGATATGTAAATCCAATTCTGGAGAAAAGCGGATATCTCCTGGCCCTACCATTCATGATGGTAAATATTGGCTAGTAGAACATGCATATCCGACTAAAATTAAGGGCTGGTTAGTTATTGTTTTAAAAAGACATTCAGAAGCACTACATGATTTATCTGTTGATGAATTTCGAGAATTATCAATTATTGAATCCAAAATAGTGCATTTGCAATTAATCGCTTTGAATTGCGAAAAAGAATATATTTCGTGCTATGCGGAAAAAGGCCAGTTTAATCATATACATTTTCACGTGTTTGCCAAGCCAAGAGAGCTATCACAAGAATACATGGGAATAAACAGTATTAAATTACTGGATGCGAACGAGGAAGAGGCGATTCCAAAAGAAGAAATTATCAGGATTTGCAATGAATTGCGCGAACAAATAAAATTAGTAAACTGATTGTTTGCGCTGCCCAACGCGGCGCCCGGCGGAATTGGCGTTCGGCTTTGTGTTTGCGTTGGTATGCTCTTTGGCGGTGAAGCAAGTATACTGAAGGTGGTCCTGCAAAGCCGGCCCGTCCGCTGAGCGCCAGGTCGTTGGGCGGTATCGAGAAATGCCTGATCGGAAACGAATAATGACCATCACTGATTTCTATGATAAATTTTACGTTGAGGCCGTAAAGAGCCGCGCCCATGCGCTGTTTTGTGAACGTGTCTATGGAATAAACTTATGCCAACACGGAATGGCCGATGAAAATCAGATTATTCTAATGATCGAAGCATTAAATGTGGGAAAAACAAGTAAATTATTAGATATTGGTTGTGGGCCGGGATTAATAACCGATTATATACAGAAAAAGATTGGATGCGCTGTAACCGGGATAGATATTTCCACCGAAGCGATTAGAAGAGCAATTCGTATACCAAATAAAAACCTCCAATTTATAGCGGGAGATATCGCAAATTATGAATTTGCGGATGATATGTTCGACGCAATATTATTAATCGACACTCATTACTTTATTGAAGAATTCACCAATAGTATTCCCAAATTACTCAAAATGCTAAAAGCAAAAGGAAAAATAGCCGTCTTTTCAGACGAGGGAAAAGGTGAGGATGGGGTAGACGATTCGAAAACCAAACCGCAGGAAACCCTTATCGGAAAATACTTAATCAAGAATGCATTAAAGTATAAATGCATTCCGTTGTGTAAGGAAAATGCCGATCATTGGCGGATTAAAAAACAAGCCCTCCTTGACTTGGAGGGAGAATTTATTGCTGAAAACAATCAGTTTATATATAGCAATCGTCTTGATGAATGTAACGATCATGATAGGAACCTGGATGGACGATACCTCTTCATTATCGACAAATAACATCCGCCCAACCCGGCGCTGCGGCGGAATTGGCCTTCGTCTTGGAGGTTGCATTGGTATGCTCTCTGGCGATGGAGTAAGCATAATGGAGGCGGTCCTGCGCGGCCGGCCAATTGGCTGATGCCCAAGTCGTTGGGCGGCTCAGAAAAAACGAATTTCACCAAGAAGGGACTCCATCATGAACCATCGCAACGTACGGATAAAAAATATTGGCGCAGTAATATTTTCCTTTCTTCTGATTGGGTGTGGGGTGCCTGCGGTTTCCACGCATCCTGCAATTGCCCAATCCCCCGCTATTGCATCAATAATCCCAAGTAATACTCCTGGGGCGCCTAAACCAACGTTATTACTGCCCGTGGGTCGTACCGCAATTGTAGGAGGTAATAAATTTCAAGTATTTGTCGATTCGGAGCAGTATACGCCAACGCCTGCATATGATGATTATGGCGGATATTGGATAGAGGTCCCATACGATCCTAAAAAAAATTATAAAGTAGCATTGCGATTCGCGATTACCAACACGAATAAAGGACTCTATCGCGAGGAAGGCGAACATACAGAAAAGTGGTTGACGCCGTCCCCACTTATCGATTCGGATAACCCTGGTTTGGTCGAAAAGGCGAACCAACTGACGGGTAATTTCAATACATATGAGGAAAAAGCCAGAAGTATTCACGAATTCATAATAGGGTACTTAACCTTCCAGCCCTATGGCAGACACTATCTCAGCAGCGCGTCTGAAACCTACCGTTTGGAATATGGAACGTGTGTTAATTACGCCCGGCTTTTTGTCGCGCTAAGCAGGGCGGCAAACGTACCGGCCCGGACCGTGTGGGGAGCCACATTCAACAATGGCGAATATGAACACCACCATGAATGGGCGGAATATATGGACAACGACGGTTATTGGCATCCTCTGGATCTTTCGTATACCACATCCTTTGAGCTTTCCGATGTAAATTACCTGGATTTGATCTATTCTTCTGAGGAGAACCCGCTTTACGAGCGAAGCACAAGCGAGCCATATAGTAAAAATATGCCCCAGTATATTGTCTTTGACACCACTGCATCACCATATGATGGCAGGTTGGGATTTACATTCGTTGAAAATAATTTTCCCATATCTTATGTGGTGGAGAATGTGTTCGTACTTTCGGAGATACCACATATGGTGCCTCAAAAAGTTCCATAAGGACTGTTGACCAATACGTAAAACCCTGCGGCCGCCCAGCCCGCGTGTGAAGCCGACCCACGCTTCGTAAACGAAAAAGTTCCCGTGCCTTTCGGGAACTTTTTCACTCCCGCGGGGAAACCCCGCTTCCCCCGGCGGAGATCACGCCGACGACCGGCATAATCGCGCCGGTGCAAAGAGTAAAAACGAACCTGCGCATTCTCCCCCGCTTCCCTGCATAGAACGCAGGGCAGGCGCGATAGCAGGCTTCGGTCGGGGGCAAGGCGCGCGGCGTCTGCGACGGCGCTTGTTGTATACTGAACCTACATAGGCGCAGCTTGCCCTCGCGAGGGTGCACAAGGTCGGGTTAACGTATAAGCTTGTGCGATTGCGAAGCGGGGCGGGCTCAACCGCAGGCCGTTGGGCCGGTAAACCCTTTATTGGGCAAGTATTGTTTTTTTGAAGTGTTTGCCAAAGGAATAATTGAAATGAAAAAAAGTATCCAACGGGTTGTCCTCGGGCTGGCCGCCCTTCTTGTTATCTCTACCGTCGGGTTTGTCATTTGGGCGGAGACTCCATCGCGGCCCGGCGCAGATGCCCTGACTGCGCTCACATCCGATAGCATTGTAAACGTCATCGATCGTGGCAATTACATTGCCTTTGAACCCACCGCTCAAAAATCAACCACGGCTTTCCTCTTTTACCCGGGCGGGCATGTGGATTTTCGGGCTTATTCCCCGATCCTGCGCCGCATAGCCGAACAGGGCTACCCGGTTGTCCTGGTCCGCGTGAATCTTAATCTGGCTTTCTTTGATATCGAAGCGGGGGCGAAAGCGCTGGAAGATTTTCCCCGGATCAGCACCTGGGTTACAGGGGGGCACTCCCTCGGAGGAGTGGCTTCCGCCTATTTTGCTTACAATCATCCTGAAATAAAGGGGATTGTTTTTTGGGCATCCTACCCGGCAGATGATCGTCTTAAAAATTCCGGCATCAAGATGCTGTCCATCTATGGCACCGAGGACGGCGGCTTGGACAACGGCGCAAAAATCGAGCAATACAAGTCTTTTGAACCGGATGATACGGAATTTGTTGTCATTACGGGCGGTAATCATGGACAGTTTGGCGATTACGGGCCTCAGCCTGGTGATAATCCGGCTACCATCTCGCCCGAAAGCCAATGGCAACAGACGACCGATGCCACGGTTCAATTCCTTGCGTCTTTTGCGACCTAGCCGCCCAAAGAATTCGTAATATTCGAGATAATTTCCAGCTTGGGGTTTAGTCTGCTCCCGCACATTCACGCTTCCTGCCCACCTGCCAATAGCGCAAACCGTTCGTGTGGATATTGCATTGCTTCATGCATACAAAGAGGCAGTTGCCGAAGCCGTTCCAAACCGGCTGGCTTCACTCATGGAAAAGGATCCGGAACGCAAGCTGGAAACGCCGATCGGTAAACCAAGTATTGGTGAGATTTTTACGGCCTTCACAATCCGGCATATCAACGCTCACAGCGGCGCGGAAAGGCTGCCTGGGGGTTAAGGTTTTTCCTTTTTCGCCAGAAGAATGCATCTGTTGCGAAGAGGTTCATTGCCAGAGGCCGCCTAAGCCCGCCGTTTGTTTTCGGTTCGGCTCGATCGGGCACATGCCCTGCCCAATTCCGCCCAGGCTTTTCTTGTAAAACTGTGACCGGCCCACCCTTTTATCTTGACAAACCGGCTGAGATATAGTAAGAATAATCTTGTATATCTTACTTACAAGATATGGAGAATTTCATGCCCAACAAACCACCCGAAAGAAGACGTTTCTATGGCTCAATCACGGTTAGTGACCGCGGCCAGATTGTCATCCCGGCGAAGGCCCGGCGCGATTTTGGCATCGAAGTAGGAGATAAACTGCTCGTTCTCGGCGATCTGGATCAGGGGCTGGCTATTGTCAAAGCTTCAGCAATACTGGAAAAATACGCACATTATTCGGCGGAAATCCAATCCCTAATGGACGACACCCGGGGGAATGCGGAAACACCATGACTGACCGACACCGTAAAGTGATTGTCGTCATCCTGGCAAATGCCGGGGCGTCCGTATTCGCCATCACGCTGATCCGCTTTGGAGGGATCAACAACACCCTGGCCCTGGTGTTGCTGGGTTTCCTGGCGGGAACGTTGGGATATCTCACTTTTACTTGGCTTGGAAATCAACTGATGCGCCTGCAAAAGCGCCTGGCGTTTGGGCGACCGGGCAAGACGGTCTACGCCTTTGGCAAGCTTCCGCCGGGCGAGGCGGTTTCCGCCGGGGGCAAGGGACGGGTGTTGGCACTGCTCCGGCAGGCCGGCTTTCCCGTGCCGGATGGCTGCGTGCTGCTTCCGGCTGCCTTTGCCGGCGATGAGTTGACCGCCGAAGCGTGGGAACGGACGAGCAGGCAGCTATCCCGCCTCCGGGCCGGCCGGCCGCTCCCCTTTGCGGTACGCTCATCGGCATTGAACGAAGACTCGGCCCAGGCATCGTTCGCGGGAGAGTTCGAGAGTGTTCTGGGAGTGAAAACGGATGAGGAAATCCGCCGGGCCATCCGCACTGTGCGCCAATCGCGGCACCACGCGCGGGTTCAGGCCTACAGCCAGGCACAGGGTATGGATGCGGGCGCCCGGGAAATCGCCGTGGTGATTCAACGCCTGGTGCAGGCCGACTTCTCGGGTGTGCTGTTCACCGCCGACCCCCTTCACGGCGATCTGATGCGCATGACGGGTAATCTCGTGGCGGGCATGGGTGATAAGCTGGTATCGGGGCAGGTAACCGCTTCGGAATTCAGCTTTGAACGCACGGCAGGGACCTTTCACGGATCGGCGGAACTGGAAAAGGCAGCCAAAACGCTGCACCGCAACGCCCATGAGATTGAAAATGAGATGGGCTGCCCGCAGGATATCGAGTGGGCGGTGGCCGGCGGTAAATTAGCCATCTTGCAGGCGCGCCCGATTACCACGTTAAATAGCTACAATCCCGTCACCGCTGAGTGGAATGACACCCTGAAAGGTAATTTCCTGTGGTCGGCCACCAATCTGATGGAGGGCTGCCCCGATGTGCTGACTCCGTTTTCCGCCTCGCTGCGCCCCTACGTGGAAACAATCGGCGGTCCATCACTGACCGTCAAGGGCTATCCTATGAATGGGATCATCGGCGGGCGTTTTTATGCCAACCTCAGCGTGCAAATTTCCGCGTTTGCGCCCATGTTCAAAGGCGATACCCACCGCGCGTACCGGGAAATGGCCGGATGGTGGGGGCAAATTCCCGACGAGATGGAAATTCCGCTGTTGCCCATCACGAAGCAGGAATGGCAGCGCAGAATCCTGCCCAACCTGCTGCGTACCTCCTGGAAATTTGCCCAATACCGAAAAAAGGTGCCGGCATACCTGGCCCAAAACCGGCAGCACAGTGCCGGGCTGCGAACACAAATCGAACAGAGCGAAAGCGGGTCCGCCCTGGTGCGCCTGTGGCAGGAGAAAATCGTGCCAAGTTACTGCGACGGCGTGTTCTACGTTGTAGCCACAGCCTCAGACGCTCAGTTGAAGCTGGAACAAGAGCTTAAACCCCTGGTCGGGGCGGATGACGCCAATGCCCTGCTTTCGAATCTGAGCGGCTTATCCGCCCGCCTGGAAAGCCTTGGTCCAATGGCCGGTCTGGGCATGGTGTTTCGCGGTGAGATGAGCCGTGAAGCTTACCTGGAAGCCTACGGCCACCGCGGGGAGAACGAGGGTGAATGCGCCTGGCCGCGTCCGATGGAAGACCCCGGCTGGCTCGACCGCCAACTGGCCGAATGGGCCAAAGCACCGGTGGATGTGGATGCGCTGCTGGCGCACCAGAGCGACGCATACCAGGCCGCCTGGGGACGCTTTTGCGCACAACACCCGCGGAAGGCACGTTCCATGCAAAAGCGCCTGGCAAAAACCGCCCAAGATGCCCATCGTCGCGAAGCCGTGCGTTCTGAGGCGACGCGCGGTATGACCGGTTTACGGGTGTTTGCCCTGCGCGCAGGGCAAATGCTGGGCATTGGTGATGAGGTATTCTTTTTGACTATCGAGGAAGTGCTGGCCGGACTGGCAGGCGATACATCGGCTTTGGCCTTCATCCCGACCCGGCAAGAAACCTACCAGCGCTACCGCGCCCTACCGCCTTATCCCACCCTGATCTGCGGGCGTTTTGACCCGTTCGCCTGGGCCGCCGACCCCAACCGGCGCAGCGACCTGGTCGACTCTCGTGCCCAGGCAGTTTTTCCCGATACAACCGATGAGCGCATTATCCACGGTGCGCCCGGTGCGTTGGGTGTGGTGGAAGGGATAGTCCGGAAGCTGGAGCGGCTGGAGGAGAGCGGGCAATTTCAGGCCGGCGAAGTGCTGGTGACCACGATGACGAACATCGGCTGGACCCCGCTCTTCCCGCGCGCGGCCGCCATCGTCACCGACCTGGGCGCGCCCCTCAGCCATGCCGCCATCGTCGCCCGTGAAATGGGCATCCCGGCGGTGGTCGGCTGCGGCAATGCCACCGCCCGCCTCCAGACCGGCGATCGGGTGCGCGTGGATGGCGGTCAAGGGTTGGTGGAGATCTTATAACCACGTCACCCTGGGCACTCCGGGTTAAAATTGCCGGCAAACGTGTACCGGCATCAAGTGCTGGACAAGAGATTTCAAGTTCGTGTGTGCATTTAAGAAAGAAGAAGACTCACAAAAGTGAACGTCATGTTTCGAGGATGTTACAACGAATATAGGGTAACCGGCAACTGTGAAAGCCCGCACAAGTTCTACCACCAGGCGATGCGACATCTCTGGAAGTACCTCAATCGGTGCGGCCAGAAAGAATACTTCAATTGGGAAGGCTTCAAACAGGTGATAAAAATTTTCGGGATAGAGAAACCACGAATAGTCCAGAAATCCCCAAAGTCAGAGCGGCAACTGATGGATTACTTGTTGATAACGGATTGTTAGTAGAAGTGTGTTCAGGACAGGCTGTCTGATTTAATGTAGGTTGTAAATCTGGCGAAGATGGATTTGGCGGGTGGGGTTTGGTAAACACAAGTGTGTATCCGGAAGAAAATGCCCCCGCTGGTTTTGGGTTCTTCCGAAGTTATTACGTTCTTTGCTTCCTGCCGCCCAACCCCGTGTTAACCTAACGCGGCTGTCGCTGTGCTCCCGCCTGTGTGGGGAGGCGGCCAAATATCCTTGCTAACCGGAGATCGGGTCGAAACCGCCGGGCAGGTTACGGCATCGTTGGGCGGTTTGATAAACCCATTTTGACAACTCATTAGGAGCGATATGGCCATTGATGAATTCGTTGCGATTTGTGGGCCAAGATGCACGGAATGTGATGCCTATAAGGCCACGTGTGGAAATCGGTCTGAACTTGAACGAATTGCAAGAGGATGGACAAAAAGCCTTGGAAAGGAATATACGGCAGACGACATTATCTGTGATGGTTGTCGAGTAAATAATGGAAGGCTTTCTTCGTATTGCGCGGAATGTGAGATGCGATTGTGCGCGATTTCGAAAATAATTGGCACATGTGCTCATTGTCAAATCAGTCCGTGTGAAAAAAATCACTCCTCCCGCAATTGAGGCTATTGAAAGAATAAAGAAAATCCTACGAGAAGGAGAAAACTAAAACAGTGTAACCGCTCAAACCGGCGCAGCGGCCGAATTGGCCTTCGGTGTGGAGTTTTCGTTTGTCTGCGCTTCGGTGGTGGAGTAAGTATACTGAGCCTAATCCTGCAAGGCCGGCCGATCCGCAAAGCGCCGGGATGTTGGGTGCGCAAGGTGGATATATAAGCGTGAAATAAATTATGAAAATAGTGGAAATGATCGAGATACGCAAGGCGGAGATCAATGATGCACCTGTGTTTGCCAAAGTGCATGTAGATTCATGGCGGGTAACATATAAAGGGATTATTCCAGAATCTCATTATGAAATATTCACATATCAAAATAAAGAATTGACTTGGAGTGAAAGATTATCAAAACAAACAGAAGAAATATATATCGCAGGGGAAGATCGCCAACCAGTAGGAATCCTGTCCATTGGCCCCGGACGAGATGAAGACCTTGATCAAAATATTGCAGGGGAAATTAAGACAATCTATATATTGCCGGAACACTGGCGGCACGGTATTGGAACAATACTCGTAAAGAAAGCTGAAAAAGAGTTTCGTAATCATGGGTATAAAGAAATTATGGTATGGATTCTAGCCGAAAACACCAGAGCAGGAATATTCTATGAGAAAAGGGGTTATGAACCAGACGGGAAGGAAAAAACCTTATTGCTGGGAAAAGAATTATTAGCTTTTCGTTATCATAAACGCAATAAAAATCCATAGCACCCGACCCGGCGTTGCAGCGAAATTGGCCTTCGGCTTGATGTCTTCGCTGGTATATTCTTCGATGGCGGATCATGTATACTGATCCAAATCCGGCACGGCCGGCCAAGCAGCCTGGCATTGTGCGTTGGGCGCCAATAAAGATGCCAAGGAATTATTTCTACTCAATGGAACTAACGCTTCAGATAATAGACATTGCTGCAACAAGTATAGGGGTAATTGCCATTGCGGCTCCGGTAATTTCTTTGCTATTCAATATAAAGCGGGGAAGGGGAAGAGGCTATGGCGGAGGAGGGGTATTCAGAACGCGGCCAGCCGTAATACTGTCAACCTTTATGCTTGCAGGACTTGGCGCACTACTCTGGATTCCCATACCGTGCATTGCTGGTAATCCATTTTCAACGGTTATTTCACTCTTTGGGACAATCCTATATTTTCCGGGAGTAGGATTATATTTATGGAGTTGGCGAACACTAGGCTCCCAATTCGGAGTGTCGAATACTTTTGGCGCAGCTCTCTATGAAAACCATAAGCTAATACATCAAGGTCCCTTTGGAATAATTCGACACCCCATGTATTTGGGGGTCATATCGGCGGCCTGTGGCGCTTTACTGATCTATCAGACAGTGGCAATGGTTTTCTGTGCGCCGATGTCCGTCGTTGTTATATTCCGAGCGCGGCAGGAAGAAAAGGTATTGGCTGCCGAGTTCCGAGAAGAATGGATAGAATATTCCTCTCAAGTGCCAAAATGGTTACCGAGAATCCGTCATTAATCCAATAACAGCACCCAACCCGGCGCAACAGCCGGTGTGGCCATCGGCATCGTGTTTACGGTAATATATTCTTCGATGGAGGAATAAGTATACTGAAACTTATCCGAATGGTACATCCGAACAAGCGGCTGAACGCCAAGCCGTTGGGCGGTGAATAAATATCATGGAGGCAATCGATGAATAAGCCAATTGTGCTAATAACAGGCGGTAATTCCGGGATCGGCAAAGCGGCATCCAAAATGCTGGCCTCACGAGGCGCAGAGGTTATTATTGCTTGCCGAAATCCAGAGCGGGGAAAAGAAGCTGTCTTAGACATCAAGAAGGCAAGTAAAAATAATGATGTAAAATTGCTTGTTATGGATTTATCCTTAAAAGGGTCAATTCTGGCTGCAAGTGAAGAATTTCGAAAAGGTCACACTCAATTAAATTGTATCATTCATAATGCTGCGGATTTTGATATTGGTCGAAAAACATGCGATGACACCGAGGATGGCATTGAAAGAATATGGGCAACAAATCACCTTGGCCCGGTTCTATTAACAAAGCAATTGACAAACGAAATTAAACAAAGCGGTCAAGGGCGAGTGATAACAATTTCATCAAAGGGATTGATGGCGCATCCCTTTTTGAAGGTAAAGATTGATGACCCCGAATTTCGAAAAGGAGGATTTAGTGTCGAAAAAGCATATTACCAGTCAAAGCTGGCCCAAGAAATGTATACATATTGGTTGGCGGAAAAATATCGGAATTCATCCATAACAGCGAACTGTATTCGTGTCACGAACGTAAAAATCGACATTTCGCGATTCCCTAATATTTCAAATTTTGCCAAGCAAATGTATGCTATGAAAAGTAAATTCTCCATTACACCAGAACAAATGGCAAAGGTGTATGTTTGGTTGGCGTTATCTACCGAGGCGTTAAAATATTCGGGAGAATTATTTGATGAGAAATGCCGAACCATTTCCTCGAGTAAATATAGTAAAATGCCGAATAATATTCAAAAAGTCATGCAATTGACTGAAAAATATATTCCTGGTTTACTCGCAAATAAGTAGACGAAGACCGCCCAACCCGGCGCAGCAGCCGAATTGGCGTTCGCCATGGTGTCTTTGTTGGGATATTCTTCGGCGGTGGAGGATGTTTACCGAGCCTACTCCTGCACAACCGGCTAAACGGTTGAACCAATGCGGCCAACATGGCCTTTGGCAGAGTTTTTCTAATGGTATGTTCTTCGACGGTGATTGAAGAATTCTAAACCTGGCCTCACATGGTTGGCCAAGCGGCTCGGCACTGAGCGTTGGGCGTAAAATTCCCTCGCTTCTCCCCGTATGTACGAAACGCACTCTTCAAAGGAAATAAAAAGGAACAGGTACATGGAATTACCCGGACTTCTTTCCCTTAAAGTTTAATGCCACGGCCGAACGTATGAGATTCTTCATGGCCACTTTCTTGAGGGTTTCACCTTCATGAAAGTCGATGGCTCGCCGTACCGTTCCATCCTGGGTGAACAGACCGTCAGGGTCTTTCAAAGAAGCCCCCTTGGAAAATGTCATCTTGACGTGGTCCTTGTAAGTTTCACCGGTGCATATCAAGCCGTTATGTGACCAAACGGGAGTTCCCCATTTCCACTCTTCTACGATTTCCGGATCGGCCTCCTTGATGAGCTTGCGTATCTCCGCGAGCATTTTCCCGCGCCAATCACCCAATTCAGTTATCCGCTTGCTAATAAGCTCCGATGGCTGTTGATTGCCCGTCGGACTTTTCTTGGTTGTGGCCATATAAAACCTCCTCGTAGAAAATTTAGAGTCAATCTGTATCCTATAGCATAATCAATTTTCCTTAAGTCTCCAATTAATCCTTTTACCTATACGGATTTTGCTAAGTCCACGGTAAAAAAAATGAGCCATAATTCGGCTATTTGTTGAGGATATACACACAGAGACAATACTTGTCACCAGGAAAGGAAGGGTTACCGACATTTAGGAGTTCTTATTCCAAATTATGCCCTTGGTGGAGCCGACTTGTCCTTGCAATTTGTTTCATCGCTGGTTATTATCGGGGAACCTTTTTATCCTGAGGCCCTCATCATGCACAGCCGGCCAATCGGCTGAGTGTCGGAGCGTTGGGCCGCTCTACCCAATGATGAAGTCAAGCCTTCCTCAATACAGAGAAAACATTACTGACCGTGGATTGAAACAGCCATTAACCCTTAATTGGGGCTGCTAGGCAGGAAAACTTTCTTGACGAAACCGAGGATACATAATTCCTTCCTTGGAAGGATCGCGAGAGGAGGCGGGCCCAATCCGCCAGAGAACTACAAATTATCACCCAAGGCGCCCACCATGGTCTTGGATAGGATATGCCTCGAGGTGGTATCGAGTAGAATTCAGCCGGTCCGATAAAGCCGGCCGGGCCGCTTGGCCGCAAAAGCCGAGCGGAAAAACAGAGCGGGTTATTGTTTTATCAAAATAGAGATAAGCAATAGCAGACCTAAAAATATTTTGGATCGATGGCCGGGCGAATTTACCGTCTTTTCCCACTTTGAAATGGCCTTGGGCATTCCGCGCTCTCTTTTCCCAATCACGACTGTGAAAGAAAATGGCAAATCCAATGCTTGTTTTCAGTCTTGGAGTTCATTCACCGGAGACAGCGGCGGATATTTTGCCATAACGCTGCTCCTACAGACTACCCATACGTATCACAACATACTGCGCACAAAGGAATTTTGTATTACTTTTATCAGCGCCCGATATTTTGATGCGTGTTATAAAACGATTACCGACCATCCTGACGATGCGGACGAGATAACCGCAGGAGGATTTACTCCGGAAAAGGCATGCCATGTGGACGTGCCGCGCATCCGGGAAGCTTTTTTATCGCTGGAATGCAAATTCCACTCCGCTGCCGATCTTTCGGGAAAAGGGATAACCTCATTAATCATCGGAGAGGTGGTTGCTGCTGCAATTGATGAAGACTACCTTAATGGGTCGGAAAAGAAATATGGGAAAGACGGCTTTATGTATTACGTCCATGACCTTAAGGATTTCGCATCCGGCGATCAAGGTGAGAGAAAAGTAGCCGCCTTGAATATTATCCGGAAGCGTAATAAGGGTCTGTTATTTATTGCCTTTGGGTTGCTTTCCCATAATCCTCACCAAGAAGGCGGCCCGGTTCAGGCCGCGACGGGGCAACCCCGCCTGCAAACCCGGCGGGCTTCCAGAAACTCGACGGGGCATAGCATGCGGTGGGGAGAGGGAAGCCCTCCAACGCGGCAACCTGCCCCCGCGTCCGTCCTTGAAGCGATGGGTTTGCGAAGGAGGGGAGTGCACACCTTCGGTTTGAGCTAGGAATGTCTGCGATAATTCGGGTATAATTTTACCAATTCTTGGGAATCCCAAGGCATATAAAACTCTGTCTTTACAGAAATCCGGCGCGGGGAATTGGGGGTAGGTTTTACTACCGGCTGTTCCACGCGTTTTTGTTATAAATAAAGAAGCCGGTCCGCGTTTATATATGAAAGGAGGTGGTGTACGCGAGGATCCTGATCATTGCCGATTTATGAAATAATCCTTTCTGGCTAAAGATCTGGAGGAGAAGATGAAACGAAAATCATTTGTGTATGTAACCGTTTTCATGTTAGTGGCATTGCTCCTTTCCGCCTGCGGTGTTCTGAATCCCTCATCCAAGGCAACGATCATCATCGGCGTAACGGACCAAATCTCCAGCCTGGATCCGGCGGACGCCTATGCCACCCACGACTGGGAACTGATCCGCAACACAGGCCGCACCCTGCTGCGCTGGAACCCCGGCACGAGCGACCTGGTTCCGGACCTGGCCACCGACATGCCGACCATCTCCGACGACGGCCTGACCTACACGGTCAAGATGAAGTCGGGAGTCCAGTTCGGCGACGGCCTGAAGCTGACCGCGCAGATGTTCGCCGAGCAGCTTAACCGGCTCCTCACGATCGGCCCCTCCTGCCCGAACGACGTGGCCGATGCGCTGGCCATCCCCTACCTGGAAAGTGTCACCGCCACCGACGATGTCACCCTGGTCTTCAAGCTGAAGAGCGCCGTCGCCTTTTTCCCGCAAATCCTCGCGACCGCCCCGTATACGCCCGCTCATCCCGACACCTTCCCGACCGACGAGTGCGTGCTGTTCCCGGAGGCCCCGATCTACGGAGTGGGTCCCTGGTTCATCAGCCAGCACACCCAGAACGAACAGCTGGTTCTTGAACCCAACCCATACTACAAGGGTGACCTCAAACCCCAGGCGGGTCAGATTATCATCCGCTACTTCACGGATCCGCAGACCATGGCGCTCGCCGTCCAGAACGGCGAGATTGACGTCGCCTGGCGCTACCTGGGTCCGCAACTGGTTTCCCAACTGCAGTCCGTCAAGGACGTGACCGTCGGAGCCATCGACGGCGGAGCCATCCGCTACCTGATCATCAACCACACCATGGCCCCGATGGACGACCCGAACGTGGCCAAGGCGGTTGCCTCGCTGATCGACCGCAACGAGATCTCCGACACGGTCTACGCCGGTACGGCCTCGCCGCTTTACTCGCAGAACCCGCCCGGGTTCCTCGGCGCGACCGAAGCCTTCGACACCATGTACAAGGCCCCGAACATCGACGCGGCCAAATCGTTCCTGGCCGCCTCCGGCTATGACGAGAGCAACCCGTGCGTCCTGGATATGTGGTATCCGCCCGAGCACTACGGCGCGGAGACCGGCCCGTGGATGGAAGTTATCAAGAAGCAGTTGGAAGTAACCGGGGTTTTCCAGGTCAACCTGCACGCCCAGGAATGGGCCACCTACGTGACCGCTCTGACCGGCGGCGAATCCTACGCGGTCGGCGTATTGGGCTGGTTCTTCGACTATCCCGATCCGTCGAACTATCTGGATCCCTTCGTGTTCAACGGCGGGATGGGGACCAATGTCTCCCTGGCCGCCGAGGGCAGCACCTTCGGCAACCCGATCAACGACAAGGCCAATCAACTGGTGGACCTGCTGGCCAAAGCCGATGTGGAAACCGACATGGCTGCCCGCAAGGCGCTGTACGAGCAGGCTCAGGATGCCTATGCCGATCTGGTCGTGACTTTGCCGCTCTTCTTCCTGACAGAGCATGTCATCTATCGTCCCAACATCAAGGGCTCGACCAAGTACGGATCTCCCGCGACCCTCAATATCGGCGGAAACGTCGAATTTTCCTACTCGATGCTGACCAAATCCTAGGCACGGCGCGTTGGGGGGCGGGGTGATCCCGCCCCCCCCTTTTTTTATCAGGAACTCATGACACCCATCGCCATTATCTTCCTGGCCATCGGCATCCCCGGCCTGGGGCTGCTTGCGTATATCATGATCCGGGGATCCACGGGTCTGCGGCGCTACATCCTCACCCGCATCGGCCTGACCCTGCCGATGATCTTCATCCTCGCGACCCTCGTCTTCTTCATCATGCATATCCTCCCGGGAGACCCGGTGCGTTCCGCCCTCGGCCCGAAAGGGACACCCGAGCAGATCGAGAACATGCGCGAGACCCTGGGTTTGAACGAACCCCTGATCGTGCAATACGGAGTGTTCCTGAAGAACATCCTCACGCTCAATTTCGGCACCTCGATGGTGGGCGGGCACCGCCCGATCATTGACGAGATGAGCGAGCGCTTTCCGGCAACGCTCGAGCTGGTCATCCCCGCCTCGATCCTGGCGCTCCTGATCGGCGTGTTGGGGGGAACCTTCGCCGCATCCCGGCGCAAGAGCGCAAGCGATTATTCGCTGCGCATCTATTCGGTCATCATATATTCCCTGCCCATCTTCTGGTTCGGGTTGATGCTTCAGCTACTCTTCGGCCTGAAATTGAACTGGCTGCCGATCTCCGGGCGGATTGACCCGGTCCTCGGCGCCAACCTGCAGCATGTCACCAATATCTACTTTGTGGATTCCCTCATCGGCTTCAACTGGGAGGCCCTGGGTTCGGTCCTCATCCACCTGGTATTGCCCACCGCCACCCTCGGGCTGATCCTTTCGGGGGTGTTCGTGCGCATGACCCGCATCAACGTGATCGAAACCCTGCAGGCGGATTACATCGCGGCGGCCCGGGCGCGCGGGATTCGCGAGCGCGCGGTCGTCTACGGCCACGCGCTGAAGAATGCGATGATCCCGGTCATCACCCTGATCGGCCTGCAGGTGGCCATCCTCCTGGCCGGGGCGGTGCTCACCGAGACCATCTTCTCCTGGCCCGGCATGGGCGGGTATCTCGTGCAACGCATCTCGGCCCGCGATTACACGGCCGTGCAGAGCGTCATCACCATGTTTGCCCTGATGGTCGCCGTCATCAGCCTGACGGTCGATATTATCTATTCCCTGCTCGATCCGCGGGTGAGGTACTAAGCATGCCCGATATGGAAAAAGAGAGCTGGCAGGAGGAACTGCAGAAGGCCGGATTCGTGCGCCGGTTGTTCCAGGCGCGCAAATGGTACGGGGCCGACTGGTGGTTCGTGGCCATCTCCGCCGTGATGGTGCTCGGATTCATTTTCGTCGCCCTGTTTCCGCAGCTCCTGGCGCCCTATTCCTTCGATGCCATTGTGGGAACCAGTTTCCTGGCTCCCGGGGAATACCCGGAATTACCGGTGCTGATCACCCGTGCCGACTCGCCGGTTGAATCGCTGCGCGACCTGGCCGTGCCGGAAGATACGGCCCACTCCCCGATCGGAGTCATCCAAGGATCGCCCTCGGCGGTGGCGGTCAACGAGCGATCCAAGCTCATCGACGCAGAGCTGGTGAGCGGGAATACCGGTTTACGCCTGCGCCCGCGCATCACCCGCTTCGTCACCGCCCAGGAACTCCTGGAGGCGATCGATTCGGGTGCGGTGAAGGCCGGAGTCGCCAATCTCAACGCTTTCAAACCGCTGGCCGCGCAATATCCATCCCTGCGCAGCGGGGCGTCCATCACCGGGGAAACCGCCTCCGCGGGCGGCTTTGCCCTGGGCACCAACGAGATCGGGCAGGACGTCCTCAGCCGCCTCATCTGGGGCACGCGGGTCGCGATCCTCGTCGGGTTCAGTTCTTCGATCCTCTCGCTGATCTTCGGGGTGCCGCTGGGCTTGTTCGCCGGCTATTACGGGGGGTCGTTCGACCGGCTGCTGAGCTTGGTCATGGACAGCCTGTATGCGTTCCCCGGTCTCATCCTGGCGATCACCATCACCGCGGTCCTCGGACCCAGCATCTACAACGTCATCACCGCCATCGCGGTGCTGTACATTCCAACGTACTACCGCATCGTGCGCGGCCAGACCATGACGGTCAAGGAAGAGGTGTACATCGAGGCCGCCCGCAGCATCGGCGCCCGCCGGTGGGAAATCCTCTGGCGTTACGTCTTCCCCAACGTCATCCCGTCGGTCGCGATCATCTTTTCGGTCAACGTGGCCGATGCCATCCTGACCGGTGCCGGACTTTCCTTCCTCGGCCTGGGCATGCCTCCCACGATCGCCGACTGGGGCATCGACCTGGCCCGCGGCCAGCGCTATATCCAGACCTCCTGGTGGCTGATCACCTTCCCGGGCATCGCCATCATGGTGATCGTTCTGGCGTTCACCATGATGGGGGAGGGGCTGATGGAGATCCTCAACCCCAAGCTGAGGGAACGCTGATGGCGGCCGATAATCTTTTTTCCATACGCGATTTCAGCGTGGAGTATCACACCCGCGCCGGAGACGTGCGCGCCGTCGATTCGGTGAGCCTCGACATCCGCCGCGGGGAGATCCTGGGGCTGGTCGGCGAATCCGCCTGCGGCAAATCCACGCTTGGCAAGGGCCTGATGCGCCTGCACCGAGTCCCCGCCCGCATCACCGGCGGACAGCTGCTTTTTGACGGGCGCGATCTGATGACCCTCACGGAAGAGGAAATGCGGACCGTGCGCGGCGGCGAGATCGGCATGGTCTTCCAGGACCCGATGACATCCCTCGACCCGGTTCAGCGCATCCTCGAGCACCTGACCGAAACCATCCACACCCACGAACCCGCGACCACCGAGGAACAGGCGCGCCGGCGCGCGGGGGAACTTGCGGAAAAGCTCGGCATCCGGGCCGAGCGCCTGCCGGATTATCCGCACCAGATGTCGGGCGGCATGCGCCAACGGGTGATGATCTCGCTGGCCTTGGCGTTGCGCGCGAAACTTGTCATTGCCGATGAGCCCACCACCTCGCTGGATGTGATCGTGGAAGCCAAGTTCCTCGACCTCCTGCGCGATCTGCGCCGGGAGTTCGGCCTGACCATCCTGCTCATCACCCATAACATCGGCGTGGTGGCGGAAGTATCGGACCGGGTGGCTGTCATGTACGCCGCGCGGCTGGTCGAGATCGGCGACGTGCGAAAAATATTCGCCGACCCGAAGCATCCCTACACACGGGGTTTGCTGCGGTCCGTCCCCAACATCGCCCTCGACGGCGGCGAGTTGTACAAGATGGAAGGCGCTCCCCCGAGCCTCCTGTATCCGCCCGCGGGCTGCCGGTTTCACCCGCGCTGTCCTTCCGTTATGGAGATCTGCAAGCGGGAGAATCCGCCGATGGAGAACGTAGGCGAGGATCAGCAGGCTGCCTGCTGGCTGTATGGCAGGAAGGAGGGGGCATGAGCGCATCCACTCAGAACTCCGCCCCCAGGGAACTGGTCCGGCTCGAGCACGTCACCAAGCATTTTCCGGTGCAAAGCGGATTCCTGGCGATGCTCCTGAACCGCGGCCAGATCCCGGCCGTGCGCGCCGTGGACGACATCTCCTTCACCATCCATCAGGGGGAAGTATTCGGTCTGGCCGGCGAAAGCGGCTCGGGAAAATCCACCGTGGGGAGGCTTGTTTTGCGCCTGCTCGATCCCACCGCCGGCCGCGTCTTATTCGACGACATCGACCTGGTCGGGCTGAAAGCCGAGGAGATGCGGCGCCTGCGCTCGCGCATGCAACTGGTTTTCCAGGACCCGCTGGCGTCCCTCAACCCGCGCATGACCATCGGCCAGGCCATTCTTCACCCGGTCACCATACATTTGAGAAATTTGTCCAAAGCCGAACAGCGCCGGCGCGTGCTCGATATTCTGACGGCGGTAGGCATGAACCCGCCTGAATGCTTCTATGACCTGTTCCCGCACCAGATCTCCGGCGGGCAGCGCCAGCGGGTCGTGCTGGCGCGGGCGCTCGTGACCAATCCGGAACTCATCGTGGCCGACGAACCGATCGCCATGGCGGACGTTTCCGTACGCGCCCAACTCCTGGACCTGATGATGAACCTGAAAAAGGAATTCGACCTGACCTACCTGTTCATCACGCACGACCTGGCCACCGCCAAATACGTCTGCGACCGCATCGCCATTATGTACCTGGGCAAGCTGTGCGAGCTTGGGCCCATCCACGATGTCTACGATCACGTCCTTCATCCCTACACGCAGGCGCTCTTAAAGGCCGTTCCAGTTCCCGACCCGCTGCGCCGCCGCAGCGAACCCATGCCCGCCGGCGAGATTCCCAGCGCCATCAATCCCCCGAGCGGCTGCCGCTTCCATCCCCGATGCTCCCTGGCGGTCGATCAATGCTCGCAGGAGGCGCCGCCCCTCATGGAACTCCGCCCGGGCCATCAGGCGGCCTGTTGGATGGCAAAGTAGCAAACCGGCCGGGCATAGGAAGCGCAGCCCGTTGGGCGTTTGCTTGCACAGGAAAAAATTTTCAATGGTGAAAAAGGTAAAGCAGCCTATGGGGGATGTCTTTGAGATGTATGACAAAAAAACATGATCTTCCCTCACAATAGTATGCAAGCGCTTTGCGGCGGGAGCTAATATCGGATTGAGATCTTGGGTGGATGGTTGCGATGGGGACGCTGTTTGCGGTGGAACCTCTTCGACAGACTTGGTGATGAAGAAGCTGTGGAATTAATAATTACTTGAGCATACTGTTCAAGGCGGATTCCGCCCGCATGCTCCCGCAAGGATTTCGTCATCTGCTTGTGCAACCGGATCGGCCGGACGCCCGCCGATGGCCACGGACTTTTCAATAGAGGTATACTTCCGCTTCATCCGGTTCAAAGCGGATTGGAGTCCGGTGTGGGCATCGGCAGGAAAGCCGCAGCGGTCTTATGGATAGAGCCAATGAAAAATTTCAAACGCCGGATATATAAGGACTTGGGGGAGTTTATTGCCGATGCGCGAATACTCTTCTCCAAAAGGAAGGATATTCATGTCTTAATGCGGGGGGAATTAATTGCCCCCGCATTCCGTGAACGAATCATGCTTGCCGTGACCTCCGTAAACCAATGTCGTTATTGCTCGTATGCCCACAGCCGGGAAGCGCTGTCCCGGGGAATCTCGCAGGAGGAACTGAGCCAATTGGGGCAAGGGGTTTTTGCGGGAAGCCCGCCGAATGAAGTACCGGCCTTATTGTATGCCCAGCATTGGGCTGAGACGAATGGATCGCCGGAGGATATCTTGCGCAATAAAGTAATATCCGCATACGGCGGGGAAACGGCGGCGTTGATGGAAGCGGCCATGCGTACGATCCAAACGGGAAATTTACTGGGCAACACCGTTGACTATTTTTTATACCGCGTATCCTTTGGAAGGTGGGGGCGATAGGACGCCCGTATCCGCCCTTGGCGTTTGCGTGGCGGTAAAACGGCGCATCCGCCGAATCCGTATGGGGAGCGGCGGCATAACCGAACTGGCGAAGTCTCACCGTGAGGGCGTTGAACTGCGTTTGTTGAATTGCTGCTAAAATGGAAGCCGCTTCACGGAAGCGGCCAAGCGGCTGAGCGCGAAAACGTTGGGCG
Source organism: Anaerolineales bacterium (assembly GCA_034430775.1). Lineage (GTDB taxonomy): Bacteria > Chloroflexota > Anaerolineae > Anaerolineales > RBG-16-64-43 > JAFGKK01. The sequence continues at coordinate 21,545 of DAOUDU010000208.1, read as the reverse complement.
TTGACGTGTTCTCCCTCGGGCAGGAAATAATTCGCGAATGGAGGAAAAAATGGCATCTGCTTATAGGATACGCAGAGCTTCCAATAATCAATTCTACTTTATCCTGGAGGCCGAAAATGGCCGGATAATCCTATCCAGCGAAATGTATATGAGAATGGAATCGGTGATGGAAGGAATTAATTCGGTGCGGGTTAATTCGGTGGTTGACGAACGATATATCCGAAAAACGGAAAATAGCGGAAAGCCCTATTTTGTATTGACCGCAAAAAATAAGGAGCCCATCGGAACAAGTGAAATTTATTCATCCAAAGAAGTAATGGAAAAAGGCATTGAATCGGTAAAACAAAATGGGCCGACGGAACAGGTAGTGGACGAATCCGGGAAAAAGAAAACAGAATATTAATGGATAGGATCCGGACTCAATAAGGGACCGCCGGCCAAACCGCGGGAGCGGAATCCATTTGGACATTGGTGCGTTGTGCTTTTTGGGGATATTAGTGCATATGTGAGGCGCAGGTTGAAAAATTGATCACCCGTACCGGAAAGGTAATTACCCGAAAGCCGGTCAATGTGGCGGCGGATTCTCGCTTGGCCAAGCACAAAGCTTGGCTGGTGGTCAATCGCTTTGGTGGCCGTGTATGAAATATTCCTGATCATCAATAATAAGCTGCTTCTGCGCCTGCCGGAAGAAGCATCCTGGCGGGTAGTGTTATTTCCAATCTGCGGCGTATTACTGATCATTGGTCTGGCCGCTGGGATCATCGGATTACTCGCCGTAACGCGAAGTCATGAACGCTCGTTATTAGTGTGACTTACGATATTAGTCGGGTTATTTACATTCAACTATCTCATGGGGGGAATCCTTGCACCGGAATAAATAGCGAGCAGAAGAATATTTACCAAGATCACTTATTTGAACCCGGACCGCGCTTCCAACGGATGCGGACCCCGCCCAGTCATTACCCCCGCCCAAAGAACAAAGGCGGAAAATGGGTTTCCCCCGCTCCGTGAACGCGCAGGTTCAAAAACCAATACAACCCCGCGCACTTTGCGGAGGCAAGGCTCCGACTCTGGGCCTTTGTTGGCGCGTTCTTCGGCGGGGGCTGGTGTATACTGAATGTGATCCCGCACAATCGATTCATCGTCCGAAAGCAGGATCGTTGGGCGGCGCAATTGATGTTTTGAGAGTTATATGCTATCGGATGACTATCTTGTACGAAAAATTATGCAATTTGCTTCAGTGATAGCGCGAATATTCGGTTTAAAGATGGGCGGGCAATATCAGGCGGCGCTTGAGGTCATTGACCAATCCCTTGGGCAATTGTTGGGCATTAGCGGAGAGTTGGCGAATTTATTGGATGATGAGAGTCTGTTTGGAATCCTTGTAAAAAATGACTTAATGGATTACGAACAATTGGGATTTATCGCGAATTTATTTAAAGAAAAGGGGGATATTCTAAAATTACAGAAACAAAACATGGAAAGCAATCATTGCTATCTGCGGTCACTTTCCTATTATGTGATGATGGGCAATGAGGCATTGCCGCAAAAAGAACTCTCTCCGAAAATAGAAGAACTAATGGTCAACCTGGCCGATTGGTCAATTCCCGAAATAACACTCAATAATTTATTCTGCTATTATGAGAATGAAGGGGAATATGCAAAAGCAGAAAAAATATTGAAGAGATTGGCTGACTGTTCCGTGGTCGCATTGGATATAAGAAAAGAAACGACGACTTTTTATCAACGGCTTTTATTGAAAAGCCCTTCGGAATTGGCGGCGGGCGGAATGGAGAAAAATCGAATACAGCTTAAGTTGCACAGGCTTCTGACTGCTGCTGCCCAATCCGGGGCAACGGATGGTCCCGGCTAAAATACCGCAGGGGCGGGGGGCAAGCCGCCGCGCGCAAACCCGTCGCGCCGCGGGCTCCCGCTCCGAATTCGCGCAGGTTGCAGAAACACATCGACCCTGCGCTCTGTCTGGGGGCAGGCCCTCGCCACGCAAGCATCACCGCTAAAGATTCAAAACCGGGTGGTGATGGCTCCCTCACTTCGCAACCAAGGCACTTCCAAAATCCATAAGCGCCTTGCTTCGCATGGGCAGGCAAGTCGAGCAAACCGGCGAAGGGAAGGCTGAGGCAGAAAGCGTTGCGCCGTACTCATGAAATAATATGTCATTAAACAGGAATTAGCGGTTGCGATTACCCCCCACATAAGGTACGATTCCGCATGTGAAAACCCCCGCCCAGGGCTTGGCGCCTCCCGCCACGGTCATCTTCCAATCCGCCAAGCTGGGCGACCTGCCTTGGATTTTCAAAGAACTGGAATGGGCTGAACGCCTGCTCAAAGAAGGTGCTGGGGAGGGCCGAATTTTTGGCGTGAGCGGGGGAAATCTCGCGGCACTGGCCTTCGGGTTGGCGCGGGCGGCCCGGAAGGCCCCGGGTATCTGGGGCAAAGCCGGCAACGCACCGGCGGATTTTCAGAGTTTCCTGCGGCGGGCGCGCAGCGGACAGCTGCGCGCGCTGAAACTGAACCCCGCTTATGGTTTCTTCACCCTCCAGCCCCTGCGGCGATGGGCGGCCTCGCGGCTGCGGGCCTATACCGGCCGCGACGATTGGCGCCTTTCCGAACTGGGTGTGCCGGTGTACCTGTGCGCGGTGGATCACGACGCTGTCTTCCGCATGTACGGACCGCCGGATGAAAGCCTGCAATGCGATTATCCCTTCGTGCATATTCCCCCGCCGCAGGACGCGCCGCTCCTGGATGCGCTGATTGCCGGTCTTAGCACCCGTCTTTCCACGGACGGCCAACTGGTGAACGGCGCCTGGCGGTATGACTGCCGCCCGTCCATCGTGGATGCCGGGGCGATCGTGGCCGACCTGGAAGCCGCCGACCCGCAGCCGATCCTGCGCGTGAAGCCCCATGCCGATATCCGCCGCTGGCCGATTAACTGGATCACATCCTCCTTCGTCATGCACTCTTCCCACGAGCGCAACCAGCCGCTTCTGGCGGAAAGCTATCTGGATTTGCTGGGGCGTCAGCGTGCGTTGACGGAAACGCTCGCACAGACGCCGGGTCCGATGCCGCGCCCCGCGCTCGCTTCGCCCTCGCTCCCGGTGGTGGGGCATGTGGATTTGCCCTATATCGGCAGCACGGAAGCCTCCACGAACATGCGCCAATCGGTGGAAAACCGCGTCGCCCTGACGGCGCGTTTCAAGGAGATTCTCGACGGGCAGCTGGATGCATTTCCATTCGACCGGCCGGCGAACGTCATCTACGGAGCGGGCGGCTTTTCCGGCATCCTGGGCGGGATGGTTGCCACGCGGGCGGTGGATGAGGGCTTTGCGCGCGGGGGCGGCGAAGTCCGCCAGATTTACGGCGTCTCGGCCGGTGTATTGAACGGGTTCTTCCATGCCGTTCAGCTCGCCGCCGCGCGGCACCCCGACCTCTATTCCCCGGCGGCGCGCCGGGCACTCGACGATCTCGAAACCTTCATGGCGCATTGTGAGCCGGGCAAAATCGTTTCGGTCAACCTCAATCCGGTAAAATTCTGGACCGGTTGGACAAATCTGGGACCGCTCGAGGGATTCCTATTGGAACGGCTGGCGGCCTATACCGGGTCGAAGCATCCCGGTCAGATCACCTTCGATGATATCGCCCTCCCGCTGACGGTGACGGCCGCCCGCACCGATGGGTACACCGAGTTTTTCGGGATGACCCAACCTGCCCGCGGCTTCACATGGAGCGGGCGCGCCTGGCAAGTTGCCCCGGCTCCGGTGGTACGCGCCCTCCTCGCCGGATGGAGTATGAACACCTATACCATTCCGGCTGTGATGAACGGCCGACAGTACATGGACGGCGGCGGATCTTTCTACGATCCCGGTCTGCTGGTGGCCTGCCTCGACCCGCAGCTCACCAATCTGCTGAACATCCATCTGGATGAACCCGATGGGCACTCCTACAATCTTCCGCCGCGCATGAACCTGGTGAGCATCCTTTTCGATACGCACAACCTTACCTTCCCCGAGGAGCGGCGGCGGATGCGCGCGATCATCAACCTGCTGTACGAGCACTTCCGGCTCCGCAGGCAGGCGGAGGCGGCGGGCGTTCGGCTGCCGCCGGATTTCCGTTCCCATTGGACGATAGAATATTCGAAATCCATCAACCTATAGAGGCGCCATGACAACCGACAAACTCTCCCGCAAGACGAAGCTGGCGTACGGCGCCGGCGACCTGGGGGCGGCGATCGTCACCGCCATCAACGGTTTTTTCCTGCTCAACTTCCTCATCAACGTCGCCGGCCTGCGCCCGGGGATGGCCGGCAATGTTTTCCTGATCGTGAAAATCTGGGACGCGGTCAACGATCCCATCATCGGCTGGCTGACCGATCGCACGGTGAGTAAGATGGGGCGCCGCCGCCCGTGGCTGCTCATTGCGGCCATCCCGTTTGCGGTCATGTTCTTCCTGCAATGGGTGGTGCCGCCCTTCGGTGAATCGGGAAAGTTTGTGTATTACCTTGTGGTAGCCATCTTGCTGGATTTTGCCTTTACGGCGGTCAATGTGCCGTACGCGGCGCTTACCGCGGAGCTCACCCAGGATTACGATGAACGCACGCGCCTTTCCTCCGTGCGCATGAGCTTTTCTATTGTCGGCGGGGTGCTGGCGGCTTTTTTCCACGGCATCATCGTCAGCCAATTTCCGGATAACCCCCAGCTGGGCTACGCCGCCAGCGCCGCGATCTGGGCGTTTGCCATCGCCATCCCGTGTTTCATCACCTTCTTCGGAACCCGTGAGCCGGATTACGCCATCAACGCCAAACCGGCGGCCGGTGGGCCGGGATTTATCGAAGGGTTGCGCATCGCCTTCCGCAATAAAGCCTTCATCCTGGTCACGACGATCTACATGCTGAGCTGGCTGGCGATCCAGTTCGCCCAGAACAACCTGCAGATCTACACCAAGGACTGGATCCGCATGGATATGGCCATGTTCAGCTTTTTGCTGCTGGCGATCCAGTTCTCCTCATTCATCTGGGTCTTAATCTGGGCCAAGGTCAGCGAGCGAATCGGAAAAAAGAACGTGTACTACCTGGGTGCGTTCTTTTTTGTGCTGGCTCTGATGGGGCTGTTCTTCCTCCAACCCGGAGCCGTGGTGCCGACGTTCCTCCTGGCGGCCATGGCGGGGATCGGAATCTCGGTCGGATACCTGGTGCCGTGGAGCATGGTGCCGGATGTGATCGAGCTGGATGAGTTGGAGACGGGTCAGCGGCGCGAGGGCATTTTCTACGGTTTCTTCGTTTTTCTGCAAAAGATGGGCCTGGCCGTGGGGTTGTTCGTCTCCGGTTGGGCGCTCGAACTATCCGGATACATTAACTCCACGCCGGCGAATCCCGACCCCATGCAGCCCGCCTCGGCGCTTCTGGCGATGCGGATTCTCATCGGTCCGGTCAGCGCGGCGGTTCTGTTGCTCAGCTTCCTGGCGGTGCGCGCCTATCCCATTACGCGCGAAAAACATGCTGAGATACGCGCGGAACTCGAGAAGCGGAAAGCGGCCCAATCCGCGGCCGGTTCCAGATAGGGGTTACCCCCGCTGCGCAAACAAGACGCTTCTAAAAACCGGAAGTGTCTTGTTTGCGCAGGCAGCCCTTGCTTCGCAACCATCACCGCTCAGGAAAATCGAGCGGTGATGCTCCCCTCGTTTTGAAATCGCGCAAGTTCGAATAACGAATCGAACCTGCGCTCTCCCCTCGCTTCACGACCTAAATTGCTTTAACGTGCAAATGCAAGCAGTTTTGCTTCGCGAGGGTACCGCGAGGGCAAGCGTAAGGACTGGCGAGAGCCTGTCCCCGGCAGTGTAAGCCGGGAAAAACCGCACGATCAAGCTCCCGTAGGTTGTTGGTATCTCCTCCCGTAGGAGAGGGGAGTATAATGAACCTCCGTCTCCACATTCAGCTAATCCGCCGGGAGACAGGCCATTGAGCGAAAAGCAAACGATTGCGCCTTTTTTATTTTCCAAGGCTCGACGGGGAAATTGGAGAGAGACATGAACGCTTCTTATGAAGCAAAAGCCGATTATATTTATATACAACTAAAAGGAGAATACTCCAATGCTTCGGCAATAGAATTGTTTCGCAAGTGGCGGGATGAAGCCAAAAGAGGAAAATTATATAAAGTCCTGTGCGACCTGACGCAACTGATCGGTTTTTTTCCGAGAGAGAATAAGCCCGCAGAGAAGTTTTCTACGGCGGAATTGATCGCTTTATTCTTACCAAAGAATATTTCTCTGGCCATATTGGCAAAACCCAGCCAAATAGAAAAAGATAGGTTTGTCGAGGATTTAATGAGGAACCGGGGTGTCCGGGTCAAATTGACGCCAAGCCGGGAAGAAGCGCTCAAATGGCTTAAAGTAAAATAATTTATTGGGACATGAATTTTGCCATAAAGAGCTTACTACAGGTTTATTGATCCTGAGAAATAGAGCCCCGTTTGTTCTTTGCGGTCTTCTGTTCCGTCCATTTTTTCCCGCGGACTCTTTTATTCCAAGCACTGACAACCTGCATAAGGAAGGCGCGCCGGGGAATTGGCGTATGGGAAGTATGGAAGCGAAGCGTGGACAAGCCGTGTGTGGCGCGGATGGTGTTTCCCAACTCGAAATCACGCGGGGTCGAATACTTCATCCAACCTGAGCCCTCTGCGAGGACCGGTCTTCGGCCGGGATATTTGACGATATGCTCATCGGTGGCGGATAATGTATACTACGCCCGGTTTCTCCAAGCCGGCCGATCGGCGGAACCGCTGACTGAATAGCTGCGTTTATCTGCAGGTAAATGATGAAAAAATTGATTACCCCGTTCCATTTTCTGGCTTTTCTGTCCCTCGATTGGATTAGCGGTTGCGGGCCATCCACGACAGCCGCTTCCCCGGCAAGGACCAGTACGCGCAGACGTACGCCGACATATACTTCCATGGATACACCCACTCCGACACAAACTCCGGCCGATGATTTGCCGCAAGGCTACTTCCGTCCGTCGGACTTTCTGCCGGTTGCGGCATGCGATGCCCCGCCTGTCCAGCACGATCAACTGATCACGCTGGCGGGGAACCGAAAACTGCTGGTGACAAGCTGGATGCCTGAGAACCTGTACGGACAAAACGCGGACCGCGTAGCGGATCTGGCCCGCTGGGCTGACCGCTCCACCTGCAGCCGCGATCCCCTCGCGAGCAGTTGCCCCGGGCTGATGAGCTCCGGGTTCAACACGTCGCCGGAGCATGCGGCATGGGGGTGGACGGACCTGGTTGTCGTTACGCCTCACCTGCTCTTATGGTTTGATGTCACCTCGTTTCATCCGCTTGCTCTGCATGAGGGCGATCTTGCCCTTCCCAACGGCGGCGGAGGGCTGCTGCGCGGCGTTTGGCAACTCGGGCTGGATGGCGGAAATCGATTGACCTTTGCAGATATCCGTAACGAAAATTACTGGGCGCCGAACATGCTTTGGCCGGGTTCCGATCCGGCTATCCAAGGCAGCGGCATGAGCGGATTCATATCCGCCACCAGCGAAGACAACGGGATCACGTACAATCTTGAAGACGACCCTAATGCTGTGCTGACGGTGCACGCACCCTCATCCACGCTTCCCGAAGAGGGCGCGGGAACCGGCATACTGCGTTCCGAAGGTTTCACCGTTCAGGCTGAAGGCTTTTTCGTCGATGTGCTTCCCCGGCCCGACCGCTATCGTGTCGGCGCCCCGGGCACCCAAGGGTACGTCAAGTCGCGCACATCTTATCAATTCGCAGCATGCGACGACCACGTGTACCTCGATGCGATATGGACGAATGAGGCCGACGTATCCATCGGGCCGGTGGTCAATATCGTCTGGGTGGTCTCTGCTTATGGAGAACCCAATCCAAACTCAGATTACCAAAACGCAAACCTGATAGATTTTGAATACACTTCGCCGGAGACTTGTGTCGTTCGCACCCGGTATGCCGATACGCCGGATTGCCAAACTCATCGGGTGGATTACAACGCATTCCCGGGTCACGAGCAAGAGTATATGTCGCGCGCCAATCTGGACGTTCCGCCCCCGTCGATGATCACACGCGGACGGGATACCTCGGGTGGGGCGACGGCCTGGACATTCGGGTTGCATCCGCTCTCCGGCGTCGTTTCTCTGGGAGTCATCTTCGATGTTCATACAGCTTGCTTCACTCCCGACGATTGCCGGCTGGCTTCCGCTTTCGATGCGCCCATCTTTAACGCAGTACTTTGGGATTCTCAAGACGTGCGTATCACGGTCCCGGATTGGGAACGCCTGCCGGAGGGAATCGAACGCGTCACGATCGGCCAAACCCATGCTTATTTCATCACTCCGCACGGAGAATTGCGGGTGCGCCTGTTAATGCAGTTCGGCCCTTAGAATCACACCCGCCCGCAAACCCGACGCGCCGGGAAACACTGTCCTCACGCAGCAGTGGATGGAACACATCAGGGCAATCCCGATCCCGGTATCTTTTTTGTTATGCTTTTCAGCTTTATGTGAAATAATAATATGGTCGCTAATTCACAGCCGGTCATACGCCCAAGCGCAAACCTCGGGCGAAATCGAGGCCGCGCAAGCGGCCGGGTATCGGCCCAAAGGAGGAAAATCCATGAAAATCAACGGTAAGATCATCGCCGTAACCGGCGGCGGAAACGGGATCGGCCGGGAGCTGGTTCTGCAGCTTCTCTTGCGCGGGGCGCGGGTTGCTGCATTGGATATTAAAAATGAAGCGCTGGACGAAACGGTAAAGCTGGCGGGCGAAAACAAGGCCGACCTTTCAACATACGTTGTGGATATTACCCGTCGGGATGCGGTCCAAGCGCTGCCCGATCAGATCATCGCCCGGCATGACGGCATCGACGGTATTATCAATTGTGCGGGCATTATTCAGCCATTCGTCAGGTTGAAGGACCTGAATTACGATTCGATCGAGCGCGTGATGAACGTCAATTTTTATGGGACTCTCTTCATGGTAAAGGCGTTTCTGCCCCATCTTCTGGCGCGGCCCGAAGCCCACATCGTAAATGTTTCCAGCATGGGCGGTTTTCTGCCGGTGCCGGGCCAGACGGTCTACGGTGCGTCGAAGGCTGCGGTCAAGCTGCTGACCGAAGGCCTGCATTCGGAACTGCTGAATTCCAACGTAGGTGTGACCGTTGTGTTCCCGGGCGCCATTGGAACCAATATCGCCGCCAATTCCGGCGTCGGAGCCGGCCTCCCGGCCGGCGAGGAACAGAGTTCATTTAAAATGCTGCCTCCCGGCAAGGCGGCGCAAATCATTCTCGACGGGATGGAGAAAAATAAATACCGCGTTCTCGTCGGGCAGGATGCGGTCTTCATGGATTTTCTTTGCCGTCTCAGCCCGGAACGCGCCGCGCGGTTTATTTATAACCAGATGAAGTCGCTGTTGCCTTCGTAAGGAAGAAAGTACACGGATATACCAGAAAGGGCCGCAGAAACAAGGGGCATTGCGAGCCCTGCACCGGCCTGAGCGGTGGTCTTGCCGGGGCGGGTGTGGCAATCCCCTACTTTGATAAAGTGGGAGATGACTTCGCTTCCGGCGCCTGCCCTGAGCGTGCCGAAGGGTCGCTCGCAATGACTCCGGTGTTCTCGGCTCTTTTCGGTCTTTCGGTGTACGTTTTTTCAACCCGGGCAGTCTGCCCCGCGCGTCAAACGATCGTCACCGTCAATGTAAAATCAGCCCATGTTCCGCCCTGCACGGCGTCCAGGATGTATTCCTGGGATTGCGGCAGCGTTCCCGTCCAGGTCGTCTGCGCGGCGGAGGAATCCACCAGGGATTGCCCGCCTGAAAATCCGCGGATGGATAGATACACGGTGCCCGTCGTGGAGGCAAGCGAGGCGGTCATGGTTTGGCTGGCGCGCGCCCACAGCACGTAGGAGATGGTCTTGGCGGCGCTCCCGCGGCCCCACACGGATCCCGAATAGGCACCCCACGCAAACTGGATCCGGGCGGGGATGTCCACCAGGAGCGAGTAATTTTCCGTGGTCCCGCCGCCGTTGTACACCCTCACGATGTAATCTCCCGTCCGCGGAAGCCACCCCTGCCAGGACGTCTGGCCGCTGGCTGCCGTGACGAGGTAATTCCCCGTCCACCGGTTGTATATTTCCAGATAGATATTGTTGTCGGCCGATTCCGCCTGGACGATCATCACCTGGTTCCAGCCCGCCCACAGGATATAGGATTGCGACGCCCCGGAGGCGAGTGATCCGGAAACGGTGGCCGAGGTGGTGCCCGTCGTAAAAGCGATCCGGATCAGCGAATCCGCACGGATGCCCGCGGCCGCGGATCCGGCGGGAGCCGCGGATACGATTCCGGCTTGCACGAGGGATGGGTTTGGAGGATCGGCCGGGAGGTCGCTCGAAGGCGCAAAGGCGCTGGTGGCCAACAAGGCTGCTATTCCAAAGATCAATGTCGGTACGAACGAAGTCCGGAGAACGAATATTCTTTTCATGGCGACTCCTTTTCGGCAAGAACTGTCTGTTGCCGCTCAATACGGTTATTCCTTTGGATTATACATCTGAAAAAAACCATCAGTACTCGATCTGATGGTTTTCTTATTTGTATGGATTGCGCCGAGAAGACTCGATAACCCCGAGTGTAAATATAATTATTCGGAGTTTTCGGCTCTTTTCGGTGCCCTGCTGTACTTTTTCGCCACTGTGATTTCCATCCGAGGAAATTCCCTTCCGGATCGGCGGCTCACGAACGTCATCCGGCCGGGGCCTTCTCACTGTTTGGAGAGGATAGTTCCCATGAGGGGAGTTTCCGGCTTCGATCGGACGGCGGGGCGCACTTGCGATTCCCTGTACAATTAGCGTTTTCCGCGGCTGCTCGAGGCCGACACCCGCCCGAAAGTTCTGCATCCTGGGGCACGTCCCGGGAGGATCGTAGCCGGAGCCGGGAATGTCGTGGACAAAAGGGGAATGACGCATCAATGTCGCATATACGACGTTGTGATCCCGGGGGCGGTTTCTAGAATGGGGGATATCTTATGAAAAGGAGAATTCCATGAACCAGCCCAACCTCGGCCTCAAAGTTTCTGAATTGCGGCAACAGAAAGGCTTCACGCAGGAACTGCTCGCGGAACGCTGTGAAGTCAGCCCGCGCACCATCCAGCGCATCGAAAGCGGCGAAGTGGATCCGCGCGCCTACACCGTGCACTGCCTGGGCGAGGCCCTCGATTTCGACTTCGGCGAGGAGAACACGGCCAATGAAAACATCTGGCTGGCGCTTCTGCACCTGAGCAGCATGTTCTGCATTCTCATCGTCCCGCTTCTGCTGTGGTCGTGGAAGAAGAACAGCTCCTACAAGATCGATCACCAGGGGCGCCAGGTGCTCAACTTCCAGATCACCATGATGCTGCTGCTCCTTGCTTCCGGCTTCCTGCTCATGGCTTGCCCCGCCGCGCTTGTCATCGTGGGCGAAGATGTCGTGCGGCAGATGGAAAACTCCGCATGGTTCGTACTGGCGCTCATGTGCCTGCCGGCGCCCATGGTTCTCATCGGGATCTTTTGCACCTATCAGGGTGTGGTCAACGCCATGCGGGCATTATTGGAAAAGCCGATCCGGTACGCGCTCAGCATCCCGTTTGTAAAATAAAATCCGCGAAGTCCACGAAGGAAAACATGAAGGGCGCGAAGATGCTAATTATTTTTCTTCGCGCCCTTCGGCATCTACTTCGTGGTCCCCATCCCGGCCGCCGGGGCGGGCTTCATGGACTCTTTCAGCCGCCGCACCGCCTCCACCACGTCGGCGCGGTGGCCGAACCCGCTGAATCGGATGAACCCTTCGCCCGACGGCCCGAATCCGGAACCGGGAGTGGTGACGACGTGGGCACCCTCCAGAATTTCAGTGAACACGTCCCACGATCGGCGGCCGGGAAATTCGGCCCACACGTACGGCGAGTTGACGCCGCCGTAGCTCTCCAATCCCAAACCGGCCAATCCTTCCTTGATGATCCGGGCGTTTTCCATGTAATAGCCGACCGTCTGGCGCATTTCCGCCAGCCCCTCGTCGTCCAGCGCGGCCAGAGCGCCGTATTGGGCGATATTCGAAGCGCCGTTGAAGAGCGTGCTCATCACCCGGTTCCAATCCTTGCTCACCGGCGCGCCGCCCTCGAACGCCAATTCCCGCGGAACCACCGTCCAGCCCAGGCGTACGCCCGTAAAACCGATCGGCTTGGAAAACGAGTTGACCTCGATCGCCGTTTCGCGGCTGCCTTCGATCTCGAAGATGGAACGCGGCAGGCGGTTGTCCTGTATGAACGCGGCGTACGCGGCGTCGAAAATGATGATCGACCCGTTGCGCCGGGCGAAGGCGACCAGTTCCCGCAGCTGCTCGCGCGTCGAAACCGCGCCGGTGGGATTGTTGGGCGAGCAGAAGTAGATCAGGTCGGTGCGGGGCAGCGCCGAAAGATCGGGAAAGAAGGCGTTGGCCGGCGAGCAGGGCAGGTACACGAGTCCGTCGAATTGCCCGCGTTCCGGGTTGTGCGCCCCGGTCGCGCCCGCCATCACGCTCCCGTCCACGTATACCGGGTAGGCCGGATCCTGCACCGCAATCGTCACCTCCGACCCGAACAGCATCTGCAGCCGGCCGCAATCGCACTTGGCCCCGTCGGAGATAACAATTTCCTCCGGGCTGACCGCGCCGTGATACCACTTATCGGATATTTTGGTTTTCAGGTTTTGAAGCAGCGCCTGGCCTTTGGGGTCGTCGTCGTAGCCGGAATAGCCTTCCGCCGTGCCAAGCGTCAGCGCGGCATTCCGCAGCCCCTCCACAATGTGAGGCGTGAGCGGCTCGGTGGTGTTGCCGATCCCCAAGCTGATGATCCTGGCGTCCGGCTGCCGTTCCAGCAGCGTCCGCCGCCTTCTGCCGATTTCGGGGAAAAGATATCCGGCCGGAAGTTTGGCGATGTTGGGATTGCGTTTGACCATGTGGTACCTCGGTGTAGGGCGGGGTTTGACAAATCCAGAATAATTATAAACGCAAGATACGTGCGGCCACGTACCGATTCGAAAAGTCTTCTCCTTAAGGATATTTGTTGTCTGTTTTTCGGGTTTTGCCTGGGCTGTCCTAAAAAGGGAGGTATGGCTTTTTATGGAAGACGCTTGCACTCGTAGAATTCGTCATTCCCGCGTGGTCTTAGCGGGAATCCAGAGGTTTACAGGACAAGTCAACACGAGGATAACGATCCAAAGGATGCTCTATTGATCTTTTTAGACAGTTCCGAAGCGGTCTTGGGGAGTAGGTATGTAATTGGGAGAAAAAACTCGGCAACCAAAACCGGTTTAAAAACCCTCCCCCCTGAGAATATTGGTTGATTGTGTTTGGTATTTTCTCCCCCCATCCCGAGGGGATGGGGGGACGTGAACTTGGGGGGGAATGGGGGAAGGTCTGATGAGGGAGAGAATTCCGCGCTACGCTTTGAATTTTTCCAGTTCCTCAAAATCCAGCGTGGCGAAGTAATCGTCCGCCGTTTCCGCCCGGCGGATGGGAATCACTTCGCCGTTTTCGCGCAGCAGCAGTTCGGCCGAGCGCAGCTTGCCGTTGTAGTTGAAGCCCATCGCGTATCCGTGCGCGCCGGTGTCGTGGATCACCACGATGTCGCCGGGCGAGATGACGGGCAGCCGGCGGTCGATCGCGAATTTGTCGTTGTTTTCGCACAGTGACCCGGTGATGTCGTACGCATGGTCGGCTGGCTGGTTTTCCTTGCCGAGCACGGTTATATGGTGATAGGCGCCGTACAGAGCCGGCCGCATCAGGTTGGCCATGCTGGCATCCAGCCCGACGTAGTCTTTGTACGTGTGCTTAATGTGCAGCACGGTGGACACCAGCCAGCCGTACGGCCCGGTGATCACCCGGCCGCACTCCATATAGAGGCGGGGCGGCTTCAGCCCGCCGCGGACGAGGCGGGTCTCATAGAGGTCGTGCACTTCCTCGGCGATCTGGTGGAGGGGCACCGCAACCTGTTCGGGGGTGTAGGGAATGCCCACGCCGCCGCCCATGTTGAAAAATTCAATATCGATCCCAAGCTCGCTCGCAAGGTCCGCCGCCAGGTCGGCGAGCATCCGCACAGTTTCGACGAAGTAGTTGTAATCGAGCTCGTTCGAAGCGACCATCGTGTGCAGGCCGAACCGTTTGACCCCCCTGGCTTTAAGCTGGCGGTACCCCTCAAAAATCTGTTCGCGGGTAAACCCGAATTTCGCCTCGGCCGGTTTGCCAATGATGAAGTTTCCCTCGCGCGCGTTCCCGGGGTTGTACCGCAAACAGACCAGCTCCGGCAGGCCGGCACAGTGTTCGAGGAAGTCGATGTGGCTGATGTCGTCGAGGTTGATGATCGCGCCCAGCTCGCGGGCTTTTTGGTATTCGCGGGCCGGCGTGTCGTTCGACGAAAACATGATGTTCTCGCCCACGATCCCCGCCTTTTCGGCCAGCAGCAGTTCCGGCAGGGAGCTGCAATCCGCGCCGAATCCTTCCTCCTTGAGAATTTTAAGGATAAACGGGTTGGGAAGGGCCTTGACGGCGAAAAATTCCTTGAACCCGGGGATGCCGGCAAACGAGGCTTTGAGCAGACGGGCGTTTTCGCGGATGGCCTTTTCGTCATAAATGTGAAACGGCGTGGGATGCTCGCGGGCGATGGCGGTGATCCGGTCCAATGTGAAGGGAAGATTTTTTTTCATGGTTGTATTTTCGGCCATTTCCGCCATTCTCCCGCCGGACGTCCGGGGATTACAGCAACCCCATCTGTTTCATCACCGCCTGAACTTTTTCCTTGTTCGGGGGGCGCAGTTCGCAGATCGGCAGCCGGTAGACTTCGTTGCACATGCCTTTTTGGGAAAGCATATATTTTATGGGAATGGGGTTGGTTTCGACGAATTCAACGGCAAAAAGCGGAGCGAGTTCTTTTTCCAGCGCTTCGGCTTCGGAAAATTTCCCTTCCAGGCCCAGTTTTACCAGGCGCGCCATCCGCTCCGGAACGATGTTGCTGGCCACCGAGATCACGCCGTCGCCGCCGGCTTTGATCAGCGGAAGGGTCATGTTGTCGTCGCCGCTCAGCACGCTGAATGCCTTTGTCTTGCGGGCGATCACATCCTTCATCTGGTTCAGATCGCCCGAGGCTTCCTTAACCCCGACGATGTTCGCGCAGTCGGTCATCAGCCGTACGAGCGTGTCGGTTTCCAGATTGATCCCGGTGCGCCCCTTGATATTGTAAATAATGGATGGGATGGAAACGCTTTCCGCGATTTCCCGGAAATGGCGGTACATGCCTTCCTGGGTGGGTTTGTTGTAATAGGGTGTCACCAAGAGCAGCGCGTCGGCTCCGGCCTTGCGGGCGTGCTTGCTCAGGCGGATGGCCTCGCGGGTGCTGTTGGAGCCCGTGCCGGCCAGAACCTTCGCGCGCCCGTTGATGTGCTCGACCGTCAATTCGATCACCCGGTCGTGCTCGTCGTGGGTCAGGGTGGGGCTTTCGCCTGTGGTGCCGCACGGGACGATCCCGTCGACTCCGCCGGCCAGGTTGAAGTCGATCAGCTTCTTAAGCGCTCCTTCGTCGACGTTCTCGTTGATGGTGAAGGGGGTGACGATGGCGGTATAAAGACCTCGAAACATGATGGCTCCTTTTTGGCAATTATGTCCGGGAGGATGAATTCGGAGGAACGATGACTTCATCCATCAGATCATCGATGGAATAAAAACCCTTTTTGCCCAGGATGAACTCGGCGGCCATGACCGCGCCGGCCGCGAACCCTTCGCGGCCGCGGGCGGTGTGCCGGATTTCGATGGTATCCGCGGGACTGTCGAACATCACCAGATGCGTGCCGGGAATGGCTCCGCCCCGGGTGCTGGAAAATTGAATTTCGTCGGACTCGATTTTGCGGTCCAGTTTATCCGTCACCAGCCGTTTTTTGCGGTCGAGGTTGTCGAGAAGGATTTTACCCAGCATGACCGCCGTGCCGGAGGGAGAATCGGCTTTGCCTTTATGATGAAATTCGTGGCCCAACACGTCGTAATCCGGAAAATTGTTGAGCATCCGGGCCGCGCTTCCCACGATCCGGAACAGGACATTCACACCGATCGAATAATTTCCCGACCAGATCAGACCGACCCGGTGTTCCTCGACGATCTGTTTCGCTTCGTCCATGTGATTATACCAGCCGGTTGTGCCGATAACCATGTTTTTTCCCAGAGCGGCGAGTTGCCGGATGTTGGTCAGCGCTGTTTTTGGCGTGGTGAAATCGATGCACACTTCCGCTTCCGAGAGAACCGCCGCGGTGATTTCCTTATGACAATCCCCGCCGGCAATGGGATCCACAACCGCGGTTATGGTGTGGCCCTTTGCTTCGGCGAAGCGGCGGACCGTTTGACCCATTTTGCCGTAACCGATCAAGGCGATGCTGGTCATGGGATGTCCTCTTGGCTGCCCAGATATTATCCACGAAGCCTGCCCCGGTTGGTGTGGCCGGGGGGCACGAAGTAATATCGGAAGGGCACGAAGAGGATTGAAAAAATTCTTCGTGTTCTTCAGGTTCTCCTTCGTGTTCTTCGTGGATGGGCAGTGCCTATTTTACCCAATCCCGCTCAAGAGGCCAAACCGTCCTGCCATCCCCTTGGAGAGGGATTCCAGGCAATCTTGACAACGGTTCAAATAATTGTTACAAATATTAAATAAGTATAAACCTATATGTAACAGAGGATCAATGGATTTCAGAAAAAAATATCCCCTTTCGGCGCGCGAAGCCGTCTATACCCCGATGATTCTGCGGGGCGGTACGTTCACCGATGGTTCCCTGCCGTATCCGTCCCTGAACGGCATCCGGGATTTCGCCGCCTATTGCGGAATCCGCGACGGGGCCGTCCGAACGGCCCTGTCCAGGGCGCATGCGGAAGGCGCCGTACGCATATATATGGATTCCGGAAAGGTGACCCGCTATCGGCTGGTGGAATCCCAAATGGAAATGGGGCTGACGGTCAGTGGCCGGCAGAACCGCCCGGAAGGATTCATCATCGCGGTGTTCTCCTTCGCCACGGAGGAGGAACCGTCACGGGCCAAGGTTCGCGAAACACTCAAATACTACGGTTTCAAGAAATTGGCCCAGAACACCTATATTAATGGGCGGATTGAAACCACCGGCCTGAGGAAGGTCATGCGTGCGTTCGGCCTGGAAAAGAACCTCTATCTCTTCGATTGTCCGAGCGTGGACGATACGGATCTGATCGAAAAAATCCTCTCGGTGTTCGAGATCGGAAAGCGAAACAAGTTCCTTCAGAAGTTCCATCGTGATCTGGCCGACTTCCTGGAGGAAAAAAACCTGGATACGGAGGAAATCGTCCACCGGATGTACTACGCGGGGCCGGTGCACTGGACCATTTGTCGTGTGGACGAACCCCCATTCCCGCCGAAATATCTCCCCGCGGATTATCCATTGGACTCGATCCTCCGGCTCTACGAAGGCATGTTGCGGAAACATGGAAAAACCCTTGTGACGCACTATCGAAAAGTGAATACGTAGGAGGATGGGATGCCGAAAAAAATCATCATCATCGGCGCCGGGATGGGCGGCCTGGCGGCCGGCGTGTACGGTCAGCGCAACGGCTTTGATACCGTTATTTTCGAAGCCCACCATCAGCCGGGCGGGCAGTGCACAAGCTGGTCCCGCAGAGGATTTTCCTTTGATGCCTGCATCCATAGTTTGAACGGTTTTAAACCGCAGACCAGGGTTAATGCCTTCTGGCGGGAATTGGGGGCGATGCCGTGTGAATTGGTGAAACGAGCGGAATTTGTAAGCGCCGTTTTTCCGGATGGAACGTATTGTCACGACTATTTCGATTTGGAAAAACTCGAATCCCATTGGAAGCAGCTGTCGCCGAAGGATGCGGGGGCCATTGATGGGTTTATCCGCGGCATCAAGTCTTTTCTCAACGAAGAAGATTTATTGGGCATCACCAATTTCGGGACTTTTGGAGAGAAGCTTTCCCTGCTGCCGTTTTTCCTCACCAAGGCGAAATACTTCCGATATTCCATGGGTTCCTTCGCAAAGAAATTTACCCATCCCCTGCTTCGCAAAGCGTTCCCCTTACTGCGATACTCCGTGCCGGATGTTCCCTTGTTCGGATACCTTGCCGAGCACGCCAGCTATATCTATGGCGATACCGGCTGGCCCAGGGGAGGAGGATTGGCCTTGTCGCGCAGCATTGCCGCCCGGTACAGGCAATTGGGCGGGGCTATCCACTATCGAAAAAGGGTGGTCCACATCTTGATCGAGAATAACCGCGCCTGCGGCGTCGAGCTGGAAGACGGCACGCGGCACAACGCCGATTATATTGTGTCAAACGCGGACGGACGAAAGACTATTCTGGAGATGCTGGGCGGTCAATATGTGAATCCGAAGGTGGCCAGGTATTGCCGGCCATTTTCCGAAGACGGGGAAGTGCCCTCGGCGGTGATTGTGTGTTTGGGCGTGAAACGGGATTTATCCTCCTATCCCTCCGGCTTGATCATGTTTTTGGATCAACCGGAAATCATCGGCGGGCATACATGTGAACACCTGCACATGCAGATATTCGGATTTGATGACAGTATGGCTCCGGCCGGAAAAGGGGTCATCAAGGTTGAGTTGTTCGGAAAGCCATCGTATTTTTCACGGTTGGGCGATGATCCGGCCGCTTATCAGGCGGCGAAACAAAAGATTGCGGAAAAGGTGATCGCTTTACTGGAGAGGCGGTTCCCCGGCCTGCGGGAGGACATCGAGATTGTGGATGTGTCCACGCTGCAGACTTGGGAGCGCTACATGGGCGGCACGCAGGGACACAATAACTATCCGAGCAAATACAAAGACCTGACCGACATTCGCAATGTTCTGGATTTCCTGTTCGGGTGGAACAGGATGTTCACGCTCCCGGGGTTGAATAACTTCTATTTCGCCGGCCAATGGGTCACCTCCATGGGGTCCCTGTTTTCGAATGCCTTGTCCGGAAGAACTGTCGTGGAGAAGATCTGCAGGCGGTGCGGGGTGAAATTCGAAGGAGCATCTTCTCCTGTGGGCTAATCGTTAATGGAATCCACGAAGAATATGAAGAAAAATCGGAAGGACACGAATTGTATTAGTTTGGAAAACTTCGCGTCCTTATGGCTTCCGCCTCGGTTCCTTTGTGGATTCCGTCAGCCCCACGACTGCAATTCGAGGATGTTCCCTTCCGGATCGGCGGCATACACAAACGTGAGCCGGCCGATGCCGTGCAGATCCTTTGAGACCACCGTTCCGATGGATTTTCCGCCATGGGCGAGGATTCGCTCAAGCACGTCCGCGACCTCCTCGACTTCGAAGGCGATGTGGGAAAATCCCTCGCGGTTGGCGGCCGGTGCGGCTTTGGGTTCGTTGGTTTCATACTGATAGATTTCAAGCGTCGGTCCGAAATCGCCGCAGCCGGGGAGGCGGAGATGGACGCCCGAGAAGGAGGCGCGCTTGACCCCGGTTCCCTTCTCCAGCCATTCCCCGGAAAGATGCCGCTCGGGGGGAACCCTCACGCAGCCGAATACCTCTTCGTAAAACCGCGCCAGCATTTTCCAATCTTTCGCGATGATGTTGGTGTGTTTGAATTTCATAATTCCGCCTGAATTCTCCACGAAGGACACGAAGAAAAAACCGGAAGCGCACGAAGGATTTAATAAAAAATATTTCTTCGTTTCCTTCAGGTTTTCCTTCGTGCTCCCTGGATCGCCCGTGCGGTCCAGGGCAGGCTTCATGGATTAATCCTCCACACGCCGCACCGCCCAGACCGTCCCGGTATGATCCGGGCAGTGGATCCGATGGACGCGCGGATCTTCCTCGTACCAAGACGGAAATCCCATAGCTACCCGCCAGGTATAGAGATCGATCACATGCAGCAATGCGGTGCAAACGCCTTCCGGCCGCGCATAAGGATTCTCATAATAAAAGACGTCCCCGAGGCTGTGTTTGCATTCCCCGAGCTTCGCGATCATCCGGAGCTCGATCCGCGCCAGCCGGTCCCAATAGGCATGGTACGCGTCGTGGGTCATCGGTTTGGCCAGGTCGATCCCCAGGCTCAGTTTCCCGTGTTCGTTCATGATGGTCTGCTCCTGATCTGGATTCCACGAAGGATACGAAGAAAAAAACGGAAGTTCACGAAGAAATTGGTTATTATTTTTCTTCGGGTCTTTCGGATATACTTCGCGTCCTTCGTGGATTCATTTTTACGCAACCGCGCCGTGCTTTAGCATGCGGTACATATTCCGCGCCAGGTTTTCCACCGTGCGCAGCCCGAGCGTGTCACTCTTCGCTTCGCCCATGATCGTGCCGCCGGCGTGGCTGAACCCCCGGCCGTCGCTCACCACCCGCATATTCTGCTGCAGCAGAAAGGTGTGAATGTTTTGCAGGGTGGTCTCCTGGCCGCCGTTGCGGAATCCGCCGCAGGCGATCCCCGCGCCGAGCTTGCCCGTCAATTCCATCTCCTGCTCGTAACTGGGCCGGAGCGGCACGCTGCGGTCCATCATATTCTTCAGCGTCCCCGAGACCATCCCGAAGTACACCGGCGAGCCGAGGATCAATCCGTCGCATGCGCGCAGCGCATCGAGGATCCCCGCCATGTCGTCGTCGAACACACATTGGCGTTTGGCCTGACAGGCCCAGCAGCCGGTGCAGGGGTGGATGTCTTTCCTGGCGAGTGAGAGGAAGGTGCATTTGGCTCCTTCCTTCTCCAATATCTCCAACGCATGGCGGACGGCAAAGGACGTATTCCCGTTTTCATTCGGGCTTCCGGATATTCCCAAGATTTTCATGGATTGCCTCCCGTACAACACCTGTGGATTTGCCGCGATGGACAAATAGGAATTTGGCAACTACTCAGCTCGATTTCTCTTTCCTGTACACCGAAACGCCGAAAAGCGCCGAATACACCGGATTTTTTATTAATATCTCTTTAATTGTCACCCTGAGCGCCAATCTTCAGGGGGGCATGTACTCCGCATGACATCTTTTTCAGAGATTGATAATAATTAATCCGTGTAATCGGATCTTCTCGGTGCAATCCGTGTACGCTCTTCCCGATCTGAGCAGATATGGAATTTTATCCGCGTGCCATATGGGTCATCCCGCTTCGTTTTTCTTCAACCGTACGTCTGCTCCGCGGACGGTTCTGCCTATCCGGCCATCGCGCCGCGCAGGAAAAGCGCGAAGGGGATGAAGCAGACCAGCCCCATCACCGTTACCACCAGCACGCCCGCCGAGTCGAAAGGCGCCGCGGTCATGACCGGCTGCAGGAGCATCACGACGATCAAACCGATGAAAAGCATGCTGAGAGAAAAAAGCAGCCCCAAACCGCTTGCGTAGCCGAGCGCCCGGCGCCTCCAAAGCAGCACCCCGCCGATGATCCAGGCCGGAGAAATGAGAAAGTCAGCGATGCTCACCGCGAGTTCCGTTTCCGGAAGGTCGTTTGGACTGCCGGCCACGATACCGACAACCCGCAGCAGGAAGA
>DAOUDU010000207.1:0-2678 GCA_034430775.1 Anaerolineales bacterium | reverse complement strand
TATTTTTTCTTCCATCGGTCTTTTTTTCCCCGGACGGCCGGAGCGCGTTTGGAAGACGCTGTCCGCTTCGACGGCGTTTGTTTGTCCGGAGCGGTCGGGGTATTCCCGGCGGAAGGAACCGGGGGCGTGTTCTTCAAGGATTCCGCCAGGCGTGAAATAGTGGGAGATTTATAAAAAGCAGTGGGCACGGATTGTCCGAACAAGTCCTCTGTTGCCAGGATCATCTGCAACGCCAGAAGAGAATCGCCGCCCAGCAGAAAAAAATCGTCGTGGATCCCGACGGTGTCCAGCGCGAGGATTTCGGCCCACACCGCGCACAAGCGCCTCTCGATTTCGTCGCGCGGCGCCGCAAAGGGCGTGCTTAACTCGGGGCGCAGCGGGTTGGGAGGCGGGAGCAAGGAGCGGTCGATCTTCCCGGTGGCGGTCCGGGGCAGCGAATCGAGGAATACATATTTGGAGGGGATCATGTACGACGGAAGGATGGCGGACAATTCCTGGCGGATGGTTTCGATGGAGGGTCTTAACTTCTCCGCGGGAACCAGGTAAGCGGCAAGGCGTTTTTCGCCGTCCGGGGAATCCACCACGGCCGCCGTTCCGTCCCGGATTTTCGAAAGTTTCTTTACCGCGGTTTCGACATCTTCAAGCTGTATCCGAAATCCGCGGACTTTTACCATATTATCCTTGCGGCCGAAGTACTCCAACCGGCCGTCCGGCAACATGCGCCCCAGATCGCCCGTTTTACAAATCCCGCGGCCGCTGTCGTCGGAGGAGGGGGGGAATTTCAACCGGGTTAATTCCGGTTGCAGCCAATATCCGGAGGCCAAATACCGGCTGCGGACGGTAATTTCGCCCACTTCGCCGCACGGTGTCTCGCGGCCTTGATCGTCGAGCAGAACCACATCCTTATCCGGAACGGCGTACCCCACGCTTACCTTTTCTTCGGAAAGTTCGGTGTCCGATCGGATCCGCAGTTCGCGGATCAGCATGGCTTCGCTCCCCGCCAGACGGTAGGCGATTTCCGTCCGGGAGGGAAGGAAGAGCCGGAAATTTTCGACGTCCTCGCGGAACATTTCTTCCCCGCCGATGAGGACCAGGCGCAGGGAGGATAGATTCGCACGGGTCCGCATGGAAGCTCGTTGCTGTCGGAACAAGCCCAGGGAGGTGATCGAAAGAATCGTTGCCTTTTCCCGGTTCAGCCAG
Organism: Anaerolineales bacterium; assembly: GCA_034430775.1. Lineage (GTDB taxonomy): Bacteria > Chloroflexota > Anaerolineae > Anaerolineales > RBG-16-64-43 > JAFGKK01. The sequence continues at coordinate 1,478 of DAOUDU010000207.1, read as the reverse complement.
TCGGTGAGCGTCTTCAGGGATAACTCCTGGCCGGTGTGCAGGAGGATGGATGCTCCGTTAAGCAACGCGGCAAATTCCATGGTCATCGCCGCGCCGAAACCGTACGCGGACAGGATGGCGATCCGGTCCGTCTCCGCAATCCGGTAGCGCTCCCGGTTGAGCCAGGCGGTATGCAGAACCAGCCGGTGAGGCCACATCACACCTTTCGGATCGCCGGTGGATCCGGAGGTGTAGAAGATGGCGGCAAGCGAATCCGGTCCGGTCCGCACGGAATCCAAATCAGCGTTTTCTTGTAGCGGTTCATCCAGATCAACCCATTGTCCGGATTCCTTCGTCAGCGCGCGGGCGAGATCCCGATGGGCGCGGTTTGCGAGGATCAGCGGATCCTGTGCGTCCTGGTACATAGTGGCAAGGCGTTCCGGCGGTTGATTCGGCGGAAGCAACACGATGCTTTTTCCCGCTTTGAGAATTCCCACCAGCGCCTGCAGGCTTGCGGCTCCATGATCCAGCAGCACCGCCACCGGCTCTTCCGCCGGACCGCACCGGGCGAGGATCGTCCGGGCGATGGCATTCGATGCGGAATCCAACTCGGCATAGGTGAGGGTACGATCCGCTGTGCGGAGAGCTATCCGGCCGTGTGCACCGTGTACGATGCGTTGAAAGCGCCGGGCGAACGTACTCTTCACTTCGGCCTTGTCGAAATCGATCATCCTGCTTTGTTCTCCTCCGCCGAAAACGCGGCTTCGATGAATTGCGGATCGTATAATCCCGCGGAATCAGCCGGGACGGATACCAGCCCCTTCTGGACTCCCCACTCCTGGTATTCCAGGACAGTCGTCAGGTTGACGTGGGCGTCGTCCGCAATCGGCGGCCAGCAGGCGCGCTGCAACAATTCCGTCGCCAGGTTGGTGTGTTCGGCCAGAATCTCAAGGTTGCGGTCGGTTCTCCCCTGGTTGTATTGGCGCACGGCTTTAAGGTAGGCCTTCATGAACCGCAATCCGGCGTTCGGATCGGCGGTCAGCAGATTGGGACCGTATACGATGATCCCCACTTGCATGTCCGGCACGATTTTTTCGTACCCGCGCCAGACCGCCACCCTGCCGGTATCGAGCAGGCGCGTCACCCACGGTTCGCCCTGCGATATCAAATCGATGGCATTGTTCTGAACCGCATCGAGCAGGGCCGGGGCGGGGATGTCTTCAAGGTCGAAGTCGTCCAACATCAATCCGGTTGGAGAAATGAACTTTTCGAACATGAACGCCTCGAAATTCGTCGTGCCGATGGATAATTTCCTGCCCGGCAGGGATTCCTTCGTCGGATCCGGGTTCTGCGCGACCCAGTCGGCCGGCGCCAGTACCGCCATATAGGTGCATCCGTCATGGGCCAGGTATCCTTTGTCGGCGACGATTTTTATCGCTCCATTGTGGCCGATGGCGTTAAACAGTCCAATCGAGGGTCCGGAACCCGCTACGTCGATT
>DAOUDU010000206.1:0-3430 GCA_034430775.1 Anaerolineales bacterium | reverse complement strand
GGCGGCAAGGCTTCGATCGAATCCGTACAGCCATTAAGCCCGGCCCAATCCGCCGCCCAATCCTCCACGGGCGGAAAGGGCTCATGGAAGGAAGCCGACTCGCCGCCGAGATACGGCACGATCGGGTCCGATAATTGGCACCCCAGCAGATCCGTCATCCCGCCGCCGTTCGAAAGACCGTTGGCGTACACCCGCGCCGGATCGACGGCGTACTCCGCCGAGAGCGTATCGATCAGATCCGAGATGAATTGCACTTCGACCATCGGCAGGTCCGGGTTGCCGGCTTCGCCGCGGATCCGCCAGCGCAGCGGGAACCCGGTCCCGGCCGGATACACCACGAGAAATCCATTCCGGTCGGACGAGGCGTTCCAGCGGCTGATTTCCATCTGGTGGGCGGGCCATTCGGCGAATCCGTGCAGGCTGATCACCAGCGGGGCCGGCGTGCCGGGATCGTAGGAGGCGGGAACATGCAGGACATACGTGCGCTCTTCCCCGCCGGAAACGATCCGGCCGCTGATCTCGCCGGCCGGCCGGGCGGCCACGGCCCGCGCATAGACGGCCAGGAGGAGAAGGAAAAGAGTCGCGCCGGCGGCGAGGACGGCCGCCAGAAGCAGCCCGATCCGGAAGAAAATGCGTCGGTTCATAACGCGCAGTTCCCGCCTGTTCGTTAACCCGTTGGAGCGCGGAAGGCCATTTCGGTCCGGAGCCTCTCGATCCCCCGGATCCTTAAGTGCTTCGGTTCAGGAGCCGGTAAATGAACCAGTCCACAACGATGAGGAAGACGATTGCGATGGCCGTGCTTCCCACGACCAACTCGCGGGCGGAATCCGGTATGTCCGGCACCCCGCCGATTTCCAGCAGTTGCAGGGAGAACGAGGCCGATCCCAGGAGCAATAGGGTATTTACAGTCCGTGTGTGCCAACGCCAATTCCGGCGGAGCGTGTCGGGGATGCGTTCGAGAAAAATATCCCTGCCGATCCGCGCTTGGATCGCCTGCAGCAATTCGGCGGGACCGGGGTCCCGCAGTTCGAACGGGGTGATTCGGAAGGGGGCGCCTTCACCATACTGGAAGATGGACAGGGTGGACCACCATTTGTCCTTTTCCACTCCGGAGATTTCCGCCAGCCGGCATTGCCATGAACCCAGGAAGGGGTTGGGGAAAACCTCCGCGGCAATCCGGTCCGGGGTTATTCGGATGGAGTATGTGAATACGATGATCGAGAGGTAGAGGAAAAAGACCGGCACCGCAAGGAATACCGCCATCGGCCCGAGGGCTTCCTCCGGGATGGTTTGCAGCGTCCGGGGGATAAAAACGAAAAGCGCGGCGAGGGCGACCAGCAGCACCGACGCCTTGACCGGTATGGAAAATCGGAGGATAAGATCCTGCGAAGAATCCTGTTTCATAGGGCTATTTTATCAAAGGGGAAAATTCCGATCGGGGGGATTTTTCATGGAGGAGGATTCTCCGTCAATCCCTGTCCTTCAGCCGTCGGCCCTTGAAAACCGGTACCCCTCCCCCGTCCAGCGGTTTGCTTGACGGGGGAGGGGGCGATCGCAGGGAGGGGAATGGACGATGGTCACTTCCTACGGCGTGTTCCCCGCTCTCCAGACAAGATCGTAGCTGCCCGACGCCTCGCTCAGTTCGATCCGCAGAATCCACTTTCCGGGAAGCGAATCAAAGGTCAGGTCGCGCCGGAAATCGGCCGTGTCGAGGAAGGATTGTTCCCAAACGACCTTCCCGTCCGGGCCGGTCAGGGTCAGGGTAATTTTGCCCGCGGTCAGCTTCATCCGCCGGATGGAAAGCGTGTGAAAAACCATCCCCGGCTTTAGGACCAACTCGGTCTCTTTAACCTCGGTCTTGGCGGTGAAAGTTGATTTTTCCGACTTGGTGGATGTTTGGCTCGTGCCGGCGGTAATTGCGGAGCAACCCGAAAGCAGGAGCAGCGTTCCCGCAAACAATAATACGACAATAATTTTCCGGTTCATCCTATCATCTCCCGTAAATAAATTCCGCGCCGGAGTGGTTTTTCCCGCCGGTTCCAGGAATCGGCTGCGGCAGTCCATTAGTATTAGACCGTTTGAAGCAAAAAAAGTTTCGCAGTTACTCCTATCGGAAAAAAGTCCACCGAACTATCGATGCCATCCGAACACACTGAAGGGCACCAGTATAGGACGTCGGTTTGTTGTCGGAAGGATGCTCCAAATGCTTTCCGGCGTATTCGGATCTTTTCGGAGTCCCCCGGCCCATCCTAAGATCGCGTCGCGATCCGGCCGTTTTCAGCGGCGGCGGGCGAAAATAACATGAAAAAAGTAAATCCGGATCACCCTGCGGGACCCCGATCCGAACGCAACGCCGTATGGAAAAATACATATAATACTTCCATATGATGATGCGCCGGGATCTGCGCCGGGGGAATCTCCGCCGGACGCTCGAGCAAGCCTCTATTGTTGTATTCCTCTTCGCCGGGTTCGGAATCCTCTCCGCGGCCGTCCTCCGGCCCGGACCGCAAAGTTCCATCCCGCAGGAAAGCCCGCTCGTCACCGCCCAGGCCAACGCCGTCACCAACAACGGCTGGGCGCCGCTGACGGTCTCGTTCAGCGCCTACGGCAGCCGCGCGGAAAATGCATCCATCGTCCGCTACGAGTGGGATCTCGACGGCAACGGTGCGGTCGATTACGACGCCACCGCGCAACAGGGTTATGCCCAATACACCTACTCCAAACCCGGCGCGTACACCGTCGCCCTGCGGGTGACGGATTCCCTCGGCCGTTCCGCCAGCGACCGGATAACCGTCCGTGTCCGCCATCCGGCTTCCAGCAGCGTGGACTACGGAACCGTGTTCGACGACAGCCGGGTGCGCCGGATCGACATCCGGCTGGCTCAGTCGGATTGGGACGCGATGTGGGCCGATCCGGAATCCAAATTCCAGGCGCGCGCCGACGCGACCGTGTTCGGCGAGGAGCTGAAGGAAGTCGGCTTCCGCATGCGCGGGCAGTTTTCACTTCGCAATTCCGGCGAAAAGAAGCCGTGGAAGATCGACACCGATGCGTACGTCGACGGCCAGGAGTTCCACAACCTGCGCCAGTTGATGCTGCTCAACAACATCGGCGACCCGACCCTTTTAAAAGAAAAACTTGCCTACGAGATGATGGCCGCCGCCGGTTTGCCGTCCAGCCACGCCGCCTACGTGGAGCTGTGGATCGATATCACCGACGATGCCGGCGGACCCGCCTATTGGGGCGTGTACACGCTGGTCGAGCGGGTCGACAACAAATACATCTCCAACCGATTCGGCGCGGAGAGCAAGGGCGGAAACCTGTACAAGGCCAGCCACGCCCAGCGCGGACCGATGGACCTGGTGTATTACGGCGACCGGATAGAGGATTACCCCACCCAGGGCGGCCAGTATGCCTACGGCAAAATGAACAA
>DAOUDU010000205.1:0-2434 GCA_034430775.1 Anaerolineales bacterium | reverse complement strand
CTGCACCCGCACGATACCCGGCGGCTCCTGGCCAGCCTTGTCCGCCTGCGCGATCTGGACAACACCGTCCTGGTGGTGGAACATGATGAAGAAATCGTCCGCGCGGCGGATTGGATCGTTGAGCTCGGCCCGGGCGCCGGGCCGCTGGGCGGACATCTGACGGCCGAAGGGACGCCGGAGAAATTGCGCAGGGACGGGCGCTCGCTGACGGGCCGGTTTCTGGCGGGAGCGTTCCGCTACCGGCCGCCGAAGCACCGCCGCCAGGGAAACGGAAAAGCGCTTCTGGTGCGCGGCGCATCCGCCAATAATTTAAAGCGCGTTACGGCGCGCATCCCGCTCGGCATGCTGGTGTGCGTCACGGGCGTGTCCGGATCGGGGAAATCCTCACTGCTGTTCGATGTGGTGCTGCGGGCGCTGCAGGGAGAGGCGGCGGCGGAAGGTCCCTGGGAAGCCGTCGCCGGCCGCGAGCATATCGACAAGGTGATTGCGATCGATCCGACCCCGATCGGCCGCACCCCGCGCTCCAATCCCGCCTCGTACGTCGGCTGCTACGCGGAACTGCGCGAACTGTTCGCCGCATTGCCCGAATCCAAAGTCCGCGGCTACCGGCCCGGCCGGTTCTCCTTCAATACGCGCGGCGGCCGGTGCGAAGCCTGCCAGGGGCAGGGCCAGGTGGAAATCTCGATGCAGTTCCTGCCGGACGTGTTCATCCCCTGCGAGGTGTGCGGGGGCGCGCGCTTCAACCGCGAAACACTGCAGGTCCGCTTTAAGGGCCGCACCATCGCCGACGTGCTGGAGTCAACGGTCGATCAGGCGCGCGAGCTGTTCGGCGCGTTTCCTTCTATCCTCCGCAAACTCTCGACCCTGCACGATGTCGGACTCGGGTACATCCGCCTCGGCCAGAGTGCCACCACGCTTTCGGGCGGCGAAGCCCAGCGCGTTAAACTCGCCCGCGAACTTTCCCGCCGCTCGGCCGGGCACACGTTCTACCTCCTGGACGAACCATCGGTCGGGTTGCACGCCGCGGACGTCAGCGGATTAATCGGCGTGCTCGAGCGGCTGATCGGCGAGGGCCATACCGTGTGCGTGATCGAACACCATCCGGATATCTTACTGGCGGCCGACCATCTGATCGATCTGGGACCCGGGGGCGGCGATGCGGGCGGCCAAATCGTGGCCGAGGGCACGCCGGAAATGGTCGCTCGGGAATCCCGCTCGCTCACAGGGCAATTCCTGCATGGAATCCTAACGAAAACCGGACGCGTGTCCGCTTCACCGCACGGCGCCGGACGGAAACGCGCTTCATCTGAAAAGCGGGAAAAACAGCAGCCGTCAAAAAAAACGTGACCATCCTTCGTTTCCCCCATCCCCTCCTGCTTTCCGGGCAGCTGTTCCGCCGCACCCGGCTGCGGCGCTGCCGGCTTTCGGAATGCCGCGGCGCCTGCTGCCTGCACGGAGTCTGGGTCGATCCGTTGGAAATACAAGACATCCTCGGGAATGCCAACCGCATCCTTCCCCATATGGCGGAGGGAAGGAAGGAACCCGCCGCCTGGTTTACGGAGGAACGCGAAGAGGATGCTTTTTTTCCATCCGGATACCTCATTCAGACCGCCACCCTGCCGAACCCAGCGCATTATGGCGGAACCGAATGCATATTCCTGCGGCCGGATGCGTGCTGTTCGCTCCAGATGGCTTCCATCGCCGCGGGGGAGCATCCCTGGCGCTGGAAACCGTTCCACTGCATCATCCATCCGATTACTTTCGAGGAGGGGTTGTTTACCATCGCCTCCGACGAGGAGCTGCTGGCGGAACCGGCCGGCTGCTTCCGCGCCGGCACGGCGCAAACCAAGATGTATGAATGCCTTGCGGACGAGCTCGATTTCCTGCTTTCCGCCGCCGATGGGTCAGGGAAGGACCTCGGCAGTCCGGGGTAGCGGATCGGAAGCGGGCTTTCGCGTCAACCCTTAAAATATTTTTCATCGTCGTGAAATAATTATCGGCCCAGCCTTGTTTGCATTGCTTCCCATGCGCCGGGAGAAGGGTTTGCGGATGGCGGAAACGACAAATTAAATGGCCACGGTTCTCCCTGTGAAAAAATTTTTAAGGCGCTGAAAGCATGGTTTATTCGTAACTTTTCAGAGACAGCCTCGTTACCAAGTGAATTGGTCGCGGATACCCCGGAAGATATCGGATTATGCGGAGGAAAGAGAAAAAGTCTGGAAGTAGCGCGATTTTCAAATTATCCGCTTTCCAAGGAGCACCCATGGGATCTCTCGAATCGAAATCGATACTGGTGACCGGCGCCGCGTCCGGAATCGGCAAAGCCGCCGTCCTGGCGATGGTCCGGGAGGGCGCCGCGGTAACGCTGGCCGATATCCTGGATGCGGAGGGGAATGCGCTGGCGGAGACGGTCCGGCAAGCGGGCGGCCGGGCG
>DAOUDU010000204.1:0-4716 GCA_034430775.1 Anaerolineales bacterium | reverse complement strand
CGGGGACTCGCTGCTCTCGGTTAACATGGTACTCCGGGCGGAGGAGATGTTCGGCCGCCAGGTCCCCTCGGATTTCTTCCATCACCCCACCGTCTCACATTTATCGCAGCTCTGGCGGGTCGTTGCGGACGCGTCTCCGAAACCCCTCCCGGTGGAAGAGGAAACCTCCCCGACCCGTGGGAGGGCGAACTCCGCGGAGAAAAAAGGTGCAGCGCCCTGGAAAAAATCCAAATCCCCGACGCGGTATAAACCCGCCATTGCGGTCATCGGCCCCTATTCCCTTCGCCGGCCTCTGCGCATCTTGCGGCTGGCCGCGGAAACGGTACCCCTGCAATTCGGCTTCCGGACCGGCAGCCGCTGGCTTGCCTGGTGGTGCCGTCAGGGGAAAATCGTCAGGCTTTTTTATCCGGAGGAAACGAAACTCTTCCAACGCTGGGTGGAACGGCTGGGAGGCTGCCCCGATGCCCCGGCCGAGGCGCCGGCCGCCAGCCGGATGGGCAACATCCTCTGGTCGAATCGGTTCAAGCGATCCATCCCGTTCCAGACCGGAGATTCCTTCCTGGATTCCCTGCGTCTCTCGTCGGCCCGATTCCATCGCGATCTGGCGCGGATCATCGATGCGGCGCCGCCGGAGACCTTCAACCGGATTTTCCCGGTTGACGGCATCGAACAAGTGGAACAGGCGATCCGTGAGCGGCGGGGGGTAATCCTCGTTACCTTTCACGGCATCGCCAACCGTTTTGCCATCGCCGCCCTTCCGCGCCGGTGGAACGGTCCGCCGATTCCCACCCTCAGCCTATCCCAGGCCTTGCGCCTGAATCGAAAGGAAGGCAGCGTTCAGCCGAAGGCGATCGGCGAAGCGGCGTTGCTTGCCAATATTGCGCTCGTCGGACACCGGTTGCTGCAACAGGGCGGGATTCTCCAGGTCATTCCCGACATCGGATACGACTCGACCGATGGCCTGCCATTGGTCATTGGAGGGTATCGTTTCCTGGTCAAACCGGGATTCGCCGAGTTGGCGATCCTGGCCGACGCCGTCGTGATCCCGTATTACGCCACCCGCCGAATCGACGGCAGCATTCACACCCGGTTCTTTCCCCCGTTCGCCCGCCTGCCCGGCGACCGCGACCGGAAGGCGCGGGTGGATCACCTTCTTGACCAATACGCCAAGTTCGTTCAGCGGGCCTGGAAACTGGCGCCCGAATCGCTGATGTGGCAGGTGATCGCCACACATCTTTCCCGCCCGATGGAGGCGGGGTAATGCCGCCTGATTCCCGGCCATCGACGCCATCCGTCCCTGCTTCAACGGCCCGTGGCCTTCCCCGTATTATGCAGGTTTCCTGACCGACCGACTGTAAATCGTCTTCCCGCGTTCCATCCCCCTGGGATATAATTCCGAGCCGTGCATCTGAGGGTTTCCCGATCCGATACCCCCCCGAAGCGCACACCACGGGTATTTCCCATTTTCCACCAGCGGTATTTCTAAAACGGCGACTTCCGCCGGCGCCATTGGATGGAGCAGACGAAGGCCTTCTCCGAAGGAAATCGGCGCCGCAGACGCGGTGGAGAAAGTGTATCCCCCTTGATTAACTTTGGCAGAGAGGAAATTGAAGGAACGGTAGGCGCACGCTTCCAGCGCGTGGCCGGGATCCTTCCGGATGGCCCGGCGGTGCAAAGCGCCAATTCGACGGTATCCTACGCCGAGTTGGACCGCTCCTCCGATACACTGGCGCGGATGATCCTCAACCGCCGGGGACCGGCGCCGGAACCGGTCGGATTGCTTCTGGATCAGGGCGCGGAATGCATCGCCGCTGTCCTGGGAATTATGAAAGCCGGGAAAAGCGTCGTCATTCTCGCACCGGAATTTCCCGTCGCCCGGCTGCGCGTGATCTGGGAGGATGCCGGCCGGCCGCTCATCGTGACCCGCTCCCAATTCCAAGGAACAGCCGTCGAACTCTGCCAATCTCCGGAGGGGCGGATGGACCTGTCCGATCCGGTGGAACCGGCCAGCGCGCCGGCCCCGGCTTCCTGCGGGCCGGGCTCGGCGGCCGCCCTGCTGTATACCTCGGGTACAACCGGCGAGCCGAAAGGCATGATCATGTCGCACCGGATCATGCTCCATACCGCCTAGCACAACCACACGCGGTACCGGATCGGGGACCGCGACCCGGTCCTCTGATTTCTTCGCACGGTTTCGGCGCGTTCATCGCGCTTGCTCTCTCCGTCGTCCTCAGCGGAGCAACCCTGCATCTCCTCGCCGAGCGATTCCTGTAATTGAACGGGGTAATCGATTATCTGCGCCGGGAGGCGGTCACGATCCTGATTCTGCCGTCCTATGCCCTGCTGCGGCAGAAGGCCGACTCTATGACAGAAAGGGTTTCGCTTCCGGATCTGCGCCATGTGCTCATCGGCGGGGAGGAATTGCGGCGCCCGGATCTGCAGCGGTTCCGTGACTTCTTCCCCAGACACACCGAGTTTTCTTATCGCATCGCTTCCAGCGAAACCATGATGATCGCCGAGCTCTGCATCGCGCCCGAAAGTGCGGTCCCATGGGAAAAAATTCCCATCGGCCGGATCGTCCCCGATAAGGAATTGCTGCTGCTGGATGAAAGCGGCGGCCCGGTCGCCCCGGGCGCAACCGGTGAGATCGCGCTCCGCAGCTGCTACCTGGCCGACGGGTACTGGAACAAACCGGATCTGACCGCGGCCAAGTTCCTCCCGGATCCCGACGGCGGAGACCGGCGGATCTGCCGGACCGGGGATATGGGGCGGCTCCTGCCGGACGGCTTGCTGGAGCACGCGGGCCGGAAAGACAACATCGTGCGCGTGCGCGGGTTCAGCATCCAGCTGGAGGCTGTGGTGCGAGCGTTGCAGGAGCTTCCCGGCGTACAGGAGGCTGCGGCCGCGGCGGTCGCCTTCCGAGGCGGAGGCAACCGTTTGGTTGCGTACATCGTTCCCTCCGGCGCGGAGAATCCGTCCCTGCAATCCCTGCGCAACGGATTGGCGGCCATCCTGCCTCCCCAGATGATTCCCACGGTATTTATTTTCCTGACCGCGCTTCCACGCACGCCAAGCAACCGGGTGGATCGCTCCGCCCTGCCGATCCCGGGAACAGATCGGCCGAATCTGGACGTGCCGTTTGCGGAGCCGCGGAACGATCTGGAACGCCGCCTGTGTCGCCTCTGGGCCGAGATCATTGGATTGGACCAAATCGGCCTGGATGACGATTTCTTCCTCCTCGGCGGGGATTCGCTGCTGGCCATGCACATGGTCCTGCGCGTGGAAGAATCCGTTAAGCGGCAAATTCCGACCGCATTTTATGCAAGACCCACCGTCCGGAACCTGGCAGAACTGTGGATGGGTGAAAAATCCCCGCAGGCGGAATCCCATCCTGTGATTTCTCCTTCCCGGGAGGACGTCCCCTCGTCGTCTGCGGGCGGTGTTCGAAAGCGCCCGTGGAAAAAACGAAAGTTTCGGAAGCGCTATCAATCCCGCACCGCGATCGTCGGCCCGCGGTCGATCCCGCTGGCCAAAGGCATCCCGCGGGCCGCAACCGAGTTGGCGTCCCTGTTTCTGTCCTACCCGCAAGGCTGCCGCTGGTTGTCCCATTGGTGCGCCAGCCCCTTTGTCATTCGTTCTTTTTACCCCTCCGAAACGGCCTTGTTCCAGCGCTGGCTGGAGAGCCTCGGGGGATACCCGCAGGCTCCGGCAAATGCTCTCAATACCTGCGTAATGAGCAACATCCTCTGGTCGACCCGGTTCAAACGGACCGTCCACTTTCTCGAGGACGGAACATTCGCGGAATCCATGCTCCGGTCGTCAGCCCGTTTCCACCGCGATTTGGGAAGGATCATATCCGAGGCACCCTTCGAACAGCTGGCCCGCTATTTCCATGTCGAGGGTTTGGAGCATGTCCAAGCCGCGCTCCGGCGGGAACGCGGCGTCATCCTGGTCTCGTATCACGGCGCGGCGAACCGCTTTGCCACCGCCGCTCTTCCCCGCTGGTGGAATGGAGCGGCCATCCCGACCCTGAGCCTTGCCCACGGAATGCGGATCACCCGAGGAAAAACAACCGGGCCGAGGTCATCGATCAACGAGTCGGCGGTAATAGCCAACGTGGCGGTGGAAGGCCTGCGAATCCTGAAGGAGGGCGGGGTCATCCAGATCGTCCCCGATATCGGGTACGACGCCGCCGACGGCGTGCCGCTCGTGATTGCCGGGCATCGCTTCCTGGTCAAGTCGGGATTCGCCGAAATAGCTTTGGCCTCCGGGGCCGCCATCATCCCGACATACTCCACCCGCCGGATCAGCGGCCGGATCGATACTCGCTGTCTTCCACCTCTGGATCCCGGCTCCCCGTCGGGCGATTCTTCCGCCCGGATTAACGGCCTGTTATCCCAATACGGAGCGTTTGTCGAGAAAGCCTGGAGCCTGGCCCCTGAATCGCTTCTGTGGCAGGTGATCGACATGCACATGAACCGTCCGTCCGCCGAAAACGGCGCTTAGGGACACCGCTCCGGATCGAATCTTTTCCCGCGATGTGACGGACCGCGGGTGATGCTCGCCGCCGAAAGTCATTTTGCTAGACAAATGTCCCCCGTTCCGGTATTATTCCCGAATTCTCGGAGAATCCCCCCATGGACAAGACAACCCTTCTTTTAAAAGAACTGACCGAAGCCAACGGCGTTTCGGGGCACGAGATGGAAATCCGCGCCG
>DAOUDU010000203.1:0-79593 GCA_034430775.1 Anaerolineales bacterium | reverse complement strand
CGACCGGTTTTAATTCGATTCAATTCGAGAACAATTGTTTTCACCTGAAAAAAGGGGCGGCGCCCTGATTCCACTTTCCCCATTCCGCCGAAGGAGTGAATATTGATAGTAAAATTCCGCTCATGCCGATTCCCAGTGAAAAAAAATACTTCCGGATCGCCTTTCTCCTCAGCCTGTTCACGATTGCGGCCAACATTGTCGAGGGCCTGGTCTCGATGGCGATCGGCGCGCAGGATGAGACTCTGGCTTTGTTCGGCTTCGGTGCCGACAGCTTCATCGAGGTGATCTCCGCCGCCGGTATCGCGCAGATGATCCTGCGAATCCGGCGGAATCCTTCGGCGCCGCGTTCGCGCTTTGAAGTCAGCGCTCTGCGCATTACCGGTGCGGCGTTCTACCTGCTCGCCGCCGGTTTGGTCCTCGGCGCGGCGATCAACCTTGCCGCCGCCCGCGCGCCGGAAAGCACGCTGTGGGGTGTGGTGATCTCGCTGATCTCAATCTCGGTAATGACCGGCCTCGTCGCCGCCAAACGGCACGTCGGCCGCCGGTTGAGCTCGGCCCCGATCCTGGCCGACGCCAACTGCACGCTGGTGTGCATTTATATGTCGATCGTCCTGCTGGCGTCGAGCGGGCTGTTCGCACTGACCGGATTTGGATTTCTCGACAGCCTCGGCGCGTTTGGCCTGGCGTGGTTTTCCTTCCGCGAGGGACGCGAATCGTTTGATAAGGCACGCGGCCGGGAATGCGGATGCGGCGAAACATGACCGCCTTTCCGCCGATCCGCGCCGTTGTCCTGGATATGGACGGGCTGATGCTCGACACCGAGCCGATGTCGCAGGCCGGCTGGGTCCAAACCTTCCGCGAGCGGGGCCTTGCCTTCCGGAAAGACCAGTTCCAGGCGATTATCGGGTTGAACGTCGCCGGCGCGCGTCGGATGATGACCGGCTGGTACGGCCCGGATTTTCCATTCGACGAGATTTACGCGCGCAAACTCGTCGCGGTCGGAGAAATCATCGCGCGCGATGGGATCCCGCTCAAGCCGGGGCTGGCGGAATTCCTGGCTGCGGCGGATGCGCTCGGTTTGCGGAAGGCCGTCGCCACGTCCACCGCCCGCGAGCGGGCGCTGTATAAATTGAAACTGTCGGGTGTGCCGGGCACGATCGAGACCCTCGCCGGCGGAGACGAAGTGGCGCGCGGCAAACCCGCGCCGGATCTGTTCCTGCTCGCGGCGGAGCGGCTGGGCATTCCGCCGGCGGAGTGCCTGGCATTCGAAGATTCCGATCCCGGTGTGTTGGCGGCGCGCGCCGCCGGAATGCGGGTGGTGATTGTCCCGGATCAGAAGCACCCCTCGGCCGAGGCGGCGGCCGCCGCCTGGCGGATAATTCCCAATTTGATTCAGGCGGCCCAAAACCTGCCGGAGTGGGTGACGGAGGGGATTTAATCGTGGGGCGGATTGACGCACCGAAAAAACTCAACGGGCTCCATAAATTCGGATCGGCGCGTCAACCCACCCCGCATGAGAAGTCCGGGTTTCGGCGATACCCCGGATAAAAAACGGGGCGGCACCCGATACGTTAACACGGGTAGGACGGCCGCCCCGTTATGTAGAACCGCACGATTGACTTTTCTCCATTCCGCCGGTATGATAGCCCCATTACATCATTCTAGTTCAGCAGTTGCCTCTGTCATTGATCGAGCCCCGCTCAACCCAAGACATCCGTGTGACTTCTGAAGAAAAGGACAAACTGTGAGTTTTCAAGAGTTCAATCTGGATTCGCGCCTGATGGCAAGAATCCAACGCGCCGGCTATACCTCGCCGACGCCCATCCAAACCAGCGCCATCCCGCCGGCCCTCGCCGGGCAAGACCTGATTGGAACGGCGCAGACCGGAACCGGCAAGACGGCTGCGTTCGTTCTGCCCATCCTTCAGCGGCTGATCAGCGGTCCGCGCAAATGCACCCGGGCCCTAATCGTCACACCCACGCGCGAATTGGCCGAACAGATCCACGAGGTCATCCGCACGTTGGGCGCGGAAACCGGCTTGCGCAGCGCCACCATTTACGGCGGCGTCGGCGCCAACCCGCAGATCCAGGCGTTGCAATCCGGCGTGGAAATCCTCGTCGCCTGCCCGGGACGCCTGCTGGATCATATTCAGCAGCGCCGGGCCAAACTGGGCGCGGTGGAAGTCCTCGTCCTGGACGAAGCCGACCGGATGCTCGATATGGGCTTCCTGCCGGACGTAAAGCGCATTCTCTCTCACCTGCCCGCCAAGCGGCAGACGATGCTGTTTTCCGCCACCTTCCCGCGCGAGATCGAACAGTTGGCGGCCCAGACCCTGACCCGTCCGCAGCGTATCGCGATCGGGATGCGCGCGCCGGTGCACACGGTCGCGCACGCGCTTTACCCGGTGCCGCAGCACCTGAAATCCGCGCTGCTGCTGGAGTTGCTGCGTTCGACCGACACCGAATCCGTGCTGATCTTCACCCGCACCAAGCACCGCGCGGAAAAACTCGCGCGCCAGATCGGCCAGGCGGGATTTAAGGTCACGAGCCTGCACAGCAACCGCTCGCAAGGGCAACGCCAGGCCGCGCTCGGCGGCTTCAAGAACGGCCGCTACCAGATCATGGTCGCGACCGACATCGCCGCCCGCGGACTGGATGTGGAAAACATCTCGCATGTGGTCAACTTCGACATGCCCGATACCGCCGACGCCTACATCCACCGCATCGGCCGCACCGGCCGCGCGGAACGCAGTGGTGATGCCTTCACGCTGGTCACGCCCGAGGACGGCGAGCTCATCCGAACGCTTGAAAAGATCATGAAGAAACCGCTCGTCAGACGGACGGTGGACAACTTCGATTACAAAGCCGCCCCCCCGCCCCGGATGGCAGCTCCGTCCCGGAAACCGCGCAGCACCGGTTCCCCGCGGGGCTACAAATCGGCCGCCGTGGCCCGCAAACCGCGTCCGGCTTCGCCCGCCCGCAGGCCGAAATCGGCCGCCGGCAAACCGGCCCACCTGGGTTGGAGACAGCGGTACGGGGTAACCGAAACCGCGTAAGGTTGGCGGTTTTCCGAAAACCATAAAAGACCGAGGCGGTCTGTCATCCCCGCGTGTTCGTAGCGGGGACCGCCTCGGTTTATTTTTTACGACGTTTGACTTGGTTGCGCAACTTGTAGGGTGGGTTAAAAGCAGAGAATTGGTAATATAAAAATGCTCTTCTCTGATTTCAACCCACCCTACTTCTATAGACCGAAGTGGTCTGTCACACCCGCGACCGCATCCGCGCAGCAGGCGTGCACTTGGCGGGTATCACCTCAATTATCTCTTCGTTTGACCGGTCTTCTTGGTGATCGTATACTTCGGGTCCATATCGTCTCCGGGAGGAATGCATGAAAATATCCATTCGCCATTGGCTGATCGGCCTGAGCATCCTGACCACCCTTTCCTGTTCCGTGCTTTCCTCAGGATCTCCTGCGGCGGGCGAAACCCTTCCCGCCCCGACGGAGGATTCATCCCTTCCGCAGGATGCGGCGCCTGATTTCTTCCAGGGCGTTCCGATCATGCCCGGAGCCATCTCAGTTACGGCGGTGGGCGAATCCTACATTTACCAGATTGAAGCGTCGGTTCTTGAAGTTCAGCAGTATTACCTGAGGGAGATGCCGCTCGCGGGCTGGGAACTCGCGGATCAAACCGGGGATGCCAACCAGGGTGAATTTTCCGTCCGTTTACGATACATCAAGGGCGACGATCGAATCACGGTCTTCATCACCCCGGCGGGCGAAGAATTGGTACAGGTATTGATCATGTAGCAGATCTTCGCCGATCGAAAGGCCGCGCCGGCACACGGCCGGGGCAGCAGGCCGGATCGACCCAACTCAAACCGGCGTGGTCTGTCATTCCCGCGCCAGACCCCACCCGGCAGGGGAAGCGGGCGTGGCCCCCTCGGGGACCACGCCGGGCTTTTTTTATCCCCCGAACGCCGCTCCCCACACGATCGCATCCAGGAGGACCGGTAAAGTCTAGACCGACGCAGTCGTAAAGACCGCGTCGGTCTCCCACCCTACCTTCCCGTCGCCACCACCACCGCCAGCGCATGACCGCCGGAATGCGAAAGGCTGAGCGCCCAATCGGTCAGCCCCAGCCTCTCCGCCTCTTCGCGCGCGCGGCCGTGCAGGTGCAGGCCCGGCTCACCCGAAGGACCGGTGAGGACTTCGATATCGGTCCAGGGGATTTCAGTCATCAGACCTGTGCCGAGCGCTTTGGAAGCCGCTTCCTTGGCCGCAAACCGCGCTGCGAGCGAGGAGATGCGCTCACTGTAGGCTATCCGTTCTTCGGAAGTGAAGATCTTCTCCAGGAATCTCTCCCCCCAGCGGTGGACCGCTTCTTCGATCCGCTCGATCTCGATCAGGTCGGTTCCCACTCGGAGCATCGCGCCGTCACCCTTCCTCGGGCGGGCCGGCGACGGCCAGCGCCATTTTTTCCACGTTCAGGTAGTGCCGCGCCGTTTCCAGGATCTGGTCGGCGGTGACGGCCCGGATAAGCCCGGGGTAACGCTGGTAATAATCCAGCCCCAGGTTGAATAATTCGATGTTCATAAGGGTTCCCGCCACGCCCTCGTTGGATTCAAGCTGCAGCGGCATGCGCCCGACGATGCTGGCCTGGCTGTCGCTCAGCTCGCCGCGGGTGACCTTCGATTGCGTGAAGCGGGTAATTTCACGCCGGATGAGTTCGACCGCCCGCGGCACATTGTGCGGGTTTACCCCGGCCAGCACCATCCACGGGCCGGGGCCTAGGCCCCCGGTGATGGTGCTCATCGAATAATACGCCAAGCCTTCCGCTTCCCGGACCGCCTCGCCGATCCGGCCATACATGCCGAACACGCCCAGGATGTTGTTGCCCAGCATCGCCGGGAGGAAATCCGGGGCAGACCGCGCCGGTCCGGATGCTCCGAAGACAAGGTCCGCCTGACTCTTGCCCGGAAGCGACACGCGTTTTTCCACAGAGCTTGCCGGGCGCGGCGCGGCCGGGAGCGGCGGCCGCGCGATCTGTTGCGGATTGCGCCAATCGCCGAAGAAATGCTCGATCCAATGGATCGCCTTGCCGCTTTGCACGCCGCCGGCGACGGTCAGGATCATCCGCTTTGGCCCGTATCGGCGCGCGTGGAATTTTTCGACCGCTTCGCGGGTAATCGCCCGGACCGTCGCGGAGGTTCCTTCGTCATCGTGGGCGTACGGGTGCCCGGCATAGACCAGCTCCGCAAACGCCAGATGCGCCTGCTCGCCGGTATCCTGTTCGCGGATGGTCAGATGCGTGAGGTATTCCCCGCGCAGCCGTTCGAACTGCTCGCCCGGGAAGGTCGGCCGGCGCAGGGCGTCCGCCGCCAACTCGAGCACTGTCGGCAGGTCTTCCGCCAGGCAGCGGGAATAGAACGACGTGGTATGCATCCCCGATCCGAAGGAGAGGGTCGCCCCGGTGGATTCAAGAAGATCGTAGATCTGGTGGAACGAATGCGTTTCAGACCCGCGCAAAAGGCACCCGGAGGTCATCGCCGCAAGCCCCGCCAGTTCGTCGGGCTCATCCAATCCCCCGGCCCAGATGGTTCCCAGGACAACCACCGATGGGCTGAGAAAATTCTCGCGCGCCAGCACGGTCACCCCATTGGCGAATTCCCGCCGCGTGATGGTTTCCGGGCCGGGAACCGCGCGCGGGTCCGGCGGCTGCGGGCGTGCACGCGATGCGGCGCGGCGGACCGTCCGGCGCACCGGCTTGAGCTTCCGGTGGATCCCTTTTTTACTGGTTCGGATATTGGATGGCATCCTGTGTTCCGCGCGTCAGCGCCCCCCTTCCGTATTCAGAGCGGGTTCCGGGCCCGTCGGCAGGTAGAAGCCGACCGTGCGGTTGCGCTTGGAAAGCACCCGGCACGCCACGCGCCGCACATCGTCGGTCGTCACCGCGGCCAGCGAGGAAAGGTAGTTGTCGAACCAGTCGATCGAAGCGAACATCTCGGCGTACCCCATCCAGAAGGCCTGGTTGGTCACCGTCTCGCTGCCATAGGCGAAGATAGCGCGCGCCTGCTTCATGGCGCGCTCCATTTCCTCGCGGCGGATCGATTCGTCCGCCACCCGCCGCAGCTCCGCATCCAGCGCCGCCAGCACCTGCTCCGGCGATTTTCCGTCGCGGACCGTCGCGGTAATGGAGTAGAGGTAGGGGTCCATCGTCGCCGCCAGGCCGCCGCTCACCCCGGCCGCCAGTTCGGTTTCCACCAGCGCCCGGTAGAGGCGCGAGGTCTTGTTCGATATGCCGCCGCTGAACATGTTGAAGTTGCTCGGGCCGGCCAGCACACTGTCGAGGACAACCATCGGGAAGAAATCCGGATCGGTCGCGGATGGTGCGTGATAGGCCGCTTCCACGTAGGCGGTCTCGCCGGGCCCCTCGACCGATACGCGGCGCTCACCCTTCTGCGCCGGTTCGGTGCGCGTGTGATGCGGCGGCGGAGGGCCCGCCGGAACGGCGCCGTAGAGCTGCCGGATGCGGTCGAGCATCTCGCGCGCCGAGAAATCCCCCGCTACGGCCACCAGAGCGTTATTGGGGACGTAATAGGTGCGGTAATGGCCGTAGAGGTCGTCCCGTGTCATTGAAGAAAGGTCGGCCACGTCCCCCACCACCTCGTGGTGATAAGAATGCACGCGGAACGCGGCGGCCTGGACTTCCTCCAAGAGCCGGAAGGTGGGCTCGTTCTCGTAGCCCTGGCGCTCGGAGATGATCACCGTTCGTTCGGAGGCGACCTCTTTGGGGGCAAAGGAGCTATGAGACATCCGGTCGGCTTCCAGACGCAGTGCGAGATCCGCCCGGTCGGAGGGGATGGTTTCGTAATACGCGGTCCAATCCAGCCAGGTCATCGCGTTCCACACCCCGCCCTCGCGCGAAACCGCCCTGTCCAGGCTGCCGGAAGGGAAGGCGGGCGTGCCTTTGAACTGCATATGCTCCACCCAGTGCGAAATGCCGGTCAACCCGGCATGTTCATTGCGCGAGCCCACCCGGTACCATGTCCACAGGCTGATCAGCGGCGCGGCGTGAATTTCCTTCAGGAGCACCCGCAGTCCGTTGCGCAAGCGCGCACGGTAGACCCGCGCGGCGGTCATTTCGCGCGGCCCTTCCCAGCCGGCGGCTGCGGCACAAGGCTGGCCCCGTTGTACCCGCGGCCGATTCCGCGGTACCGGAAGCCGAGCGCTTTCATCTCCTCCGGCTCGTAGATGTTGCGTCCGTCGATGAGGTTGGGAGCGCGCATTAACTTCCGAACCTTCGGCAGATCAAGCTGCTTGAACTCGTTCCAATCGGTGACCACCACCAGCGCATCCGCCCCTTCGGCCAGCGCGTAGGGGTCGGGGCACATGCGGATGCCGGGTATCGTCCGCGCGGCGTTTTCCATCGCCACCGGATCGTACGCGCGCACCGCGGCGCCGCGCTGCTGCAACAGCGCCGCGATCTTTTGCGCAGGCGCTTCGCGCATATCATCGGTGTTGGATTTGAATGCCAGACCCAGCAGCCCGATCTCCATTTTCTCAATTTTTCCAAGAAGGTTTTCCACGTGTTCGACCAGAATGCGCATCCGGTCGTCGTTGATGTCCATCACCGCCTGCAGGAGCTGCGGGTTGCGCCCCTGCACCGACGCCATGTGGGCCAGCGCCTTAACGTCCTTGGGGAAGCAGGATCCACCGTAGCCGATCCCCGCTTCCAGGAACTGACGGCCGATGCGCGGATCGTATCCCATCCCGCTGGCCACTTCCTTCACGTCGGCCCCCAGCGCTTCGCATATATTGGCGATCTCGTTAATAAAGGAGATTTTCGTAGCCAGGAACGCGTTCGAGGCGTACTTGATCATCTCCGCGGTGCGCAGATCGGTGATCACGATCGGCGCCCGCAGCGGCAGGTGCAGCTGCGCCACCTTGTCGGCCGCCTCACGGTCCATCGACCCGAGCACCGTCCGCGCCGGGTTGAGAAAATCCGTGAGCGCGCAACCCTCGCGCAGGAACTCCGGACAGGAGACAACCGAGAACGGCAGGGGTTGGACGAGATGCGAGCGGATGATTTCCGCCACCCAGTCGCCCGTGCCGACCGGAACGGTGGATTTGTTGACCACCACCAGCGGCCGTTTCATCGCCTTGGCAATCGCTTCGGCCGCGTCACGAACGTAGCGCAGATCCGCCTCGCCGTCCACGCCTTCCGGAGTCCCGACGGCGATGAAAGCAAAATCCGCGGTCTCCAAACCCTCGGTATAGGATGTAGTGAAGGAAAGCCGGCCGGCTTGAACATTGCGGCGAACGACCTCCTCCAGCCCCGGCTCGTAGATTGGGAGGATCCCTTGGCGCAGGTTTCGGACCCGCTCTTCATTGATATCCAGGGCGGTTACCCGGTTCCCGAGATCCGAGAATCCGGCCGCCGTGACCAATCCCACGTACCCAACCCCGATCACGCAAATATCCTTCATCCAGCCTCCATTAAGAAGCATCAGCCGCCAAAGGCGGTACGGGAATTGTATTCCATTTCTGTAGATTAGAAAAAGCCTGGGAATCCCGGCTTTCCCGGGCATGAGACGCGCGGCATCCTTGGGGATAGGCGGGTTGCCACTTGCCGCAAATGGAAAGGTGGAATATGATATTTCGTATCCGTAAAACCCAAGAAGGCTTCTATGGAAATCACACGCCAGGCCGATTACGCCATCCGAGCAATCCTTTTTCTGGCGGAAAACGAGAAAAAGGGCCGGTCTCCGACCAACCTTATCGCGGAAGCCAAACACATCCCCCCTTCGTTTCTCGCAAAAATCATCTCCCAGCTTTCCGTTGCCGGGCTGGTAAACACCTCGCGCGGAGCGCGGGGCGGAGTGACACTGGCGCGTCCGTCAGGCGAGATCACGCTCCTGGAAGTGATTGAAGCCATCGACGGACCGATTTCCATTAATGAATGCGCGCTCGACCTTTCCATCTGTCAATTCGGGAAGGAATGCCTCGTGGGTCCGGTATGGTGCCGGTTGCAGGAGGAACTGGTTGCACGGCTGAAAGAGGTTAATTTCCGCCAGTTGGTGAAGGCGCCGGACGACTCAGTCCCCCCCCCTGTAGCGTAACCATCCGGGTAACGGCATTCCGTTTTCCCAATCGCAGAATCACAACCCGCCCCGGAGTCCGGCGTGGAATCAACCAATCCGCGGAATCCCCTCGCCTACCTCATTCGAACCGCCCTCGCCCTCTTCTTGTTGGTGTCCATCGGCACCGCCGGTTACCGGATCCTGGAAGGATACAGCCTGCTCGATTCCCTTTATATGACCGTGATCACTATCACCACGGTCGGCTACGGGGAACTGCATGAGCTATCCCCGGCCGGACGGGTCTTCACAATGCTCCTGATCCTGGGAGGCGGGGGGGTGGCGGCCTATGCGGTTACGGCCAGCGCGGGTTATCTTGTATCGGGTCAGTGGCGCGATCAGTGGAATGCTCGAAGGAGACGCAAAATGCTGGATACGCTCAACCGCCACGTCATCGTCTGCGGGTTTGGCCGCGTCGGAAGATACGTAGCTCAGGATTTGAAGTCCGAGGGCATTCCCTTCGTCATCCTGGAAAAGGAAGTGGAGCGGATGGAGCAGACCCGCCGCTTCGGCTACCTGGCCATGCAAGGCAACGCCGCCAACGAAGGACTGCTCGAACAGGCCGGAATCCGCCGCGCGCGCGGCTTGGTGGCCGCGGTGGATTCCGATGCCGAAAACGTCTACATCACGCTCACCGCCCGCGGGCTGAATCCGGACCTGAACATCATCGCCCGCGCCAACTTCGAAGAATCTGAATCGAAACTGCTCCGTGCCGGAGCCGATCGCGTCCTCCTGCCGTACAGCCTCTCCGGCCGCCGCATGGTTACGATGCTGGTCCGGCCGGAGGTCGCGGATTTCCTCGATGAGGTGGCCTCCGCGGGCGGCATGGAATTGCTCATTGAACAGGTCAAGATCGGCAAAGGCTCCAAACTTGCCGGCTTGACTCTGGTGGAGGCCAAATCCCGCCTGCAATTAAATGTCTCGGTTCTGGCGTATAAAACTCCGGGGGCCGCGGCCAACCAACGGCCGTCAGCGGAAACCCGGTTCGTCGAGGGGATGCAGATCTTTGCCTTTGGCACGCGCGACGATCTGCGGCTGCTGTTACAGCTGGCGTCCGAGTTGTAGATCGAAAATCCTCCCGGGGTTCTCGACCAGCACGGCCGTAGAGGCGATCCACCGGATCGCTCTTTCGACCGCTTCGGTCTCTCCACGCAACCCTTCGCTTCCCGCTTCGTAGGAATGGGTATCCGGAAATACACTCGCCGAAAGGATCGCCCATGCCGCACCGCAAACATCACACTCCTTGGATCCTCTGGCCGTTCATCGCCCTCTGGAAACTGCTCGCGGGATTGATCAGCCTGACCGGCCGCCTGGCGGCGATTATTATCGGCGCCGTCCTGATGCTCGCGGGCGGTCTCGTCTCCCTGACCGTCGTCGGCGCGGTTATCGGCATCCCGCTCGCCGTGCTGGGGCTGCTGATCGTCCTGCGAGGGCTCTTTTAAAATCCATATACACCGAAGAGGCCCGAAGAACGCAAGGAGATCCTTGGTGATTTATGCAATGCGTTTTTACGGGTTTTCGACAGCTGTAAAAAGGTGATTGTTTTGTCATTCAACCCGATTTCTTTGTGTCTTTGTATCTTCATGGCACATTGACTTCCTCGCCGCCGGCCCAGCAATTGGATATCCGTTTTCTGTGGACTGGAGCCCTCTCCGCGAAGAGGCTATAATCCCCCCGTCAGACCCGCCTTTTTCATACGAGGGAGTCTCATGCGATCTTTGCTGTCTTCGATTCTTATCGCTGTTTTTCTGGTGACGATCGCCGCTATCCCGGCCCTGGCCGGATCGCCGGAAAAGGGCGCACTCCAGCCCACCGCGTATCAGACCGCCACGCCGCTCGCCGATGGACGTATCCTCTATACGGTGCAGGAGAGCGATACGCTGTGGAAGATCTCCGCCATAACCGGTATCCCGATCGACGAACTCGAACGGCTGAACAACATCCACCGCGAAGATCCGCTCCAAGTCGGGACGGTCCTGATTCTGCGAATCGTTACGCCGACCTACGCCGAACCGACGCTGGCCTTTCTGCCGTCCGCCACCCCGTCCCCCCTGCCCGTAACCGGCAAAGGCACCATCTGTGTTTCCTTCTTCAACGATGCCAACGGCGATGGATCCCAAAAGGAGGACACGGAGTCGCTGGTGCCCGGCGGGCAGGTCAGCGTGGCGCTTGCCGACGGAACGGAAGTTGGAAACCACACCATCGAGGACCCGACCGCGGAATATTGCTTTATCGATATTCCCGCCGGCGAGTACCACATTGCGGCGGCCGCTCCTAAAAATTTCAATCCAACGGGCGAGATGAACAAATCTCTGACGCTCGAACCGGGCGCCACGGCCAAAATCAGCTTCGCCGTCCAGACCAACGCACCCGAGAAACCCGGGGAGGAAGGCGGGGGGTCCGGTTCATTATGGCTGGGATTGATCGGCTTGGCGTTGCTCGGCGGGGCGGGATTCATGATTTATTCAATGATGAGACCGCGCAGGATGTCGCGTTGGTAGATTTCATCCCGGAAGTCTTCTCGATGGCCATAGCATACTGGTGGTAAATTCCTCCGGGGTGCGGGTCAGGCGCTTTCTATCGCGGACTGTCTCTTAATAATCTCTTTCTTCGGTTATCCTGTTGCCCGCCCCGGTCGGGCGGGTCCAGGGAACGAAGCAAACCAGCCATTCGTGCGTACGGAAACCTTCGCTGCCCCGCTCGCGAATTCTTCGCACCGGCACAGCACCGATGCTCATCGCTCTCCCGCTTCGGAAACATCTCGCTTCCAAAATACGGAAGCGAGATCCTTCGCAAGGGCAGGCGGAGGGCGGGCAGCTCAGTGTGACTTTTTCAGATATTTCTCTTTATTCCTCCCTTGGATAGACAAACCCGCTCTTCCCACAACCTTTATCGGCGCCTGGCCATGCCCGCGGGTCTGGCGGCGGTTTTTCTGGCGATTGAATTCCTCGATGAACTTGTTTACGGTACGGTCGGGGCGGCCTGGCCGGTCATTCGCGACGACCTGCACCTGACCTACGCGCAGATCGGCCTGCTGGTGGGGCTGCCGCTTGTTTTGGGAAATCTCATTGAGCCGGCGCTCGGGTTGCTCGGTGACCTTGGGCAGCGAAAGCGGATCATCCTCGTCGGCGGCGTATGCTTCCTGGCGTCCATGTTGATGCTGGGCGCATCGGGGTCGTTCCTGCTGCTTCTCGGAGCATCGATTCTCGCCAGCCCCTCCTCGGGTGCGTTCGTCAGCCTGTCGCAGGCAACGTTGGTGGATCTTGAACCCGATCGCAGGGAATTGGCCATGGCGCGCTGGACCCTGGCCGGCTCACTCGGCGTCGTCGCCGGGCCGATACTTCTCGCCCTGACGCTCACCGCCGGGGGTAGCTGGCGCCTTCCGATGTTCTTTTTTGCCGCGTGCGCTTTGGTATTAACCCTGGCGCTCATACCGCGCCGGTTTCCGTCACCGCCCGAAGGTTCAGAACACCTTACCCTGCGCGGTCTGATATCAGATTTCTGGAGGGCCATTCACCGCGGGGAAGTCTTGCGCTGGCTGATCGTACTCGCGCTGAGCGATCTGATGATGGATGTCCTGCTCGGTTTCATCGCTTTGTATGGAACCGATATCGCGGCCGTCTCTTCCGCGACGGCAAGCCTGATGGTCGCGGTCTGGAGCGGGGTCGGGATCCTCGGAGATGCGCTGCTCATCCCGCTGCTGACGCGCACGAACCCCTTGAAATATCTGCGGATCAGCGCGCTGCTCATGTTTGGTCTTTATGCGGGATTCCTGCTTGCCCCTTGGGTTGCGGTGAAAATCCTGCTGTTGGCGCTCATGGGACTTTTCAACGCCGGGTGGTATGCCATTCCGCAGGCGCAGTTGTACAAAACCCTCCCCGGACGGTCCGGCACCACAATGGCCGTCACCTCGGCGTTTGGGATACTCGCCGGGGGAATACCCTGGCTGCTCGGCGGATTGGCGCAGTCGTTTGGATTGGCTTCGGTCATGTGGCTGCTGATGGCCGGTCCGCTGGGATTGTTGGTGCTTTTGCCGCGCAATGGGAGTGCTCGTCATCCCGGCGTGTAAAATGTTCGTCATCCCGGCGCCTGCCCTCGCGGAGCATTCCGGTTCGGGTCTGGTTTGCGAGCCGGGATGAAAGCGAAGCGAGGGTGTTCTTATCGGGCATCCACGGACCCCTTACGAGTATGCGTTGGCGTTCCTCATGGATCCCGGCCAGGATCACCCTCGCTTCGCGTACATCCTGGCTTATGGACCAGACCCGAGCCAGGATGCTCCCCCCGTTCGCGAATTCTTCGCATCGGAAAGACGCCGATACGCATCGCCCGGGGGCGGGCTCGGGACAGGCTCGCAATCTTTTCCGGCGACAGTCTAGAGACGTGCGCTCAAATCACAAATTGGTGCCCGCCAGAATCTCCGCCAGCCGCAGGGCGACCTTCTTGACCGGGCCGGCGCCTACCGCAACCGGACCGACGCAGGCCGGGCAGCCGGTGGCGCACGGACAATCGCGGATCAGCGCCGCGGTGGAAGCCAGCAGCGCGGCCATGGAACCGAAAAGCTCCTCTGAGAGCCCCAATCCCTCCGCGAGGTTGTCATAAAAAGTGATTGTCGGCGCGCCGGTTTCCTTCCCGCGCAGCTCGATCGACCAGCCCAGGTCGCGCGCGTCGCACATCAGGAGGAGCGGGGCAAGGTTGTGCAGCGCGTGCCCCAACCCGCCCAGGGCGGTGTGAGTCCCCTGCTGCGCTTCGATCCGCTGGTGGCAGGCCGCACACAGCGTGATCAGGTTTTCCACCGCGTTGGCCTGCAGATGATTTTCGTTCCGCCCGGGAACGTAGCCGAAGGAGCGGAAGGGGATGCGGTGGTGTACGTCGTGTTCGCGCCGCAGCCGTTCCGGCGCGCCGCAGCGCGCGCAGCGGAATTCGTCCCGTTCCCGCGCCGCACGGCGTGCCGCTTCCCACGAAGGCCCGTAATCGTTCGGACCGATGAGCGCGAGGAATTCGCGCGCCTCGCCTTCGAACGCGCCGAGCGCGTCAGGCGCCACCCAGATCCAGCAACCGGCCGTCTGGAACTCGTTCGGCGGCAGGTCGATCTCCCCGTTCCCGATCGTTTCACCCGTCGCGCGCCGCAATTGCCGGAAGGCGACCGCCTTGGCGCTGATGTGCACGTCCCCCCAGGCGCGCCGCAGTGCGCCGCCCTCGCTCGAATCGCGCACCGAAAGGACATCCAGTTGCACATCCTGCGTGGCCTCGGTGTAATACTCGGTCTCGATCGGGCGCGCCCGGGCGATGCCCGCCTCCCAATCCAGCGCGTCGATGAAATACGTCCGGCCTTCATGCAGGTAGATTGCGCCGGGGTGAACCCAGGAAGGCGCCGCCGCGCGGTCCACCTCCCCGATCATCCGCGGGCTTCCCTCGCGGATCTCCTGCACCACCACCCGGTCGGTGCCGGCGGTGCGCAGGTTGATCGCGGCCGCGGGGTACGTTTCTCCGATCCATGAGACTTCGCCGTTTTCCGCGCGGTGCAGGTCCCCCTCCGCAGCCAGTGCCGCCAGCAAATCGTCCACCGCCAGCCCGCCGAAGGTCTCGCCCCTGGCAAATGGCAGCTCGAAGGCGGAACAGCGCAGGTGCCCGGCAAGGATGGCGAGGTTATCGGGATTGATCCGGGCATGCTCGGGCGAGCCGCCGAGCAGGAATTCCGGATGGGCCATCAGGAACTGGTCCAGCGGATCGGCCGATGCGACGAAGATCGCAAGCGATTCCTCTTCGCGCCGCCCCGCCCGCCCCGCCCGCTGCCAGAAGGATGCCACCGTTCCGGGGTATCCGGCGATCACCGCCGCGCCGAGGGTGCCGATATCCACCCCCAACTCAAGCGCGCTGGTGGCCACCACGCAGCGTACCGATCCGGCGCGCAGCCCGGCTTCTATCTCGCGCCGCTCCTCCGTAAGATACCCGGCGCGGTATCCGCGGATGGATTTCGGATCCAGCCCCGCTATCGCCGCCTGGTCGCGCAGCGCGCCAAGCAGCAGTTCCACCGATCGCCGCGTGCGGGCGAACACCGCGGTCTGTACGCCCTCGCGCAGCAAACGCAGGACGATCTCCTGCGTTTCGCGGATGTAGGAGCGGCGCAACCCAAGCGCCGGATCGGCCAGCGGAGGATTGTAGAGGACAAGATGGCGGGCCGCCCGCGGCGAGGCATCGCGGTCGATCAGCGTCACCGGGGAACCCGTCAGCCCTTCGGCCAATTCGCGCGGGTTGGCGATTGTCGCGGAGGAAGCGAGGAAGTGCAGTCCTTTCCCGCCGGACGCGCCGGCCTGATAAAAGGCGCACACCCGCCGCAGCCGCCGCAGGACGTTCGCCATGTGCGACCCGAACACCCCGCGGTAGATATGCAATTCGTCCAGCACCACAAACCGCAGCCGGGAAAGAAATTCCGCCCAGCGCGTGTGGTGCGGAAGGATGCCGAGGTGCAGCATGTCCGGATTGGTGATCAGGAACCGGGCGCTGCGGCGGTAATCGGCGCGCCGGGATTGCGGCGTGTCCCCATCGTACAGGCGGATCCCCATCCCGCCGCCCGGAAGGGCCTCCTCCCAGCGCGCGAGTTCCGCCGCCTGATCCTGCGCCAGCGCCTTGGTGGGGAAGAGGTAGATCGAAGTTGCCCCGGGATCGGCCAGCGATTCCTGGAGGATCGGGAGGTTGTAAGCCAGCGTCTTGCCCGAGGCGGTTCCGGTGGAGAGGACCACGTTTTCACCGCGCAGCGCGGCCTCAACCGCTTCCGCCTGGTGCGCATACAGCCGTTCGATCCCGCGCGTGCGCAGCCCCGCCGCCAGGTCCGCGCGCACATCTTCCGGCGGCGGGACGAGGACCATTTCACGGGGCGGGATTCGTTCCCACGCGGCGATGTTGGGCGCCAGGTGCGGATCGGACCGAAGGGCTTTAACAACCGGATCGATGGACATATGTAGGATTATTCCATATTCACGATCATTGAAAACGTCCTCCCACGCCCCTGTAGTCCCCCCATTCCTTCGGAATGGGGGGACATGGTCTTGGGGGGGAGGGAGAATAGAATCCCCTTTTTCAGCGAATGGTAATTATTTTACCCATCATGACAAAGAGAAGATGTGTTGAACAGGGGAAATTATTTGGCTGCGTGCGCGCCGCCGCCGCGGAACATCCGCAAGATCATCCTGCCCACGCCGCCGTACCGGATCCGGACTCCATTGCGCCGGTTGGCCAGCACCTTTTCCGCCACCCAGGGCGCCACCTCGTCGACCTCGGCGGCGATGATCCGGAACATTCGCTCAAGCCTGCGCCAATCCGCCTCGCGCCCCGTATATTGTGATGTGATCAATTCCGTGAGCACCATGCCGGGCTGGATCGCGCCGACAATCACCCCGCTGCCCTTCGCCTCGTCCGCCAGGGCATTTGTAATGTACGCAATGGCGTACTTGGTCGCGCCGTACAGGTGAAGCCCTTGCATCCTGCGCCCGTCGCTGCCCAGGCCTTCCAGGTTGTAGATTGCGCCGCTGCCGCGCTCGCGCATGCCGATCATCGCGGCCCGCGCGCCGTGCAGTGTTCCCAGCACATTGGTGGCCACCACGGCGCGCAGTTCTTCCGGCGGGATGGCCGTCAGATCCGCCTGGCGGTGGCTGATTCCGGCGTTGTTGATCCAGATATCCACTGCCCCGAAATGCTTCACGGAGGCGTCCCACAGCGACTGGACCGAAGCGCAGTCGGTCACGTCGCATACCTGGTCGAATACGAGCGCGCTTCCGAACTCGGCGGCCAGGCCGGCGGCGGCCGACCCGACGTTTTCGGCGCTGCGCGAGGTGATGACCACGCCGCATTCGCGGCGGAGAAATTCCTTCGCCAGCCCGAACCCGATCCCGCGGGTGCTTCCGGTGATCACCACAACCTTCATTGATTCCTCCTCCGGTTGACGCGGCCGCTAAGCCGCAGCGGGCGTACGTTATAATTTTTTCATCGGGGTTTGCCCCCGACCGGGAGTATATCCCACACGAGAGGCGGTCTTCCAGTGGCAGGACCTGTTCAGTTCATCCTGTTGTATGCAATCCTGTTCGTCATGGTCATCGGGCTGATCGGTGTCATTGCGCCGATCCTGCCCGGGATCGAGCTCATCTGGCTTGCCGCATTGGGATACGGCATCCTGCACGGATTCACGTGGCCCGGCGTGTTCGCCATGGCCGGGATCACCCTGCTGCTCCTGATTGGGCTCTCCTCCGATATCTGGATCACCGGCCTCGGGTTAAAATCGACCGGCACCTCGCTGCTTTCGATCCTGATCGGGGTCCTGCTGCTGGTGGTCGGATCGATTTTCCTGACGCCGATCGCGGGAATCCTGCTGGGCCTGTGCGGAATGGCGCTGCTTGAGTTCCGCCGCCACCGGGATTGGAGGAAGGCATTCTCCTCCGCCGGATCGGCGCTCCTCGGCTGCGGCCTTGCATACGGGTTTAAATTATTTATCGGGGTGGTGATGATCGGGGTCTGGCTGATCTGGGTGATATGGGGAGGGTAAGCGCCGCCGTGGGATTACCGGCCCTGGGCAATCTCGTAGATTTGCCGGAACAGGCCGAACAGTAAAGCCCCCAATTTCACCGCGCCGCCGGAAGAGATGATCGGGAGATCCGCATCCGTGGTGGCGCGCCGCATTTCCTGCGCTTGTAAAAGCATATACGCGGCGCCGACACCGGCCAGCGCGCCGATGACGCCCCCGGCCAGCAGCACGCCCAGCGTACGGGTTTCCTGTTTGCGCCGCAACGCCAGGTCTCTACTCATCGTGTAATTTCCTGGGGCCGCTTCCCCGCGGATGCGTTGACGAACGGCGCAACCCCTGGCCCCTGTCCGGGGAGAAAAAAACCGAAACCGCCGCAACCGTTCGTTTTACCGCGTGGATCGCACGCTTCCAAAAACGAGCGCCGGTGACAAACCGCAGACGGATTCGCGTGGTCAGCGCCGGAAGCGCCTGCAGGACATCCCCAAGACCCCACAGGCAGGCCAGGATGGCCAGCCAGGCCAGGAACCCTGCGGCAAGCATGC
The DNA here is from genome assembly GCA_034430775.1 of Anaerolineales bacterium. Classification (GTDB taxonomy): domain Bacteria; phylum Chloroflexota; class Anaerolineae; order Anaerolineales; family RBG-16-64-43; genus JAFGKK01. The sequence goes on along the minus strand of DAOUDU010000203.1, from coordinate 61,399 downwards.
CGCCGGCCAGGAGGATTACCGCGAGTTGCCCGCCCTGCATAACACCGTCTCCCGGAGTGGAAACCAGGATCGCGACGGCGAGGCCGGCGGCGATTAGGACGCTGGCGGCGATCGGCATGTAAATCCAGACCCAGGAGGATCGGCTCAGCCGCCTCCGGGTTTCCGATATCGGGTACAAGTCGCGCCAGAAATCCTTTTTCATGTCTCGACTCTCTCAATGGATTATAGCACGGTGAATGCATTGCGGATTTCCTTGACGCGTGCCGGACCGGTCTTTATAATACGCTAATTGCGATGGGGGTGTTACCTCCTGATCTTCAATATCTTTCCTCGATCCATCCAATTCCCCATCCGTCATTTCCGGTTATTACCTTGGAGGGCACATGGCCGAAAAAGAAATCATCGCTTCTGAACATACCCCCAAAGCCATCGGCCCATACTCACCGGCGGTGTGCTCCGGTGATTTCGTATTTACTTCCGGGCAATTGGGAATGGATCCGGCAACGGGCAGTCTGGTCGAAGGCGGAATCGCGGCCGAAACGCGGCAGGCACTATTGCATTGCACCCGGCTTCTCGAAGCGGCCGGTGGAACGCCGCAGGACATCCTCAAGACGACCGTTTACCTCCGCAGCATGGAAGATTTTTCCCGGATGAACGCCGTCTATGCGGAATTCTTCCCGCTCGACCCGCCCGCCCGGACAACGATCCAGGTCGCCGCGCTTCCCAAAGCCGCCGCTGTGGAGATCGAATGCGTCGCCCGTATCCCGCTGCGCAAGTAACCGGAGCGGCGGTGTTGATTCTGCCGCACCCGGATTACAGATCGATGTTTTACAGGCTGATACTTGGAGGAATAATATGAATTCGAACAGAAAGATCCTTCTGATCGCCGTTTTAACGCTGATTGCCTGTCTGTGCTGCCTTGGGTTGGGCGGCAGCGCGTTGCTCGGTTACTGGTCGCTTCAACCTCTTCCCACCCTCACGCCCCAGGCCGCCACCGGGATTTACCCGGTCGTTACAGATGCAAGTTTGTCCCCCGGTACGCCCGGCGGCAATATCCTTCCGCTTTCGGATCCGGTTTCACCGGAAGCGCTGGAGACGCTTAATTCCCTGGTTGCGGGCGATCCGCCGGCCGGCGACCTGGTCGAACAAGCCGAGCGGTTGAAAGGCATCCGCGACATTCCGCGGGTCGTTTCCGACCACGCCGCCCCGATCACGGTCGGTGCCACCACTTCGTTTTACGTCTCCAACAGCGACACCGACGAAACGAATTCAATCACCGCCAGGATGCGCTATGCCACCCCGCACGTTTACTTCTGGGTGGATACGACGGTCACCGCCAGCGATGCGGATATCCGCGGTGTGGTGGACACCTTCGAGAACGATATCTACCCCACCGACCGGGATTTTTTTGGATCGGAATGGTCGCCCGGGATCGACGGCGATCCACACCTCTACATCCTCTGGGCCAGGGGCCTGGGCAGTAACGTGGCGGGGTATTACAGTCCGGCGGACGAAGTCTCACGCCTAGCCCATCCGTTCTCCAATGAGCACGAAATGTTTTACATGAATGCCGACATCATGGATCTGACCGAAGATTACATTATGTCGGTTCTGGCGCACGAGTTTCAGCACATGATCCATTGGAACAATGATCCGAATGAGGAAGGTTGGGTTGACGAGGGATTCGCCGAATTGGCGACCACACTCAACGGATTCGGCGTCGGCGGGGCGGATTTGGATTATCTGCACGATCCCGACCTCCAGCTCAACACCTGGAGCGACATCAACGACAACGACACATTCGCCCATTACGGCGGATCCTTCCTGTTTATGAATTACTTCCTCGGCCGGTTTGGCCGGGAAGCAACCCAGGCGCTGGTGCGCGACCCGGCCAACGGCCTGGTCGGGATTGATGAAGTTATCCGCCAGTTGAACCTGACCGATCCCTCCAGCGCGCGCCCGCTCACAACCGAGGATGTGATTGCGGACTTCGGCACCGCGTTGCTCCTGCAGGATTCGGAATTCGAGAACGGTCGCTTCGGCTTCAAAGAATACCCGAATGCAAGGGGGGTCGGAAACATCGACGATATCTCCTCCTGCCCCTCCGAAACGCAAGCTAAAAAAGTCTCCCAATTCGGTTTTGATTACTACGCGATCCAATGCGAGGGCGCCTATACTATCTATTTCGCCGGGTCGACGACCCAAAAAGTGCTTCCGGTTCCCCCCCAGGACAGCAAATATTACGTCTGGTCGAACCGGGGTGATAAATCCGATATGACCCTGACCCGCGCCTTCGACCTTCCCGCGGACCAATCCGCGACTCTGGAATTCGATGTGTGGTTCGATATCGAGGAAAACTGGGATTACACCTATCTCGAGGCGTCAACCGACGGCGGTCAGACCTGGAAGATCCTACGGACGGAATCCGGCACGGATGCCAATCCGCAGGGCAACAGCTACGGCTGGGGATGGACCGGCTCCAGTGAAGATCATGATTCGTCCGGCTGGGTGAATGAGTCGGTGGACCTATCCGCGTATGCGGGCAAACAGGTACTCCTCCGGTTCGAATACATAACCGACGCCGCCGTCAACGGCGAGGGTCTGCTGGTCGACAACATTCGCATCCCGGAACTGGATTATTCGGCGGATTTTGAAAGCGGTCTGGACGGCTGGGAAGGCAAGGGTTTTGTACGGCTGCAAAATGTTCTTCCGCAAAGCTACCGCGTGCTGGTGGTCCGCAAGGGATCGGGGATTTCCGTGCAGGAAGTAAAGCTGGATGACCGAATGTCCGGAAGTTTGGCCGTCACCGCCGAGAAGAGCGAGGAGGTATACCTGATCGTATTGGGAACCGCACGCTATACGCGCCAGAAAGCCTCCTACCAGTTTGTCGTCCTCAGGTAATCCAACGACAATTTAAATAAAAAAAGGCTGCGCAGGACCTGCGCAGCCTTTTTTATCAGACTTCTTCTTCGGGAGCGGTGGATCGCCTGCTCGATTCCTGCAGCTCGCGCATCCGCGCTTCCAGCTGTTCACGCTTGGCGTAGGCTGCCTCACGCGCCAATTCGCGAAGTTCCTCGCCGGAGTACGGCGTGAGGAGCAACGCCATTGCCGCGCCAACCGCCGCGCCCATGACCGACCCTGCGACAAATGAGAAAAAGCGACCCATGGATTCGCCTCCCCATCATATATGATGGCTTTGGAATTATCGACCGTCATTTATTATAACCGCGAATCATGAAGTTATCTATCCCTCACCCGGAACGGATTCGATTGCGGTAAAATCTTTTGGATTATCCAAAGGTCACGGATTGTACACACTTCGCAACCGCCTTCTGATCGGCCTCGGGCTGGGAATCCTGGTCATGCTCGGGCTGGCCTTCTGGTCCGATCTGTCCTTGCTGGGAAGCATCTTCTCCCGCTTCCGGTGGGAATTTTTCCCCCTGGCGCTGGCCTGTACGCTCTTCAATTACCTTCTGCGTTTCATTAAATGGCATTATTACGTTCGCCGAATCGGCGCACGGGATTTGACGGCTTCCGCAAGTGCGCGGCTTTTTGTCGCCGGATTTCCCCTGGCGATGACACCGGGCAAAGTGGGCGAAGCATTAAAGGCGCTCTGGCTCTCTGAATGGAGCGGCGTTCCCTTTTCGCGCGGTTTGCCGGTGGTGCTGGCGGAACGATTCAGCGACGGTCTGGCGGTACTGGCCCTCTCGGCGCTTGGTGTATTCAGTGTTCCCGTTCTTTGGCCGGTATTTTTGGGCACACTCGTCGTCTCGCTCGGAATTGTCGTTCTCTCCCAGATCCGTCCCTTGATGCTGGCGATCCTTCGGGCGCTGGAACGCCTGCCGGTGGTCGGTGCGAAGATCCATCCGCTGCGGGAATTCTACGAGGCCGGCTACCGCTTGCTGCAACCGCTGCCACTCCTCTTCGCGGTGACGCTTGGAACCATCTCCTGGCTTGGGGAAGGAATTGGTTTTTATCTGATCCTGCTGGGGTTGGGTCTTCCGGCATCCACCGCGACCCTTTCCAGCGCGGTATTTGTGCTGGCCGTGTCCACATTGGTGGGATCGGTTTCGGCACTACCCGGGGGGGTCGGCGCGGCGGAAGCCAGCATCACCGGCCTCCTGCTCCTGACGGTGACGGCGGAGACCGCCACAGCCGCGGCGGCCACACTGTTGATCCGGCTGGCAACTTTATGGTTCGGGGTCGCCCTGGGACTCGCCGTATGGTCGGTCACGCCCCGGTTGTGGAAACGGGAGATGCCGAAGCCCGCCGGCGCGATACAGGATAACCCTGCATAAAGGAAAACTATCAAATGGCCGATCTCTGGCGCGTCGACTTTCACACCCATACCGTGTATTCCAAGGACGGATTGACCGGCATCCGCGCCTATATTGAATCCGCCCGGCGGGCGGGATTGAACCGCATCGCGGTGACCGACCACAATACGATCCGCGGCGCGCGGGATGCCTTTTCACTGGCGCCGGACCTGGTCATCCCGGGCGAGGAGATCATGACCCGTGAGGGGGAACTCCTGGGCTATTACCTCCGCGAGGAAATACCAAAAGGGTTGACCCCCGAAGATACGATTTCCCGGCTGCGGGAGCAGGGCGCGGTCATCAGCGTATCGCATCCGTTCGACCGGCTTCGGCGCGGGGCGTGGAAAGCGGACGCCCTGGCGCGTATCGTTCCGCTTATCGACGCCGTGGAGGGCTTTAACGCGCGCTGCCTCTTTTCGGCGGACAACCGCAACACCGCGGATTTCGCCCGCGGCCGGCACCTTCCCATAACGGCGGGAAGCGACGCGCATGCCGCCTTCGAATTGGGGGTTTGCGGATTGGAGATTCCGCCCTTCGACGACGGCCCATCGCTGCTCGCCGCGCTGCGCAACGCCCGCGTATTCGGCCGCCTGTCCCCATGGTGGGTGCACTTCTTCTCGACCTATGCGAAATGGAAGAAACGAATAGAAAGACTGACGCGGGTGAAAAGGTGATCCAATGGATCACCTTTTCACCCGCGTCGTTTGGGTGTCGAAACGTCAGTTAACCGCTACGGGATGATAATTTTCTGGCCGAGGGTCAGGGTGAACGGATCCTTCAGGCTGTTGGCGGTGACGATTCGGTTCGGATCCACGTCGCCGAAATAGCAGCCGATCTTGTAGATCGTATCGTAATCCGCCGTGACGGTGTAGGACATGTTGGGCGAATGTGCATGCAGCGCACGTTCGCCGGGGAAGGGATCCCCGTTTTGCGGTATGTTGACCACATCGTCGGGGTACACATCCGGATCGTCGTTGTTCACCGCGAGGATGTCGACCGGATCAATGTCGAACCGCCGGGCCAGGCAATAGAGCGTCTCACCTTCATGGATTTTATATGTCGTCGGGACGCCCGGCGTCGACGAGGGAGCTGCTGCCGGTAGCGTCGCCGCCTGTGTCGCGGCCGGGGTCGTTTCGGGCGTATCCTGGGCGCCGGGTGTGGTTTCGACAGTAGGTGATACGGCGACGGTCGAAAAGGATGAGGTGTTTGTCGCGTCGGCGGGGGTTCCGCTATCGCCTTGGGCCTGGGCGGTTTGCTGGATGAAAGCAGTCCGCAGCGCATTCATCGTCGCGACCGGGCCCGCATTGGTGGAGTAGGCCAATGTGCCGTCGGTCTTGGGGGAACCTGTCGGCGGATTACTGTAAGAAATTGTGCATCCGGCGAGAACAAACGCAATCGCCAGGAGGCATCCGATTGGCTTAATTTTTCTCATTTTCCCTCCAAAAATCCCTGAAAACCAGAATTTATCCTAGCATAAAGGATGTTGGTATGCAAGAATCCGGTGCAAATAGTGTGCCACTTAAGACCGAGGCGGTTCTGCAGACCGAGGCGGTCTTAAAGACCGCCTCGGTCTGCGTGGGGGGTTAATTAAACCGGGGCGGTCTGTAAAACCGCCCCGGTTTGGTCTCATCCAATGGATTATTCCGCTTTCAGAATGTGCGTAAAAATGGAAGCGCCCGACCCGCCGATGTTCTGCGCCAGGCCGATCCGCGCTTTGGAAAGCTGGTTTTCCCCCGCTTCACCCCGCAACTGCTGGACCGTCTCGACGATCTGATACATCCCGGTGGCGCCGACCGGATGGCCGCGCGCCTTCAATCCACCCTGGGTGCAGATGGGCAATTTTCCATCGAGCCGGATCGCGCCATCGAGCGCCATCCGCGGCCCCTGCCCGCGTTCGGCGAAGCCGCACGCTTCAAGCGACATTGCGGCCAGAATGCTGAAGGCGTCGTGCAACTCAAAAAAATCGATCTCCCCGGGCGTAACACCCGCCTGGGCAAAGGCGCGCCGCGCGCCCAAATGTGCTGCGGAGAGAAAAAGTGGATCCTTGCGGTCATGTACAGCCAGCGAGTCGGTTGCCGCGGCGGAACCGGCGATTTTAATCCGCGGGCGCGGGCCCCCCGCCACTTTATCCGCCGGGAGCAGCAACGCGGCCGCCGCACCGTCACCGATAGGTGAGGCATCCAGGAGGTTAATCGGTTCGCAGATCATCCGCGCCCGGGCGTAATCCCGCTCGGTAATCGGTTGACGCAGACGGGCGTTTGGGTTGCGCGCCCCGTTGGCGTGCGCGTTGATCGAAAATTCCCCGAAGTCGGTGTGCTTCCATCCGAACGCATGCAGGTAGCGGCGCATGATCAGCGCGTTCAAGCCGACGAAGGTGATCCCCTGTACGCTTTCGAAATCCGCGTCGGCGGCGGACGCGAGGGCGGCGGTCGTCTCCGAGCCTGATGTCTCGGTCATTTTTTCCACGCCGACGGCCAGGACCGCGTCCAGCGCCCCGGATGCCACGGCCAGAAACGCCGCCCGGAACGCCGCCGCCCCGGAGGCGCAGGCGGCTTCCACTTTGAAACCTTCCGCCCCGCGCTGCCCCATCCAATCGGCAACCAGCGCCCCCAGGTTCTCCTGATGGGCGATCTGGCCGGAAAGCATGTTGCCTACGAACACAGCGTCGATCCGGTCCACACCGGCGTCGCGCATCGCCGCCAGGCCCGCCTCGGTGGCGAGATCCCGCAGCGAACGCTCCCAGTGTTCTTCGACCCGGGTTTGGCCTATCCCAAGAACGATGACTTCGCGCATGGGATCAGGAAACGGCAAGGTGCGGACGGAATTTGTAGCCGTACTGAATCACGCCTTCCGGCCCGTCGGTCCGCAGGCGGCGCGTGACCATCTCCACCGGCATGCCGATTTTTATATCGGCGGCGTCGACATCGGTCAGCTGGGCGGTGATCAGCGGCCCTTCCGCGAGCTTCACCAGCGCGACGGCGTACGGCGCCTGGGCTTCATACCCGGTCGGTGGGTCATGGACGACGGTGAAGGAATACACTTCGCCCTGGCCGCTCATGGTATGCAACGGGCCCGCTTCCTCGCCGCAATGCGGGCAGATATCCCGCGGCGGGAAGATGTATTCCCGGCAGTGAACGCATCGTTCGCCTTCGAGCGCGTAACGCTGCCGGCGCAACCTCCAATGTCTGGTGATATCCATGTTTCGACTCCTTTCGTACCCCACCCTTCCCTCCCCAAATCCCAGAGGGATTTGGGGAGGGTTAGGGAGGGGTTACATTTTCAGTTTTCCCCGGAAGCGTGCATATACGCCGTAATCGATTTCCTTGCGGCGCGAAATGTAATCGGTGGTGCGCGGGGCACGCAACCGCCGCTCCAGCAGCTTTTCCGTGGCGGTGAGCTGGAACGCATCCGAACCCGCGCCCGATCCGAACGACACCACCAGGATGCGGTCTCCGGGTGCGGCCTGGTCGAGCACAGCCGTCAAGCCGATCAGCGCCGAGCCGGCATAGGTGTTCCCGATCTGCGGCGAGAGCATGCCCGCCTGAATTTGTTCCTTCGTAAAACCGAGCATCGCCGCCGCCCGCTGCGGGAACTTCGGGTTGGGCTGGTGGAATACGGCGAAGCGGAAATCCGCGGGCTGGGCGCCGGTGCCTTCGAGCAGCGCCCGCGCGGCGTGCGTCACATGCCGGAAGTAGGCGGGTTCGCCCGTGAAGCGCTGGCCGTGCGACGGATACTGCGCATGATCACGCCGCCAGAAATCCGGCGTGTCGGTTGCGTAGGAATATGAGGCTTCGATCACGGCCAGCGCGTCCTCCGCCGGTCCGATCAGGAACGCCCCGCCGCCCGCGCCGGCGGTGTATTCCAGCGCGTCGCCCGGCCGGCCCTGGGCCGTGTCCATTCCGATGGCGAGCGCGTAACGGATCATGCCGGATCCGACCATGCCGATCGCGGCCTGCATTGCTTCGCTTCCGGCCTTACAGGCGAATTCCCAATCCGCCGCCAGGAGGTTGGGAGAAGCGCCGATGGCCTCGCCGACGACGGAGGAGGAAGGCTTCACCGCATACGGATGGGATTCCGATCCGACCCACACCGCCCTGATTTCGGCCGGGGCCGTCCCGGCCCGGGCCAGCGCGTTGCGCGCCGCCTCGATCGCCATGGTGATGACGTCCTCGTCCAGCCCCGGAACCGATTTTTCGGCGACGGGCGGCGGCGTATTGCCCTCGGTCCAGACGCGGGAAATTTCCTTGCCGGGCAGTCGGAAGCGCGGGACGTAGGCGCCGTAACCGATGATACCTGCGCTGCGCGCCGGCCGCATAATCGGGGCTCCGATACGAGGAGTTTTCTCCGTTGGGGTAATGTCCGTCATTCCGTCACTTCCGCAACCGATTGACCAATTCTTCCGCACGGTCGGTGCGAACCGCTTTCTCCGCCACCATCCGCCCGGCGATCTGATCCACCGCCTCCCCGCTGGCACCGGCGGCGATTGCCATCTGGCGCGCATGCAGGCGCATATGTCCCTGCTGGATCCCTTCGGTGGCCAGCGCGCGAAGCGCCGCCAAATTCTGCGCCAGCCCGACCGAGACGATTACTTCGGCCAGTTCGCGCGCGGTATGCACACCGAGAATTTTTAGTGCCGCCCGGGCGGCCGGGTGCACCCGCGTGGCGCCGCCGATGATTCCCGCCGCCATGGGGAGTTCCAAAAAGCCCGCCAAGTTCCCCACACCGTCCTGTTTCCATTTCGAAAGCGAGGTGTACGTTCCGTTGCGCGCGGCAAATGCGTGCGCCCCGGCCTCCACCGCCCGCCAATCGTTGCCGGTGGCGAGGACCACCGCGTCCACCCCGTTCATGATTCCCTTGTTGTGCGTCGCCGCGCGGTGCGGATCTGCCGCGGCGAATGCGTATGCTTCGAGGATCCCATCCCGCACGGCGTCGCCGCTCCAGCCTTCGAAGGCCAGCGCATGGACCGGCACGGAACACCGCGCGCGTGCCAGCCGCCGGTCCGCCAAATTCGAAAGGATCCGCAACCGGACCCGCCCGCCGGTGATCCGCTCGATGCGCGGCGCGATCCGCTCACAGGCAGTGTTGACCGCGTTGGCGCCCATGGCATCCCGCACGTCAAGAATCAGATGCAGGACGAGGAAGGACCCGATCAGCGGGGAATCGATTTTGCGGACTTTTAGATCCCGGGGCCCGCCCCCCGCCCGCGCCAGGACCGGATCGGCCTCCCCGGCCTCGGCCAGGATTTCAACCTTTTGCGCGAGCAGCGCCTTTTCCGCCGCCGGCAAATCCGGTAAATCCAGGATTTGAATCTGTCCGATCATTTCCGGTTCGTCGGCCTCGGCGGAAAATCCGCCGCCCTCCCGGACCAGCCGGGCCATGAAGGATGCCCCCGCCACAACCGAAGGCTCTTCCACCACCATCGGGACCAGGACCTCGCGTCCGTTGATCAGGAAGTTGGTGGCGATCCCCAGGGGAAACGAAAATATTCCGACGACATTTTCGATCATCCGGTCGGCGAGTTCGGGATCGATCCCGCCGCGGTCCAGGATTGGCGCACTCGACGAATCCAGCCAGCCGCCGTCGATGAGCGCCTGCCGGCGTTCCTTAATCGTTTTTTTATGGAATCCTGGGATTCGTGAAGATCCGGTCATGGCTGATAAAGGATAATTACCTTCTTCTTTCATTGTCTATCAGGGTTCGGATAGGGTTTTTAGGTATCCTTAAGATAGGATTTGATAGTTTTTTGAATTAGAACATTTATACTTATGCAAATATTACGGGGTTTTATGGCCTCCGCCGCTAGAATCAACCTAAAGGAAGAGACTTGACTCTGCTTCCCAGCCTGTATTTTCCCTGCGGATGGTTGAGAGATTCATCAAGTCCATATCCGGAAAAGAATGCGAAAAATAATTTCATTTGCCTTGCTTCTCTCCATATCAGCTGCAGCTTTCCCGGGCAGGGTTCTGGCCGCGGGAAGCATCTTTACATTAAATGCCTGGGGGGGCTGGGCACCAAACACTCCGGTAACCGTCCAATCGACGATTTATACCGACTCGAAAATCGGCCCGTCCAATTTGTACTACACGATTGCGCTGGGAGGCACGGTATATGCCACCCACACCACCAGCCAGTCCCCTATGAGTGCGTATGAAACCCGCAACGACCAGTGGGAAACGGTCAATACCGACTGGCCCGAAGGGGATTACACCATCAGCATCTGCTGGAGCACAGGCAACGCTCAAAACTGCAACATCGCCGGTCCGAGAACGACCACGGTGCATTTCGTCCCCACCCTGGGCTGGGGATTGACGGTTGTGATGGTGGGGGTGCTTCTTTTCGGATTTTGGCGCCGGCGCAAGGCATTCGAACCTGTGCTGGAAAGGATCCGCGGGTGAGTCCGCTGGCATTGTCCATCTTCTCCGCGGTCTATCTGGCCGGGTTACTTCTCCTGCGTAAAGCGCACAAAGGCCTGACCGGCTATCTCTGGGGCGCATTCGGCCTGGCGACGATCATCATTTTCGCCGGCCAGCTTGGACAGTGGAATGAGCCGCTGGGAACCCTGCAGGTCTGGTTCCTGGTACTGATCAGCCAGCTCTTCGGCGGCCCGCTGCAAATGGTGCAAGGCGGCGGCCTGGTCGTGCCCGATCCGACGGGCTGGTCGATCCTGCGGGTCGGGATCGAATGCTCGGCGCTGATCGAGATCGCGATCTTCGCCGGACTGATGCTTTTTTACCCGCGCCTTCCGGCGCACGAACGGCTGGGGCGGATGGCCGTCGGCGTGGCGGCCACCATCCTGATCAATCTCGTCCGGCTGGCGGTCATCATCGTGATGGTCGCGACCTTCGGCAAACCGATCGTACCGTGGGCGCATGCGATTGTCGGACGGCTGGTCTTCTTCGTCGGCGTACTCTACCTCTATTGGCGGATGCTGACCCTGCCGACGCTCACCATGATTCGCCGGGAACTGGAAGTGACCCGGCGGACGGCATTGTAGATTCGAGGCTGCGAATGGGTTCGTACGGTGTGGATTTTCTGATTCTGTGGGGAGTGTGGATCCTTATTCCGCTGGCGGCGGATATCGGCCAGGCGTTGTGGGACGCACTGCTTGTATGGCGCAACGGCCGGCTCGCCAAGCTGTTCCCGCCGCTGTTAAAACCCCCCCTGCCGAAAATCTCGATCATCATCCCGGCCCATAACGAGCAGCTCAACATCGACCGCTGTATCACCTCGCTTAAAGCCCAGACCTACCCGCACGAGAAGATAGAAATCCTCATCGTCAATGACGGATCCACCGACCGGACCGAGGAAGTGGTCAACGGCCATATCAACGGTTCACCGCACTGGAACGGGCACATCCGGCTGTATAACCGCGTCATCCCCGCGCTCGAATTCGGCGGCGTCATGACGCTCCTGCATGGCGACCATAAGGGAAAACCCGCCGCGGTCAACACCGGGCTGCAGCACTGCCGCGGCGATCTGATCTTCACCATCGATTCCGACGCCGTCCTCGAACCCGAGGCGATCCAGCAGGCGGTGATCGCCTTCCAGCGCGATCCGGACCTGGTGGCGGCCACGGCCCACCTGATCATCGACCGCGACCTGCTGGTGGAGAACGACGGGGACGGGCACATCCACCTCGACCGGGACGATATGCCGGTCCCGATGAAGTTGAGCGTGATGGAAAATTTCCTCGCCACGGCCCAGTTCATCGAATATTTCCAATCCTTCCGAATCGGCCGCCACGCGGAAGCCCTGCGCAACGAGTTGTTCACCCTTTCGGGCGCCTGCGCGATCTACCGCCGCGGCGCCCTGCAGGCGATCCACGGGTACCGCGGCCGGACCGTCTCGGAGGATACCGACGCCACCCTCACCCTTCAGCGCTTTCCGGGGCGGGTGACATACCTGCCGCAGGTGCGCATTCACCTTGCGCCCACCGAAAGCTGGCGGGCGTTATTCGCCCAGCGGGTGCGTTGGCAGCGCGGGGAACTGGAGGCGCTGGCCGTGCATTATGACATGTTCGGCAGCAAGAAACGAATCTGGCAGCGCGGACTCCCGCGCCGTCTGCAGCGTGACCACACGATGGGATTCCTGCGGCTGATCTGGATCTTCCTGCTGCCGATGTTCCCGCTGCTCGGATACAGTCTGGCAATGGTGGTTCAGGCGATGGCGCTCATCTACGGATTGTACATTCTGGCCGATGCCGCACAGATCGCGGCGGCGTGGAGCATCTGCGCTCCCAGTGAACGCCGCATCCTGCGCAATTCGCTGGTCTTTCTTCCGCTACTGCCCCTCTACCGGATGGTAGTATACTTTTTCCGGATGAGTGGAAACCTGAAGACTCTCACCGAACCGCCGCGCTGGACGGCTTCCGCGGGATGGATGGACAAGTTGCGGTTGCCCGGAGAAGGGAAAGTAAACGGATGGCTGCGGAATTTTATGGAGTTTTGGGCGGGCTGACGTGAAACCCCAGCACGCCTTTCGCGACCAGGTGCTGCCAGTCCTCCTGGTCGCTTTTTTTATCCTTCTCGCGCTGGTTGGAGTCTGGACTGCGGGTTCGCCGCGCGGTGCCGATACCTGGGGGCATCTGTTTCGGGCGGAGTACCTCGCAGGCATCATGGGCACGGAAGGTGCCGGCGCTTATTTCCGCGCCGCCTGGATGCCGAATTGGTATATGGGGGATCCGTTCCTCACGTATTACCCGCCGCTGACAACCCTCGTACTGGCGCCGCTGGTTTACCTCACCCAAAATGGCGATATTGCGCTTCGTATCTTAATCTCCCTGTTCCTGGTCGGCTTCTCCGGCCTCACTTTTGCCTACCTGGACCGGGCCTGGAATCGCTGGGCGGCTTTTCTCGGGACCGTGCTCGCGGTCGGCGCGCCGTATCAAATGCGCACGGTTTTCTTCGAGGGGAATCTGCCGCGCATGCTCTGCCTGCTTGCGCTTCCGGCCATCGCACTGCTGACAGATCGCCTGCTCGTCCCGAACTCGCGCCGCGCGCCGATCACAATACTCCTCGGCTTGTGCTGGACGTGGGCTATTCTGTCCCATCCGCAACAGGCGGTGATCTTCGCCATCGGCATCGGTTTCTACCTCATCCTTCGGTTGATCCTCGACCCTGAAGTTCCGTTGTACCAATTGGCTCCGTGGGTGGGCTCCGTTGTCTTGGGAGCTTTGTTCGCCGCGCCCTGGCTTCTCCCGGCATACAGCCGCGCGGAACTGGCTAACGTTCCGTTCCTCCCCGCCGAAAAGATCCCGTTGTTCTCCTCCACGCTGGAGGGCTTCCTTCCCTACCTGGATCTCACGCACGGGCAGATCCTGTTCGGTTTCGGGTCGCTGCTGATCGGGCTGCTCGCGATCGCCGCCCGGCCCGATCCGCACCGGAGCGCGTGGTATCTGACCGGGCTGCTCGCAATCATGTTCTCCCTCGGCCCCGACGGGGTATTCTTTAATCTCATCCCCCTAAACAACCAGCTCCTCCCGGAACGGTTTGTCAATTTCTCCGCATTCGCGATTCCCGTCGCCGCCGCCGGATTGCTCCCGATGGGGCGCAACCTGCGTTGGATCCGGTCGTTGCTGCTGGTGATTCTGGTTGCGGTGGAGCTGGTCCCGGCCGCACGGATCATCCCCGGCGGCGGATACCCGCAGGAGCAGGCCGTGCTTGAGGCTGTATCCGCGCCGGACGGCGGTCGGGTCGCGCTGCTGACCTACCCGGAACCGACCTCGCTGGAGGTGTATTTCGCCGGGAAAGCCTCGCCCCTGATCAACGGCTGGGCGCTGGAAAATACGCCGCATCATGTCGCCCTGCGCCGGGTGCTTTCCGCGCCGGAGTGGGGGCCGGAATATCTGGAGGCGTTGTTCGCCCGCTGGGATGTGCGTATGGCGGTGATTGCGGGCGGCGTCGAAGCGGACCCGGCACGCGAAGCCGTATCGGGAATGGGATTCGACCGGGCGGGAGTCATCGGGCGGTATGAGCTTTGGCGCAGGATCGCGCCTTCGGCACGGGTGCAGGAACTCCCGGCTCAGAACATGCTTCTCGTCGGCGACGGGCTGGCTCCCTTCCTGACGGCATTTCCATTCGCCGAAGAAGCGTCACCCGATATGTTCATCCGCGAGCAGTCCGGTGCTCTGACGGAGTATCCCATCCTTGGTTTCTACCGGTTCGCCGGGGATTCAGTGGATGTAAAGCAGACCGAGGATATCCTGCGCAACTACCTCAACGGCGGCGGGACAATCGTTGTGGACTTAAGCGGAATGGAGGATATCTTCGGGCGCACATTGGATTTCTTCGGCGTGCACGCATTCCGGCTTGCCTTCGACGACCGGATGACATTGCGCTGGTCCGACCCGTCGGCAAACCTGCCTGCGCAATTGCATTTCTCCGGCCTGCTCGAGGAAGGATGGTCCGGAGCATCGTATGAAGGATTGGATACCATCGTGGCGGTAATGGACCGGGACGGGGCTTCCTATCCCGTCCTCGGGTATAAGGACGTTGGTCAGGGCAGGGTATGGTTTATCGGTGGAAACCTGCTGTATTACACACAGCTGACAGGCCAGAGCGCTCTGCGCCAGTACATCCGCGCCATCATCCTTCAGGATATTCCGGTATCCACAACCCTCGAATGGCCGTCCGTCCCTCTGCAGGCGTATTCCGAATCCGCCGACGGCCTGGCTTTCGATTACGCCTCCGCCGGGCCGGTCTCGGCGCTCATCTCTTACACGTATCATCCCCGCTGGCGCGCGACTATCGACGGCGTGAAGGTCGGTTTGGGGGTGCGGGACAATTTAATTCGGATCGCTCTCCCCGCCGGATCGCACCATGTGGAAATCCGGTACGACGCCTGGGGCTCGCTCCTGCCGTGGCTGGGCGGGATGGCGGCGGCACTCGGGATATTTGGTTCCATCATCTTCTGGGGATTGGACCGGCATTTACGAAAAACCGAAAGCCCGCCCCGCGACTTCCTTGAAGTGTTTCAAAAGCCGGAAAGCCCGGAAGGAGGGGGAACGTTTACACCCTGCGCCCATTGCGGATTCCGTCTGGCGGTGAGCCGCCCGCCGACTCCGATCACTTATCCGTTTCAGGTGTCGCAGTGCCCGATCTGTGAAGCGCGCATGGACGACGAGGGATTCCGTCCGGGGAAGGATCTTACCCGCGAAGAACAGGCCCGCGCGTTGCACCGATGGCTGCGCGCCAACCAATATGATCCGCGGACGATTCACACACAGTGGGGTTTCTCGGTGGATGAGTTTTTCAAACGATAGCCGATTCCGATCCCCAATAAACACCGGGGGGGCCCCGAACCGGGCAATTGGATTTTTGTTCATACGGCACTATTCGCCGGGAAAAACACTTCTATAAGATTTCTTCGCGCCTTTGTGTCTTTGTGGGATAATTGTCCGCCTTGCTCGGCGAACCCTTTTACAGCTTTCATACCACCAAGGCACGAGGACGCCATAGCAATCTTTGACTTCTTCGTGTCTTTGTGGTTTATGCGTCCACACCCGTTTCGGAATTACCCGCGATAATTGATTTTTTCATTTATAAACCCTCATAACGGCGCTCCCGGTTTTTCGAAAACATTCCGTTGAAAGAATAAAAATTTTCTAACTATTCTTATGTCTTTTACTAGTCGGGCTTGGGGGTTTTTGTAGGCTTAGCGGGCTTGGGGGTTTTTGTGGGCTCAGCGGGCTTGGGAGTTTTTGTGGGCTCAGCGGGCTTCGGGGTCTTCGAGGGCTTCGGCGTCTTTGATGCCTTTGGAGTCTGTGAGGGCTCTAAAGTATTTGTGGGTTCCGAGGTTTCTGTGAGCTCAGGAGTGTCGGTATGAGGGTCCGTATCCGGTTTTTTTTCCGTGGGCGACGACGCGTCATCGCCTTTCCCGGCATCCGTGGTGGATTCCTTATTCAGAGTTGGAGGAATCTCTTCGGTCCCCTGATCCTTTTGTAAGCTCCAGATCCGATCCACGCTTTGTTGGGAATGCTCAACGGCTTGGTCCAATGCCGATTGGGCCTGTTCAGGAAGCCGATCCCGGAGGGAAAGCAGCACTTGTGTATGCCGTGTAATCCGCGCCCGGATGTCGTCCAGTTGGATGGAATCGGGCGGCAACTGATCCAAGGCGCCATCCAGGTGGCTGAGCGTTTTGTCATAGTTTTCCAATCCCGCGACGAGATCCGCATCGCGGTTCTGCGCAGCCAACTGCTCGATTTCTTCCACGCGCGCATCGGCGAAATCCGCCAAGAGGGCAACATCTCCGGACGCGGACACGGTAAGCGCCAGGGATATCACTTCGAGTCCTTGCTTTACAGGATACAGCGCGTCTCCCGGAAGCGCCCTGGCGGATGCGGATGTTACGCTCAACCCCGCCGCGCTTAGGACGATCAGGGTGATCGCCGCGGCCAAGGCCGCAGATCGGAGCCAGCCCCAGCGGGCTTTGCCCGCCAAGCGAAAGTCTTGCTTCGTCGACCGCGGGGCGGACGCTTTAATCCGCCGCAGAAGGCGGGCTTCGCTCGCCGCAATAAATTCCGGCGATGGGCCGCGGGCGGGAAGCAATTCGCGCGCGCGGCCGGCGGTTTCCAGCAGCGGGCGAACGTCAGAGACCGCGCCCTCTTCACCCTTGGTGGAATCGGCAATCGCCGCATTCTCTTCCAGCATCCGCTGAAAGGCGCGGTCCAGGATATCGGCTTGAAGGCGGTCTTTGCTGATCATATCCGTCCCTGCACCTTGCCGCGCAATGACGCGAGCGCCCGGTGCAACAGTACGCGGGTCGCGCCTTCGGTCAGATTCATCCAACTCGCCACCACGGAAGTCGGCATCGCCAGGATGATCCGGAGGATGATCACCTCGCGGTAATTAAGCGGGATATCCTCCATGGCTTGCCGCAGATCACGCATTTGTTCGTCCCGGATAACGCGTTCATCGAGGGGACGAAGCGAATCGAATGCAAGTTCATGGTTCGCGAGCCCAACTTCCGGTTTTTGCCGGCGGTAATGATCGATCAGCACGTTTTTCGCCACCTGGTAAAGGAAAGCGGAAAACGGCCAGCCCCGTTCATGGTAGGTTCCCAGAGCCTGAAAGGCACGGAAAAAAACATCTTCCGTCAAATCCTCCGCTTCCTTCGATTCTCCCAGCCGGGCGAAAAGGTAGCGGTAGATCGGATCCACATAACGCCGGTAGAGACATCCGAATGCTTCGGCGTCTCCCTCTCTGGCCCGGGCTACCAGGATCGCATCGCTCTGTTCTGTCGGAGTCGTATCAGTCATGAAAACGGATTCCCTCAGGGGTTGTTACAGTATATCGCGGAGACGGGACTGCCGAAAGTAAAAATTATCCATAAAAGCGATGCCTTTGCAACGATATGGCAAGAGAAAGGCTCGAAAATACCGGGGAGTTTTCGGAATTCCTGCCCGGGACCGCGCCCATCCCGGCATGACGAATGTCAAGGGGACACTCCTGTAACAACCTGAGAACCTCGCCGTTTTCCTTGCATCCAGCCATCCGGCCTGCCGCGAGGCCATGATGCACATAGCGGGCAGGATGACGGAATCGGTCCGATGCGCGATGTCACCCGGAAGGTGACATATAGCATACAGAGAAAACATGACAACCATCCGGGAAATCCGTTCTGTCCGGTTCCTTCCGATCCTTATCCTGGGATTGCTTTCGGCTGCCTGTCCATGTAATTCCAACTTCCTATTCCTCGATTCGATCCCGAATCGAAAAACCGACTCGAACGGCGCCATCGACGTGGTGACGCAAACCCGAGCTGTGCCGGGAAATCTTATGGGGGAACCGCGCATCGTGGCAACCTTCCCCTCCGGTGCGGACGTTTCCCTCTTTTCACCGCAGGAAGACGACGTGGTTACCGAAGCGCGTGTGGATGTGATCGGTGCAGCCCCCGCGGAGACGGTCATCACCCTCAATGAGGAAATCACGGTGGCTGGCGCGGACGGGATGTTTTATGCCCGGGTTCCGCTCGAGGAAGGCTTGAACGAAATCCTGTGCGTCGCAAGTGATCTGGAGGGAAATGAAGTCGCCTTTTCATTTATTGTCGTGTACGAGCCGGAAGAAGACTAGCTTGCCGAGTTGAAAGGAGTTCTCTCCCATGAAATCCCTGGCCATTGCCGCCGCTTCGCTTTGCCTGCTTTCCGCCGTTTGGGCCGGCGCGGAAATCTCCCCCGCCCCGGCGCCATACTCCCAAGCCGAGGCTCCCAAGACACGCACTCCCAAACCCACCCGCGAAGTCGTCACGAAAACCCCGAAAGAAAAAGCCACCAAGGTTCAGAAACCGAAGAAAGAAATTTTTTCCGGTGAAGTACTCTGGGTCGGAGATTCCAGCCTGACGGTAAAATCCGAGACCGGGGAAGAAATAACCTTCCAGGTTAATGAAGAGACGAGCGTGAAAATCCCGACCCTGAAGGACGCAAATCTGGCGGATATTCAGGTCGGAGTACGCGTGCTGGTGCGCGCGGTCGGGGAAGAAGACGGCACCTTCACCGCGCTTCAGGTGTCGGTCTCGCCCGGAAAACCGGCCCCCAAGCATCATGTAGGGGAAGTGACGGCGTATACGGCAGGTGCCAGCATTACCATATTGGCCCATGACGGGAACGAATATACCTTCCGGATCACGGAAGAGACGAAGATCCTCCCCGCGGACCGTGCGGACGAGCTGGCCGTCGGCCGGCGGGTGACGATCATCTCCCCGCGCGACGTGACCGGCGGACCGTTTACCGCCAAGGGCATCGTAGTCCATCCGGAGACGGATGACGGGGAGGGAACTCCGACGGTGACTTCCACGCCGACCGAGATCCCGACCCCCACACCCACCGATACCCCGACATTGGAGCTGCTTCCCACCGATACCGCAACGAAGACTGCTGGATAATCCTTTGCACGATACTGCCGGTGATCGACCGGCACGGTGATCGACCGGCACGGTGATCGACCGGCAGGACGCGGCCGTCCAATGGCCTGATTGGACACATGATAAGGACCGGTTGACACCGGTCCTTTTCATGTGTCCAGCAATGTTTTCTCCTTGGCAAAGATCCTTATGGCCTTGGAAGAGGTTCCTCCCTACATGATGCTATTTGATTTTAGTGGCCGCGGCGGCACTCGAGGTATCCGGTATCGAGGAAGGAATTAAAGTTTCTACAGGCTTCGGTGTCTTGACAGGCTTTGGAATATCGATGGGCTTCGGCGTCTTCGAAGGTTTTGGAGCATCGGTGGGCTTTTGAGTCTTGGAAGGTTTTGGCGTCTTCGTAGATTCCGGGGTTTCGGAAGGCGTCGGGGACACAGTGAATTCAGAAGTCGATGTGGGTTCCGGAGTGTGTAAAGGCTTCGGAATTGTTGTTTCCGGATTGGTCTCCAGTGTCTTGGTCGAGCTTGGACCGGACTCATTCGAAACGGATTCCTTGGTGAAGGACTTCTCCTCATCCCGAGGAACGAATTCCGAGTCCCGGTCCTGACGTATTTTCTCAACCGCCTCCTTGCTTTTTCGCGAATGCTCGATGGCGAGATCCAATGCGGGCCGGGCCTGTTCCGGGACCCGATCCCGGAGTGCCGACAGCACGTAGGCATAGCGGGCAAACCGCGTCTGGAGGTTCTTCAATTGGGCATATCCGGAATCGGACGTCAGCGCCTTTATCGCGGTGTCCAATCGGCCGAGCGTCTCTTCGTAATATTCCAGACTCGGGAGGAAATCCGATCCCCGGCTTTGCGCGATTACTTCCTCAACCTCCGCCAGCCGCCTGTCGGCGAAATCCGCCAGCAACTGGACGTCGCCGGTGGTGGAAAACGAAAAGGTTAAGGAGATTTCCTCGAATCCCCGTTTTACGGGATACAACGCATCACCTGGGAGTGCTTGGGCGGATACGGAAGCCGCGCCCAATCCGGATCCGATTATGACAACCACGGTAAATATGGAGATCAACGCCGCCGTCCGGTGCCGCCCCCAGCGGACGCCGACCGATACGGGGGATTTGCGCCGTACCGGAATCGGTGGGCGGATTTGTTTCTGCTTAAGCAGGCGTCTTTCCACCCCCGCGACAAAATCCGGCAACGGGGCGCGCGCTCGAATCAAAATGCGAACACGGGAAGCCGTTTCCAACAGCGGCTGCAGCCCGGATTCCGCGCCGGCATCCGCCTGCGCGGAATCCTCAAACGGCGCTTTCCCTTCCAGCATCCGCTGGACGGCGCGGTCGAGAAGTTCGGCCTTAATACTTTCTTTGCGTTTCACATTGCTTCCTGCAGCCTTCCGCGCAAAGCCGTAAGCGCGCGGTGCAGCACGACGCGGGTGGCGCCTTCCGTCATGTTCATCCAATTTGCAACCACGGAGGCCGGCATCGCCAGGATGATCCGTAAAATGATCACCTCGCGGTAATTCGACGGGATCTCATCCATGGCCCGGCGAAGATCCCGGATTTGTTCATCCCGGGCATCGTGTTCATCGAAGGGCCAGAGCGACTCGAGCGCCGGTTCGGGGATGGAAACCCCGATGTCCGGTTTTTTCCGACGGAAATGATCGATCAGCACGTCTTTCGCAACCTTGTAAAGGAAAGTGGAAAACGGCCTGCCTTTTTCACGATACGTCTCCAGCGCCTGGTAAGACCGGAAAAAGACGTCCGCCGTCAGTTCTTCCGCCTCCTTGGTTTCACCGAGTCGGACGAACAAGTAGCGATAGACCGAATCTGCGTAACGCCGGTAGAGGAAGCCGAATGAATCGGTATTCCCATTCCTGGCCCGGGTCACCAAGATCGCATCACTCGGCTCGATCAGCGGCGATTCAATCATGACAAATGAATCCCATAAAGACGAGTACAGTATAGCGCCGAAAAAGCGGCTCTTGGGAACTCTCTGGATCCGCAATCATTAATTCCCTCACCCCTTTGCAGTAAGGGAACGGCTATCCAAAAATAGGATCAAGGGTCTGCTGAACCCGGCCCATCACAGGATTGGCGCAATTTCTGTATGAAACCGAACGCTTTTCCGCAAATACGAGTGTAAAGCATTTCGGTTGGATTAATCGTATACATTCCACCGTTATTCTTGTCCATTGGCGGGCAGGATGACCGTCAAGGATCAACGCGGTATGTCATGAAAATTTAGTGACAATCGGCCAAAGCTGCCGTTACTCGCGGGCATCTCCGGATTCCCGACGACGCCTCCATTCCGACCGACACTCCGCCGGTGGAATAACCCTTTGCGCAGTCCCGCCAGAGACGGACCGGCAGGACGCGGATGTCCTACAGCCTGATAGGCACAACAAAAAGGACCGGCGTTGGCCGGTCCTTTTTGCATTAACGCATGTATTTTATTTTTTTGCCTTGACGACGATCGTCTTGGCTTTGGCCTCTTCGGCCTTGGGCAGGGTCAGAGTCAGGACCCCGTTTTCAAAATCCGCATCCGATTTATCCGCGCTGACATTGCTCGGCAACGAGATGGAGCGGCTGAAGGACCCATAGCGGCGTTCGCGCAGGTGGTAGGTTTTCTCTTTCTCTTCCTTTTCCTCCTTCACCTCGCCGCGGATGGTCAGCACCCCGTTGGCCACGGAAATCTGAATATCTTCGGGCTTGACCCCCGGAAGGCCCATCTTGACCACGACCGAATCGGCGGTCTGATAGAGATCCATGGTCGGGACCGAGGACACATCCCACAGCGCGCCGCTGAAGGGACGGGTGTACCCGTCGTCCGCCAGCCGATCCATAACTTCCTGCATGTTGCTTATTTCACGGAACGGATCCCAACGAATTATGTTTGCCATATGCCACCTCCAAAATCCCTTTTTGGGTTTTGATATCTGGAGTATAGGCGCAGAATGTTAATAAAAAATATAACCGGCGTCAGAAAAATGTTAACGCCCGAAAAAACGGTGACTGCGGACGGAAATAAGAAGACGGCCTACGCCGCTCCACCCGGTTCTTTTCTGCGATTTCCGAAGTAGAGGATACCGAGATACGCGAGGAATGTCGCCGCGAGACTCGCCAGGACCAGCTGCGCCATCGCCGGGGCGCCCGCCCGCTCCATGATCCAGCCCGTCAATCCCGGCAGGACCATCCCGCCGATGCTGTCGCCGAGCAGAATAAAACCGCTGATGCGGGCCGTCAGGGATACGGATTGGCCGGCCAGGGTGAAACCGGTCGGCCAGACCGGCGCCATGCAAAAACCGGCGCCCGCCGCGGCGATCCACACGACGGCCGGCGCAGCCGGGTACAGGATCAGCGGGATGAGAAAGCCGGCGGCTCCGGCCAGCGCAATGGGGATGATCTGCCGTGGAGAAAATCGTACGGCCGCGGGAATAGAGATCAACCGGCCGATCGTGAACGCCAGCCAGAAGACGGATGTCAGGTACGCCGCGCGCACGGCATCCGCCAAATCCAGTGTGATCGCATAGGTGAAGATCCATCCCCCGAAGGTGATTTCCGCGCTGACATAAAAGAAAAGAAACAGCATCGCCGATAACACGAACGGGATGAGGAACCCCCCGCTGCCCGCCGCGGCTCCTTTTTGTTCGCTTTTCTGCGGCGGCGCAGGTGCCTTGAGCGTGAAGAGAATGACCATCGCCACCAGCAGATCAAAGACCGCGAGCAGATGGTATGCATCCGCATACGAACCGCCGGCGCTGATCAGCAACCCTAGCAGGAATGGGCTGAGGAATGCTCCCAGCCCGAAGAAGAAGTGCAGCGCATTGACGTACGGACCGGCTTTGCCTTCATAGCTCCACAGCAGGAGCGTGTTGGCGCCGACATGCACCACACCGCCGGCGATTCCCTTTATCACATACAGCGCCATCAGCACCCCGAAGACCGGCACGTGCGGGACCAGAAACACGAGCGCCGCGACGATGCCGTGTCCGGCGACCAGCAGCCTCCGCCCCGGAACCCGGTCGAACAGCGACCCGCCAAGCAGCGTACCCAGCGAGAAGCCGAGTGCGCTGAGGAAGAACGCCATGCCCATCGCCCCCAGCGTACTCCCGGTTTGCGCAGCCAGCGCCGGCAGCGTGGGCCCAACCAGGGCCATGTCCAATCCGATGCAGATGAAAAGCAGAAAATATCCGCCAAGCCGCCGAATCGCTGTCCGCATGGTCCCATCCTTAAAGCATGAAATGTGAGATGATCGCGCACCCCCGGATGCTTGTGCGGGATTTATCCGGGAAACAAAACCGGGAAAACCTCCGGGGCGAAACGCCGGACCATGTCGCTGGTGATGCCGTTCTCCCGGCAGATTTCGGCGTACAACCTGGCCGACGGACGCTCGGTCCGCTGCTGCGTCTCCGGATTCAGCGCCCATAACCCGAAGCGCTGGGTCCAGCCCCGTTCCCATTCGAAATTATCGACCAGGCTCCAGTGAAAATACCCGCGGATGGGAACACCGGTATTCGCCGCCTTCCACGCCTGATGAAGATGCTGCACCAGATACCGCGGACGGATGCGGTCGGTCTCGTCCTCAATGCCGTTCTCGGTTATGTAAATCGGAAGGCCGAAGGTATTTGCCCAGCGGATCGCGCGAGCCATTCCTTCGGGGATGTTGGCGTTCCAGCCGATATCGCTGAGATCGGCGCCTTCCGGGTAAAAACGGCGTCCGAACAGTTCGCCCGCCTTGCTCAGATCGAACGAGACGTGATCGCAGGAATAATAATTCAAGCCAAGGTAATCTTGCGTATGGGCGACCTTGGCCGCGTGCTCCCGGCGCAGCGGGAAGCGCAACCGGCCATCCTGCAGCGCCCTCGGAAAAAGATCGTTGGAAATTCTTGATTGTATCCGCGCGACCACTCCGTCCAGGGGATTGGCGGTATGGGGAATGAGGGGGCGGTATTGGATGGCGATCCCGACCCTGGCCTCCGGCTGGATTTCATGGATCGCATAATACGCGGCGGCGTGGGCAAAGATCTGATTCCGCATCACGCGGAACGCGGCCCGGATATCCTTCTTCCCCGGCGGAAAATCACCGGTGCTATAGGCCAGGTAAATATAAATGTTCGGCTCGTTGATCGTGCACCAGAAGTCCGTCAGATCCTTGAGCACCGCGACCGTTTTGCGTGTGAAGGTTTCAAACCGGGCGACGACATTTTCATTTTCCCAACCGCCCTGCTCCGCCAGCCAAAAGGGATTGGTGAAATGGTGCAGCGTCACCATCGGCTCGATCCCCCGTGCATGCATACCGGAGAGGACTTCCCGGTAGAAATCCAGCGCATGCGGATCCCAGCGTCCGGGCTCCGGTTCGATCCGGCTCCACTCGACCGACAGCCGGTGGGCGGTCTGCCCGCCCGCCGCCGCCCGGTCCAGGTCTTCCTTCCATCGGCCGCCCCACCAATCACAAGCCAGGCCGGAGCGATCACCGCGCAGGATGCGCCCGGGCTGCCCCTCCCAGGCCCACCAATCGTTCAAGCGGTTTCCCCCTTCCACTTGATGGGAGGACGTCGCGGTTCCCCAGAGAAATCCATTTGGAAAATGAAACGCCGCTTCGATCATGCCGGCCTCCCGGATTTTTCCACGGAGAGCACGAAGTGGATCTGAAGGACACGAAGGAAAACAGAAACTGGAAAAACCTCCGGAAGTAACCCTTCCGTAATTTTATCCGTGTTCTTCGTGCCCTTCGCGAATTCCTTTTTCAGTATACCGATTATTGAGAGTTTTTACCCGGAGTCGCTGATGCCGGGTGCACGGAACCGGTGCATAGAATCTCACGTTCGCCCGTATCTTCAAATCCGATCCCGGTCGCCAGCCGTATCGATGCGGCATTCTTCTCCTCAACAGCATACAGGACGGATTTTTTCATATCCAGAAGATCGCGGCAGAGCGCGGCGCACACCGACCGGCCGTATCCCCGTTCGCGCACGTCCGGATCGGTCTGGACAAAAATTTCCGCCCAATCCGCAGACTGCCAGTTCACGCCGGCCGCCGCAAGCAGCCGGTTTTCATTCCGGATCTCGTAGCGCGGCGACCCGCCCGGGGAATTGGTGCGTTGAACCAGTATGTTAATCAGGGGTTCCAGCCGTGCGGGATTCAGCCGCAGCATCCGAAGCTGCATCATCGTCTCCGCCGAAAGGAGCGGCAGCACCCACAACCCCAGTGATTCGGGAAAGGAGAACATCGCCGCCTGTGCCGCGGGAAAAGCCGCGGCGAGGAGTTCTCCCGCCGCTTCGGCATCCGGCGCTCGCAGAGTCACCAGCGGCCGGAAGAGGTCCATGCCGGTCTGAGCCCGGAGGATAAAGCCATCCTGCCGGCCGGCGGGGGATCGGTGCACCCACAACTTGGTTTTGGCGGCGGGATGGGAAAGCGCGTAATACGACGCCATCGCATCGCCGGCGCGGCCCGGATCCAGGAGCATGCGCAAGCCGGTTCGTGCTTCCGGGGGAAGCGGCGCGATACTCATCCGTCCGCCGCTTGCAGCCAGGATGCCAGGCGGGGATGCGCGGCGTATTCCCCGCGGTATTGCGGGGGAAGCAGCGCGGCGATGGCGCACATCAGGTCGTCGGTCGCCGTATCCAATTCCTGTCCCTTGGCCCGCGGGGAAATGTCCAGCCGGTATAGTTTGCCGATCCGGATCGTGACCAAGCCGCGCCGCAAATGCAACAGGTCGCGGACGGCGGTTTCCGTACCCCAGATCCCGACCGGCAGCAGGGGAACCCCCGAACGGCTGGCCAGCAGGGATGCACCTCCCCGGCCGCGCAACAGGGCATGGGTTTCCCGGCTGCGCGTGCCTTCCGGTGCGATGCCGAGTACGCCGCCTTTCCGAAGATAATGGAGCGCCTCACGCAGCGCCTCGTGATCCGCTTCGAATTGACGCACCCAGATGCACCCCATGGTTTCGAAAAGGATGTACAGGAACGGATTGCGTTTGTATTTTTCCGCCGCGAATACGCGCATCTGGCGCGGGATTGCCGCCAGGAAAAGCGGCGAATCGACCTGGCTCAAATGGTTGGGCGTGAACAGAAACGGCCCCTCCGCCGGGACATTCTCAAGTCCCACGATCTGTACCCGTAAAAGGATCCGGACCAGCAGGTTTACGACCGCCCGTACGAGGAAATAAAACCATCGGTTTTTTTCTTTGATTTCCGCCTGTTGGATTTCGTTTGGCATGTATTCCCTTTCTGTGTACAAAACATCCGGGCAACCCGCCCATCGGAAGATGCGTTTTCAAACGGCGGAGACCACCGATCGTGCCTGAAGTATGAATTCATAATCCTTGAAGGATCCGCCCAATACATACGCGTTCAAGGTCAGGCTATGCGCCGGGCCCGGCGGCCACTCCCCTTCGCTGCGCAGGATCCGGAATCCGATCGGCCGGCCTTTGGCATCCAGCAGCACCAACGCTGCATCCAGCCGGTTGGCGATTTCTTCCTCTCCGGCATCGACCCGGAATTCAACGCTAAGTTCCAATCCATCCGAAAAGAAGCGGTTTTCCTCTTTCACAATCGTCAGCGGCAGGAGGCCCGGAGTCTCCGCGGACCGGATGGCGCTGATGAGTTCCACATGCAGGATGTCATCCTGCGCCTCTTCGGGAGTGAAGTAGGCCGCGGCAACCGTCCGGCTGCCGGCCGGGAGGACCGTGACGGGCAGCGCGACCTCTTTGGAAATGGAAGGATCGGCCGCAGCGGAGGAATACAACGAGAATCGAAGGTATATGCCGGCGGCGGGATCCGGTCCCGGATTGCCCACCATGACAAGGCACCATCGCCCTCCGTCGGTCTCCGGAAAGCAATTTGCCGGCTCGACGATCAAACCCACCGGAGTCGGCGAAGGGGGCGGAGTTCCGGTTTCGACCGGTTTGACGGGAATGATCAGCGCCGTTCCGATCGGAAGCGCATTCGGATCCACTCCCGGGTTGGCGCCGGTCAGGGCGTCGACGGTGATGCCAAATTTCGCGGCGATCGAACCGAAGGTATCCCCCGCCCGGACGGTGTACACCTGCGGGGTGGGAGTCGGCGCAAGGGTCGGAGTCAGCGATACCTCTCGCGTCGGGAAGAAACGGGAAGGTGAAATAGTCGGCGATTGCCAGCGAACCGGGGTGGGAAAGTCCATCACGGTTGGAACGGCTGTACCACAGCCGGAAAGCACCAAGAAAAAAAACCAGACGCCTTGTATCCGTGAGTGCATGGGCGGGATTATACAACCAGGACAACCCCCTCAACCAAATCAGCCGGGGTGCATATTCGCCGTTTCCGCGCGGGGAGAACAGGCCATCGATAAAGGCTCCCGGTACGCTTGTGAAAACACTACAGGGTCGGAGTCTGGGTGACTGTCGGAGCCGAGGTTTCGGTGGCTGTGGAAGAGGGCGCCCAAGTCGGCGTTATGGATGGCGTGTTCGTGGAAGTGCCGGTCGGGACATTCGTATCTGTGGGAGTATTCGTCACCGTGGGGGTATTCGTTATCGTCGGAGTGGGCGTCACGGTGGGCGTGGCGGTCGGCGTACGCGTGGGTACCGGCGTGGGTACGGGCTTTTGCAAACGGAAGCGAACCTTCACGTCCGCCTTGCCCCCTTGCCGGGAATACACGGTCAAGCGGATGGTCATCCAACCGTCGTCGATGTCCCCGAGATTCCACTCGGCCAGCTTTCCCGTATCCGTGACGGGCGTAGTGGAAGAGGACAGGATCGGCCGCCAATCATCCGGATCCCGGTCGGTCGCATACTCCAGAGCATAATGGTCGAACTCGCGGGTGGCGCCCGCCCGGCCGCGGATCTCCAGGACCCGATCGCCGACGGTTTGGTTTTCGGAGGGCGAGGCAATCGACAGGATCGGCCGGGGACTCTCAGCGGTGCATTCGCCGTCCGGATAAAACCGCAAGGGATCCGGGAAACCCTGCAGCTTTGCCCACTCCCGCCCGAAGGGATCCGCAACCAGCCATAAACGGGCATCCGTATCGCGGACCGAAATCGTCAGCGCTTGTTCCATATGATCCGCGCAGGCCGCAGAGGCGCGCAAACCGGTAAAGGTGTCGATCCATGTATCACGCCACAGATCCAGGTCGGGAGGGAGCGGCGGTTGATCCGCAACAAAATACTCCGAGCGCGTGGTGGCGCAATATTTTCCGGGCTCCGCGCCGGTTGCGGCGCAGATCAACTTTTGTATGATCCCGGGCGGCGGAACGAAGGGAGCCGGATTGTTTCCGGTCATCTGTTGGATGGCGTTAACCATGAACTCCGCCCAGATCGGCGCCGCACCGCTGACCCCCGTCGTCCCGATCATCGGCGCGTTGTCGGGATTGCCGACCCACACCCCCGCTGCCAGGTCCGGCGTATACCCCACCGCCCAATTATCGCGGTAATCGTTGGTGGTTCCGGTTTTCACCGCCGCGATGAACGGCAGGTTCAGCACCGAGTTGGCTCCGAACATGGGCGTGCGCGCCTCGTTATCCGAAAGGATCGAGGAGATCAGGAAGGCATGCTCCGCGCTAAGCACGTGTTCCCCGGCCGGCGGCTGATATTCATAAACCGTATCCCCGTCGAAGGTTTGTATTTTCAGGATCGCCACCGGAGGCAGTTTCAGGCCGCCATTGGCCATCACCGCATAGGCCGCGGTCAGTTCAAGCGGCGTCACCTCTCCGCCGCCCAGGGTGAGCGAGAGGCCGTAATCCGTCCGGACGAGGGTCGAGATCCCCAGCCGTTTGGCCATGGGGATCAACCCGTCCATTTGCGGTGTGTCGGGATTGTCATAAATACCCACCGCCTGCAGTGTTTTTACGGCCGGGATGTTGTAGGAATTGGCCAACGCCGATCGGACCGTCACCGGTCCGTGAAATTTGTTGTCGTAATTGACAGGCTTGTAGGGCGGATTGGTGTCGTAGGGGTCGTTGGAAGGCGGAAATTCCGTCGGCACGTCCCAGATCAGTGTCGCAGGAGTCCAGCCGCCTTCGAATGCGGCGAGGTATGTCAGCGGTTTTATGGCGGAACCCGGCTGACGGGCGCGGATGGCCATATTAACCTGGCCGGCCGGTTGCGCATAGAAATCGGGCGATCCGACCATCGCCAGAATCTCGCCCGTGGCTGGGCGGATAGCGACCAGCGCGCCCCCGGTAACGCTTTTATCCGCGAGAGCCTGCACCTGCCGCTGAACCACGCCCTCCGCCATATCCTGCAATCCGGGATCCAGCGTGGTGTACACCTGGAATCCGGACCGGTAAATGGTTTGCGGATCGTACATCGATTCCAGTTGCCGGCGGATGTAGTTCACCCAGTGCGGGTATCGCATATAGACATCCGGCGGATAAAACACGGCCGATTGCGCCGCCGTCCAGGCGGCGACGGCTTCGTCGGCCGAAACGCACACTTCCGCTATACCGCTCCCGACAAAGATGCAGCCCTGCTCCTGGCTGGCCTCAATCATCATTACCAGCACCTGCCGCTGCCGTTCCAGCGTCGCATCGCGGTTTGTGTATACGTCATACACCGACGGCGCCTGGGGCAGACCGGCCAGCAGCGCCGCCTGCTCGAGGGTGAGTTTGTCGGCGGTGGTTTTATAGTATGTCTCGGCGGCCGCCTCAACCCCGTACGCCAGGTTGCCGTACGGGTTTTCGTTCAGGAAGAGCTCCAGGATTTCCTCCTTTGAATACCGGCGCGTGATTTCCACCGCCAGCAGCGCCTCGCGCACTTTACGCATGTAGGAAATTTCCGACCGCTCCTCCGGTGTCATCAGGACCATCCGCGCCAGCTGCTGGGTGATGGTGGAAGCGCCCGAGACCGTTTCTCCCGAGGTAATATTCTGGGTGAAGGCGCGCAGGATTCCCATCGGATCGAATCCCGGATGGCTGAAAAAATTCTTATCCTCGGCGGCGATAGTCGCCGCCAGCATGTAGGGCGAGGTCCGTTCCAGCGGCACGTAGGTCCGGCGGCCCGCATTCGGGTCGAGGATTTCATACAGGAGTTTTCCGTTGCGGTCGAAAATGCGGGTGGTCTCAAATTGCGCGGTGCGGGAGCGGAGGTCCTCGACCGGTGGAAGGGTCGAGGCAATTTGAAAATATTCGTAGAGCATGTATCCCGCCGTGAGGAAGAGGGCCGCGGTGGAAAGGAATACACCCGTCAAGATTATGCGGAACAGGCAGGAGCGGGCGGCGCGGGCACGGGATCGTTTCGTGCGTGGAAATCCGGAGGTGGAGGATTCGCTTCCGGCCGGGAGCGGCCCGGTTCGGGAGGTGCGCCGCCGCGCCCGCCATTGCGGGATGCGCGGCTGCCGGGACGGATCCTTAAGTGGAAGCGCTTCCTTTAACTCCGGCCCGGCCCCGGATTCATCTAAAGCTTTTTCCACCACCTTTGATGAATCCCATGCCGCAGGTTCCGCCTCAGGCGGTAGTTCGCTCCAGCCGGGAATCGGCAAGCCTACTGAATCGCCCTCGGTGTCGGGGGCGGTTTCTCCGGATTCGCTGTCGGGGGATTGCGGCGTAGAAAACGCCGCATCCTCCTGCCCATCGGAAGCTTCGGTTCCGGGCGAAGAGTCCCCGCCGGCGGAGGCGGCGTCTTCATCCTCCTCGTCCCAATCGCCGGTCTCGTCCAGGCTGCGCTGTAAGCGGCGGAAACGATCCGCGGCCGATTCGTCCATCTTAAGCGGCGGGTTTGCTTTGAATCAGCACGGTCCACTTCCCGCTCATGACGCTATCGTCTTTTTGATTCTTCACCGTCAGGGCGAGCTCCACCGCGCCGCCGCCCAGGCGGGGGAACGGCTTGGTGGAGAGGACTTCCATCTCGCAGCGCACGGTATCCCCGAAAAAGACCGGGCGGCTGAACTTCCACTCGCCGATTTCCCGAAAGGCGAGGACGGTACGGTCCATAACGCCGGTTTGAACCGCCAACCCGGAAACGATGGACAGCACAAGCAGGCCGTGGGCCACGCGCTGGCCGAACGGCCCCTTGGCGGCATAATCGGCGTCGATGTGGATCTGGTTGAAATCACCCGAGAGTCCGGCGAAGGCGGTCACATCGCCCTCGGTGACGGTCCGTCCGGCGGTGTAGATTTTTAATCCGGGCGTGAGTTCCTCGAAATATTTTCCGCGGGGTCGGTTGTTCTCCATGGGCGTCTCCTCCAAAGTGTCGTCTTGCAGGCATTTTAGCACAGCCGAAACGCGGGGACTACACTCCTCAATACGGAATATCAGGCTTGCGGCGGTTTCCGCGCGGTGATCATCGCGGAAAATGGAATTCCGCCGGTACGCTGCGCCACGCCGGAGAAGGGCGTCACATCGGCGGAGGCAACGGTCACGTCGGTGAAACCGGCGTCGATCATTCCGCGCCGGTACTCCTCCACGTCGAGTGCGCCGGCGATGCAGCCCGCCCAGCTTTCGAGGGATTTCGCCACAAGCGGGCTTATCGGCCCGCGGGTGACGATATCCGAAACAGCGACACGGCCGCCGGGGCGCAGCACACGGAACATTTCCCGGAAGACGGCGGGCTTGTCGGGCGAGAGGTTGATTACGCAGTTGGAAATCACGACATCCGCCTCGCTGTCGGCGAGCGGGATCTTCTCGATTTGCCCCGGCCGGAATTCAACGTTCGCGGCGCCGATCCGGGCCGCAT
The DNA here is from genome assembly GCA_034430775.1 of Anaerolineales bacterium. Classification (GTDB taxonomy): domain Bacteria; phylum Chloroflexota; class Anaerolineae; order Anaerolineales; family RBG-16-64-43; genus JAFGKK01. The sequence goes on along the minus strand of DAOUDU010000203.1, from coordinate 29,586 downwards.
TGGCGCGCGCCTTCTCGATCATCTCCGGCGTCATGTCCACGCCGATCACGCGCCCGCCCGGTCCGGCCTTTTGGGCAGCGAGAAAACAATCCAACCCGCCGCCGGATCCGAGATCCACAACGGTCTCGCCCGGGTGAATATCAATTTTTGAGATCGGGTTGCCGCACCCCAGGGTTATGTCTGCCAGTTCTTCCGGGAGGGACTGCAACTCCTCCGCCGGATAATTCTTCGGCGTGGAACAGGAACAGCTTCCGCCGGAACCGCAGCACCCTTCTCCGAAGGATTGCGCCTTCCGGGCGTAGAACTCGCGCACCGCCGAGTGGATGTCCCCGGGTTTTTGGTTTTGCATGCGATTCACTCCTTCACTCAAATTTTTTCTTATGCCCCAAACCCGATTGCAGATCGTCCGTTCGCTCACCTGCCCCCTCATCCTTCCGATGGCTTCCGTCCTGACCCCCCACCCCTCGCCCCTCCCTCCTTCCCGTGATACGGGAAGGAGGGAGGGGTATTGGATTCATGCTTTGAGATTTCAGAATCGATGGGGGAGGGAGGACGGGATGGTTAACGTGTCCTTTCCACAATCCAATCTGAAATCAAGCGCCATCTTTTCATATCGAAATTCTTCTATGCATCGCCTTAAAAAAATCACCCGCGAGTTTTCTCCGGGGCGTGATTATCCTTTTCCTCCGGTGCAAAAGTGTGCTCGAGCACACCGCAGCAATTCACGATCCGTTTCTGGTCCAAGCGATAGAAGGTCTGCTTGCCCTCGGGGCGCACGTCTACCAGGCCGGCCTCCCGCAGGATGGCCAGGTGGTGCGAGACCGTCGGCTGGGTGACACGCACGTGATCCACGATATCAGTGACGGAATGCCAATTACAGCAGCAGAATTTCATGATCTTCTGCCGGGTGGAGTCGGCGATTGCCTTAGCGAATTCGATCGAAGCGGTTTCTTTCTGCGGGTCCGGCATGATTCCATTCCTTCCACCTTATTATATATAGACAACCATCTATTTGTCAAGTTCCCCTTCCCTGCGGGCGGAAAAATCGAAAAGAAAGGCCCACCGCAATGGCTCAGCCCTTGTTCACCTTCTGGTATACCGAAACACCGGAAAATAAATAAATTTAGAATCCGTGTAATCGGCTTTTCCCGATGCCCCCGGCCCATCCTTCGCTTCGCTCAGGACAGGCTCCCAACCGGGGCGGGATGTCCGAGAGTGCGAAGCGTGAGCGGGGTAAGCCGTGTACGCTTTTCCCGACCTGGGCAATGACGGCATAATAATTAAAGCACGAGGTGCAAGTTTGGGGTTTTTAATGGTACTTACCATCGGAGCAGGGTTACCCGGATGCGCCAGCACGTGCTTGTCCTGAATGGCGGGTTCCCCCGCGACAGTATTCGCTTAAAAACGGAGGATCTGCGGTTTGGAGATTTTTATCCGTTTGAAATCCGGATGTGCGGGGTTAAGCAGCAGGTTCCATTCCTCGGATATCAGAACCGAGGGAACACGCAGGCCGAGGGCTGTCCCGCGCGCGATCCATTCCGATCCCAAGCGGCGGGTGCTTTCCGGAGCGGGCTGCTGCCGCCAATTGGTCGGCAGCTTTTCCGGCGCGAGAAAGTCAACGGTAATGCCGTCGGGGATCTCAACCCGGAAACAGGAAAGCGGTATCGAAAGGGCCGCCCGCCCGGCATAGACCATCATCTCCAGCGCCGCCAGGGAAAGCGAACCGCTCAGGTAGATTGCACGGGTTCCGCGCGCATTCCACCGGCCCGCGGCAATGCGGGCGCCCTCGCCGCTGAAGGCTTCCCCCTGGTGACGCTTGGGAAGCAGCCGCCACGCCACCATCATACAAGCACTCCCTGGTCCACCCGCAGGAGGAGATCCTCCACCTCACGAGCGCTGGTCTCCATCCCCATCAGATCGCAGGGGATGCGGTTGCCCAGCCCCGGCTGCGGCGTCAGCAGCCAATCCCGGGCCGCGCCTTCATCCTCCAGAACATTGAACGCCAGGAGGAACAGATCCGCCACCCGGTACAGCCGGTCGGAGACGGCGGGGGAAAGTTTCCGCTTCGGGACTTTCCGCAGGCGCCGGATCGAGCCGGACGACAATCCAAGAATTCCCGCCAACCGGCCTTCCTCCAGCGAGAAGCGGTCGCACACATGCGCCAGTGACAGGGCCGGTAACCCCTTTTGTATAACCAGCGCCATTTCCAGCGCGCTTGCCGGCTGCTTCTTCAATCCTAGAATCCGGGATACCGATTCACCCATGGGCTTCCCTCCCCGCGGTCCGCGCCGAAGCCGGACCGGATGGTAAACGCATAAATAATATTAAAGGCAATAATGGATTAAAGCAATTCCGCCGCCGCGGATCGGTTCGGGCACCCGAAGGCGGGCGGCGGTCGCAGGGGGGAAGGTCTTTCAGGGGGCTTGCAGAACCCGGAAGGTTTCGACGATCTGGTTAAAGACGGGGAGGCGTCCGGCCAGCTCATCCGCCGCCGTGAAGCACATAATGACCCAAACCAGGTCCCGATCGCGCAGCGCATAGATCGCCATCCGGGCCGGAGTCCCGCTGGCAGGTTTGGATTCCAGGATGACCAGCGCGGCTTCGTAATCCGGATGCCGGGCGCTGGCTTGTTCGATCAGCACGAAGCTGTCAGACATCGCGCCGACGAAGCGGGTGGCGTAATCCGCCAGCAGTTCGCCGGGGTTGGGAACGTCATACACGAAGGCGATATTGGTGATGGCATCCGGATTGCCCTGGTAGGAATCAATCGCCCACATGACATAATTGTCGGGGACGGATTCCAGTTGCTCTTTGATCACGTCCCAGTTGAAATTCGCCCCTTTCCCCTTCAGTGAAGCGATGATCGCATCGATCCCGGTCTGCGGCTTCCCAGCGGCGAAACTTCCCGGCAGCCAAACTTCAATTTCCGGCACGGTGAATTTTACCCACCCGTCCATCAATCCCGTAACCGAGGGGGTGAGCGTAAATGTCTCGGCCGGTGTGCCGTACGGGGTGTAGGTCGGGAATTGAAACGCCATCGTGATCGGAGTTATGGAAGGGGATGGCGCGAGGGTTGGCCCGAGGGGCACCACCACGGGCGTGGATGTGGATGGAGCACCGGCGACTGAACCGCTGCCAGGCGTGGACGGGATCGCACCGAGGATGATCACCGCCCCTACAACCAGGACGAGGCAATCCATAACCGCCATACCACCCAGCAGCGCAACTTGCCAGATCTTCATTCCCAGGATGCGCCGTGGCGCGCCAGCATCCCAATCGGTTTGATTCTCAGGGTACATGGGAAAATTATATCATCGGCGGGTGGAGGATCACATTCTCCTGGATAATCAACTTAATGGAATGGGGCTTTGCGCAATAGACAGTCAGACCATCTGCCATGGACTATTCCCTTTGGTCGATGGCCGGAGTCTCCCGGTCTACCGGCGAAGGATCCCCGACGTACGGCGTCCGGGCCGGAGAATGCGCACGGCGAAAATCAGGCATACGACGAGCATTCCCATCCCGATCCCGGCCGCGGCGATGACAGGCCGATTCGCCGGGATAAGGAAAAAGTACCGCGCCATCTGCTGCAGGCGCACCAGAGTCGCCGGGGGAAGCTCCAGGATCAAGGAGCCCATAAAGGCGATCATTGTGGATAGCATCAGGCTGATGGCGGCTTCCAGCCAGGGGAATGCGAACTTCGGCACGCCCATTTGCGAACGCACGCGGCGCATGACCCGGGATCGCAGGGCGGCCGGTGCGGGCGCAACAGGCATGGTTCGCAGCGCATCCTCGACTGTCAGCATCAGGCGGTTGGTATCGGATGGATTCATATACGAGCCTCCTCATACGTCACAAGCGCCGAGCGCAATCGCTCCTTGGCGCGGAACAGACCCGTCTTCACCGTACCCATCGGCAGACTGGTGATCGATGCGATCTCCTCATACGGCAGGTTGCGCTGGTAGCGCAGTGTGACCAGCAGGCGGTAGGCCTCCGGAAGCGCCTCGATCTGCCGGTGAAGCCAGGCCCGGCGTTCGGCGGCTTCCAATCCGTCTCCCGGTTTTCCGGTATGGAGATCCGCATGATCCTCGATCTCATCCTCGCCGATCGCGGATAGTTCGCGTCGCAGCTTTGGCAGGCGGTTATAGCACAGATTGGTAACGATCCGGTACATCCACGTGCTGAACCGGGCCTGCGCCCGGAACTTCGGAAGCGACTGCCACGCCCGGACGAAAGCTTCCTGCGCCGTGTCCTCGGCCTCCTGCTCGTTCCCGAGCACGCGGTAGGCCAGGTTAAATACATACGTCTGATGCTCAAGTACCAGCATCTCAAACGCTCCGCTATCTCCGGCTTGCGCCCGAGCCACGATCTCCGCTTCATTTTCCAACGCGAACCAACCCTTTAAAGTGTTAGACCGGCTTTCCCGGGATAAGTTACAGATTCTGGATGCGAATATTTGTTCTGTGGGGTTTACCCGACCCTCCCCATGAAACTTTCCAGTGGGAGACCGGTCAAACTCAGTGAAATGAACAACATTTATAAAACCATTGTACTCGGAGGATAAACCAATGAAAAAGTGGTCCATCGTCGCGATTTTGGGTATTTCCCTGGCGGCTATCTGCCTGGGATCGATCATTGCTTTTGTCCCGGTCGCCGGCCGGGTTTTTTCCGGAGGGTTTCAGTGGAATCTCCTATCCTCGCGGAATATCAGTGCCGATTCCGTGGAAGAACTGCGGGCTGCGGTGGATGGGCCGGCCGACCTTACGATCGACACCCCGTTCGGGAAAGTGGATGTCAGCGCCGTGGAAGGAAGCCGGGAGATTCTGATCAGCGCCCACAAATATGCATGGGGCGCCGACCAAAAGGCGGCGGAGGAATTGCTGGGGAAGGTCAAAATCGTCCTCCATCAGGACGGGAATTCCGTAACGGTTACCGTGGACCAGCCGGTGCAGGTGGATATCCTGCACATCGGGCCGGCCGGTATCTCGGTCGATTTCACCGTGACCGTACCGGTGGAATGCTCGGTGAAAGCCACCGCTTCGAGCGGCAACCTGCGCTTGAACGGGACGACCGGCGAGGCCAACCTGCATTCGAGTTTTGGCGATGTGACGGTGGAGAACGTCAGCGGAAAAATCACCGCCGAGACCAGTTCTGGCGATGTATCGGTCAAGAATGGTCGCGCCGGGGAGGAAACCGTGGAAGCGTCGAGCAGCTTTGGCGACGTTGAGGTCCTGAATACGGAGGGCCAATCCCTGAACGCGAAATCCAGTTCGGGCGAAGTCACCGTGGAAGATTCGGCCTTCAGCGGCCGGGCGGATCTTTCCTCCAGCTTCGGCGATGTCGACGCAACCGGACTGAAAGCCCGCTCCGTCGACGCCCGCACCAACAGCGGCAATGTCACCCTCCAAAATCTGGAGTTGGCGGAAGTGCTGACCGCCCACAGCGACTTCGGCGACGTCGAGGTGCTCAACACCACGGCGGAAAGTTACGACCTGGATACCAACGCCGGAAAAGTGACGGCCGAGGATACGCAGGGGCGGGTAAAAGCCCGGTCCGGTTTCGGCGATATCAATATCCGCGGGACGGATGTAATCCTCGACCTCTCCACCAGCAGCGGATCGATCGAATTCACCGGATCGCTTGGAGCGGGAACCAGCGTCCTGCACACCAACTTCGGCGATATCCGCATCCGATTGCCGGAAGGCGCGCAATTCCAACTCGACCTCTCGACGAACTTCGGCGACGTGGATTGCGGCTTTCCTGTCACCTCCAATCGGAATGATTCCACGCATCTGGTGGGCAAGGTGGGCGACGGTGGACCGCTGCTCCAAGCCTCCACCAACAGCGGAAGCATCAACGTACAGCCGCAATCCGCCGAGTAGGTATCAAGGTATCATTCAAGCGGCCGTTTCCAACACGGCCGCCTGGATGAAATCATTCGTCTTACCATCCACCGCTCAAGGAGAAATACCATGTACACCGGTTCGGACGTTTCCTTCATGATTTACCCGTTCTGCTGCGGCCTCCTTTTCTTCATCATCTTGTTCACCTTCCTCGCCGTTTGGCGGTATCTGCAATTCCGGGAGAAGCTGGCCCTGGCGGAAAAAGGGTTCTTGAAACCGGAAAATGGGCAAATGGAGAAGGGCGGCAACGGAAAAGGCGCCCTGCGCTGGGGCGTGGTAATCGCTTCACTCGGCCTGGCGCTGACCGTCGGTTTGTGGCCGTTGGGAATTAATTCCACTTACCCACTCGGCCTGGGTCCGTGGATGATCGGGGCTTTCATCCCGTTGTTCTTCGGCCTGGGGTTGATCCTGATCCATATCCTGACCAAGAATGAAGACCATTCGGGTCCGGGCAAAGATAACGGCGGCTCCGCTTCGGCGTAGCACGCGAACAACCCCCTTTTGCACCCGCGGCGCCTTTCCGGCGCCGCGGGCCGTTAACCCCGCAGTACCCTGTTCCCGGTTGGAAGCGGCTCTCTATGCTACACTTACCCCATGCCGCATTCGATTTTAATCGTCGACGCCAATCCCGGCCTGGCCACCATGCTGCAACAGGCATTGTCCGCGGTGGGGTTTGACTGCACTTTGGCGCTCACCGGCCGGGAAGCTTTCCGAATCGCTTCGGGCAAACCGATCGATCTGGCCATCATCGATTTCCGCCTGCCCGACGGACCGGCGGAGGATCTGATTCGCGTATTCCAGAAGATCCGCCCGGAGATGATCCTGCTCGGCATTCCGCCCGATAACAACGCCGACAATCCGGTCATCGGCACGTTGGGCCTCCAAGGCGCGTTGGCCAAGCCGTTTTATCTTCCGGATCTTGTTCCCCACATCGCCGGGCTGCTGGGCGTGGAAGCGCCTTCGCTGGCGGAGATCAACGCCCAAGAACCGGAAGAATCCGATATGGACATTCTGAAACCGCCGCCGCCGAAAAAATCCACGCGGTCGGTCCCGTGGCTGGAGAACCCCGGGCGGGCCAGCGCCTGGCTGGAGCATCTGGCCGCCGAGAATTCGGTGATGGCATGCCTGATTACGCGCGGCGCCGAACTGCACGCCGGCGCCGGCGCGCTTTCACACGAAAAACTCTCTCTCCTCGCCCGGCGCGTGGCCGATATCTGGTCGGTCACACCCGGCGGCACCGTGATGCAATATGTGCGCATCCCGCCGGACGACGAGGAGATTTTTCTTTATTCCCTCTCGATCGCCATGAATTACGATCTGACGCTGCTCTTCGACCGCAAAACGTCGGTTTCGGCCGCCCGCCGCAGGGCGAAAACTTTCGAAAAAGCGTTGGATAAGCCGCCGGCCACCGGCTCCTTTCAAAAAACCGCGGCCGAACTCGCCGCCGGCCGCCGCAAGACCGGAGAATTGGGGGCGACCAAACCCCGGACCGGGGATCTGGGCGGTCTGCTGCGCAGGACCGGCGAGCTTCTCGGGATAAAACCCCGGACCGGCGAAATTGCCTCAGGCAAGCCCCGCACCGGCGAGATCACCAAACCGCGGAGCATCACCGATGAACTCCGGAGTGCCCGGCAGGCCAAGCCCCGGCAGGATTCCACGGAAGACCATGACTCCTAAAATTTATCTGCTCGACGGACATGCCCTCGCCTACCGCGCCTACTTCGCCCTGACCGCCGCCGGCACGCAGGCCAGCCGCTGGATTACGGCGCAGGGTGAACCGACGGCGGGCACATACGGCTTTACCTCCATCCTGCTATCGCTTCTGGAAAAAGACAAACCCCAGTACTTGGCGGTCGCCTTCGACACCGGGCGCACATTCCGCGACGATTTATATCCCGAGTACAAAGCCACACGCGCCAAAATGCCCGAGGACCTGCGGCCTCAAATCGACCGTATCCGCGAGGTGGTCCGCGCGTTCCGCATCCCGGTCCTGGAAGCCGAAGGTTTCGAGGCCGACGACGTGCTGGGCACGGTCGCGCGCCAGGCGGCCACAGAAGGCACCGACACGCTCATCCTCAGCGGCGACCGCGATCTCTTGCAGCTCATCGACGACAAAGTCTCGGTCCGCCTGCCGGGCCGCTCGCTCTCGGATTCCACCGATTACGATGCCGCCCGGTTCACGGAGGAGTGGGGATTCCCGCCGCTCCAATTGATTGATTACAAAGCGCTGGTCGGGGATAAATCCGATAACATTCCCGGCGTTCCGGGCGTCGGCGAGAAGACGGCGACCGGGCTGCTCCAGCAATACGGCTCGCTCGATTCGATCTACGAGAATATGGAAAACATCCCGGCCCGCTACCGCACCAAGCTGGAAGCCGGGCGGGAAAGCGCGCTCCTCTCGCGCAACCTGGCCACCATCCGAACCAACGCCCCGGTGCACATAGCGCTCGAGGCCTGCCGGGCGGGACAGTATGTCCGCGCGGAAGTCGCCGCGTTGTTCCAGACTCTCGAGTTCCGCACCCTGCTCTCGCGCCTGCCCGCTCCGGAAGCCTCCGGCGTTCAATTGGGAATGTTCGCCGAGGCAAGACCGCGCCCGGAACCGGGCCGCTGGCATCTGATCGATGATGAAGAAAAACTGGCGGCCCTGGTGGAGAAAATTTCCAGCGCGCCGGTCCTGGCACTGGATACCGAGACCACCTCGACCGATCCGATGCGCGCCGAACTGGTCGGGATGTCCTTCTCCATTGCAGAGGGCGAAGGCTTCTATCTGCCGTTGCGCCATGCAGACGGCCCCAATCTTGACCTTGGCGCAGTGAAAAGGGGCCTCGGCGCGATACTGGCCGACCCCCGCATTCCAAAAGCCGGCCATAACATCAAATACGACCTGACGATCCTCGCCCGGGCCGGGTTGCCGATCTCCGCGCCGGCGTTCGATACGATGATCGCCGAATGGCTGTGCAATCCCGCTTCGCGCAGCCTCGGGTTGAAGGACCTCGGATTCGTCCGACTGGGAGTGGAGATGACTCCGATCGCGGCGCTGATCGGCAAAGGCGCGAAGCAGATCACGATGGACCGCGTGCCCGCAACCCAGGCGGCGCCCTACGCCGCGGCCGACGCGGACGTCACGTTGCGCCTGGTCGCTCCGCTGCGGAAGGAACTGGAAGAGCGCAGCCAGACCAAGATGTTCGAAGAAATGGAAATGCCGCTGATTCCGGTCCTGGCCGCGATGGAGCAGGAAGGCATCGCCCTGGATCTGTCGTACCTATCCAAATTGGGCGACGATTTCCAAACCGAACTTCGGAAAATCGAAACCGATGTGCAAGCGCTGGTCGGCCGGCCCCTTAATCTTAATTCCACCCAACAGCTGGCGGATGCACTCTTCGGCCAGCTGCAATTGCAGCCGCCGGATAAAACGCGCAAAACCGCGGCCGGAAAATATTCCACCGCCGCGGACGTCCTCGACAGCATGGTCGGCCAGCATCCGGTGGTGGAGATGATCCGCAGGCACCGCGAACTTTCCAAACTGCTTTCTACGTATGTCATCTCGCTGCACGATGAAATTAACCCTGTTACCGGCCGCGTGCACACCTCCTATAACCAGACCGGAACCGTCACGGGAAGGGTTTCCTCCTCGGATCCGAATCTACAGAACATCCCGACCCGGACCGAGGAGGGCCGGCGGATCCGCCGCGCGTTCATCGGCTCTTCCGGCCGCCGGCTGCTTGCGATCGATTATTCCCAGATCGAGCTGCGCCTGGCGGCGCATATGGCAAAGGACCCGGGCATGACCGAAGCCTTCCGCCGCGGCGAGGATATCCACGCCGCAACGGCGGCGGCGGTGTACGGCGTGCCGCTGACAGAGGTTACTCCCGCAATGCGACGGCATGCCAAGGCGGTCAACTTCGGGCTGCTCTACGGCCAGACCGCCTTCGGCCTCACCCGCTCCACCGAGATGACACTGGCTGAATCGACAAAATTCATCGAAACCTACTTCGAGCGGTTTTCGGGCATTCGTGACTTTGTGGAAAATACCAAACGCCTCGCCGCCCGGCAGGGTTTTGTGGAGACCATGCTCGGCCGACGCCGTTATTTCCCGGAACTCGGCCCGACCGCAAGGTTGGATGTGAATGCCCGCAACCGCGCGGAGCGCGAAGCGATCAACGCCCCGGTCCAGGGTTCGGCCGCCGACATCATGAAGATCGCCATGATCCGGCTGCCGGATGTGCTGGCACAGGCCGGCCTGGATGCCCGGATGATCCTGCAGGTGCACGACGAACTGGTCTTCGACTGCCCCGTGTCGGAAATCCCGCGGGCGGCACGAATCGTGCGGCAGATCATGGAAGGCGTCCTGTCGCTCAGCGTGCCGCTGATTGCCGACGCCAAACAGGGGGAAAATTGGGAGGAGATGCAAATCGTGGAACCCACAGCGGAGTAATCCAGGCATTTGCGCATATGCGATTAACATGAAACGGATCATTCGGGGATTGGGGATCCTCTTCCTCGCGGGAATCCTGCCGGCGGCGTGTACTGCAGCACCCCCCGCCGGTGGAGAAACCGCCGACCGATCCACCCTCGACGCGGCCTCCCCCGCCCTCCCGCTCCCTTCGGCGACCAATACGCCCTTCCTCCCTGGCAACGTTCCTGCTGATCCGCCGGTTCCGACGGCCGGCAATTCCTCAGACGCCGCAGAATCCCATCCTTCGGTATGGTTCTCTCCCGAGCTGCCGGCATCGTTTCTCTCCTCCTTCCAGCTTCCAGAGGGATGGCCGACCGCCGCCAAACCGGAAGCAGCCGCTGTGCGGCTTCAACCCGGTGACGACCATCCCCTCGCCATCTGGACGTACGCGCTGGTGGCGCCGTTCCCGACCGTAACGGACGGAGTGACGGGCGAAGAACTCCGCACGGCATGGTCCGGGGCGGGAACCGGGGAGTTTTCCAGCCGCCCGCTGCTGATGGATGAGAATACCGCGATGGTTTTTTCAAGCCTGTGGGGAATCCCCGCCCCGGGTGCGACGAAGCTCGTCCCCGCGGAGGAATTAACGTACGCAGCGTGGTCTGCGCGTCCCGCCTGGGCGGTCATCCCCTGGGAGGAGGTCGAGCCGCGCTGGAAAGTCCTTGCGCTGGATGGGCAATCCCCGCTGCAAAAGGACTTCACCCGCGATGGATACATGCTCAATGTGCCGATATCCTGCCTGGGGGATGCGGCACTGTGCGATGGGGAGCTGGCCGGCATCATCCCACCGGCGAACCGCGATCCGTCCAAACTCACCACGGTGATCCTTACCGGTGTGACCGCGCTGGTCCGCGCCACGGCCTACACCATGGAAGCGCGCGGGATAACCTATCCGGCGCAGGATATCGGACCCCTCCTGCAGGCCGCCGACCTGACCCACATCAGCAACGAAATCCCCTTTGCGCGGAACTGCCCGCCGCCGGACCCCACCCCGGCCCTCTACCGTTTCTGCTCCGATCCGCGCTATGTCGACCTCCTTGAATATATCGGCACGGACATCGTCGAGCTCACCGGGAATCACGTCCTCGACTACAAGGCCGACGCCCTCCTGTATACACTGGACCTATACCGCCAGCGCGGATGGCAGTACTACGCCAGCGGCGGGAATTTAGCCGCCGCCCGGCAGCCGATCACCGTCGAACACAACGGCAACCGCCTGGCGTTCATCGGCTGCAACCGGCCCGGCTTCAACGGGGAGTGGGCGACCGAAACCACGCCCGGCGCCGCCCCGTGCGATTTCGAATATCTCCGGAGCGAGATCCGCCGCCTGCGGTTTGACGGGTATCTGCCGGTGATGACCTTCCAATATATTGAGTATTACCACTACGAACCGACCCTCCAACAAACCGAGGAGTTCGGATGGATCGCCGATTCCGGAGCCGTGATCGTCTCCGGAAGTCAGGCTCACCATCCGCAAGGGTTTAATTTCAGCGGCGGAACATTCATCCATTACGGACTGGGCAATCTGTTCTTCGATCAGTTCGGTCTTGAGGAAGAAACGGAAACGGCCTTTATCGACCGGCATGTGTTTTATCAGGGGCGGTACCTGGGGGTGGAACTCTTCACCATCCGGTTTGTGGATTACGCCCGGCCGCGATTCATGACCCCCGAAGAACGGTCCGGGTTTCTTTCCAAAGTTTTTTCTGCCAGCGGCTGGTAACCTTCCCCGATGGAATCCTGCAAAGCGGCCATTCGCCATAAGGCACTCGAATTGGGTTTCGTCCTGTGCGGGTTCACGTCCGCCTCGCCCCCCGAACAGTATCCGCGTTTCCATGATTGGGTCGCCGCCGGTCTCCACGCCGGGATGGGATACCTGGCGGAGGAACGCGCGCTTTCCGTGCGGGCCGATCCCACCCGCCTGCTGCCCGCCGCACGCTCGATCATCATGCTGGCCGTCGCCTACCCTCCGCCGCCGGTCTTCGAAAATTTTCCGCTGGAAGGCGTCGTCGCGGCCTACGCGCTCGGCGACGATTATCATGCGGTTATCCGCACCCGCCTCCGTACGCTGTGCGAATACATCGACCGCCTGGCCGGCCGGCGCGTGCAGAGCCGCGGGACCGTGGACACCGCTCCGCTGCTCGAGCGGGAGATTGCCGTGCGCGCCGGATTGGGGTGGATCGGCCGGAATTCCATGCTGATCCACCCCACACTTGGTTCCTTCACCTTTCTCGCGGGAATTCTCACCGAACTGGAGCTCCCGCCCGATCCGCCGTTTTCCGCGGACCGCTGCGGAAAGTGTACCCGGTGCCTGCAGGCCTGTCCGACCGGATGCATCCTCCCGGACCGGACGATCGATTCGGGCCGCTGTATTTCCTACCTCACCATCGAGCACCGCGGGCCGATCCTCGAGCCCCTCCGCGATCTGACCGGCCGCGCCATCTTTGGATGCGACCTCTGCCAAACCGTCTGTCCGTGGAACCGGAAGGCGCCGGCTGCCGCGGATGCGGCGTTTTTTCCGCGGACCCACTTCCCAATCCGCGACATGGGACGGGAATACCTGCTTTCGGAAGAGGAATGGAAGGAACGATTCCGGTGCAGTCCAATCCGCCGGGCGGGACGGGAAGGGTACCGCCGGAACCTCTTGATCGCACTCGGGAATACCCGCCGGGAGGAGGCGGTGCCGTTCCTGGAGACCGCCGCACATGATCCAAACCCTGATTTTCAGGAGTGCGCAGGATGGGCTTTGGCGAAAATCCACGGGAAATATGCCTGAAAAATAGACTATTTTTCGGGTTGTGGCGCATTCCCGGCCAATTCGGTAGAATACTCATATCCGTTCTTCCACACCACCCGGAATTTTATTTAGGCAATCCCAGGTCCCAATGGAAGATGCGGAGGGAAGGAGAAAATGTCTGATTTGAACAACTCGGAAGATTTTGGTGACGTCTCCGGCATTTACCCGCGGCGCCGTGAAGGATTGGGCAATTTCTTCCTTGGCATGCTGACCGGCGTAGCCGTCGTCATCGGTGTCCTCCTTCTGATCATCGGGATCGGAGGGCCGGGGGCGCTGCCGCTGCCGTTTTTGGCTTCGGCGACACCGATCCCCACTCCCACGATCGAGGCTACCCTGCGGTTCACGCCTTCGATCACTTTAACCGCGTCACCGGAAACCCCCACGATCACCCCGACCCCGAACTGCCCGTCGGAATATCCCGTGCAGTCGGGTGAATACCTCAGCACGATCGCCGAAAAATGCGGTGTTTCGGTCGAGGCGATCGTTGCGCTCAACCCGACTCTCGACCCGAACAACCTCCAGGTCGGCGAGACCATCCTCATTCCGCCTCCGGGGACCGGTTTCGTACCAACCGAAATACCCTCCAGCCTGGCGCCCGGGACGATCATCACCGTCCAGGTGATGGCCGGCGACAATCTGGAGACGATCGCGGCCAAATGCTGGTCGACCGTGGATGACATCGTCAAGCTCAACGAGATCGATGATCCCAATTTCCTTTCAGTCGGGATGACGTTGAAATGCCGGTGGGGGATCGCCACGCCGGTTCCGACCCGCATCTCACCGACGTACGGCTTTACCCCGACCTATACGGTGACACCGACCCCGTAATCCTCACCTTCCACCCCTCTTCCCGTCGGAAGTGCACCGACTCCCTTCTCCCAGCATAAGCTGGGAGAAGGGCAGGGGATGAGGGGTGAGGAAGGTAATAAATAAAAAATCCCCCGCGTTAATTTACACGCGGGGGATTTTTGTATTATTTGTTTCGGAACGGATTAGTAATCCATCCCGCCGCCGCCGCCGGGCGGCATCGGCATCGGTTTTTCCTTTTCCGGCGCATCGGTGATCAGCGCCTCGGTGGTCAGGATCATGGCGGCGATCGAAGCCGCATTCTCCAGCGCACCGCGGACGACCTTGACCGGATCGATGATGCCGGCCTTGAGCATGTCCGTGTATTCATTGGTCAGGACATTGAAGCCGATGTGCTTGTTCTTGGCTTCGGCGGATTTGCGGCGCACGGCGTCGATTACGACCGCACCGTCTTCGCCGGCGTTTTGGGCCAGCCGGCGGATCGGGGCTTCGAGCGCCTTGCGGACGACGTTGACGCCCACCTGGGCATCATCCGTATCCATTTTAATTTTATCCAACGCGGAAGCGGCGTTGATCAGCGAGATTTCCCCGCCGGCCACGATGCCTTCTTCCACGGCCGCGCGCGCTGCCGAGAGGGCGTCTTCCACGCGGTGCTTCTTTTCCTTCAGCTCGGTCTCGGTTGCCGCGCCGACGCGGATTACCGCCACGCCGCCGGAGAGCTTCGCCAGCCGCTCCTGCAGCTTTTCCTTGTCGTAATCGGAGGTGGATTTGTCGATCTCGACCTTGATCTCCTCGATCCGGCCCTTGATCTTTTTGGCGTCGCCCTTGCCGCCGACGATCGTGGTGTCGTCCTTGGTGGCGACGACCTTATCGCATTTGCCGAGGTCGGCCAGGGTGGTGTTCTCCAGTTTCTTGCCGAGTTCCTCGGTGATGACCGTACCGCCGGTGAGAATGGCGATGTCTTGGAGCATGGCCTTGCGGCGGTCGCCGAAGCCGGGCGCCTTGACGGCCAAGACGTTGAGCATCCCGCGCAGTTTGTTCAGCACGAGGGTCGCCAGCGCTTCGCCGTCAATCTCTTCAGCGATGATCACCAGATCCCGCTTGCCGGTCTGGACAAGTTTTTCCAGGATCGGGACGATGTCGGTCGCAGCTGAAATTTTCTTGTCGTAGATCAGAATGTACGGCTCGGTGATGACGCTTTCCATCGCTTCCGGGCTGGTGATGAAATAGGCGGAAAGGTATCCGCGGTCGAACTGCATGCCTTCCACGTATTCAGTTTCGAATTGCAGGCTCTTGGATTCCTCGACCGTGATCACGCCGTCTTTGCCGACCTTGTCCATCACGTCGGCGATCAAGGAACCGATCTGGGAATCAGCGGCGGAGTTGGTGGCGACCGAGGCGATTTCTTCCTTGGTTTCGATCTTCTGAGACTGGGCGCGGATCGCTTCCACGGCCGCGGCGGTGGCCTTTTCGATGCCGTGCTTGATCAGCATCGGGTTGGCTCCGGCCGCGACGCTCTTCAGGCCTTCGATAACAATCGCATGCGCCAGCACCGTCGAGGTGGTGGTGCCGTCGCCGGCGATGTCGTTGGTCTTGGTGGCGGCTTCCTTTAAAAGCTGGGCGCCCATGTTCTGATACGGATCTTCCAGCTCGATCTCCTTGGCCACGGTCACGCCGTCGTGGGTGATGGTCGGGGCGCCGAATTTTTTATCCAGCGCGACGTTCCGCCCTTTGGGGCCGAGGGTGGTGGCGACCGCATTGGCGAGGATTTCAATTCCTTCCTTCAGCCGCTTGCGGGCCTCATCGGAAAAGACAATTTGTTTGGCACTCATAGCGCATTCTCCTGGATTCTTTCAATTGGTGAGCAGGCTCACCTAACCTTCAACGATGGCAAGGATATCGGATTCTTTTACGATGAGCAGCTTCTTGCCGTCCACTTTGACCTCGGTCCCGGCGTACTTTGCGTACAGGACGGTATCCCCGACTTTAACATCCATCGGGATACGCTTCCCGTCCTCATCCCGCGCGCCGGGTCCTGTGGAAAGGATCTTTCCCTTCTGCGGTTTTTCCTTGGCGGTATCGGGGATCACGATTCCGGCAGGAGTCATTTCTTCCTGCTCCAGCGGCTCGATGACGACCCGGTCGCCAAGCGGTTTAAAAGTTACAGCCATCTTTCCTTACCTCCTTCATGAATTTTTCTTTATTTTGAGAATTAGCACTCAAATAGCTCGAGTGCCAATAGGCATAATACACGACGGATTTGGAGATGTCAAGGGGTTTTTGGTGAAATGGATGGATTATTCCGGCAGAGGGGTGGATTCGGCCTGAAATCAGCGGTGGGTTATTCGTGCAACAGTGGTTTCCAGCTCGTCATATTCCACCGGTTTGGGCAGAAAAGCATTCGCCCCGGCGGATAAGATCCCGGCCACAATGGCATCCTGGGTGTCGGAGGAAACGGCCAGAATCGGAACCGATGTCAGCAACGGATCCCGGCGGATAAATCGGATTACCTCGCCGCCGTCCACACCCTGCATGTGAACGTCCAGAACCAGCAAATCGGGAAGGCCTTTGGACATGGTCTCGATCGCAAGGCGCGGGCTGTAAACCGGCCGGGCCTGGAAGCCGATCAGGCTCAGCATCTTTACAATGCCGTCGGCTGTTTCGCGATTGTCATCCACTACCAGCGCTGTCTGTGCCATGGCTTTCCGGTATCTCCAAGAATCATTCTACTCTGAAATCGGGGTTGCGTGGAAACCGGAATCCACCCGATCACCTCTCTGCCAATTAAGGGGGAAAGTATTACCGCCAAGGTGCAAAGCCTCGAAGCAGACCCTTGATTTCTTTGTGTCTTAGTGTCTTGGTGTCTTAGTGGTTTAAATATCGACTCTCATTCTGGCAATCGCTTATTTTCGCTATTTTTACCACTAAGGCACAAAGCCTCGAAGCAGACCCTTGATTTCTTGGTGTCTTTATGTCTTGGTGTCTTCGTGGTTTAAATATCGACTCTCATCCTGGCAATCGCTTATTTTCGGTATTTTTATCACTTAGACACAAAGACGCGAAGCAGACCCTTAATTTCTTGTGTCTTGGTGTCTTTGTGGTTTTGTTATTTTTCGTGTCCGAGCCATCGGTTTCTGAACCATGGGAACATCTAATCATGTAGGAAGACTTCTGTTCCCTGCTCTTCGAACTTTGGAGGATCCGGGACGAGGTCGACGGTTGGATGAATCCAACGATACAGCCAGCGGGCTTCATCCGGCCGCATATTCAGGCAGCCCTGGCTGTTGGGGCGTCCGAAATCGTTATGCCAGTAGGCTCCATGAAACGCCGTTCCCAGGATGTGGAAGAATGAGACAAATGGGACTCCCGGCAGCTCGTAGGCATCCAGGCTGGACGTCAACCGGCCGTTGCCCATGTGTCGGCTGGGGACTTTTTCGAAGACCCGGAAGCGGCCGATGGGGGTGACGGTCCGGCCCTGGCCGGGTTTGGGATCCTTGCGCAGCCAGCCGCTGGATACTGTTGCCGTGAAGACGGGCTGTTCATTTTCCAGGGCGGTCACATTTTGTTGCGTCAGATCCACCTCGATCCGTTTGGCTTCGGGTGGAACGTCCGGCGAAATCGGAGCCAGTTCTTCTTCCGTAAACGAGCGCAGGTGACCGGCGCGGGCGAAAAATTTATATCCCAGGCGATCGTCGCGGATTGTATACCATGCCCGGCCTTCCGCATCCATTCTCGTCCCGATGACCCACAAAACGGTCTTGTAATACAGGCGGTAAAGCGGCGGGGCGCTGTCCGACGGTCCGTAGCGGGATTGGGTGTACGGGACAGTCACTTCCGTGAGGATGCCGCCGTCGGGGATATCGTATACAACGGGGTTGAATTCGTAGCGGACTTCCTGAAGGTGGGCGGTGTGGGCGTATCCCTCCAGCAACCGGAACCAGCGCGGATTACCCTCCGGTCCATTCTCCCCCTGGATCTCCTCGAGCACGGTGACGATCTGATCGCGGTTGAGTTTCCAAAGGACGGGAGCCCGTGGATCCGGCTCGGTTCGCACATCAATTCCGAAAACCGTCCCACGGCCCAGGCAATACGCGGGAGGCTGGTCTTCGGGCGGGGGTGTGCTGAATGCCGGGCCGGCCAGGGATGCTCCGGCCAGTTTTAAAAATGTCCGCCGCGAGCAGGGGATCATGGCGCGGGAATCGTTCCTAGGCGGAAGGCGGTGGAACAGGAAGTTCTTCGACGCGCACGTTTGCCCAGCGGTCACCTTCTTCGACCAGCATGACCGGGATCTCGTCGCGGATCGGGTATTTACGGCCGCAGCCCGGTTCCTGACAAACCAGCCAGGCATCCTTCTCCAGTTTCAACAACCCCTGCTTCTCCTGAACGCATGCCGGACAGCGCAAAATCTCAAGCAAATCGGGGGCAATCATTAGGCAACACCTCCATGGCACAGGATACGCCGCTTCCGGATAATACTCCGTTCGACCCGCTTCTTCCAGAGGTCGTCGAGTTTCATTTTTCAATCATTGACACATCCGCTGTGGTTCCGTTTATTGGCTGGCTTCTATTCAGGATTTTCCGTTTTTCGACGCGCTCTTCCCAACCTTATCCCGCCCTCCTTTTATCCCCCCATTCCGCTCCGCGGGATGGGGGGATAAAAGGGGGGCGGGGAACCGGATAGGTGCTTTCACTCCTTGGTCAGAGCAATCCGCCGGCGCGCAACCGGTTGACAATCACGGAAATCGATTCCCAGCGGTCCATGGTGTAGAACAGGATCCCCGGGACCCCCGCCGCCAGGAGCTCCCGGCATTGGCGCTCGGCCAATTCGATTCCGAAATCGGCGGCCGCCTTTTTATCCGCTTCCGGGATCGCGGCCAGTGCCGTCCGTACCGCTTCGGGGATGCTTGCACCACAGGTGGCCGCCAGGGTTTCGGCAAGCTTGAGTGAGAAAATCGGCATCACACCCGGGAGGATCGGGACGCTTACCCCGCGCGCGCGGCAGCGTTCAACGTAGTCGAAGAAATACCGGTTGTCGTAAAAATAGTTGGTGATGATATATTCCGCGCCCACATCGACCTTGCGTTTCAGGAAATCCGCATCACGTTCGGGGCTTTCCGCCTGCAGGTGGCCTTCCGGGTAACCCGCCGCGCCAAGGCAGAACGCGTAGCGCGGCCGGATGTACTCCAGCAGGTCGGAGGCATACACCATGCTTTCCGCATGCGGGCGGAAGGCCGGATCGCGGGGCGGGTCTCCGCGTACAACCAGTATGTTTTCCACGCCGTTTTCCGAATATCCGCCGAGCGCCTCGGAAATTTCCTGGGGACCCAAACCGTAACCGGCAAAATAGGCGATGACCTCCAGCCCCTTTTCCTGCTTCAAACGGGCGGCGAGCTGGCGCGAGCCGTCGCGCGTGGATCCGCCGGCGCCGAAAGTGACCGTGACGAAATCCGGCGCCAAGTCCGCCAGCTTTTCAATCGTGCGATCCAGATTCTCTTGGGCCTTCGGCGTTTTGGCGGGGAAAAATTCGAACCCAAAGCTGGGTTTGGTTTGCGTGCGAAAACGATCGACTATCCTCATAATCCTTCCTCACTCCTGTGTTGCATGGTATGTCAGCGGGGCAGCCGCTTCAATCCAGATATTTGAAGTCCTGTGCGGCGAAAAAGCGCCCGCTCGGGCCGTTGTCTTCCAGAAGCGCCGGCACCAGCGCGCCCGGCAGCACGCTCGTAACCGCATGTTCGGCGTTCGGGCCGCCCATGTCGGTTTTCAACCATCCCGGATCCAGATGGTTCACCAGCACATTCGTCCCGCGCAGTTCCGCCGCCAGATCGCGGGTGTATTTGTCCACCGCGGCCTTGGAAACCCCGTAAGGCGCCAGGGACGGCGTATCCTGGATCCCGGAGGTCAGGTTGATCACCCGGCCGAAATTCCGCCGGCGCATCCCGGGAAGGATGGCGTTGCACAACGCGACCATCGCGAAGAGGTTCACCTGGAACACGGTCCGCCACGCATCCAGAGGGATCTCGAACACCGACAGCCATTCGTTTTGGATCGCGGCGTTGTTATACAGGATATCAATCCGGTCGGCCGCCCGGCCGGCGCCGCGCAGCACGGATTCGATTCCCTCCGGCGTTCCCAAGTCGCCTTCCACCGCCGCAACCCGGACACCGCAGGCCTCCGCCTGCCTAACGGTTTCCCGCGTGTGGCCGATCTCCCGCCCGTGCACAATTACGTCACATTTCCGGCGCGCCAATCCCAGGACGATTTCACGTCCGATCCCGCGGCTGGAACCGGTGACCAGCGCCCAACGGTTTTCCAGGGTTCGCATTTTCGTCTGCCTTTCGAGGGACAGATCGACGCGGTTCGTCATACCCGCGCCTGCCCTCGCGAAGCGAGGGTGATCTTAGCGGGTACCGCGTCGATCTGCATTCATCAACAGTCTATCCAGGCCGCGATCACGGCGGGCAGGGGGCATTGTCACCGGACGGCGTGTACCTATCCGGATTGTATTGGCATACCGCCCCCCAGGGCAGGTAGTGGGTGACAAAGCGGTCCTGCAAAATCACCTGGCCGTTGCGGGAAACCGTCCGGGTGACGGTCACATCCGCGCCCTTGACCGCCCAATCCACCTGCTTCCACTCTTCCATCAATTGCGAGTTTTCCTCCCATTTCGGTTCCGGAGGATCCGTCTCGTTGGTGACACCGGTGGAATAATATTGCACCGTACGCCCGTCCGGCGCGGAATAGAAGCGCCAGTACAGCCTGCCGGCCGCGCGGTCTACTTGGGTTTCCATCAGGATCCAGTTGGCCGTATCATTGGTGAACTTGAAATCCACATCCGGGAAGAAAACCGTCGCGTCGTATCCGGCCCCCAGATGAACGGGCCCGTCGCCGGATTCGTAATACCCCACCCGGTAGGCATGCGAGTGCCGTTCGTTAATCGGGAGACCGGTCATGAAGACCACCCGGAAGAGGGTCGTGCTCACCTGGCATACGCCCCCGCCCGCGCCCTTGATCGTACGGTTACCCAGGATAATAAGCGCCTCGGCATATCCGGTATCCAGGCTGACATCCCCGAGTTGCGTACCCATCGAAAAGGTTTCGCCCGGCTTAATCAATACGCCGTTGAATTGTTCGGAGGCCAGAGTGATGTTGTGGATGCGGGTATCGGCGGATCCCGCGAACGACGTCCATTGATTGCCGTTCGGCAGCAGGCCGGTGATCCCCAGCGCCTCAGCGGTTTTATCGTCGCCGATTTCCGGTTCGATAAAATCAAATCCGAGCGCGGCGCCGTGCGCGCCCTGCGCCACGGCCGCTTGAATCCTTTCGATGGATTTCGCCACATTCAGTTCGCGGCCGCGGCTGGAGGGATAATACAGGACGAGGGACCCGCTGGCGTCGTCGAACTGATAGCGCGCGTTGGCCACCCGACGCGAAAGAGTCGCGGTCAGGGGTTGGAGCATCGCGGTTAATTTGGTTTCATCGAGCGCCAATGTGTAATGCACTCCGGAGGAATCGGCCACTTTGCGGAAGGCCAGCATGTCCGCAATCATCGCCGGAGAGAGGACCCACGAGCCCGGATCGCCGGCCACCGGTTCGCCGATCGCCAGGATGAAATCCTGCGCGAGCAGGGTTTGGGCCGCGGCGGCCTGCGATGATGCATCCAGCACATCCGGGGGATATTCCGTCAATTGCAGCGGAATCTCGGCATCGGCCAAATTTCCGATCGGGGCGGCGACCAGTTGCAGCATGGTCGACATGTCCAGTTGTTTCCCCATCTGGCCCGGGATCGCCGTTACCTCCAAGCCATGAAGCTCCAGCCTGGCCTCCACAGCCGGCCGCTCCACTTCGGCCCCAAGCCGCTGCAGATAAGCCATCGCCCGCCCGAAATCAAATTGCAGGACCGGCGCCACCGCCAAGCCGTTAAACCGGGCCAGCATCTGCTTTTCCAGATTCGCGAGTGAATCTTCGGTGCGCCCGACGGCATACGCGTCGTTGACGGTGGCCAGCAGGTCCAACCCCAGCCCCAAGTCCGCCGGAGTCGCGGCCCAGGATTTATCCTCGTAGGTGAACGTGATCCGCCCGTCGCGCGGGTAGTAGAAGCCGTCGTTTAACCGGTAGGCCGCTTCGGCGGCCGAGAGGCCTGAAAGATTCAGCCCGTACACCGAGACGCCGGGGAAAATCCTGCCGCTGTTGGTGGAATCGTAAACGGAGGCGCTGACGGCGGTTAGGATGACGGCGCTGAGACAGGCCGCCAGGATGACAGCCGAGGCGCGGATGATTGTTTTGGTAATAACCGCCGAGCGGCCAGGCGAATCCTCCGCGGCGGGGGTGGGTTCTTTTTGTATATTCATATTGGAAATTATATCCCACGTGTACGGAAACCCAACACCGGTTTCCTCCGGTATTCCGAGGAATTTTTCCGATTTCATACGTGGCGATGCTTACGGTTTTGCCGCCCCCGCCGCACTTTCGAATATCCGCCGGAATTCCGCCTCGAACGCCCCGGCCAGCTCCAGGTTGTGAAAGATCAGCAGGGCTTCATCGTTTTTATTTTCCGCGCTCCCTGTAAAGTTATAGGATCCGGCGATGACGGTTCTGGCGTCGAGGATGATGACTTTATGATGCATGTTGCGCGGATTGGCGTCCAGAAACACCGTCGCGCCTCCCGCCCCCAGCGCGCCGAATTGCGCTCCGGAGTTGGAGCGGGCTTGCGATCCTTCCAAAACACCGAACAGCGCCAGTCCATCCGGCAGGCGGTTAAGCATCGCCTCGGCGATCGCACCGGAGGTGAAGGAAAAGGCAAGGAAATGGATCGATGTCCGGGCTTCGCCGATCTCCCGGATGATGCGCGCGGCAACCGGATCGTCAGGCGCAAACAGCACCTCGATCCTTCCGGCTTCGGTCTGCACCGCCGCGGCCGGCTTTGCGGGCGGGGATGAGGAGCCGAACCGCTTGTCAAGAAACATCTCCTTGAATTCCGCCGTGAAGATCGCCGCCAGTTCGGCGGACCGGATCCGCAGAAGGTTGTTGTCGTTACGATAGGCGCCGTTGACCGTCAGGTTCATCGAGCCGGTCCATACCTCCCGGCCGTCGATCACCACGAATTTATCGTGCATCAATCCGTCGCGGCCGTCCCCGACGACCGGGATACCCTCCCCGCGCAGGAAATCCAGCGCCTCGGTCTGCCAATTGTCGGTATCGACAACGATCCGAACGGCCACACCGCGGCCTGTTGCCCGCAGGAGCGCCCGCGCCACCGAAAGCAAGTCGAAATCATACGAGGCGATATCGATGGTCGCGGCGGCTTCGTCGATCCCCCGGACGAGCGCTTCATCCGGCCCGCCGGCGTACTCGCCGTCGAATGCCTGCGGCCGGCTGAAAAACACGGCCACCGGTCCGGGTTGAGCGGTTTCGGCGGGAACGGGCGGGGGTTGGGCGGAAATGACCTCGCGGTGTGCCATCCCCCAGCCAAGCGCGGCCAGCGCCGGTATCAACAAGGCGCAACGAATGACGAGTAATCGAATCGGTCTAGTGCGGAACATAAATCCCCCTGACTGGTTTGTTCGAGAGCGGCTACGGCGCGAGTTTTACTGCCACCAATTCATTGCCGCCAAGAATGGTATTGTACCCGACCCGGATGGAGTACAACTCCTCGTAGGAAAAACCATCTGTCAGCGCGGGACGGAATACCGCAAGATAAGCCGGCCGCATATCGGCGATCAACTCAAGCATCGGACGCCCGATGCACGCTACGCAATTCAATCCCAGGAAGTCGATGATTTTCTGATCCGGCCTGCTCCAGAACCGCATTGCGCCGGCGTCGGTAACCCCGATGACCGCGTTGGCCGGCAGGTTTTGGCCGATCCACTTCCCCATGGCGACGTTGACCTGTTCGACGTTTTCGGTGTTCCAGCTGTATTGCTCGATCAGGTATCCATGCAAATCGAAGACGTTCCGGCTGATCATCACCAGCGCCAGCAGGGCGGCGACCGGCGCGGCGAAAATGGCCCACCGCGCCCGGGCCCGAGTCACACTGCCCCACAAGTACGCAGCGCCCATGCTCAGAAGGATGATCCAAAGCGGAAGAAGAAAATCCATGTAGCGCCGGGCGAAATACGTCCAGGGGAACTCGTCCGCGATGACTTTTATGTTGATCGAAAAGGCGTACAGCTGCACCACGGGTATCAGCAGCAAGGGTGCCGCGGCCAGCAGCCGCTTCGATTGCCAAAGGGACCAGAAGGCTGCTGCCATGAGCCCCAGCGTGACCATCAGCGCCCAGCCGCTGAACAGCGCCAGATGGCCCATGTAGCCCCGGAGTATGTTCCATGCATTTTCGGGATTGATCCACCCCAGGGCGAAGTTGTGCTTCACGAAATAGGTGTTGGGCAGGGGATGGCCGTTGATCGAATAATTGTACAGCGCCCAGGCGCCGCCGAGGAGGAGCGACGGCAGGAACAGCCGGAGCCCCAGCCCGAGTTCTTCCCCGGTGATGAGGGTGGCTTCACGGCGCTTTAGGAAAACCGGAAGTAACGCAAAGAATCCGATCAGCATCGCCGTCAGCGCACCCTCCCCCCGGGTGATGACGCCCAGCCCGAGCACAATCCCGGTAAGCGCGGGGTGATCACCACGGCTCAGCCACAATCCCAGCAGCGCCAAGAGGGTGAACAGCGGCACTTCCATGCCGGCGACGTTCCCATAGGCGAGGTTCGGCTCGAGGATGACGGCCAGTCCGGCGAACCAGGCCCATTTTTTATTGAGCTCGAAGGACAGCGCCAGATGGTAGGCCGCCATCGGCACGCCCATCGCACACAGCAAAGAGAGGCCTTTCGCGCACCACTGCGGAGAGATGCCGAGGGGTGTGAACACTTTGTAGACAACGGCCAGCAGGATAACCCACAGCGGGCTCGACATTCCGGCTTCGGCTGCGCCGGGATTGAAATTGAACCAGCCCTCCTGCGCCAGGGATCTCGCGTAGACCAAGTGAATCCAGCCGTCGTCGAGCGGTAATCCGATCCATGCCCAATCGCCGCCGGATTGCCTGGCGAGCAAATAAAATGCGGAGACGCTGACGGTCAGCGCGACGGCGACCACGTAAAAGGGGAAATGCCTGAACGGGTTCCGCTTCCGGACCTCAAAGCTCCTCGGACGGCTTTCCATTGCCATGTCGTGATCTCCTGGATTTTCGGATCCCGCGTCAGAGACGCCTTATTCGTATACCGCAACGGCAAGCACATTCGGACCCGCAGTCCGAGGAACTGCGATCGGACCGCCGGAACGGGCGCGCAGCACAGTGAGGATTTTGCCCGAATGGGGCGCCCGAATGCGTATTCCGACGGCCTTTTGATCGGCCGAATGGATTTACAAAGGTTCCCAATCCGGACCCGAATCCTTTCCGGGATTATTCGTCAGGTTGGTCAGCCCTTCGCCATCAATCCGCACGGCGTAGATTTCATAATCCATCACACCCAGAGATTCAGCCGACAGGAACAGCACCCACGTGCTATCGGGAGACCAGGCGGGTTGAACGTTTACCCGCTTGTTGTCCGTCAACGGATAGATGGAGGAATCCTCCAGCCGCAGGATATAAATTTGGTTTTTCTTTCCGTCCCGGTCGGAGCGGAAAGCGATCATGGTGCCGTCCGGGGAGTACGCAATTCCCCCATCGTCGGCGGGGTTGTCCGTCAGGTTCTGCTTGCTGGAACCGTCCGGCGCCATCACCCAGATTTCCTCCGGCCAGACCGGCATCCCGAAGGCGAGCTGCGACCCGTTCGGCGACCAGACCACATCGTCCACGTCCGGATCATCCGGCGTCAGATTGATCAATCCCGATCCGTCGGCGTTCATGACGCAAATATCATACGGGATGGCGTCTACCGGACCGCACAGGCAGGCAAGGGAATTTCCGTCGGGCGACCACACCGGCGCCACTTCATCCTGAGTGCCCGTCCGGGTCAGCTGACGCAGGTTCGATCCGTCGGCATTCATGACGAACAGGTCGTAACTGCCGCCGCGGTCCGAGGAGAATACGATCTCTGAACCATCGGGCGACCAGTCGAAAAAGGATTCATCCGCCGGATTATGCGTGAGATTGGCGAGCCCGGAGCCGTCGGGCCGGACGCGCTGGATATCGAACGATCCCTCGTCGGAGCTGCCGCTAAAGGCAATCCACTCGCCATCCGGCGACCAAGCCGGTGCCAAATCGGTGTTATCCGGTTCCCCGGCCAGGAATTGCACGCCGCTGCCGTCGGCGTTCATCAGGTAGATATCCGGCAGGCCGTTATCACGGTTGGAATAGAATACGATCCGCCCCATATCCGCAAGCGCTTGGAATTCGACCGGCTTCGGTTCCTCCGTTGGCCCGGCGCCGGATTCGGGTGTGTTGCCTGCCGTCGTCGCAGCATCGCCCTGTGGCACCAGAGTCGCCGCCCCCGAAGAGACACAGGTGCACGCGAGGGCGAAAACGATCAGGCTCAACAATCCTGCGATTCGCAAAGTCCGCCGCATTGGATCCTCCTTTATTGAAATACGCCCGAGACGTTTTTTTGCTACTCAGCAATAACCTCAATATCAAGGTTATTGTACGCGGATATCGCGGAAAATACCGGATTGCGCCGAGGAAAGATAAAAAGTTGGAAAAAACTTATTCGGATTTTCCGGAAAATCCGAAACAATCCGTGTAATCCGAGCCCGAAAGAATTTAAGCTGAGCAGATGCGTTCTTTATAAATTTTCGGAAAAGAGTCCTGTCAGTCCGCCGATGACAGGAACTCCTGGATGGCTTTGGCCACCTCATACGGCTTTTGCGACTGTAGGTCGTGAATCCCATCCCCGTAATTCAATATCTTGGCATGCGGAAGATGGGTATCGAGGAAGCGGATGGTCTCCGCGGTCATCTCCCGGAAGTTGGATTGTTTTCCCGCCAGATACAGGATCGGCGCGGTGATCCGCTTGGCTTGCTCCTCGAAGGGGATCAGGGTCTGGTGGGATTTTCCGATCCAGTGCCAGGCGGCGCGCGTAGCGGAGCGGGTGTTGAAATCAAATTCTTCCAGCACCCGGCGCCGTTCGGAGTCGGTCATGTACGGGTACCAATCCCCGGCGACGGCCTGCATCGCAAGGCGGTTGAACCAACCAGTGCGTATGAGGGCGACCGCGAGATCCCCGAGGATCGGATACCCCAGCCATTTTTCCATCGGGCTGGCGGGGAGTGCTCGGGGGCGGATGATCCCGCCTTCAATGCTTACGATTTTTCCGCATACGTCGGGGTACCGGGCCGCCAGGTTGAAAACGATCGTTCCCCCGTAGGACGCGCCCACCAGGTGGGTCCGGCCCAGGCGCAGAACCCGGATGAATTCCGCAAGCAGGTCCGCCTGTTCGCCGATCGTGTATCGAAAACCGGACTGCGGTTTGTCGGAATCACCGGTACCGAGGGTATCCAGCGCCAGCACATGGAATTGCTTGGCGAGGATCGGCAGGATGGGATTCCACACACGGCAGGTCGAGAACGATCCGGGGATGAGGATGACCGGCGCCCCTTTTCCGGCTTCCACATAATGCAGCCGGTATCCGTCGACTTCGGCGAACTCATCCTCGCCGAAGTCGGCTTTGGCCATGAGCGAGTATGTGCGCATGATTCTCTCCGCCGACCTATCCACCCTCCCCTACCCCCTCCCTCCTTTAAGAGAAGGAGGGAGGGAAAAGAGATCATTCTTTTTTAGAACCGATTGGGGGTGGGAGATTAGGTTGGTAGTGATCACGACAATCCCACAATCTTCCCCGTCTCCGGATCAATATCGATATCCATCATCGCCGGGCGGGTGGGCAGGCCCGGCATGGTGCGCATATCGCCGCACAGCGGGTATAGGAAACCGGCGCCGATCGAGGCGCGGATGTCGCGGACCGGCAGCCGCCAGCCCTTGGGGGCGTTCTTGAGTTTCGGGTCGTGGCTCAGGCTCAGATGGGTCTTGGCCATGCAGACCGGCAGCCGTCCGTATCCGAGCTCTTCATATTGTTCCAACTTTGCCTCGGCCCGGGGAAGGTAATCCACGCCCTCGGCGCCGTATACCTCGGTCGCGAGTATTTCGATCTTCTTCCGGATTGGCGCATCATCAGGATAAAGGTAACGAAATTGGGAAGGCCGCCCGGCGGCCGCGACTACCGCCTCCGCCAGCTCGAGCGCGCCGAGGCCGCCCAGCGCCCAGTGGCGGCAGCGGAATGCGCCAATCGCCCCGGCCGACTCGGCCGCACGCTGCACGATGCGCAGTTCATCCTCCGAATCCGTCGCGAAGGAATTAATGGCCACCAGCACCGGCACACCAAAGCGGCGGGCGATCCCGATATGCGCCGCGAGGTTTTCACACCCCGCCTCGACCAGCGCCGGATCCGGCTTGCGGTAGGCACGGTCCAGGGGCCTGCCGGCGGCTACTGCCGGCCCGCCGCCGTGCATCTTCAGCGCGCGGACCGTCGCCACCAGCACCACGGCGTCGGGAACCAGCCCGGAAACCCGGCATTTGATGTGAAAGAATTTTTCCATCCCCATGTCCGCGCCGAAGCCGGATTCGGTCACGACGTATTCGCCCAGGCGCAGCGCGATCTGATCCGCAAGGATCGAGGAATTCCCATGGGCGATGTTCCCGAACGGGCCGGCATGCACCAAGGCCGGTGTTCCTTCCAGCGTTTGCAGGAGATTCGGCAACAGCGCGTCCTTTAGCAGCACCGCCATCGCGCCCGCCGCCCCAAGATCTTCCGCCGTGATCGGCGCGCCCGAGCGGCTCCAGCCGACCACCATCCTTCCCAGCCGCGCCCGCAGATCGGGCGCCGAGGCGGCGAGGGCGAGGATCGCCATCACTTCACTGGCGGAGGAGATATCGAACCCGGCCGGCCGGTCGTGCCCGGCCTCATCGCCGCCGAGGCCAATCCGGATCCGGCGCAGCATCCGGTCGCTCGTATCCAGGACGCGGTTGATCTCGATCCGGTCCGGATCGAGATCCAGGCGGAACAAACGGCGCCGGTCCTCGCGCGAAAGCCCGGGAGCGTCCCGGGCGCCAATTCCAAGCCGCCAGGCGCGGTCACGCTGGGAAAAATTAAATATGCCGTCCGGCGCCAACCGCCGCGCAAGTTTCTCGTCGTCGGGCGTATTGCCTTCATGCAGCATGCGGGCGTCGATTGCCGCGGCCAGCAGGTTGTTGGCGGCGGTGACGGCGTGGGCATCGCCCGTCAGGTGCAGGTTGAAATCCTCCATCGGGAGGACCTGGCTGTATCCCCCGCCGGCCGCCCCGCCTTTGACCCCGAAGGTCGGCCCGAGCGAGGGCTGGCGGATGCAGGCGAAAGCGCGTTTTCCCAGATGCGCTCCGATCGCCTGCGCCAGCCCGATCGTCGTAGTGGTCTTGCCCTCGCCGAGCGGGGTGGGCGTGATGGCCGTGACGTCGATGTATTTCCCGAGCGGCCGGCCGCGCAGCCGCTCCAGAATCTCCAGACGGACCTTGGCTTTGTAATCGCCGTAGAGTTCCAATTCCTCCGGGCGGATGCCCGCCTCGCGCGCGATCCTCCTTATCGGCAAGGGGACGGCGGCCTGCGCAATAGCCAGGTCGCTCGGGACGGGATCTCTTATGATTGGACGGGGATACACAGGTG
>DAOUDU010000202.1:0-5089 GCA_034430775.1 Anaerolineales bacterium | reverse complement strand
TGTGCGGCGCTTCGCGCCGCACAACACGTTTGATTCCGGGCAAGGGAGAGGATTAACGTCGAAGGTCATTGGCGCTCATCGCGAGAGAATGAGTATTTCTGCGGACAGGCATATCTACTGTTTTGGAACAATCGGAGGGAATATTTAATATTGCCATGATTGAGTCCCCGTTATTTTTCTGGCCGATATTTCCCATGAAGGGCGCAAATGCAGTAACTATCCCCGTAAAAAATCCCCCGGTACTTTTTAGAGGACTTGGATTGTAATACCCCCGCAGACGGCTGCCGAACGCTGCGAAGAGATCGCAGCGGCACGGGCGGGCGATGTGGAATCGGCGATTGAAGTAAAATGAACCATCCTAGGTCTCCCAATACCACTTCAATGACTCCAGTCACTCTGTCCAAACACACGGCGCGCAAGATCATCCTGAAAGCCCAAATGCTGAATGGACAAGCCGGCGCCCGGACGGACAAGGCCGGCTTGCAACGGATTATCAAACGGCTCGGTTACGTTCAGATCGATACGATCAATATCATCGAACGCGCTCACCATCACACCCTCCGGACCCGCCTGCCCGGGTATGCGCCGGCCATGCTCCATGACCTCCAGGCAATCGACCGGACGATTTTCGAATATTGGGCGCACGCGATGGCGTATCTGCCGATATCCGATTACCGATATGTGCTGTATAGAATGAAGCAGTTCCGGGATTCCGAGCATCCCTGGCTGCAGTACCACTCTTCCCGGGGCGGGCTTCCGCTGGAAAACGTGCTCAAACGGATCCGCGAGGAAGGCGCGCTGACCGCCAGAGATTTCAACAAACCGGGTGACCACAAACGCGGTTCCTGGTGGGATTGGGCGCCGGCGAAGTCGGCGTTGGAACTGCTGTTCTGGCGCGGCGATCTGATGATTTCCGAACGCCGCAATTTCCAGAAAGTCTATGATCTGACGGAACGGGTGCTCCCGCCGGGGACCGATACCCGCCTGCCGGGCGAAAGGGAAACGGCACACCACCTGATCCGGCAGGCGCTAACGGCGATGGGCATCGCCAGCGCCAAAGAGATCTGTGCGTTCAAGCAGCCCACCTCCGTGCGGGATTCGAAGTTCCGGGCGGTTCCCTGGGACACAATGATTCGGGCGATCGATGAAATGGTGGAAGAGAAAATCCTTACCGAGGCGCTCCTTGGAAATGAAAAAGCGGATCGCTATTTCATGCTGAGCGGTACGATGGATGGGATTGCCGGTTCGCCGAAAGCAAAACCGCCCGTCCATCTGCTTTCGCCGTTCGATAATCTCATCATCCAGCGCGACCGCACGCGGCGGCTGTTCGATTTCACCTACACGCTGGAGTGCTACGTTCCAGCGCCGAAGAGGGTGCACGGGTATTTCGTCCTGCCGGTGCTGTACGGCGATGCGCTTGTGGGACGCATCGATCCTCAGGCCGACCGCAAGGCCCGGAAAATGATCTTGCACAGAGTCGTACTGGAAAAGAAATTCAAGCCGTCCGAGGCGTTTTATGTTAACTTCGCCAGGGCCGTCGCCGGATTCGCCGAGTTCAATCAATGCGATGCCGTAGTAATCGAGAAAACCACACCGGCCAAATTGAGATCGATAGTGAACGCCAAGCTTAAACACGGTTAACGCTTTTGTGCGCGGATTCACTTTTTCATCGACGAACAGGGTCGGATCAATATCCAATGATGACTTCATGAAAGGATTGACGGGATGAAGATCGCCACTTTCAACGCCAACTCTGTCCGCATCCGGCTCGCACAGGTCGTCCGGTGGCTCAAGCGCGAATCGCCGGATATCCTGTGCCTGCAGGAAACCAAGGTTCAGGATGCGGATTTTCCGGCGGCGGCTTTCCAAAAAGCCGGTTACCACATTGCCTTCCGCGGGCAGAAGGCTTATGCGGGGGTGGCGATCGCCTGCCGGGATGAGCCGCAGCAGATTCGCTTTGGCATCGACGACGGCCGGGAACCGGACGAAGCCAGGCTGATCATGCTCCGGGCGGCGGGTGTGACCGTGATCAACACCTACGTCCCCCAGGGACGCGCGATCGATACCGAACACTTCGAATACAAACTGGCGTGGCTGCGCCGTTTTCGGGAAATGCTGGAACGGCATTTCTCGCCGGAAGAACCGCTCATCTGGTGCGGGGATCTCAACGTGGCCCCCGAGCCGATCGACCTCTACGATCCCAAGCGGAACAAGGACCACGCGGATTTCCACCCGCTGGCGCGCGCCGCGCTGGAGAATGTGCGCGCGTGGGGTTTTGTCGACGTGTTCCGGATGCTGCACCCGGACGAGCCCGGACAGTATACGTATTGGGATTACCGCGTCGCCGGCACCGTCAAGCGCAATATCGGCTGGCGGGTGGATCACATCTTCGCCACGCGTGCGCTCGCCGAAAAGACCCGGAAAGCGTGGATCGATATCGCCGCGCGAAAAGTCAAACGACCTTCCGATCATACCTTTCTCGTCGCGGAATTCGAGATGTAAACGCGGTGTCAGCCGCAGACCTTGGGCGCCTCCAGCGCACAAACCTCATTCCCGCCGATCCGGGGCACTCCCGAGCCGGGGTTATCCCCAAGGGTGTGTTCCGTACTGCCCGATATGGCCGTCCCGGGCAACGCTCTCCACAGGCGGATTTCAAGTAAAATAGCTGATCTTTACCGGCCGGAAGGCGTTTCGAAGGCAAGTCGGCGAGAATTCCCCCCGGCGCGAACCGGACAAAAGAGAAAGAGTGCGGTCTCCCTTGAGACCGCCGGGCCCGCCCGTCACAGCGCAGGAGAGGCATGAAAGCGGATCATAAACGGAAAGCACTGGTTTGGATCGCCTTGGCGGCGCTGGCCGTCGGCTGCAGTCAGCTGAACGGGATTGTTCCGTCCAATCCATCCGGCGTCACGAGCGCATTGCTCACGCCGGAACAGATCGGCGCGGTGAATCTGCATCAACAGATTTTCCAGCCCGGAGATCTTCCGGCGGTTTTCTCCGCCGGAAGCCCGGGAGCCGCGGTCCCGGAGCGGTTTGCGGACATCCCACCGGCGCAGTACCAAATCAGCGTGGAGTTCTCAACCGGAGGTTCGTGGGCGGGCAACGCGTCGGTCTTCCTGTACAGCGAAGCCGCCGACATCGAAAAGGCGTTTAATCCGAAGGGTGAAGCCTACGATGAAAGCCAGGCTCTGGAGGGCCTCGGAGATAAATCCTCATTCCTCGAGTTTTCCATCCCGTTCGGGACAGGCGCAACGACCCTTGACGGCGCAAATGCCTTTTGGGTCCGCTGCAGCGCGGTGGCGGAGATCCGCCTTATTACCCGGAACGTTGACGATGTGAAGCGGTACGCCCTGGCGCTCGACCAGCGGATTGCGCCGTTTGTGTGCAACAACGGGCAGGTTCCTGAGACGGCGGATACGGAGCCCACGGTGGAAACAGCGGCGGAAACGGCGGCCACCGAAACCGCGAAGCCATCCTCTCACTGCCCGTATCAGGAAGTAACGGTCATGGCGACGATCGTCTCCATCATCGAGGCAGAGGCGACGGCGGCGAACAACGAGGATCTGTCCATTATCAAGGATATCTTCGCCTCCAACGCGTTGCTCCGCTTCGAGTTGGATGGCACCGAATGGCATTCCCCGATCGCGCGTTACCAGGAGTTGTTTGAAAGCGCCGATATTTTCGATTCCAAACATTTCGGAATCCAGCCCACCGGCAAGGGGATAACGGCGGATACGGCCTGGTTTATCAGCGGCAGTTCCGGCACGTTCGTCCCCAACGGCGGCGAACCGCAGGAATATTACAATGAGGTCGGAAAAGACAGTTGGGTGCTGAAACGCAATTTTTTCGGATGCTGGGTGATTACGGAATTCCGTTTCTATTAGGATGATGTTTCCGGATTGCAGGCCGGGTTGCCGCGTTAAGGCAAACGCTCTTCAGGTAGAGCTTTTGCCGTCGCAAAATTTGATGTTTCCTGCGATGGATTTTCGGATCCGGATGGCAGACCGGCGCGGCACCCGCTGACAGAATGCGTGTGTGACGGACCGCGCCGGTCCGCATGAAATCCGCGTGCCATAAACGCCAAGCCGCCGGTCTTATGAAGTCTCCCAGGAGAAACCCGCATGGAATTCAAATACCTCGGCCGGACCGGTGTGAGCGTTTCAGCCCTTTGCTTCGGAACGATGTCGTTTGGGGGGGACGCGGATAAAGAAACCTCCAAGGCCATGTTCCGCCGCTGCCGCGATGCGGGGATCAACTTCTTCGATTGCGCCGACATGTACCAGGCGGGCGGTGCGGAGGAGATCCTGGGCGAGCTGGCGGCCCCGAACCGGGAGGAATTGATCCTGACCAGCAAGGTGTATTTCCCGCAGGGGCCGGACGTAAACGCGCGGGGGGCTTCGCGCCGCCACATCGTGGCTTCCGTGGAAAAATCCCTGAGGCGGCTGCGCACGGATCATCTCGATTTCTACTTCATCCACCGCTTCGATCCCTTTACGCCGCTTGAGGAAACGCTCCGCGCGCTCGACGACTTGGTGCGGCGGGGAAAGATCCTATATCCGGCGGCGAGCAATTTCGCCGCGTGGCAGGTTGCCAAGGCGCTGGGGATCTCCGCCCGGGAAGGGTGGGCCCGCTTTGAATGCCTCCAGCCCATGTACAACCTGGTGAAGCGCCAGGCGGAGGTGGAAATCCTCCCGATGGCGGCGTCGGAGGAACTGGGAGTGATCACCTACAGCCCGCTGGGAGGCGGCTTGCTGACCGGCAAATACGGGCCTTCGCGCCGGCCGGCCTCGGGACGGCTGATTGAAAGCGACCGGTACCGGACGCGGTACGCTGAAGCATGGGTGTTTGATACCGCCCTGCGTTTCTCCGAATTCGCGCAGGCGCGCGGATGGACGCCCGCCGCGCTGGCGGTGGCGTGGGCAGCCTCCCATCCGGCGGTGACCGCGCCGATCATCGGCGCGCGCAATCTGGCGCAATTGGAAGAATCGCTCAAGGCCGTCGAGATTACGGTGACGCCCGAATTGCGTGCGGAAATTTCCGCACTTTCACCCGACCCTCCGCTGGCGACCGACCGCGCGGAAGAGCGGGCGGA
>DAOUDU010000201.1:0-7578 GCA_034430775.1 Anaerolineales bacterium | reverse complement strand
CTTTCGCTTCCCGCCTGGACTTCGCTGGCGGCCGATATCGTCCCTCTGAGCCAGCGCGGGCGCTATTTCGCCTCGCGCAATATCGCCATGACACTGGCCGGCATGGTCACCGCCTTCCTGGCCGGCGTGATCATCAACGACCAGGGATCGCCGGCGGGGTATCAATGGGCGTTCCTGCTGGCGTTTGGATTCGGCGCACTCTCATGGTTTTGTTTTTCACGGATTCAGGATCCCTCGCCCCGGCCGCCGCCGCGCGCCGCGCCCGCCGGATCCACGCCGATTTTGGGAAGCATCCTCGCCCACCGTCCGTTCCTGGCGCTTTGCCTGCACAGTGCGGTATGGAATTTCGCGCTGAATGTCGCCGGTCCGTTCTTTAATGTGTATCTGGTCCACGACCTTGGGGCCAGCATGATTCAGGTCGGGATACTCACCGCCGCGACCAGCCTGGCCAGCCTGCCCGCTTTTCGGTTCTTCGGCCCGCTCGCCGACCGTTGGGGCCCGCGCCGGATCATCCTCATCACCAGCCTGCTCATCCCCATCCTGCCCATCGCCTGGATCTTCGTCCCTTCACCGTGGTACGTTCTGGCCATCAACCTCGCGGCGGGCGTGTTGTGGTCCGGGTTCAGTTTATGCGTCCTCAACCTGCTTTTACAGATTACACCGCACGCCGAACGCGCGCGTTTCAGCGCCGTGCATCAGATTGTCGTGGCCGTCTCGCTCGCCCTCGGGGCCGCATTCGGCGGCTGGGTGGTGACCGCTTTTGGGTATAAAACCGTATTCGCCATCTCCGGGATCGGACGCCTGATCGCCGCGCTGATTTTTGCAAGGTTCGTGACGGATAAACCCCATGAGGCGGCGGCTCCCGCGCATGGATAAGATGACGAAGTGGAAAAGCCATGGGAATCCTGAAACGAGGTCATTGCGAGGAGTGTAGGCGGCGGGATTTTGAGCCGCCCACATGACGGGATGACAATCCTGCTTTTTTATGGCAACGATTATTCGTCGCTTTTATCTCTAGTCAACCTGACAGCATAGAATAGAACGTGGTCCCGAATTATTTACTCCCCCTCCTCCGGCCTTCGACCACCTCCCGTCGCTGCGCTCCGGGACAAGTTCTCCCAGCGCCTGCCCTCGCGGAGTGCGCAAGTTCGGTTTATTCCTGGAACTTGCGCGATCATGAAGCGAGGGTACGCCGGGAGAAGGGCGGGATGAGGGAGGTTGAGAAGCAGTTTTGTCGCTATTTACCGGGTCTACCGCACAGGCCACAAGAATAAAAAGTAAACCGCCGCTGCAACCGCCGCGAGGACCAGCGCGGAAATCGTCAGCACCGCCAGCGTCCGGAGCCAACGCCGCCCGGCCGCTTTCTCCCGCTCCGTCGGAATGCGCAGCGCGACAATCGTGATGTTATCGTGCCCGCCGCGCGACCGGGCGAGCTCGATCAGTTCCTGGACCGTGCGCTCAATCTTTTTATGCCGCAGCGCGCGGCCGATCTCCGCCTCTCCGACCAGATCGCTCAATCCATCCGAACAGAGGACCAATGCGTCACCGTCCTCGAGCGTCATTCCCTGGTGTTCGGCGCTGCCGGGCGTTTCAGCGCCCTCGTCCAGCCGCAGGCGCTGATCCGGTTCCGGGTCTTGTTCGCCGCCCAAATGGCGGCGCAGGACATGCGCATTCGGATGGATGCGCGCCTGGTCGGGCGTCAGCAGCCCGTGCTCGACCGCATCCTGGACCCATGTGTGATCGATGCTGGCTTGGAAGGTCCTCCCGCCCCGGCGCATGTAGATCCGGCTGTCGCCGACGGTGACCGTATACAGGCGCCGGCCGACCAGCCAGGCGCCGGCGAGGGTGGTCGCCATCCCCCGCAAAGCAATATCATGCTTTGCGCGGGCAAATACCGCCCGCCCGGCGCGCACCACCGCCTCCGGCAGTATCTTGGCCGGGTTGGCACACGGATCCGCCTGCACCTCGCGCACGATCTCGTCCACCACCATCTGCGAAGCCACCTCGCCGGCGGCATGCCCGCCGACCCCGTCGGCCACCAGCGCCAGCACGCCCGGTGTTCCCTTGCATTCCAGACGGACGATCGCATAACGGTCTTCGTTGTTGGTGCGCACCCGCCCGACATTGGAATCCGCCGCCAGGTCCGCCTGCGGTTCAAGGGTTTTTTGCATCGCGAGTCTCCTTGACAGGTGCGTACGGCTTCAACCGTACGCGGAATGCGGCGCGTCCGAAATTCAACCGGTCCCCTTCCCGCAACGAAGCGCCTTCCGGCGGGACCTCTTCGAAGTTTTTCCAGCTTCCCGCAGACGATCCCAGGTCGAAAATCCAAGGGAGACCGTCACCCATCCTTACGATCCGTCCATGGCGCGGGGATACCGACGGATCGTCAAGGACGATCCCGGCGGAATGTGGATCCCGCCCGATGATCACATCCGGCGCAATGATATCGATTTTCCCTTCGGCCCCGCCGAGTTTTTCCAGCACGGCATAGGCCGCCGCCGGCGGTTCGGGCGGCTTGGGTTTCCTGCGCCTGATACTGCGCAGGCGTCTTCTCATCCCCTCCGCCGCCCCGGCCGGAGCGGAGGATTCGCCGGGGAAGAGAAAATCGCCGGA
Organism: Anaerolineales bacterium; assembly: GCA_034430775.1. Taxonomy (GTDB): domain Bacteria; phylum Chloroflexota; class Anaerolineae; order Anaerolineales; family RBG-16-64-43; genus JAFGKK01. The sequence continues at coordinate 4,965 of DAOUDU010000201.1, read as the reverse complement.
AGTCTGCACCGTGCGCACCCGGTTCAGGTTCACCATCGCCGCAATGAACACGCCGACGGCGGCGGCGACCGCAAGCAGGATCGTGACCGGAAGCAGATACCTTGCGCGGAAGATCTCCCAAAAGGACGGTCGGTCGACGGCCAGGGTGAATTTCCGTTCCGCTGTTTTCCCCTCCAGTCCGAGTTCATCCCGGACAACCATTTGCATCCGGATGGAAGCGCTTTCGGCGTACCGCCGCAGGTCCCAGCGGATCCCGCCGCACCCGGAGGCGCATTCGCCTACCAGTTCATTATCGGCATAGAGCTGCATCACGGCAATAGCGCGCGGGTGCCCGTCGGGGAAGGTGATCTCGGCCTGAAGTTCGATGAAATCCGGCAGATACGCTTCCACCGGTTGCGTGACGTCTTCGCCTTTGCGCGTCGCCCGTTCCGGAAAATCGACCCACGCCACCGCGGGCGGCTGAACCGCAACGGAAAAACGGAGCGGAAACGTCTCGGCCGTAAAGTCCGCGTGCGTGAGGAATGCCGTCAGCGCATGCTCCCCGGAGGAAGCGATGGCGGAGCGGTATTCCACCCGGTATTGGGTGCGCTGGGTGGCGATCATCCCAAGCACCGCCGCGGTGCCGGTGGCGCTTTCCAGCGCGACGGTGTATCCGCCGCACGCGGCCGCCAGGGACGCGAGCGAATCCATATCCGGTTTGGCGGAAGGTTCCGCGCGTCCGGACCAGATCGCAAACATCGTGGCGTGCAGCTCGCGCGCGCGCGGGCACAACCCCTTGCCGATATTTTCGCTTTGGGCGAGCTTGGAGGCGGAGAAAACGATCAGCAGCGTGCGCATCCCCGGGCGCGGCAGCGGATCGGCGGCCGCGCCAAGCGCATCCAGCAGCAGAGCATCCAGTGTCCGCGCGGCCGGGAGTATCGGCGTGTAGGCGCGCAGGCCGTCCAGAAACACTTCCGCATCCGATGTGTGGGAGACGGAGGTGCCCTCCGGCGTGATGAGAGTCAGGTCGTCCATGCCGCTTTGCGGAAATGTCCCCAGCCAGTCGGTCATCGCGCGGCGAAGCCGCTGGATGCGGGTTTCTCCATCCGGAAGCGCGTAGGTCAAATCCAGGCCGGGATCGACCACCACGACCAGCCGCAGCCCGGTTTGTTCTTCCGTGAGGACCACATCCCGAGCGGGAGCATCATCTTCCTTTAAATAAATATCCTCCGCGGTCAGGCCCGTTACCCGCCCTCCCAGGGGATTCGAAATCGAAAAATAAGCATGGATTTGTGGAAATTGTGAATTATCGAGATCGAACAGGAAGGCTGCCTCCCCTTCCGCACCGGCGGCGGATCGGAAGGGCGGCAAGGATAGGATCGCAATCATTAAGAAAACGGCCGGCAGGCGAACCCGATTCACGAAAGAGATTCTACCGCACCGCACACGGCCAGCACCCGGACGGGCTTGGTGTTGGGGTGGCCATCCCGAGCGAAGCGAGGGATCGGAGACTCATTGCAGATGCGTACTTGCCAGTCTCCATGGGTTCCGATCCCTCGTCTCAAAAATCGGTCCTCGGGATGACCTACAGAGGGTGCTTTTTCGATCCTTCTCGGCTTGGGATTACGGCCCCAGCCGGTAGCCCGCGCCGCGCACGGCCAGCACACGGGCGGGCTTGGTGTTGGGATGGTCATCCCGAGCGAAGCGAGGGATCGGAGACTCATTGTAGATGCGTACTTGCCCGTCTCCAAGGGTTCCGATCCCTCGTCCCAAAAATCGGTCCTCGGGATGACATACAGAGGTTGCTTTTTAGATCCTTCTCGCCTTGGGATTACGGCCCCAGCCGGTAGCCCGCGCCGCGCACGGCCAGCACGCGCGCGGGCTTGGCGGGGTCGTCCTCGATCTTTTGCCGCAGCAGCCAGACATAACGCCGCACGGCCGAGGAATCCACCGGCCGCTCGCTGCCCCAGATCTCCTGGCGCAGTTCCTCCTCGGTCACCACGCTGCCCTGCTTGCGGATGAGGATTTCGAGCATGCGGAATTCGGTCGGGGTCAGCAAAACGGGTTTCACACCGCACCACACCTGGCGTTTGCCGAGATCCATTCGCAGTTCGTTCCAGGCGAGGTTTTTTTCGGCGGCCGCGCCGGTCTTCCGGCTGCGCGAAAGCACCGCCTGCAGCCTGGCCGCAAGCTCGGCCAGACTGAACGGCTTGGAAAGGTAATCGTCGATCCCCAGCCGGAACCCGCGCAGCTTATCCTCCTGCGAGGTGCGCGCCGTCACCAGCAGGATCGGCGCATCGGAAAGTTCGCGTAACCGGGCGCATACCTCCCACCCATCCATGCCCGGCATCATCAAATCCAACAGCACGGCTGCGGGCCGCTCGGAATAAAAGAGCTTCAAGGCGTCCGTGCCGGACCCGGCCGCGATCACACGATAACCCTCCTGCGTAAGGTACTGGGAAATCACCTGGCGCAGGGATTCGTCGTCGTCGATCAGGAGTATCGTCTGGCTCATGATTCCTCGCAGAATGCTTTCAACCGGAGGCGTAAAACGAGTCCGCGCTCCGACGGCACCAAGCCGAGTTCACCGCCCATCGCCTCCACCATTTTACGCGAAATGTACAGCCCGAGTCCCACCCCGCGCACGCGCGGCGAATCCGGATCCTCGAGCCGCGAAAACATCTGAAAGACCTGGCTGCGATTTTCGGGGGGAATGCCGGGACCGTGATCCTGGATGGTCACCGCCACGCCGTCTTCCACCGCCTCCGCCTCCACCCGTACAGGGCCGTCGGGCGCATACTTGAAGGCGTTATCCACCAGTTGAAAAAAAATGCTGGTCAGGATATGTTCGTCCGCGGCAACCTCCGGCAATCCGTCCGGCAGGCGGATTGCCAGCCGCCGCAGGTTGCGGCTTTCCAAACCGCCGTGGACCGCGGCCAGCGCGATGCGCGCGCGCTCGACCGGTTCCGAAAGCCGCAACGGGCTGATCTGGAGCGGCATCCGCCCCGCTTCGAGCGCGGAAAGATCCAGGATGCTTTCCACGAACCGGCCGAGGCGTTCGGATTCTTTGCGCACCAGTTCGAGGTTGGACCGTATGGGCTCCGGCAGCAGCTTCTTCCGGGCGGTGATTAATTCCAACCCGCCGCGGATGGCCATCAGCGGCGTGCGCAGTTCGTGTGACGTCAGGGCGATGAATTCGGATTTCAACCGGTCGAGCGAACGCAGCAGGCGGTTCTGCTCCTCCAGCTGCTCGAGGGCGCGCGAGAGATCGGCGGTTTTTTCCACAACCTTCTCTTCGAGCCGGCCGCTTAATTGCTCGAGCGCCTGGCGGCTTTCCTCCGTCTGCCGGTAGGCCTCCCGCAGGGATTCTTCCTGCCGGCGCTGGGGGGAAAGGTCGTGCAGCAGGGCGGCGAACCGCACGCCCCGGTCCTCATCGGTCGGCAGCCGTTGAATAACCAGCCAGGCTGGAAAGCGTCCGCGCGGCGAGTCGGTCACCCACACCTCGCCGCTCCAGCCCCGGGTATGGGCTTCACGCAGCAGAAAATCCCACTCCGGGCTGAGCGGCAGCAATTGCGCCAGATCGCTCCCTTTCCGGTCGGGGTTATGCAGCGTGCGCAGGGCGGGATTATCCAGGAACACCCGTCCGCGACTGTCGCAGATGAAAGCCGGATCCTCAATATTCTCAAGCAGGACGGCATACCCCGCCACTTCCGCCTGGCCGGCGATGATCCCTTCGCGCAGGAATAACAGCAGGCTCAGGGCCAGCGTGGCCAGCAGCAGAAGCGAATCGACCTCGCCGGTGCGCCGCCACTCCGCGGCGAGGAACACCGCCAGCCCGGTTGTGGAAATCAGCGGCAGCCAGCGCGCCTCGATCCGCCGCCATCGCGACCGGAATCCGTCGAGCGCCTGGGGCGCCGGGCCGGAATCCCCGGCCGCTCCGGATTTCGCTTTCGGTTTCACGCCAGCGGCGATTCCGATGGCGGCATATCCTCCGACCATCAGGAATCCGGTGTAGACATACGCCTGGGTTCCGCCCTGCAGGACAATCCACCCGGTGACCAGATCGTGGATGGCCAGCAGGAAGAACCCGCCGGCCAGCAGCCACAGCGTCCGTGACATCCGGGCCGATTGTCCCTGCAGCCAGACGATCAGCATCAGCAGGATCAGGTCGAGGATCGAATACAAAGCGATCCAGAACCGCAATTCCAGATTGGCGTGCAACGGCTGCAGAACCGGTTCCACCAGCAGAAACCACAGGATCACCCCCCACGAGGCGGCGTGGATGATCAGATCCACCAGAAAGCGCAGCCGGCCGAAGCGCGCCTCCGGAACCGGCGCGAAAAAGAAAATCGAGACCAGTGCAAAACCATACGCCAGGATATGCACCGGGCGCGGGAAGAGGTTCTGGAATAATTGCCAATCCGGGGGGATGAACTGCTCCAGCCCATCGGCCAGCGGCCAAAGGGTGAGCGCAAGCGCGAGGAAGAACCACGCGCGCCTGAGGGGACCCGCTTCCTGCCGGACCCGGGCCAGCGCCAAAATCGCGGCGGTGAAACCGGTCAGCCATTGCAGAAGGGAAAGCGGCACCAGGAATGGATTGGGAACATAGTAAAAATTACGAAGGAAACGGGAGTAGAGGAAGAGCCAGGCAACGGTCGCCGCCCCGAAACACGCGGCGGGAAGCAGGCGGACAACATACCGGCGGCGGAAGGCGTGCATACAACGATTTTATACCAAAAAAAGACCGCCTCGGTCTGGAGACCGAGGCGGTCTTGTATGTGTATATTTGCCGGCCCCTTATCCGCCGGTACCTCCCATCGGCGTCTTTGTTTTCGTCATCGACGGTGTCAGCGTATACTGCAGGGTTCTCGTCGGCGTACGCGTCGGCGTTTTCGTGATCGTCCGGGTGAGCGTCGGCGGAGGCGAAGTGGGCGTTCTGGTCGGCGTGAGTGAAGGCGTTACCGGCGTCCTCGTGCGCGTCGCCGT
>DAOUDU010000200.1:0-3958 GCA_034430775.1 Anaerolineales bacterium | reverse complement strand
AGGTCGCACCGTCCTCTTCGACTTCGAGTGTAATACCCAACTCGTCGGGGAAGACGATCTCGGCCGGCACCTCGCGCAGCAGGTCGCGGTACTCGCGCTGCTTGCCGGGATTGGTCGTGGCAATCAGTAAACGGGGTTTATCGGTCAGGTGCATCGCATTCTCCGATGGTACAATCCAAATCACATTCTACTCTGGAGAGCGTACATGAAGCGCTGGCAGTTCTGGGTCGGGCTTGCCATCAGCCTTTTCTTTTTGATCTTCGTTGTATTCCCCCAGCAGGATTGGACAAAGCTCTGGAATTCCCTGCGCAGCGCGCAATATCTCTGGCTAATCCCGGCTCTCGCTTCCTATTTTATCGGAGTTTGGGTCCGCGCATGGCGGTTGCACTACATGATGCGGCCGATCAAGAAGGTCCCCGTCTCCACTTTATTCCCGATCGTCTGCATCGGCTACATGGGCAATAATATTTACCCGGCCCGGTTGGGAGAAGTTCTTCGCGCTTATGTGATTAAACAAAAGGAGAGCGTCGCAATCAGCGCCTCGCTCGCGATCGTACTGATCGAACGGATCTTCGACGCGGTAGTGATGATGCTTTTCATCTTCGTCAACCTGCCGGAACTCGCGAAGATCGGCGGCGTCGAATCCGGCATAGGCGGCACGATCCAGCAGGTCGCCATCATCGGAACATTTATTTTCTTCGGAGCGTTGGTGGTCTTTATGCTGGCAGCGATGTTTCCCGCGGTCACCACAAGGGCCGTCGCCTGGTCGATTGCGCATCTGATCCCGGCCCGCTTCCGCCCGAAAACCGAAGGCATCTCCGGAAAGTTCCTCGAAGGGCTTTCCTGCCTGCGCTCCCCGCGCGATGCGCTGATGATCCTGGTGACCTCGATTGTGGTCTGGCTGTTCGAAACCGGCAAATACTGGTTCCTGATGCATGGTTTTGCCTTCATCGTTTCCTTCTTCGCGCTGATGCTGATGAACGGCATCGCCAACATTATCACCAGCATCCCTTCTGCACCGGGATACATCGGCACCTTCGAAGCGGCGGGAGTGGCCGCGTTGCAGGCCTACGGGGTGGGCAAGGAAATTGCCACGGCCTACACTGTCGTACTGCATGCCGCGTTGTGGCTGCCGATCACGCTTCTGGGCGCGTATTACATGATGCGGATGGGATTATCGGTCAAGGAAGCGCGCGCGGAAGTAAAAGCGGAATAACGGCCCGTCAGAGGCGGTTGATGCTGATTTTCTAGGATTGTATGGGCAAACGGACGACGGGAATTCTCCTTTCTGCAATCATTTTCTTCCTCTTTGCATCTTCCTGCGGACGGACATCCGGGGAAAATGCGCTCCCGACTTTTTCCCAGACTGTCACCGATGAAACGCCGCTGAAATCGACAACATCGTTTTCCGCTCCCGACGGGACTTCCACACCAACCTCCCAGATCGTCGCATCTCCAACACCTCGCCCTACGCGGACCGCAACCCCCACCCCCCGGATCGCTGCGGAATGGGTGCCGGAAGGGGCGATCGTCCGAATGGGCCGCGGATCGATTAATGATATCGGCGTTTCACCGGACGGGGATTTTCTAGCGGTCGGCGGAAGCATCGGGGTCTTCGTATATCGGATGGATTCGCTTGCGGAAGTTTGGTTTTCCGCCGTCGATCCTTCCCTCGGATCGACCCTTTCCATCGCCTGGTCTCCGGACGGGAAAATCCTGGCGACCGGATTCCAATCGGGGAAGATCATCCTGTGGAGCGCCGCCACCGGCGAACCGGAACGACAACTCGAAGGTTTTACATACGGGGCTATCGACTTGGAATGGTCGCCGGACGGCAGTACGCTCGCGGCCTGTAGCCATGACGGATCGTTGTTTTTTTGGGATGCTTCCTACAACAAGAAGAAGACGGTATATTCATCGGATCAGAATCCTGTTCCCTGGACGAGTCTTAAATGGTCGCCGGACGGCTCCGTGCTGGCCGTTGGAAGCCTGGTCGGCGAAATTCATCTGCTCGACGGATCCACAGGACAGCAAATAACAACCTTTACAAAAGGCCCATACGGTTCGATCGACGATCTGGCGTGGTCGCCGGTTGGGAAATATCTGGCGTTCGGTCTGGATGTTGCACCTTTCGACTGGGGCGGTCAGACTCCGGATCCCAACATGGAGTACAGGGATGTGATCGTTCTGGATGCCACCTCCCTGCAGGTGGACAGAATCCTGCGCGGCCATACCGATCACATCACCGGTGTGATTTGGTCGGCCGACGGCAAGACACTCGCCTCGGCATCCCGTGACGGCACAGTGGTTTTTTGGAATTCGGAAAACGGGCACAAACTCCGCACACTTACCACCCCTTCTCCAGCTCTCCGCATCGCATGGTCAGCGGATGGCGCTGGCTTGGCGGCGGGAACGGCCGATGCCATTCTCTTTTGGAACGCCGTAACAGGTGAAAGACTGCCATCCCTGGAAGGTTTTTCGCAGGGCATCTACTCCGTCTCCTGGTCGCCGGATGGAAAGACAATTGCGACCGGATCCAAATCGGGATTGCTGTTGTGGGATACGCTAACCGGCGGACGCCTGCGGCAGTTCACAGGACAAACCGGATCCGTGGAAACCGCCGTCTGGTCGCCAAAAGGGAACACCCTGGCTGCCGGATCAAGCGACGGCGGCGTCACGTTGTGGGATGGAGTTTCCGGCGCCCGGGTGCGTACGCTAAAAGGACACGGCGATTCAGTCACCCGCTTGGCATGGTCGGGAGACGGCGGGAGGCTCGCCTCTGCCGCGCTGGACGACAAGGTGATCCTATGGAACAGCGTTAACGGCGGAATCATCCGCATCCTCCGGCCCATTGCGGAGGATGATGTGGAAGATCTTCGCATTGCCGATCTCGCCTGGTCTCCCGACGGCAAAATCCTGGCGACGGTCTCGAATTATTCGGAGTATTATTCCGGTTTGCCCAGCCCGAAATCCGCAAGGATTCAATTATGGGATGCGGAATCCGGCAGCCTGATAAGAACTATCTCGGATGCAAATATCTCCATGCACCGGATCGCGTGGTCGCCCGACGGCTCAATGATCGCCACAGGCAACCAATATAATTCCGTAACGTTATGGGATGTTGCCTCCGGATCGCTGTTTTGCGATCTTCCTTTTAACGGCACAATTTACGGTATTGCCTGGTCGCCCGACAGCGGCGTTCTAGCGGCCGGGTCCAGCAGCGGGCAAATCGCCGTTTGGTTTGGTGATTTTTCGGCGGATGCTCGGATCTTGAAAGGTCACATGGAGACAGTAGCAAGTCTGGGATTCTCGTCGGACGGGAAGCTCCTCGCTTCGGGATCTTGGGACGGCACGATCATCCTATGGGACATGAACGGAGGATAATCTCCGCCTTCTTCGAGCGAACAGCTCTGCGCCGAGGAGACTGCACGAAAATAACGGCGGCACCAATATCGCGGTGCCGCCGTCTTTACTTCCGTTCCTCTATCCGCACACTATGGAAAAAATCTGCTGTTTCGCATACCCGCTTGGCCCCGACGGAAGGGGTTTTTACTAATTCTCGTTTTCCGTCACCCCACATCCTTGGTGCTGCCTTCCACTTCGTCGTTGCAAAGCGGAATAACCATAATCAACGGCTCTTCGTACGGATGCAGGCCGCGGATGAGTTTGACCGCCTCGCTGGCGCGTTCGGCCCGGCAAACGAACTCCATCTTGATCGTATCCGATGACGAAACTTCACCCGCACGGCCAGTGTACGGCCGGGCCCCCTCGAGCGGACGCCAATACCCCCGCACGCGGGTTTCCGCGGCGCAGTGATCACAACAGCCGATGCGGCTGCATCCCGCCTACCCAAGCGCGCGGCGGATGGGATCCGAGTTACTCTCAGGGATTAAGCAATCGATTATCGCAATTCGGTGGTCAGTCATAATTCTTTTTCGCTGATTAATTAAAAAAAGGA
>DAOUDU010000199.1:0-2466 GCA_034430775.1 Anaerolineales bacterium | reverse complement strand
TCGCAAAAGACATACCCCGCCTTGGGCGGTTTTCCGTCCAGGCCTTCGATCATCTTGCGCAGGTTCTGGGGCAGTTCGATGTGATACCCGATCCACCGGGCGCCGGAGATTGTGACCGCCGCGCTGGCTTTGTAGTAGATCTGGTCGTACTCGCCGCCGACGGTGAATTTCCGCAGCAAGTCGTTTCCCTGAAACACCGCGGTCAGCTTTTCCGCCAGCGCTTTGGCGAATCCGGCGGTCTCGCCCGGGCCGGAGGATATTTCTATATTGCTGCGCGCTTTCTTCCCGTTGTGCCCGTGCAGCTCCACCAGCACCTTCGGATTCCAGGCGGCGATCTGCATCACGTAATCGCTGCGGAAGTATTTGTTGCTGTCCAGCGGATAGTTGCAGGCAATCACGCACGGACAGCCCAGTTTTTCGGCCAGGTAGCGCCCAAGGAACCCGGTGTTCTCATCCGCTTCCTGGTGTTCCAGGCAGGGCAGTGTTTCTTTTCCCGCCGGCGCGTGGTGCGGGACCGCCACGACGATGCTCTTCTTCGGGCGGTCTTTGATCATCAGGAGGGATATGTCGGTTATCTCGAGCAGCAAATCCTCGTCCATGCGGTCCTCCGGCGTTCGCGGTTCCTTCGCCCCCCGGCGCCGGTATTGTACCCGAATCGCACAGGCTGGCCGGGTGTTTCCGCCGCGCCGGAAAAATCGGTCCGGCCGTTTTCCCTAACCGGTTTCCGCCGCCCGCGACGCCCCCAGATCGGAGAGCGTTTCCATCGCCCGCGTTCGCTCATCCCAGGGAACAAACAGGTGATCGTGATAATACGCGGATACCGGATTGACGCTGATCCCTTCCCGCGCAAGCGCGGCGGCGACCGCCGCCAGGAACCCCACCGCATGCAGCGAGGAATGCACCATCAACGTGATGCAGGCCCAGGAATCCTCCGCCGGCCAGCCCGCATTCCGCGCCTGGGTTTGTGTGGCGATCACCGTTACGCCTTCCGATTCGCAGAAGGTGCCGAGCGGAAGGAATGCCAGATTGGCCAGCGCCTGGCGCGGGATGGAAGCAAATACAAACGGCTGGCCGATAAGTGCCGGCCGCATCGATTGCAATAATTCCACCGGGTCGGATAGACCGTCAGCATTGGCGTGGTTCATTTGAGATCACTCCATCCTACCGTAATGGATTGCCCGAAAGCTTGGAAATGACGAGTATAAACCCGTAAATGTCATTGTGAGAGGCCCCGCTGAACATCCGGGGCAACCCGGAGATTTCTTCGCCCCCACCGGACGGATACCGCACAGCGCAGGCTGGAAAAACTCAACCGGCGGCGGCGGCCGATATGTCCCGGAGATCTGCATTGCAATTTGACACCGTCTCCCGGCAAGGTTATATTATATTTAAAGGCGCGCAGCGCCGGGAATGCCTATGCCGACAGATAAAACCATCGACCGTGTCGCCATCATTACCCTGCAGGGCGGGACCGCCGATGCCCTTACCCATCGTCTAACGGAAGCGGGTTTCCAGGTTACCATCATCGAGAGCCGCGGCGGGTTCATCATGGAACCATCCTCCACGCTGCTGATCGGTTTTTCCAGCGCCGATCTGGAACCGTTGCTCGACCACATCCGGGAACTGTGCGCCACACGCAAACGATTGATCCCGGTCCAGCCCGATGGTTCGCTGCTCCCTGCGCTGCCGCTGATGATCGAGGCCGAAGTCGGCGGCGCATCGGTAATCGCGTTTCCCGTTGAACGATTCATCCTGTTATAAGAGGCCCCCGCGATGAAACTCCTCATTGCCGTGATCCGCGATGTCGACGATACGGCGCTCACCGAGCGCCTGACCGAACGAGGATTCCGCTTCACCCGGGTAGCCTCCACCGGCGGCTTCCTGCGAAAAGGCAACGTCACCCTCCTGATCGGCCTGCCGCAGGAGAAGGTGGAGGAAGCGGCGGACATCTTCCGCCAGACCTGCTGCCCGCCCGAGGCTGGGCGTAACCGTGCGGTCCTCTTCGTCGTCGATTCGCCGGTCTTCGAACAGATTTAATCCCGCCCGTCCCCACTCCCATATTCGATGCGCTCCGTTAAGGCCTTCCGCGATTCGGAAATATTCAGCGTCACGCGGCCTCTCCGCCGCCGTGCCGGCCGGGCGGCATGCTTCGATTCCATCCGAACGACGATCCATGGCGGATAAGCGCGCGCGCACTGCTTCCCCCTCCCCGACTCCCACGCCGGCGGATCGGTTGACACGCTTGCGCAGCGAAGCCGCGCTGATCAGCGCCGGCGGGCATTGGGTGGGCGAACTTTCCCAGTCGGTGCAGAGTAACCTGCGCTGGTTCTGGTTCGACGGCGCGTTTGCACTGGGAATCGATTCCATCGTCAACACGTATCTCATCCTGTACGTCGTTGCGCTCGGCGCGAACAGCGCGCAGATCGGGCTCCTCGGCGCGCTGTCCGGGCTGGGCGCGGCGCTGGC
>DAOUDU010000198.1:0-7943 GCA_034430775.1 Anaerolineales bacterium | reverse complement strand
TCCTGCGCCCAAGCCCAGAGACGGGCGAGGCCTTCCTTCGGCGCCACTTCGGGCTTCCACCCGAGTTCGCGTTCCGCCTTGCGGATGTCGCTGACATAGATCCGCTGATCGCCCGGGCGCCACTTTCCGTAGCGGACATCGATTGTGCGCCCCGAAAGCTCCTCAAGCATCGGCCCCGTTTCTGACCAGATCGTCAGCGTGAATCCGGGTCCGCCGCCGATGTTGAAGACCTGGCCGCGGACGGTGGCGATCTGGTCCACCGCGCGTTCGAATGCGCGGGCCAGGTCTCCAACATACAGCATGTCACGCACCTGTTTCCCGTCACCGTAAATGGTTATGGGACGGCCGAGCGTTGCGCAGATTACAAAGTGCGCCAGCCAGCCCTGGTCCTCGACCCCGAATTGCCGTTCGCCGTAGATCGCCGACTGACGGAAAACCACCGTCGGCAGGCCGTAAATGCGCGCGTAATCGCGGACGTACTGGTCCCCGGTTCCCTTGGAGCAGCCGTAGGGGGAATGGAAATCCAGCGGCCAGGTCTCCGCAACACCCTGCGGCAATTCCGCCAGGGTGTAGCGGGCCGGCCCCTCGACGACCTTGGCTTCCTCCATCCCGCCGTAGACCTTATTGGTAGAGCTGTACACGACGATCGGGTTGGTCCCCGAGGTCCGCGCCGCTTCGAGCACGTTGAAGGTGCCGAGGGCGTTGATTTTAAAATCGTCGCGCGGGTTGGTCACCGAGGTGGTCACCGCCACCTGGGCGGCGAGGTGAAAGATGGCCTCGCGCCCCTGGGCGGCGCGCTCGATTGCGGATGCATCGCGGACGTCGCCGTGGATGAACTCAAGCTCCGGCACATGCTTCTGGAGCCATTGCAGATTGGGGACGCTCCCGCGCCGCGAAAGGTTGTCGAACACCGCCACCTTATCGCCGCGTCCGGAAAAGTGCTTGGTCAGGTGCGTCCCGATGAACCCGGCGCCGCCGGTGATGAGAATTTTCATATCGCATCCTCTCGATGCGGGGTGTCGCTGCCGTTAATGCGCTCGGCCGTCATGAGCACGGCGTCCTCCCCGTTGTTTTTGTAATAGCCTTTGCGAAGCCCCACCGGGCGGAAACCGAACCCCGCGTAGAGCGCCTGAGCCGCCGCGTTCCCCGCCCGGACTTCGAGCATCGCGCTCACCGCGCCAAGCGCAGCCGCCTGTCGCAGCAGGACGGCCAGCAGGACCTTGCCCACCCCGCGCTTGCGCCACGCCGGATGCACGGCGAAGGTCGAAATATGCGCCTCATCGACAATAAGCCAATAGCCACCCGCGCCGACCACATTTGGCGGTTCCCGGGTTTCGATCACCAGCAAATGGGATGCCGGGTTTTTCTGCAATTCATAGCGGTAGGTATTCTCCGGCCATGGGTTAGGGAATGCCTCCCGGTCGATCTCCATCACCGCGGGAATATCTTCCAGCTGCATCGCCCGGACGAAGAACTCCCCTGCGAGTTCGGCAAGCCTGTGATCCGATTTCATCATTTCTGGACCAAGGTCCATCTTCCGCGACGTCTCTCCCTCATCCCATCCTTCTCCCAGCATAAGCTGGGAGAAGGATGGGATGAGGGGTGGGGAAGCGTGGAAATTATGTTTCTATAGATTTGCTTTCTTCTCTATCGAATCCAGATATATCGCCTGGAGCAACATCGGCCGCGTTTCCGGGTCGCGCCAGTGCTCGGCGGTCATTTCCGCCAGCACGCCCGCGCGCCGCACGTTTCGGTGCGGAGGGGCGAGTTTGAGATCCCTGCGTTTGGCCAGCGCCGCTTTTCCGGCGGGATCGATCTCCCCGCACACCCGCGCCCGCTTCGGCGCTTCAGCGGCAAGCTCCTCCCAGGTGGAAACGCGCGGTTCCCCCGCCGCCTTCCACTTCCTCGCCACAGCCTTATACGCGCACCAGGCGATCCGCCCGCGCCCGGCGCGCAGGATTGCCACCAGTTCCTTTTCCGTCACGGGTTGGGCCCGAACGAGGATCTCGAAAGTAGGGATGCCGTATACCGGGAGGTTATGCGGTATGGCAAAACCGGCCGCGAACGCCATCCCTATCCTCAGCGCGGTATAGGAGCCCGGACCCTGGGCCACACCCACCGCGCGGATCTCCTCCGGTTTCACGCCCGTCCGGCGCAGAAGTTCCTCGACCGCGGGCGCGAGCTCGACGGTGTGATGCATATGCGCCGGCCAGACGGTTTCCGCCGCAACCCGCTGCCCGTCGAAAAGCGCCAAGGCGAGCGTCTCGGTTGCGGTATCGACCGCCAGAATCCACTCAGCTTCCGAAAGCCAGCTTCCGAAAGTCTCGGAGGATTTCTTCCGGCCGCGCGCCTTTGCCTTCGAAGCGTAGGTTCCTTCGGGTGTCATCGATCCACCGCATCTCCACGTGAACCCGGTCCCGTTCGAGCATCTCGCCGATCCGTTCCGGCCACTCCACCACCATTGCGCCCCCCTCGAGCGCGGAGTCTATCTCCAGCCCCGGCCCTTCGCCGGGCTTCAGGCGGAAGGCATCCAGATGGTACAGAACCTTCCCGTCGGCGCGTTTGTATTCGTGCACTAGGACAAATGTCGGGCTGCGCGCCGCCCGGGCCGAGCCCCATCCGCGTGCCATACCCTGCACCAGCGTGGTCTTGCCGGTGCCCAGGTCGCCATGCAGGCAGATCAGGTCGCCGGGGCGCAGGAGCTCCCCCAGCCGCGATCCTATCCGCTGGGTCTGGGCCGGGCTGCTCGAGGTGAAATCGACCGTGTTGGCGTCGAGGACGGGCACAAGGTAATTATATGATATTCCGCCCCCCTCCTCCCCGCCCCTCCTTCCCAGCCGATCCAATTTGGTCGAAAGTTGAATGACCGTAACTGATTATCCATTTTAAAACAGCGGCTGGGAGTAGGGAGAGACGCGCCATGCAACCCCTCTCTCAGCGGTTGTGGCAATGCATAAAGGATGATGCTATCTCGGAAGAAGCATTTTAGCTGGAACCGTTGGGAGAGGGGGAATGGGGGTGAGGGGTGAACTCAACCGCGTTGTCGTTGCCTAAAGAAACCCCTTATTCAATTGTGGAAATAAAAAACGAATGAGGACAGGTGGTTTCCGGAATTATCCAGGAATTTTTTCAAAAATCGAAAGTGACAAATATATTTATTTTCGGAGATTTGGACGCCGGTATGGCCAGGTTCTGTAGCTGATCTCGTTATCATTAATGCCATTCGGGGATTTATTATCCATTGTTCCTCCGGACAGGCGAATAGCCCACAGTAGAAATACCAGGGATCGGGGTTCGGAAATAATTGTGTGCCGCTGTGTTACCGGAAACGGGGAATAAATGCATGAAAGAAAAATAGCGGGATAAAGGTTCGGCCTCAAAGCCGGCGGCATCGGCGGTAATGGGTAAAGCAGCGATTGCGCGAAGCAGGATTGGAGGGAAGAAAGGCGGGATGAGAAAGGGTCATCTAATGCCAACCATAGCCGTATAAAAAAAGGGGTGGCGCAGGTGCGGGAAGGCAACCTTGCCCTCTTTGGCCACGGACCATTCTTTACGTTGCGACCCTTCGCCGGTGGAATCTCGAGGTTCCGATAAAGCAACTTCAATTTTTGAAATGGGCATCCCTCTTCCATGATGGACGCACCTAATCGTCCCACCCGGTGTATAATTTTTTTACCTTGGGAAACGGAACTTTTTCAGAGGAAAAAACCATGAAGGTCGTCATCCTGGCAGGCGGGCTGGGTACGCGTTTATCGGAAGAAACCATTATTCGCCCCAAACCGATGGTGGAGATCGGCGGCCAGCCCATGTTGTGGCATATCATGAAAGCCTACGCAGCATACGGCTACCGGGAATTCGTCATCGCCCTGGGATATAAGGGCGAATACATCAAGGATTATTTTCTGAATTTCCACAATCACTCCCATAATTTGACCGTCAACCTGAAATCCGGCGAGGTGGCCGTCCACAACCGCGATTGCGAAGACTGGCTCGTCCACCTCCTGGACACCGGTCTCGCCACCAACACCGGCGGACGGGTCAAACAGGCGGCCGGGTTCGTCGGCCGCGAACCGTTCATGCTCACCTACGGCGACGGCGTGAGCGACATAAGCATCCCCAAGCTGCTGGAGTACCACCGCACTCAGAACAAACTCGTCACGTTAACGGCCGTCCGCCCAGCCGCGCGATTCGGCCAGATCGTGGTCAAGGACGGCCGGGTGGTCCAGTTCAAGGAAAAACCGCAGATCGCCGAAGGTTGGGTCAACGGCGGGTTCTTCGTGGTGCAGCCCGGGGCGGCCGAATACATCGACGGCGATTCAACCTCCTGGGAGTTCGATTCCCTGGATAAAATCGCGACGGCGGGCCAGCTGGTCGCGTACGAGCACACCGGCTTTTGGCAGAGTATGGACAATGTGCGCGACGTCCATATCCTCGAAAAGTTATGGCAGGAAGGGAAGGCGCCATGGAAGGTCTGGGCATGAAAAACGGATTCTGGCTCGACCGCCCGACGTTCGTTACCGGCGGAACGGGTTTGGTCGGCGGCTGGCTGGTGAAGCGCTTGCTGGAAGCCCGGGCGGACGTGGTTTGCCTGGTCCGGGATTGGATCCCCCAAAGCGAGCTGGTCCGCTCGCGGCAGATCGAGCAGGTCAAGGTTGTCCGTGGTGATATCCGCGACCGGGATCTGCTCGAGCGCATCCTCGGCGAATACGAGATCGATACTGTAATCCACCTGGCCGCCCAGACAATCGTCCAAATCGCCAACCGCAACCCGGTCGCGACCTTCGAAACAAACATCCAGGGAACCTGGAATCTGCTGGAAGCCTGCCGGCGCAGCCCGCGGGTGAAGCAAATCGTTGCGGCCTCATCGGATAAAGCCTACGGCGATCAGGAGCAGCTTCCGTACGGCGAAAGCACTCCGCTGCAGGGACGGCACCCCTACGACGTCAGTAAATCGGCCGCCGATTTGATCGCCAGCACGTATGCGGCCTGCTACGAAACGCCGGTGGTTGTCACCCGCTGCGGGAATTTCTACGGCGGGGGCGACCTCAACTGGAACCGCATCGTTCCGGGAACCATCCGTTCCGTCCTGCGCGGGCAGCGCCCGGTCATCCGTTCGGACGGACAGTTCGTGCGGGATTATTTCTATGTGGAGGACGGCGCCGCGGCCTACATGCTGCTGGCCGAACAGCTCGCGCAGCGCCCCGAATTGCGCGGCGAGGCGTTCAATTTCTCCTATGGGGCGCCGCTGACGGTTCAGGAAGTCGCCCGCCATATTCTTGGGTTGATGAAATCGGATCTCCAGCCGGAGATCCTCAACGAAGCCGTCCACGAGATCCGCCGGCAGTATCTCGACGCGCAGAAGGCGCATAAAGTCCTGGGTTGGTCGCCCTTATTCACCCTGGATAACGGCTTGCAGCGGGCCATTTCCTGGTACAAGGAATTCCTGGCGGAGGAGCGGAACCCGGGATGAAACGGGAGGAACAGCTGCGGGCCGAGATTTTAGAGCTTGTTTCGGACTTTTACCGGGAGCGGTTCGCCGGGCGCTCCTTCGACCCGCAGCAAGACACCATCCACTATGCCGGACGGGTCTTCGACGCCGAGGAACTGGTCCGCCTGGTGGATTCAAGCCTGGATTTTTTTCTCACCGCCGGCCGCTTCGCCGAACGGTTCGAGACCGAATTTGCAAAGTATGTCGGCCTTCCGCGCGCCTGCCTCGTCAATTCCGGATCGTCGGCCAACCTGGTGGCGATCGCCGCGCTGACCTCGCCCAAACTTGGTGAGCGGCGGCTGCAGCCGGGCGATGAAGTCATAACCGTCGCGGCCGGCTTCCCGACCACGGTGGCTCCCCTGGTCCAGTATCACTTGGTCCCCGTTTTCGTCGACGTCAACCTGGGCGATTACACCGCCGTGCCCGAGCGCATCGAAGAAGCAATCGGCCCGAAGACGCGCGCCATTGCGATGGCGCACACCATGGGCGTTCCGTTCGATCTGGATGCCGTGATGCGCCTGGCGGATCAGCACGACTTGTGGGTGGTGGAAGATAATTGCGACGCGTTGGGAGCCCGGTACCGCGGCCGGATGACCGGCACGTTCGGAAACTTCTCGACCGTTTCCTTCTACCCCGCCCACCACATCACGATGGGGGAAGGCGGCTGCATCCTCACCGGCGACGAAACGCTCGGGCGTATTGCGCGATCCTTCCGGGATTGGGGGCGCGATTGTTATTGCGGCGGCGGCGAATCGAACAGTTGCGGGAAGCGGTTTTCCCAGCAATTCGGTACCCTGCCCTTCGGTTACGATCACAAGTACGTGTATACCCACGTAGGCTACAACTTAAAAGTCACCGACATGCAGGCGGCGGTTGGCTTAGCGCAGCTTGCCAAACTGGATGGTTTCATCGCCCGGCGCAAGGCGAACTTTCTAAAGCTCTTGGCCCGGATGGAGCCGCATCAGGACCGCCTGATTCTGCCGCACGGCACGCCGAACAGCGATCCTTCCTGGTTCGGTTTCGTCGTTACCGTCCGCGAAGACGCGGGGTTTTCCCGCAACGATCTGACGCGGTTCCTGGAAGCCAATCGCATCGAGACGCGCAACCTCTTCAGCGGAAACCTTCTGCGCCAGCCCGCCTTTCAGGACATCCCCCACCGGGTGGTCGGCGGCCTGGACAATACCGAGACAATCGCGGAGCGCACCTTCTTCATCGGCGTGTATCCGGGGATCGATGACGTTCAGTTGGAATACGTCGGCGAAGTCGTCGACCGATTTATGCGCGGCGAACGGACCGGATGATGCGCCGGGAAATCCTATACTCCGGCCGTCGGCCGCGAACCCCCGCGCTTTGTCTCTTCACTCGCGAAAAGGCCCGCCCACCCAAAGAAAAATCCCATGACTGAGAATCGGCTTGCCGCCGACCTGGACCATATTTTGGACCACACGCGCGGATTGTGGGAAGACCTGCGCGGAGAACGCATCTTTCTTACCGGTGGAACCGGTTTCTTCGGCGCCTGGCTGCTGGAAAGCTTCGCCTGGGCGAATGACCGGCTCGGTCTGAAGGCTTCCGTGCTGGTCCTGAGCCGCAATCCGGAGGCGTTCCGCACCAAAGCGCCGCACCTGGCGGACCACCCCGCAATCCGATTCCAACGGGGGGATATCCGCACTTTCGGATTCCCCACTGGCACCTGTTCGCACATCATCCACGCGGCAACTGAATCCGGCACCAACCTCAATCGCGAAAATCCGCAGCGCATGCTGGAAACTATCGTGGAAGGCACCCGCCGCGCGCTCGACTTCGCCCAAGCGTGCAACACCCGGAAATTCCTTCTGACCAGCTCCGGCGCGGTATATGGGAAACAACCGGCGGACATGACCCGTATCCCTGAAGACTACTCCGGCGCGCCGGATCCGGCGGATCCCGCTTCCGCTTACGGCCGGGGCAAGCGCACGGCCGAGGAGATGTGCGCGTCCCATGCCCGCAGGACCGGGATCGAGTTAAAGATCGCGCGCGGCTTCGCTTTTGTGGGGCCGTACCTCCCATTGGAAGTCCATTTTGCGGTCGGGAATTTCATTCGCGACGCGTTGGCCGGCGGCCCGATCGTCGTCCGGGGCGACGGCACCCCGCGGCGGTCGTATTTATACGCCGCAGACCTGGCCGTCTGGCTGTGGACGATCCTTTTTAGGGGGACGCGGCTGCGCGCCTATAACGTGGGATCGGAAGAAGAGGTTACAATTCATGGCTTGGCGAAGGTCGTTGCCGACAGTTTTCAACCCGTGCCGGAAGTACGGGTGCTGGGGCAGGCCTTGGCCTGTGCGCCCGTCGAACGATACGTGCCTTCCACGCAAAGGGCCGCTACGGAACTGGGTCTGCGAGCCGTCATCGCCCTGCCGGAGGCGATTCGGCGAACCATTTCCTGGGTCAAGCCTTGAGAAGATACCTAGGAGAAACC
>DAOUDU010000197.1:0-2107 GCA_034430775.1 Anaerolineales bacterium | reverse complement strand
GCCGACGTTGCCTTCGGCCTGGTGTTTGCGTTGGTATGTTCTTCGGCGGCAGATCAAGTATACTGAACCTAGTCCGGCACAGCCAGGCCACGCGGCTGAGCGCCAGGTCGTTGGGCGGAAAACAATAACAAAATTCCTTTTATTTGAATATTCATTATCGGTTGACTAAATTTAATATTTGCCTTATTTTCGTAATGATATAAGAATATAAGCACAAACTACTTGCTACCGGGAAGGGATGCGTGTATGTCTGAACCAGTGATTCGTACCGAACATCTTACACGCACATTCGGCAAAGTAAAAGCCGTCGATGATATCTCCCTGGTTGTCCCTGAAGGAATTGTATTTGGGTTTCTAGGGCCCAATGGAGCGGGAAAAACAACCACAATACATCTTTTATTGGGCCTGCTGGAGCCTACCCAGGGCCGAGCCTGGGTGATGGGCCTCGATACCCGCACGCAGGCGGACGGTATCCGCGCCCGCAGCGGGGCGCTGCTTGAGTTTTCCGGCCTCTATGATCGGATGATCGCCGAGGACAACCTGGATTTTTACGGGCGCATCTACCGCATGCGACCTTCCGAGCGGAAGGCACGGATCAAGGAGTTGCTGACCCACCTCGGTCTTTGGGACCGCCGGAAGGAGCAGGTGGTCAGATGGAGCCGGGGTATGAAACAAAAACTGGCCGTGGCCCGCGCCCTCTTTCACCACCCCAAATTGATTTTTCTCGATGAACCCACCGCTGGATTTGACCCGATTGCTGCGGCTGCCCTGCGGACCGACCTCTCAACCTTGGTGGCCCAGGAAGGCGCAACCGTTTTCCTCAACACGCACAACCTCACCGAAGCCGAAAAACTTTGCGGCCAGGTGGGCGTGATCCGGAACGGCAAACTATTGACGGTTGGCAGCCCCGACAAACTGCGCATGGGCAAAGCCAATCCCCATGTTGAAATCACAGGGCGAGGATTTACGGAGGAAATTCTGGCTTCTTTGCGGGGACGACCGGAGGTCGCCGGCGTGCGGCAGGAAAATGGGAAATTGCTTGTCGAACTGCGGGGCGAGGCGGAGACTGCTCCGCTGGTGACTCTGATCGTCCGATCTGGAGGCGAGGTCGAGGAAGTGCGCCGAGGGGAGAGCAGCCTCGAGGACGTCTTCCTAACGCTGATGAAAGAGAGTAGCCATGAATGATCTCTGGACGATGGTTTGGAAGGAATGGAGAGACACCTTCTTTCCACAGGGAAGGCTGGCCAACGTGGGTTCCCTGATGTTCATCGCCTTGCTGGGAGTGGTGTTTCCCTTGATCGACAGACAGGGATGGTTGACTCTTTCCGCCCCCATGGTGCTGTTAAATATTTTCTTCCCGTATTACTACATCCTCGTGTATATCGGGGACTCCTTCGCCGGAGAGCGCGAACGGCATACGCTGGAAACACTGCTGGCCAGCCGGATATCGGATCGAGGGATTTTATGGGGGAAGGTCCTGTCCACCGTTGGCTACATCTGGGGAATGACCCTGTTCGCTTCCTTACTAAGCATGGTCGTGGTGAACCTGGCGCAAGGGGGGGCATGGATGTATTATTCGCCCATCAGCCAATGGTTGGGAGTGCTGATCCTATCTCTGCTGGCTTGTCTCTTTTCCGCCAGTGGCGGGATATTGGTCTCGCTGCACAGCCAAACCGCCCGCCAGGCGGCGCAAACTTTTTCCTTAGGTTCGCTGGGGCTTTTTATGGCCGTCTATTTGATCTTGAGAGCGCTGCCGCCGCGTTTGTTTGCAGGATTAAGTGGTTCCCAGATATTGTTGATGGTTATTCTATTTCTGGCTGTTCTCGATAGCGTATTACTAGCGATTACGATGGTCAGCTTCCGCCGTTCGCATTTGATATTAAGTTGACGCTTGTAATCAATGTTGCGAATAATTAAGATATATCGTTTTAAAATAAAAATAATTAGCGATAGCTTATCACCGTATTTGAATTTATTTCCGCCCAACCCGCGCGTGAAGCCGACTTGGCCTTCGGCTTGGTGTTTTCGTCGATATGCTCTTCGGGGAGTCGTTTTATAATGGTAACTTGGTCTTGCGCAGTCGGCCAAGCGGCTTACGCGCCAGTCG
>DAOUDU010000196.1:0-5173 GCA_034430775.1 Anaerolineales bacterium | reverse complement strand
CGAAAAACGGGCGGCACCGAACTCCAGAATTTCGAAATCTTCACTGTTCGCATCGACGGCACGGAGGAGCAGCGGCTGACCAACAATACGCATCTCGATACCTACCCCGCCTGGTCGCCGGACGACACGCAGATCGCCTACCTCTCGTGTCCGGCCTCCACGCTCGATATCTACCTGATGCAGGCCGACGGCGGCCGGCCCAGGCTGCTGTACGACTCGGGGGGCCACGATGCGGATATCGACTGGGTGAAGGACCGGATCGTCTTCACCCGCGACAGCCGGATCTGGATCATGTCATCCGGCGGAGCAGACGCCCGTCCCCTGACCGATCCGCCGCGGGCGGGCGAGCAGGGGAACGCCAATTTGCCGTTCGGGGATTACGATCCGCGGCTGAGCCCGGATGGGGCACAAGTGGTTTTCGAGCGCCTGATGAACGATGAATCCCCCCACGGCAACTATGACCTGTTCACAATCCGCGCCGACGGATCGAACCTTCGCCGGTTGACAAACACCGGTTACAGCCAGGGGCTTGCCGGTTGGTCGCCTGCCGGGGATCTCCTGGTCTATATTGTCACCGCCGCAAACGGGGCCGGACAATTCGATGCCTATACCATCCTTCCGGATGGCAGCGGGAATCGAAGCGTCACACCCGGATCCTTCCCGCCGGAATTCCTGATCCATGCGGCCGTGTTTTCCAATAACGGTTCGATGCTCTACTTCATCGGCGAATGGTGGTCCGGGGAATGACGCCCTTCCGCGGATTACCCGCGAAGGGTTCCGCCAGCGGGCAAAACCGTCAGCGCGGCTTTCCGCGCAAGGAGTGAGGCATGCAGGCCGTCGTCTTTCCCGCCCCGCAAAAGCTCTCCATCGAAGAGGTTGCCGATCCGCACCCCGCCCCGGATGAAATCGTCGTGGAAGTGGCCGAAGCCGGCATTTGCGGCACCGACCTGCACATCTACCGCAACGAATATCAAAGCGCCTTCCCGGTGATCGGCGGCCACGAATTCGCAGGCCGGATCGTCGAACTGGGAAAAGACGTCCGCGGTTTTCAGATCGGGGACCGGGTGTCGGTCGATCCGAATTTAAACTGCGGGGAATGCCATTTCTGCAAATTGCTGCAAACCAATCACTGCCTGAACTGGCAGGCCGTGGGCGTCACCCGCCCGGGGGCGTTCGCCGAGTTCGTGGCCGTCCCGGCCCGCGCCTGCTACGCGATCCCGGACGGGATGAGCGACGCGCAGGCGTCCTGCATCGAACCCGTGTCGTGCGTCGTGTACGCGCTGAACCGGATGCGCATCCATCCGGGTGATGATGCGCTGATCTTCGGCGCGGGGCCGATGGGCCTGCTGCTGGTCCAGGCGCTGCGGCACGGCGGCGCGGCGCGGATCGTCGCCGTCGAGAAGGAACCCGCCCGCCGGACGCTTGCCGAAAAAATGGGCGCCCTCGCGCTGGCGTCCGATCCCATTCCCGCAGACCGCTTGCGCGAATTGGCGCCCTACGGATTCCCCGTCGTCATCGATGCCACGGGCGCGCCGGCCGTGATCGCGCAGGCCCTTCGGTATCTCGCGCCGCGCGGGCAGTACCTGCAGTTCGGCGTCGCACCGCAGGGCGAGACCGTCCCCTGGGCGCCGTACGAGATCTTCCGCCGGGACCTGACGATCATCGGCAGTTTTGCGCTCTGCTACACATTTCAACCGGCCATAGCCTGGCTGGCCAACGGCGTCATCGACATCACCCCGCTCATCAGTCACACGCTCCCGCTGGCGGATTTCGAACGCGGATTCCGCGAGTTCGCCGCCGGCCGGACTCTGAAGGTTCACCTTCGGCCGTAAAGCGGTTTCCGTCCCCGTACCACGGTCCGCCCGGTTGAGGGAAGCTTCCGGATCCAATCGTCGAACAAACCCATCCATTGGGCGAAGGACAACTCCGTCGGCGTGGCGTACAGCGGGAAATACAGCTCTTTCGCGAGCCGCTTCCATCGGCGGTGTGAAAAGACTCTTCGATACGTCACTTTCAGGCTGCTTTTCCATCCCCCAAATCCATATGCGATGAACTCCCGGTATAACCGGCCGGCCTCTGTTCCACAAACGAGCGGCGGATCTCTCCTTTGGATATGCAGGAAGACGGAATCTGCCCGCGGCACGGGTTCGAAATCCGTCCGGCGCAGCCCGCGGAGAATTCGGATCTGGAACCAGGGTTTGACCAGAATCGAAAACCGGGTTTCTCTTGGACAACCGGAAAATTTCTGCGCCGCTTCTTTTTGCACCACCAAGTAGGCATCTCCGGGAGCGGGAACCGCGGAAAGCAGCTTTCGCACGATCGCCGCCGTCCGGTTGAAGGGTATGTTCGCAAATACCTTGTATTCCCGGTCGGGGATCCGGTATTGCAGGAAATCTTCCTCCAGGATTTGCACATGGGGTTGGCTTCGAAACCGTTCGCGCAAGCCCCGTGCAAGCGCCGGATCGATCTCCAAGGCGATAACCTTCCGCGCCACCCGGGCCAGTTCCGCGGCGAGGATTCCCCTTCCCGCCCCGATGTCGTAGACGGTATCCGCCGGACCTATGGTGCTGGCGCCGACAAGGTTGCGGACGAGGGACGCCCGAACCATGAAATTTTGAGCCCAGACCATTTCTTTGCGCACTGCGCTTGCCATATCTCACCTATGGGTATGGAAAGGGAGAAACGAAAACGCGAGACCCGGAACGATCTCTCGTTCATGGCCTCGCGCAAGGGCAAGCAAACGCCACGATCCCGCGATCCCGTCACGGTTTCATGGCGCGCAAAGAAAAAACGGAAGGAATTACCGGGGCGGCATGCTGCAATCGAGACGGGAAAGGGGGAGAGACCGTTTCGCATGTCGGTTGCGGAGCCGAATCATCATAAGATTACCCGCCTACTCTATAAAGCCGGATGACGTTTCGTACAAAGTATACATTATTTTCATTTTTTCAAATTCAGTATCACCTCAGCCGGAATTCGTCCGTACGCGGAAAACACGGATTATTCGGATTCCGCGCAGAATTCGAATAAAAAAATTTTCCGGTTTCTTTCTTCCCTCTGCGCAATGCGGGATTTTCCGCGAGATCCGCGTACCATTACCTTCGTATTAAGGCTATCGCTGAGTAGCCGCCAAATTTAATATACAGCCGGCCGGGAATTCTCTTGGGTGTCGTCCTTCCATACCCTCCGGAATTTCCAATCGGTTACAGGTGCTTCCGAAGCGATTCCGCCCACGCCGCCGCCCGTTCCAATTCCCCTTCCTTCATCGGACCCTCGCTCGCCGTGACGACGAATCCCTCCGGCGGGAGGATCAGGGATCCCCCCTTCTTCACCAACCCGTCGGCGATCGGCTTGGCGGCATAGCCGAAGATGGAGGCCATGAAGGTCAGGATTTTCGAATTAACTTCCTTTATATCCATCCGGGTGTCGAAAGCCGCCACCCCGACTCCCTTCAATCCGCCGGCGGGAAGCGCCTTCAGGTACTGCGTGATCCCCTCCGTCGGCCGGAAGGCCCGCGTGGGGGATCCGACGATCAGCAGGTCAGTTCCCGCAGGCGGTTTTTTCCCCGCATCGTTTACCTTGACCACCACGGTGTCCGCGGAGCCGGGGAATACGCCGCCGATCGTCCGGGCGACCTGTTCCGTGTTGCCAAATACCGAATCGTAAACTACTGTGATTTTCATTGGGAGGTCCCTCCATATAAATTAATTGTATGTACGGTGCGGCAGTATAATACGTTTCAACACAGAACACGAGTTCCCCTCCTTCAACGCCACCGAGCATGGGCTGGAATTGAGAGATGCCTCTTCAAGAATTCAGTTGCCTGCCGATGACCGCCGAGGACGCTCATACCATCGCGGCCTGGCATTACCAGGACAGTTATGCTTTTTATAATTTCGATCAGGACCCGGAAGATTTGGCCGAGCTGCTGGATCCTCTCGGCTGGAAAGACAGGTATTACGCCGTCCGGTACGAAACCGACGACCGTGTGGGGTTTTTCTGCTTCGCGGCGCGCCGCGACGGGGTCGAATTGGGCCTGGGATTGCGGCCGGACCTGACGGGGAAGGGTTGGGGCGAAGCCTTTATTACCGCCGGTATGGAATTCGCCGGGAATCTCTATACTCCGCGGCGGTTCCTGGTACAAGTCGCACAATTCAACCGGCGGGCGATCCGGGTGTACGAGAAATTGGGTTTCAATTCGGAAAAAACGTTACTTCACCGGACGAACAGCGGCGAGTTTGAATTCGTATTCATGGCGCGGGATGCAGAAATTGTAAAATAACCAAACAGGGCTCATACCACGGAGACACAAAGGCACAAAGAAGGTCAACTCTCTGTTTTTTCTTTGTGTCTTGGTGTCTTTGTGGTTTATTGATTTTGCTTGGCTTACTCTTAAGCCCTATATACGCTATGGCCCCGGGAATAATAATCGCCACGAAGACACGAAGGCAAAGAAAGACAAGCACATCTGTCTTTTTTTCCTTTGTGTCTTGGCGTCTTTGTGGTTTATTGATTTTACTTGGCTTACTCTTAAGCCCTATACATGCTATGGCCCCGGGAATAATAATCGCCACGAAGACACAAAGGCACGAAGAAGGTCAAGTAATATTTTTCTTTTTCTTGGTGTCTTAGTGTCTTTGTGGTGTATTGACTTTCCCTTTCTCAATATTGAGAGCCGCACACGCAATAGGCCGGAGAATATTTATTACCACGAAGACACGAAGGCGCGAAGAAACTGCAACGGATTTCCTTTGCGTCCCCCGGCCCGACCCACCGGCGGCGGGCTTTGCGGATCGGCGTTAATGGTTTATTCTCCCTGATGATCAAATATCATTCATACGGCAAGGGAATAAACCAAAAAATATGAAATCCTGGCGCAGTCATCTCCGGTACGATCCCATTCCGCCGCTGCTTGCTTCCGGAAACGAAGCACTTCAATATTTCGTCCGGCGCGACCTCCTGGATGAAGCCACCGGGCCGGCGGACTGTTTGTGGCAATTGCCGGAGGCGCAGAAAATACTAAAAAAACAACTACCCGACGGATCCTTCGCATTCCCGTCCGGGAAAAACAAGCATGCCGCCATCGATTTCTCCCTGATCGAGACCTGGCGACAATTCCGTTATCTGGTGGATGTCTTTGGGATGTCAAAGGATCATCCACCGACGGAACGCG
>DAOUDU010000195.1:0-23585 GCA_034430775.1 Anaerolineales bacterium | reverse complement strand
CCGCCGCGCTCAGCTCCGCGGGCCATGTTGTCTTAATCGACCATACCCTGCATGCGACTGCATCGCTTGCGGATCTGGTTCTCCCGGCCGCTACGTTCGCCGAAGAATCCGGGACGCTCGTGAGCAGCGAGGGGCGCGCCCAGCGCTTTTACCAGGTACTGATCCCCGAATCCGGGGCGCAGCCGGGCTGGCGCTGGCTGGCCGAGATGGATCGCGCGTCTCCCTCCTCCGCTGGGTTGGGATGGACCTCTCTGGACGGGGTTCTTGCGGATCTGGCTGCCGAAATGCCGCACCTGCGGCCCGTACGGGAGATTGCGCCGCCGGCGGATTTCCGCCTGCGGGAGCGGAAGGTGCCCCGGCAATCGCCCCGCTACAGCGGCCGCACCGCGATCGACGCGGCGAAAAATGTCAGCGAGCCCGCGCCGCCGGACGACCCGGATTCGCCGCTCGCATTTTCCATGGAAGGTGACGAGGGTATGCCGCCTCCCGCGCTCATTCCCCGTTATTGGGCTCCGGGCTGGAATTCCGTCCAATCGGTCAATAAATTCCAGTCTGAGATCGGAGGTCCGCTGCGCGGTGGAGATCCCGGCAAGCGTCTGGTCGAACCGCAGTCCGGGGCCGAGCCGGATTTCTTCCGTACCGTTCCACCGAAGTTCGAACCGCAGGACGGGCGCCTGCTGCTTGTCCCGCTGCATCACATTTTCGGATCGGAGATGCTGAGCGCCCTCAGCCCGGGGATCGCCGAACTGGTCCCCGGACCGTATGTGGCACTCCATCCCGCCGATGCCGCCGGATGTCACGCGAAGCCGGGAGAACCCGTCCGGCTTGAACTGAAAAGCGCGGCGCTGGAACTTCCGGTGAAGATCGTTCCCTCCCTTCCACAGGGGTTGGCCGGAGTGCCTGCGGGCCTGCCGGGAATGGACCGGATCGAACTGCCGGACTGGTGCGGGGTGAAGGCCGCCCCGCCGCAAACCGCTTCGGCCGTCTCCCTTCCCCATCCGACAGGCGGGAAGGGAAGCGGCATCCCGCCGGAAGGATCATCCGCATGAGCGACGTTCTATTCCACCTGGTCACGATCGTTGTGATCCTGGGCGCGGCGCTCGCGATCGCGGCCGGGTTGATCTGGGTGGAACGCCGGATGCTCGCGCTCTGGCAGGACCGCTACGGCCCCAACCGGGTCGGCCCGTTCGGGCTCCTGCAGGTGGTGGCGGACATCATCAAGATTTTCACCAAAGAGGATTGGATCCCGCCGTTCGCCGACCGCGCATTATTCGTCCTCGCGCCGGGGATCGCGTTCGCTATCGGGCTGCTCGGGTTCGCGATCCTTCCGGTGACGGCCGGTTTTTTCGTCGTCCGATTGAACGTCGGCGTGCTGTATTTCCTGGCGGTCACCGCCCTCGGGGCGTACGGCGTGGTGCTGGCCGGCTGGTCGTCGAACAGTAAATATCCGCTGCTGGGCGCGTTGCGCGCCGCGGCGCAAATGCTCACTTACGACGTGTTCATGGGCCTCTCGCTGATGGGCGTGGTGATGCTCGCCGGCAGTTTCGACCTGGTCCGGATCGTCGAGGCGCAGAAGAACCTGTGGTTTTGCGTTCCGCAAGCCCTTGGCCTGGCGGTGTTTTTCATCGCCGGTCTTGCCGAAGCGCACCGCTCGCCGCTTGACCTGCCGGAAGCCGACAGCGAACTGGTGGCCGGTTACCACTCGGAATACTCCGGAATGAAGTTCGGCATGTTTTTCGTCGGAGAGTACCTGTCGATCACCGTGATCTCGGCCTTGACCGCCGTGCTGTTTTTCGGCGGGTGGCTCGGCCCGGTGCTGCCGCCCGTCGTCTGGTTCCTGCTCAAGACGTTTTTCTTTATCACCTTCTTCATCCTCCTGCGCGCCACGCTGCCCCGCCCGCGGTACGACCAGTTGATGGCGCTGGGATGGAAGCTGCTTCTGCCGCTGACCCTGCTTAACCTCCTGGTCACCGGCGCGGTTATTTTGGCGGCGGGTTGAGGAGACCGACATGCTGAGCATTCTCCGGGGACTCTGGATCATGCTGACCCACACCTTCCGGCGGCGGGTGACCGTGCAGTATCCGGAGCAGCCGCCCTCCATGCCGCCGCGCTACCGGGGGCGGATCGTCCTCACGCGGGATCCGGGCGGCGCGGAACGGTGCGTGGCGTGTTATTTGTGCGCGGCGGTCTGCCCGGTGGAGTGCATCGCGCTGCAGGCGGCCACAGATGCGCGCGGCCGGCGCTATCCGGAATTCTTCCGGATAAATTTTTCGCGCTGCATTTTTTGCGGATTTTGCGAGGAGGCCTGCCCGACGGATGCGATCCAGCTGACGCCGGATTTCGAGCTGGGCGAGTATGTGCGGCAGAACCTGGTCTACGAAAAGGAACATCTGCTCATCAGCGGCCCGGGGAAGTACCCCGGATACGATTTTTACAAGGTGGCCGGCATGGCCGTCGGCGGGAAAGACAAGGGGGAGGCGGAGAACGAAGCGCCGCCGGTCGATGTGCTGGATCTGATGCCGTGAGTCGGTACGGAAGGAAGGTGGCGATGGAAGCGGTTTTCTATATTTCGGGCGCGGCGGCGGTGGCTGCCACCGCGGCGGCCGTTACGCGGCGGAACGCGGCGCACGCGCTGTTGTATCTGGTCGTTTCCCTGCTGGCCGTGGCGGTGGTTTTTTATACGCTGGGCGCGCCGTACATCGCCGCCCTGGAGGTGATCGTTTATGCGGGCGCGATCATGGTGCTGTTCGTCTTTGTCATCATGATGCTGAACCCCTCTGCCGGGAACCCCTCCGCGGATCCGGAACGCGGCGACGCTTCGCTTCGCGATGGAAAGCTGTGGATCGGTCCGGCGCTGCTTTCGATCATCCTGGGAATCGAACTGGTGTACCTGTTCGGCGCGAATGCTTCCGGAGAAGCCGGGCGAATCATGACGGCTCCCGGTGCGGTGGGGGTGGCGCTGCTCGGCCCGTACGTGCTGGGTGTGGAATTGGCTTCGATGCTGCTCCTGGCCGCGCTGGTGGGCGCTTATCATCTCGGCCGGCGGGATCTGCCCGGCGAAGTATTACCTGCGGAAGGGGAAGGAGGAAGGGAATGACGCAGATACCCCTGGAGCATGGATTGATCCTGGCGGCGGTGTTGTTCGCCCTCGGCCTGACGGGAGTCCTGGTCCGGCGCAACCTGATTTTCATCCTGCTATCGCTGGAGGTGATGCTCAACGCCGCGGGGCTGGCCTTCGTCGCGGCCGGCTCGCGCTGGCAGCAGCCGGACGGGCAGATTCTCTTCCTGTTTATCCTGGTCGTTGCGGCGGCGGAGGTGTCGATCGGCCTGGCGCTGTTGCTGCTGCTTCAACGGCGGACCGCTTCGCTGAGCATCGACGACGTCTCCGGGATGCGAGGGTAACGTGTTTCCACTGCTCTGGCTCATTCCCGCCATTCCGCTGGCTTCCTTCCTCGTCCTGGCGCTATTGGGGGACCGGCGCCTTCCACACGCCGTCACTTCGTGGTTGGGGGCCGGTTCGGTCGGGCTGTCGGCACTCCTGACAATTCTGATCGGCGCGCAGTTCCTCGCGGCGCCCCCCGCCGGATCCGCTTACGCGCAGACGCTCTGGACCTGGATCGACTCGGGAGGGTTGAGGCTCGGGATCGACCTCCGGCTGGATTCGCTTTCGCTGACGATGAGTTTCGTGGTCACCTTCGTCGGATTCCTCATCCACCTGTATTCGACGGAATACATGGCCTCCGATCCCGGCTACAACCGCTTTTTCGCCTGCATGAACCTGTTCGTGGCGGCGATGCTGGTCCTGGTCCTGGCCGATAATCTCGTGCTTCTCTATCTGGGCTGGGAGGGAGTGGGCCTCAGTAGTTATTTGCTGATCGGGTTCTGGTACCGCGAGGAAGCCAATGGGCATGCGGCCCGCAAGGCGTTCCTGGTGACGCGCGTCGGAGATACCGCGTTTGCCGTCGGATTGTTCCTGCTGTACAGCAGCCTCGGGACGCTGCAGATCCAGCCGCTGATGCAGGGCGCCGCCGCCGGATGGGCGCCGGGTTCGGCGGTAGCGACCGCCGCGGCGGCCCTGCTCCTGGCGGGCGCGGTCGGCAAATCCGCGCAGCTTCCATTGCAGGTGTGGCTCCCGGATGCGATGGCCGGCCCGACTCCGGTCAGCGCGCTGATCCACGCCGCCACGATGGTGACCGCCGGCGTGTATCTCATCGCCCGCATGCATGCTGTCTTCTCCCTCGCTCCGGCGGTGATGCTCGCCACTGCGGTCATCGGCGCGGCGACCCTGCTCCTGGCGGGGATGAGCGCGCTGGTCCAGCGCGACATCAAGCGCGTGCTGGCCTACTCCACCATGAGCCAGATCGGCTATATGTTCCTGGCGCTCGGCGCGGGCGCCTGGTCCGCGGCCATATTCCACTTCTGGACCCACGCCTTCTTCAAGGCGCTGCTGTTCCTCGGGGCGGGCGTGCTCATCGCCGCCCTCGAGGAGGATCATGACATCTTCCACATGGGCGGCTTGCGCAAGCGGCAGCCGCTGGCGTTCTGGACCTTCCTGATTGGAGCCGCCTCGCTTTCCGCCCTTCCCCTGGTGACGGCCGGTTTTTACAGCAAAGACAAAATCCTATTCGATGTGTGGACTTCGCCCGCGGGCGGCCCGGTGCTGTGGGTGGCGGGCCTGATCGGCGCCCTGCTTACAGCGCTCTACATCTTCCGCGTCGTCTTCCGCGTTTTCTTCGGCGCACCGTCTTCCAAAGTGCTTGCGGCATCGCCGATGCGGCAGCCCGGAATCCGCATCGCGATTCCGCTGGTCGTGCTGGCGGTCCTGGCCGTCGGCGCGGGGATCGTGGAGTTGCCGGAGACGCTGGGCAACGTTCCCGCCTTGTCGAATTTTCTTTCGCCGGTTTTACCGCCGGCGCCTGCCGCCGGAGCAACCATTGGTTTCGAGGCATTCCTCGAGTTCGATGCGGCGGCCGCGGCCCTGTTCGGCCTCGCGCTCGCCTGGTGGTTTTTCCTGCACCGCCCGGCCTGGACCGCGAAGCTGGCGGATTCTTCCGCGGGCAGCGCCTTGGGAAGATTCTGGTTCGCCGGTTGGGGATTCGACCGGCTGTATGAGCGATCGATCATCCAACCGTACGTCCTCCTCGCGCGCCTCAATAAAAACGACGTGTTCGATTGGCTGGCGGACCGGCTTGTCGCGCGGCCCTACGCCGCGCTCGGCCGGTTTGTCCGGTCCGATTTCATCGACCGGGTGTTCGCCGCGATCGCGGCCATCAATGCCGCGGCGGCGCGCGCGCTGCGCGCATTGCAGGGCGGGTATGCGCGCTGGTACGCGGCCGGGATCGTGGCGGGCGCAATCATTCTGATCGCGATGGCGGTGCTGTGATGATTCTCTACTTCCTCGTCCTGTGGCTTGTGTTGGGCGCATTCCTGGCCTGGTGGGTCGGCCGCTCCCGGCCGGACCTTGCGCGCTGGATCTCGCTCTTCTTCCTTGCGGTTCAGACGGCGGTGCTGGTTGGTGTGTGGATCGGATACTCCGGGATTCGGAATCCCGCGCCGGAGGGACGCTGGTGGCTGGAGATCAGCCGGCCCTGGATTCCGCAGCTCGGCGCCGAGTTCCATTTCGGCCTGGACGGGCTCAGCCTTCTTTTATGCCTGCTTACCAGCCTGCTCGGCATGTTCTCGGTCGGCTCTTCCTGGAAAGGGATCCGGGAACAGGTGGGTTTCTTCCACTTCAATATCCTCTGGGTGCTGGCCGCGCTGACCGGAATCTTCCTGGCGCTGGATCTCCTGCTCTTTTACTTTTTCTGGGAGCTGATCCTCATCCCGCTGTATCTGCTGATCGGGATCTGGGGCCATGAGAACCGCAGCTATGCCGCGCTGAAATTCTTCATTTTCACCCAGGCCGGAGGCCTGTTCCTTCTGCTGGCGACCGTCGGGCTGTACCTTGTCCACGGCGACGGCACCGGGATTTTCACGTTTAATTATATGCAGCTCATCGGCACGGCGATGCCCGCTTCCACCGCGTTCGCCTTGATGCTCGGGTTCGGGCTGGCCTTCGCGGTGAAACTGCCGGTGGTGCCGATTCACACCTGGCTCCCGGATGCGCATGCCGAAGCACCGACCGCGGGCAGCGTGATCCTGGCGGGATTGGTGTTGAAGGCCGGCGCCTACGGCTTCCTGCGCTTCCTCATCCCGCTTTTCCCCGAAGCGGCGAAAACCGCCGCGCCGGTGGCGATGGCGCTGGGGGTGATCGGCATTCTCTACGGGGCGCTGCTCGCGTTCGCCCAGACCGATCTCAAGCGGATGATCGCCTACACCTCCGTCAGCCACATGGGATTCGTCCTCCTGGGCGCGTTCGTCGGGAACACATTCGCACTGCAGGGCGCGGTGGTCATCATCCTTTCGCACGGGCTCTCCACCGGCGCGCTGTTCATCATGGCCGGCGCGCTGCAGGACCGGCTGCACACACGCGACCTGAAAAAGATGGGCGGGTTATGGAGCGTCATGCCGCGCATGGGAGGCTTCGGGCTCTTCTTCGCGCTGGCTTCGCTCGGACTTCCGGGGCTCGGCAACTTCGTCGGCGAGCTGCTGGTCCTCCTCGGGACGTACTCCATTAGCCCGGCGGCCGCGGTCTTCGCCACGCTCGGCTTCATCACCGCGATGGTCTACTCGCTGTGGATGGTGCAGCGCGTGTTCGCCGGCGCGTATGCGGGAACCGGCAAGCCGCCGGACCTGGACCCGCGCGAGTTCATCCTGTTCGCCGCGCAGGCGCTGGCGTTGATCGGGCTGGGTTTCTACCCGCAGCCGGTGCTCGACACGGTCCTTCCCGCGCTTTCGGATATCCGGTTGGAATCGGGAGTAAACCAGCCGCAAACCACAGCGTCCAACCGATCCGCCGCCGCGGGAATCGATCCGGAGCGGGTTGGGGATTCCATTTCCGCCGGATGGGAGGAGCGGCGATGACCACCGCCGATTTCACGGCGCTTCTGCCGTACCTGGTTCTCACCGGCGCAGTACTCGCGGTTCTCCTGGCGATTACCATTTTCCGGAGTCATCGGCTCGCCGCCGGGCTGACGCTTGCCGGGTTGGCGCTGGCGCTGACCGCGCTGCCCATCGCCGCATCCGCCGCACCGCGCGCGGTCACCCCGCTTATCGCGGTGGACGGATTCACCCTCTTTTTCGTCGGCCTGCTTCTCTGCGCCGCGCTGGCGTCGGCCGGGCTGGCGTACGGGTATCTCGAACGGCGCCGGATCCAGCGCGAGGAGTTTTATCTTCTGCTCCTGACAGCCACGCTGGGCGGCTGCGTCCTTCCGGCGAGCGCGCACTTCGCCTCGCTGTTCCTCTCGCTCGAACTGCTGACGGTTTCCCTGTATGGGATGATCGCCTACCTGCGCACGGAGCCGCTGGGGGTCGAGGCCGGCATCAAATACCTGATCCTGGCGGCGGTCTCGTCCGCGTTTCTTTTATTCGGGGCGGCGCTGATCTATGCCGACCGGGGAACGCTGGCGCTCGGCCGGATCCTTCTTCCGGAGACCGCAACCGCCGGTCCGCCGCAGCCGGCGATGCTGGCGGCCGGGTTGGCGATGGTGTTGGTCGGGATCGGTTTCAAGCTCGCCATCGTTCCGTTCCACATGTGGATCCCCGACATCTACCAGGGTGCGCCGGCACCCGTCGCGGCGTTCATGGCGACGGTTTCCAAGGGTGCGGTGTTTGCGCTCCTGATGCGGATCTTTTCGCTGTACGACCTGCGCTCCGTTGCCGGCGTGTACGCGGGCCTGGCGGCGATCGCCGTGCTGTCAATGTTCGCCGGCAACTGGCTGGCCCTGCTGCAGACCAACGTCAAGCGGATGCTCGCCTATTCCTCGATCGCGCATTTCGGTTACCTGATGGTCGCGTTGCTGGCCGCCGGCGCTTCTTCGGTGACCGCCGGAGCGCTGTATTTGGCCGCGTACTTTACCGCCATACTCGCCGCCTTCGGCGCCGTCGGCGCGATCCCCTCCGCCGCCGGCGAGGCGCAGGATCTGGAGGCGTACCGCGGCTTGTTCCGGCGCCGGCCGGGGACGGCTTTTATCCTGACCGCGGCGCTGGTTTCCCTGATCGGGATACCCTTGACGGCCGGATTCATCGGCAAGGCCTATCTTCTTCTGGCAGGCCTGGGATCGGCGGTCTGGCTGCTGGCGGTCGTGCTGATCGTCACCAGCGCCATCGGGCTCTACTATTACCTGCGGGTCATCCTGGCAATGGCTCAACCTCCGGGTGCGGAGGATAAATCGGAGCAGCGCGCGGCGCCCGAATCCCGGTTGGGGAGCCTGGTTCTGGCGGCGCTCGCGCTGGGTATTCTGTGGCTGGGCTTGTATCCCGCGCCGGTCCTGGATCTCATACAGCGCACCGCCGGCGGCGTGCTGGTTTTCTGATCCGGCCCGGGTCTTGTCCGTCATCCCCGCGCGTTCGAAGGGGGAATCCATAAGGACTGGATACCCGCCGAAAGCACGCGGGCATGACGAAAAAAATGACGGGTCTCGATCCGGCGGAAAATCACCGCCTACTCGACCGGCTGATGTTTACGGGCAGGACGATCTTGCGTTTTTAGAAAGGACGGGTCATGAACCGGGTTTCCAAATCTTCCCCCTCCGGGACGGAATCCACCGGAATCCGGCGTCCCTTGGAATACAAGTGGATCGTTCTCAGCGTCACCACCATCGGCGCGATGATGGCCGCGATCGACACGACGATCGTGGTTCTCGGCCTGCCGGAAATGATGATCGACCTGCATGCCGATCTGGTGGAAATGATCTGGGTGATCATTGGGTACATCCTGGTCAGCACGGTATTCCTGATGACCTTCGGCCGGGTCGCGGATCTGCTCGGCCGGGTGAGGATGTACAACCTGGGGTTCGTGGTCTTCACGGCCGGCTCCCTGCTGTGCGGCCTGTCGATGAGCGCTCCGGCCCTGATCGGTTCGCGGCTGATCCAGGGAGCCGGGGCGGCAATGATGCTGGTCAACAGCATCGCCCTCATCACCGAGGTGTTCCCGCCGCACGAACGCGGGCGGGCGCTTGGCATAAACTCGGTCACCTGGGCCGCCGGCGGCGTGCTGGGGCCGGTGCTCGGCGGGCTGATCCTCAACGCCGGCTCCTGGCGCTGGATCTTCTTCATTAATATCCCGATCGGGATCTTCGGCGCGCTGTGGGGCTATTTCGCCCTGAAGGAAATGTCGATCCGCAACGCAAAGGAAAAATTCGATTTCCCCGGGGCGGCCGCGTTCAGCCTGGGCCTTTTGTCGATCCTCCTCGCCCTGACGATGGGGATCCAATTCGGCTGGTTTTCGCCGCCGATCCTGCTGCTGTTCGCCGGCTTCGTGGTGCTGATCTTTTTTTTCTACCTGTGGGAGCGGCGTTCGCCGTTTCCGGTGCTGGATCTCTCGCTGTTTACCAGCCGCGTGTACAACTTTTCGGTCGCGGCGGCGATGCTGCAATCGCTCGGCCTGTTCGCGGTGAACTTCCTGATAGTTTTCTATTTTCAGGGGGTGCGCGGGTTCGATCCACTGACCGCTGCGCTGCTGCTCATCCCGCTGCCGCTCGTGAGCGCGGTGGTGGCTCCCATCGGCGGTATCATCGCCGACCGGATCGGGGCGCGCCTCCCCGCGACGATCGGGCTTCTGTTGCAGGCCGCCGCCCTGCTTTGGCTGAGCGGCCTCTCGCCGACGACGCCGTATCCGGTAATCGCCGTGGGGCTGGCGGCGATGGGATTG
This sequence comes from Anaerolineales bacterium, assembly GCA_034430775.1. Taxonomy (GTDB): domain Bacteria; phylum Chloroflexota; class Anaerolineae; order Anaerolineales; family RBG-16-64-43; genus JAFGKK01. Next base: position 13,834 of record DAOUDU010000195.1, on the reverse strand, counting down.
GGGGGAGGGTTGTTCTTCTCGCCCAACACCAGCGCCGCGATGACCGCCGCCCCGAACAACAGGCTGGGGGTTGCTTCCGCCGCGCTCGGGACCCTGCGCCAGACCGGCATGGTGATCGGGTTCGCCCTCTCGCTCGCGGTGGCCGCCGCCAGCCTGCCGCGCGACATGATGCTGCAGATTTTCGTCGGAACCAACGTCACCCTGGGCTCGCAGGTGATGCAGAATTTCGTCTACGGCATACGCAATGCGTTCCTCTTTTCGATCCTTTTGTGCCTGATTGCGGCCGGCTTTTCCCTGGCGCGGGGAAAAGAAAACCGCAAACCGGTCCCGAGCGTGGAAAAACCTTAGCCATTAAGGAGGTGCCCCTATGAACGGCAATCCGCTTCAGAAACTGGAATCCTTCGGTCAGAGTGTCTGGATGGATGTTCTCCGCCGGGGAATGCTGCGATCCGGCGAATTCAAACGCCTGATCGCCGAAGACGGCGTGACGGGGGTGACCTCGAATCCATCGATCTTTGAGAAAGCCATCGCCGGCAGCCACGATTACGACGAAGCGATCCGCATCCTGGCGCTGGAAGGCCGGAGCGCGGACGAGATGTATGAGGCGCTGACGACGGAGGATATCCGCGGGGCGGCGGACGGGCTGTGCGGGGTTTTCGAGAAAACCGAAGGACGCGACGGCTTCGTTTCCCTGGAGGTTTCCCCGCATCTGGCGCACGATACCGGAGGGACGCTGGCCGAAGCCCGCCGTTTATGGAGGGCCGTCGACCGGCCCAACCTGATGATTAAGGTTCCGGCCACGCGTGAAGGGCTGCCCGCCATCCGTGCCCTGATCGGGGAAGGGATCAACGTCAACATCACGCTGCTGTTCGGGCTTCCGCGGTACGCCGAAGTGGTCGAGGCCTACATCGCCGGATTGGAGGATCGCTTGGCGCAGGGTCTGCCGCTCGCGCGGGTCGCCTCGGTGGCCAGTTTCTTCCTGAGCCGCATCGACGTTCTGCTCGATCCGCAGCTGGAAAAAATCGCGGCCGAAGGCGGCGAACGCGGCCAAGCCGCCTTCGCGCTGGAGGGCCAGGCCGCGGTCGCGAGCGCCAAGGTGGCGTATGCGATGTATCGCGACGCCTTCGGAGCCGGCCGTTTCCGCGCCCTGGCCGATCGCGGTGCGCGCACCCAGCGCCTGCTGTGGGCCAGCACGAGCACGAAGAATCCGGCCTACAGTGACGTCAAATACGTCGAGCCGCTGATCGGACCGGAGACGATCAACACCATGCCGATGGAAACCATCAACGCGTACCGCGACCACGGCCGGCCGGCTGACCGGCTGGCCGAAGGGCTCGACGAGGCCCGGTCGGTGCTCGGGATGCTGGAGCAGATCGGCATCGCACTGGACCGGATAACCCGGCAGCTGGAAGATGAGGGCGTGGATAAATTCAACAAACCCTTCGACCGGCTCGCGAAGGCCATCCGTGCGGCGCGGGATTCGGCGCGGCAGGCGCCGGTGGACCGCCAATCCGCGGATTGGGGCGCCCAGGAAGGGCGCGTACGGGCGCGTATCGACCGGTTTGAAAGGGAGCAATTCGCCTCCCGTCTATGGAAAAAGGACCCGTCCTTATGGACGGGCGACCCCGAAGGGCAAAAAACCATCCGCAACGCACTGGGCTGGCTGCATGTGGCGGAGAAGATGTCGGAGAATCTCGACGACCTTTCCCGTTTCGTATCCGAAGTGAAAGCGGCGGGGATCACGCGCGCGGTGCATCTGGGGATGGGCGGAAGCAGCATGGCGCCGATCGTCCTGGCGCGCACTTTCGCGGTATCGGAGGACGGCATACCCGTCGCCGTGCTCGACAGCACCGATCCCGCCGCGGTCCGCAAGATCGAACGCGAAAATCCAGCGGAAACAACACTTTTCATCGTCGCCAGCAAATCCGGGACGACGGCGGAAACTTCGGCCTACGGCGATTATTTTTACAAACGGGCGCGCGCGCGCCTGGGCGATCGCGCGGGCGGACATTTCGCGGCGGTGACGGATCCCGGAACCCCGCTGGAAGAAACGGCCGCGAAGCGCGGGTTTCGCCGTGTGTTCCGGAATTTCGCGGACATCGGCGGCCGCTACTCGGCGCTCTCCTATTTCGGGTTGCTTCCCGCCGCGCTGATGGGAATGGACGTATCCGGGCTGATTGAGCGCGCCCTGCGGATGGCCAACGCCTGCGCCGCCAACGTTCCCGCGCACGAAAACCCCGGATTGATCCTGGGTGCGGGATTGGGGGAGCTTGCGCTTGCCGGCCGAGATAAGGTGACGATCCTTGCGCCGTCGGGGATCGCCGCCCTGGGGTTGTGGCTCGAGCAGCTGCTGGCCGAGAGCACCGGGAAAGAGGGCAGGGGAATCCTGCCGGTTGCCGGCGAACCGCCCGGCCCGCCGGAGGCATACGGCGCCGACCGGTGCTTCGTGATTTTCAAAATGATGGGAACATCCGATCCGGAACTCGACCGCCGCGTGGAAGACCTGCGCAAGGCCGGTCATCCCACGGTAGTGATTCTTCTGGAAGACCGCCTGGACCTCGGTCAGGAATTCTTCCGCTGGGAGGTGGCCACCGCCGCCGCGGGAGCCGTGCTGGGGATCAATGCCTTTGACCAGCCGAACGTCCGCGAAAGCAAGGCCAATACCAGCCGGTTGTTGGAGGTTGTCCGGCAGGCGGGTGCGTTGCCGGTGGAAGAGCCCTCGCTGAGGGAGCCTCCCCTGGAACTGTATGCAGGCAAGGCGGAGATGACCATCGGGGAAACCCTCCGGAATTTCCTTTATCAAACCGCGGCGGGCGATTATCTCGCGATCCAGGCGTATCTGCCGGAGACCCCCGAAATCGATCAAGCGCTTCAGAAAATCCGGCTGCGCCTGCGCGACCGGTTGTGCGCGGCGACGACCGTCGGGTACGGGCCGCGGTTTCTGCATTCCACCGGGCAATACCACAAGGGCGGGCCGAATATCGGCCTCTTCCTGCAGCTGACCGCGGACCATCCGGAGGACCTCCCCGTTCCGGACGCGCCGTTCACGTTCGGCGTGCTCGAACAAGCCCAGGCCCTCGGGGACCTGCAGGCGTTGGCCGGGCACGGCCGCGAGATCGTGCGCATCCATCTGGGGCCGGATGCCGTTTGGGGCCTTTCGAGGCTGGTGGAAATCCTTGAGGAAATTTTTTCCACGCCGGTGGAACGGGAACGCCCGCCGGCGCAAAGCAGAAAAACGTCCGCGGTGAAGCCCGAGCCGAAGAAGGCTTCCCGCCCGAAGACGCCTCCCGCGAAAGCCGGGCCCAAACCGGTTGCGGCCCGGCGTCCGAAAGCGGCGAAAGGTAAATCCGCGCGGAAGGCCAAGCCATGAACCAGCCCGCGTTCGAGAAAGGGCAGCCCATTGAGGCTTTGTTCCTGGATATCGGCGGAGTGCTCCTGACCAACGGCTGGGACCGCAACGCGCGCCGCCGGGCCTGCGAGACCTTCCATCTCAATTTTGAGGAGGTGGATGAGCGCCACCATCTGACCTTCGATATCTACGAGGAAGGAAAGCTCAGCCTGGACGACTATCTGGAGCGCACGGTCTTCTATGAGCCGCGTCCGTTTTCCCGGGAGGATTTCCGCGAATTCCTGTTTGCCGGGTCGCAGCCGTTTCCGGAAATGATCGAACTGATCCGGCGGCTGAAGGCCGTCTATAAGCTGAAGATCGCCGCCGTCAGCAACGAGGGGCGCGAGCTGACGGTGCATCGCATTGAAAAATACCAGCTGGGGGGAATCGTGGATTTCTTCATTGCTTCCTGCTTCGTCCACTTCCGGAAGCCGGACGCCGACATTTACTGCATCGCGGCGGATATCGCCCAGATCCGTCCGGAATTCGGCATATACATCGACGATCGGGCGATGTTTGTGGAGGTGGCGCGAAGTCTGGGATTCCATGGAATCCATCATACCGGGTTGGAATCCACCCGCGAGCATCTGGCGTATTACGGATTGCGCGCCGGTTAAGAGAAACCGTGTTTCACGTTCGCGCCGGGTGTTCCGGCCGGCCGCGATGGAGGAAAAGACAGCATGGCTGATCCACAGTACGAAATGGGAATGATCGGCTTGGGAGTGATGGGGCGGAATTTTGCATTGAATATCCGCGACCGCGGTTTCCGGGTGGCCGGCTACGACCGGGACGGGGAGAAAGTGGCTTTGCTGCGGGCCGAATCCGGCGGCGAAAAAACGTTCGCTGCGGATACGTTGGAGGAAATGGTTGCCGCATTGCGAAAACCCCGGGCCGTGATGATGCTCGTACCGGCCGGTCCGCCGGTGGATTCGGTGATCCGCGAGTTGCTGCCGCTCCTGGAACCCGGCGATTTGATCATCGACGGCGGGAATTCACATTATAAAGATACGGACCTGCGCCAGAAGACTCTGGTGGAAAAAGGCCTTGCGTATATGGGCGTCGGGGTTTCCGGCGGAGAGAGCGGTGCGCGCAACGGACCCAGCCTGATGCCCGGCGGTCCGCCGGAGGCCTATGAAAGAATCCGGCCGGTCTTCGAAGCCTCCGCGGCCCGCGCGGACGGCGAACCCTGCGTGGCCTTCCTGGGGCCCGGTTCGGCCGGTCATTACGTAAAAATGGTCCATAACGGCATCGAGTACGGCCTGCTGCAGCTCATCGCCGAGACCTACGACCTGATGAAACGCGGGCTGGGGTTGAACGACGATGCGTTGCACGCCGTGTACCGCGCCTGGAGCCAGACCGAACTGAATTCCTATCTGCTCGACATCACCACCGATATTCTCTGCAAGGTGGACGAAACAACCGGCCGGCGGCTGATCGACGAGATTCTCGATGAGGCCAAACAGAAGGGCACCGGAAAGTGGGCCTCGGAGGATGCCATGGAGCTGCAGGTTCCGATACCCACCGTCGATTCCGCCGTGGCGATGCGAAATCTCTCGATGTACAAAAAACAGCGCACGGCGCTGCAAGCCTCGTTCGACCTGCCGCTCCGGAAATTCTCCGGCGACCGGGAGGGGTTTCTCGAGACGATGCGCAGCGCGCTCCTGGCGGCCATGATCCTCACCTTCGCGCAGGGGATGGCACTGCTTGGCGCGGCTTCCCTGGCCAATGGATACGGTCTGAACCTCGAAACCGTCGCGCGGATTTGGAGCGGCGGCTGCATCATCCGCGCGGCGCTCCTGGTGAAGATCCGTTCAGTGTTCGAACGGCGGCCCGCACTGGAAAACCTGCTGCTGGATCCGGAACTGGGGGGCGAGGTGCGGAACCGCCGTGACGATCTGCAGGCGGTGGTGTGCCAGGCGGCCGGCCTGGGGATTCCCGCGCCCGCCCTGATGGCGTCGTTGGCGTATCTGGACAGTATTCGCAGCGGTTGGCTTCCGGCCAACCTGATCCAGGCCCAGCGGGATTATTTCGGCGCGCATACCTACGAACGGATCGACGGGAAAGGCGTGTTCCATACCCAATGGGCCGAGAGCGAGGAAGCCCATGACTGACCCGGAAAAATTGGAGCCCACCATACTCGTGATTTTCGGCGCCGGAGGCGATCTGACCCGGCGGAAGCTGATACCGGCCCTGTTTAATCTTTGCCTCGACAACCTCCTGCCCGACCGGTTCGTCATTTTCGGCGCGGATCTGAAAGGGATGACGGCGGACGCGTTTCGCTTGGCTTTGCGCCAGGGAGTCGATCAGTTCTCGCGCCGGGGAAAACCCTCCGATGCGGAGTGGGGTTCGTTTGCCCCGTTCCTGAATTACCTTCAGGCGGATTTCGGCGATCCGAAATTCTTCGATACGCTTTCCGGGGTCTTGAAGGCGCAGGAAAAGAAGTGGGGCGCCAAGGCGCATTGCGTTTTCTACCAGGCCACGCCGCCGGCGGTCGTGAAGACCATCGTCGACCGGTTGGCCGGCGCGGGCCTGATCCAGGATCGCCGGCACACGCGGATCGTTCTGGAAAAACCCTTCGGACGGGATCTGGAATCCGCCCGCGCGCTGAACGGGATGCTGTTGGGAGTGTTCGACGAATCCCAGATCTACCGCATTGATCATTACCTCGGCAAGGAAACCGTTCAGAATATTCTCGCTTTCCGGTTCGCCAATGCGCTGTTCGAGCCGATCTGGGACCGGCGCTACATAGATCACGTTCAAATCACCATGGCCGAACAGGTGGGGATCGAACATCGCGGCGGGTACTACGACAAGGCGGGCGCGCTGCGGGATATGATCCAGAATCACCTGCTTCAGGTGTTGTGCCTGGTGGCCATGGAACCGCCGGTCTCGTTTAAGGATGAAGAGATCCGCAATAAAAAAGTGGATGTTCTACACGCCATCCGGCCCATCCCGCGCGACCGGATGTATGAATTCGCCGTCCGCGGGCAATACGGGGCGGGGTGGCTGGAGGGCGACCATATAGAGGCCTATCGTCAGGAACCGGGCGTGGCTCCGGACTCCGTCACCGAGACCTATGCCGCGCTGAATTTGTTTGTCGACAACTGGCGCTGGCAGGACGTGCCGTTCTATCTGCGCACCGGCAAACGCCTGCCGGCCCGGGTGTCGGAAGCGTCGATCCAGTTCCGCCCCGTCCCGCACCAGTCGTTTCCTTCCTCGGCGGTCGGGGATTGGGCTCCCAACAGGCTGGTGATCCAGATCCAGCCGAACGAGGGGATTCTGCTCCGCTTTCAGGCCAAACGGCCTGGACAGGATATCCGCCTAAGCCCGGTGGACATGCGCTTCTCCTACCGGGATGCGTTTAAGACGAGCCCTCCCGAGGCCTACGAAACCTTGCTCCTGGATGTGATGTGCGGGGATGCCACCCTGTTCATGCGCGCCGACCAGGTGGAGGCGGCCTGGAGCGTGGTGACCCCAATTCTGGAAGGATGGTCGGCCGTCACACCGGAGGAGTTCCCCAATTACCCTGCCGGTTCCTGGGGGCCGGAGGAGGCCCAGGTCCTCATCGCGAAGGACGGTCGGAGCTGGCTGCTGCCCTCCTGCTACGAGAACCAGGATTACGAATGCGACTGCAGGGAGGAATAGGAATAAAAAAAGAGGCCGATGGATCCGGCGGAAGGCCGGAAGGCATTATCGGCCGTTCGCTTCCTCCGACGGCAGATGTGTCCGGGGGCCGAACGGTGCGGTCTGCTTTGACGGGATGACGGTTCATGGGAAGACGGAACCGATGGAAAGGAAACGCGGGTCTGCATGATGCGGGAGCCGGGCCGGAAGGACCAATCCCTTAATGGGCGGCGGGGAAGCATCCGCTCGATCGAACCCTGGTATTCGGTGTATGCCTTGCTGGGCGCGCTCGTGGCGGGGTTGATCCCTATTCTGCTGCCGCTCTTCACCAGTACGGGCGGGAATGCGGCGGTCGCCGGTTTGGTTATCGCCGCTGTAAGTCTGGGGGGGTTGACCGCTCCGCTGTGGGGCGGCCTGGTTGATCGTTTCCGGATGCACAAAATAATCTTCGTCGGCGGTCTTAGCCTCGCGGCGGTCGCTACGGCATTTTTTCCATACACCTCGGCGCCTTCTGTGTGGTGCGGATTGGGGTTGATGCTCGGGATCGGCGCGGCGGCGGCGGCAACCGTCGCCAATCTTTTCGTCGTGGAGGTCCACCCGAAAAAGGAATGGGATGAACGAATCGGCTGGCTGCTGACCTTTTACGGCGTCGGGCAAGTGAGCGGTCTGCTTCTGGCGTCTGTGCTGAGTCGGGCGGATTTACGCCAGGGGTTCCTGATCGGGGCCGGGATTTTCGCGCTGGCGGCCTTGCTGGGCTGGTTAACCGCCCGAACTCCCCTGACTCAGCCCGGTGAAAAATCCGTTCTGATCCTTCCGGTCCGGCACGGCGAGGGATCGATCCTCTCGCCGCAGCGGTTTTTTCGCAACTGGAACCGGAAAACCCTGGAGCGGTTGGGTGCGTCCCTGCGATCGCCCTTCGGCGGATTTCTCGCGGTGTGGCTGCTGGCGATCGCAGGATCGGCGGCGGTGTTCTCGCTTTTCCCCGTGCTGATGCGGGAAGTATTTGGAATTTCTTCCGCGGTATCCTCGGCGGGTTTTGCGCTGGCCGCCGCGGCCGGATTGCTGCTGTATGCGCCCGCGGGAAAATGGTCGGAGCGGCTCGGGCCGGGGCGCGTCTTTCAAATCGGGTTGGGAGTCCGATGGGCGGCATTTGCCGGGATGGGAATTCTTTCGCTGGCGGCTCCCGGGGCAGGCCGCTGGCTCGCGCTTCCGGTTTTCGGTTTGGTGGTGCTGGCCTGGTCGCTGCTCAGTGTGAGCGGAACCGCCATTGCCGCCGGGCTTTCCCCGAACGGGGAAGGCGAAGGTATGGGAATCTTCAACGCGGCCAACGCCCTGGCGAATGTGATCGGCGCCGCATTGGGGGGATGGATCGCCGGGATTGGGGGGTACAGGCTGCTTCTCGTGGCGGCGGTCATGGGTGTGGGGCTTGGGATGATTCTCGTCAGCATTAGGAATCCGACACGCATCGCGGTATCACCCGGCGCCGCGGTGGAAAAGAAGGCTCTATCATGAAAGCGATTGCCTGCCTCCCCGGAACTCCGACGGTGCGTTTGGTCAACCGGCCGGAACCGAAAATTGCCGCGCCCGATGAGGTAAAACTTCAAGTGTTGCGAGTCGGGATTTGCGGGACCGACCGCGAGGAAGCCGCGGGCGGGCGCGCCAAAGCGCCGGATGGGCAGACAGAACTTGTCCTTGGCCATGAAATGCTCGGCCGGGTAACGGAAACGGGCTCAGCGGTTACCCGAGTCCGGCCGGGGGATTATGCGGTGCTCACCGTGCGGCGCGGATGCGGCCGGTGCCTGCCCTGCGCGATGAACCGTTCCGATATGTGCCGTACCGGGCTTTACCGTGAGCGGGGCATTTGGGGATTGGACGGCTACCAGGCGGAACATGTTGTGGACCGGGAGCCGTACATTATCCGGGTCCCGGCCGAAGTGGAACCGGCCGGCGTGTTGTGCGAACCGCTTTCGATCGCTGAAAAAGCCATTGACGAGGCGGTGCGTCTGCAGACGGCGCGGCTGCCCGACGCCGCAGCCACCCCGGATTGGCTGCATGGCCGTCCCTGCCTGGTTGCCGGGCTCGGGCCTATCGGGCTGCTGGCTGCGATGGCGTTGCGCCTGCGCGGCGCCGATGTGTTCGGGCTGGATATCGTCGATCCGGATTCCCCGCGCCCGCAGTGGCTGGAAAAGATCGGAGGCCGGTACATGGACGTCCGCAAGATCGCGCCGGACCGCGTGGACGACCTTCTCGGGCCGATGGAGCTCATTTTCGAATCCACCGGAGTGGCCGCGCTGGAATTTAACCTGCTGGATGCGCTTGCGATAAACGGCGTCTACGTTCTGACGGGCATCCCGGGCGGAGAGCGGCCGCTCGAGATTCCGGGCGCGGAATTGATCCGGCAATTGGTGCTCAAGAATCAGGTGATGGTCGGAAGCGTCAACGCCGCCCGCGACCATTTTCAGATGGCGGTCGACGATTTGAACCTCGCTCGGCGGATGTGGGGGAATCATGCGGCGGGGCTCATCACCCATCGACACCCGTATTCCGATTTCGATGCCGCGCTGCGCCGGCACCCTGCGGATGAGATTAAGACCGTGATCGAATGGTCGCCCTTTGGAACAGCCGGGGGGAGCGCTTCATGACCGGCGGCTTAATCGCTCCCGGCGGACCGGGAATCGACCCGCGTTGGACCTCCAGCGCCAAGAGCGCGGTGGGAACTTCGTTAAATCCCCTGAGCCGGGTTTGGTTTACGCTCAGCCACGGCATCTTCAATGAAATTTACTACCCGCGGGTGGACCAGGCGTGCATCCGTGATATGGGGCTCATCGTCACCGATGGAGCGGGTTTCTTCTCGGAGGAAAAGCGGCACGCCGGAACGCTGATTGAACCGATGGAGAAGGGAGCGCCTGCTTTCCGGGTTATCAACACCTGCCGGAGTGGAAGGTATTCCATCGAGAAGGAAATCCTGACGGATCCGCTCCGCGATGTCGTCCTCCAATTCACGCGCTTTACGCCGCTGCAGGGAAGGCTCGGGGATTATCACCTATATGTCCTGCTGGCTCCCCATCTCGGCAACCGGGGGTCCGCCAACACCGCCTGGGTGGGAGATTACAAGGGGGTTCCCATGCTCTTCGCGCAGCAGGGCGGTCTGGCGCTGGCCCTGGCCTGTTCGCAGCCATGGCTTAAAAGGTCCGCCGGCTTCGCCGGAGTCTCCGATGGATGGCAGGATCTCAACCGTCATTGCCTGATGGCCTGGCAATACGACCGGGCGGAAAACGGGAATGTGGCGCTTACGGGGGAGATCGACATTTCCCGGTCGGAGGGAGAATTTCTGCTGGCATTGGGATTCGGGCTCAACCCCTCAGAAGCCGGACAGCGGGCGCTGGGCAGCCTGCTCGACGGTTTCCCGTTCGCACGATCGCTATACCTGCAGGAATGGCGGGATTGGCAGCGCGATCTTCATCCGCTTACCCTGAAACAGGACGCCTCCGCCGGCCGGAACCTCTTCGAAATCAGCGCTGTGGTCCTGCGCGCGCACGAATCGAAACGGTTCCCGGGCAGCCTGATCGCCAGTCTGTCCATCCCGTGGGGTTTCTCCAAGGGCGACGACGATTTGGGCGGATACCATCTGGTCTGGCCGCGGGATCTGGTGGAAGCCGCCGGCGGGATGCTGGCGGCCGGAATGCACGCCGACGCCCATCGCGTTCTGGACTATCTCCAGGTGACCCAGGAAGCCGACGGGCATTGGCCGCAGAATATGTGGCTGGACGGACGCCACTACTGGAATGGAATCCAAATGGATGAGACGGCCTTCCCCATCCTTCTGGTGGATTTGGCCTGCCGGGAAAACGCCATTACCGACGAAGACATCGTGCGCTTTTGGCCGATGGTACGCCGGGCGGCGGGCTTTCTGGTGCGCAATGGCCCCGTCACGCCACAGGACCGCTGGGAAGAGGATCCCGGCTATTCGCCGTTCACCCTGGCGGTGGAGATCGCCGCGCTGCTCGCGGCGGCCGACCTGGCCGACCGGAACGGAAACCCGAAGATCGGGGCAAACCTGCGCGAGACCGCCGACTATTGGAATGCCAACCTTGAGCGTTGGATGTATGTGACGGATACGGCCCTCGCCCGGAAAGTCGGTGTTGAGGGATATTACGTCCGCATCGCCGCAGCGGATGTGGCGGATGCCGTTTCTCCCCTGAAGGGATTTGTGCCGGTGAAGAACCGTCCCCCGGGCGAAAGCGTGGAACCCGCCGATTATCTGATCAGCCCGGATGCGCTTGCCCTGGTCCGGTTCGGGCTTCGGTCGGCGGACGATCCGCGCATCCGGAACACGGTGAAAGTTATCGATGCACTGCTTAAAGTGGATACCCCCCTCGGGCCGGCCTGGCATCGCTACAACCATGATGGCTACGGCGAGCACGACGACGGAAGCCCGTTTGATGGAACAGGGGTGGGCCGCGCCTGGCCGCTCTTAACCGGGGAGCGGGCGCATTACGAACTGGCGGCCGGCCGCAAAGCGGAAGCCGTCCGTTTGGCGCATGCCCTGGAGCGGTTTGCCAGCGACGGCGGATTGCTACCCGAGCAGGTCTGGGACGGCGATGATATTCCCGGGCGGTTCCTCTCCTGCGGGCGGCCGTCCGGGTCCGCAATGCCGCTGGTCTGGGCGCATGCCGAATATATAAAATTGCTGCGTTCCATCCGCGACGGCCGCGTGTTCGACCTGCCCGGCAGCACCGTGAAGCGGTATATCCAGTCGCAGACGGATTCGCCGTTTGCCGTTTGGCGGTTCAACAACAAATGCCAGAACCTTCCGGTGGGGAAAATGCTGCGTGTGGAATTGCTCGCGCCGGCCGTCGTCCACTGGAGTTCGGACGGGTGGGCCGGCTCCCGCGATGTCACGGCGGAAGATGCGGGTTTGGGGATTTACACCGCGGATCTATCCACGCAATCCTTACCCGAGGAGGCGAACGTCACCTTCACCTTTCATTGGAAGGAAACCGACCGGTGGGAAGGAAAGGATTATTCGGTCGCGGTATGCGCGCCCTCTGCGGCGAAAAAAGTCCGATAGGATGCGCGCGGAATGAGGACGGGAAACCATCCGCCGGATGCGGCCGGGAACGGGAGGACAGGGGAAGACGGCCGGCATTCCGGCCGCCGTGTCTTCGGTTGGGATCGGGGCCGGTTGTGAGCGGCGCGTGGAAACGCGCGAGGAAGGACCATTCGTGAAACTTCAGGAAGGGAGCGTAATCGGATGAACATCAACTTTGGCATGTGGAAGACGGGCATCACCACCCTGGTTAAGATCGAGAAGAAGGAGGAATGGGACCGTCTGGATGTGGTCTCCAAGTGGCTGATCGCCACGCGGTCGGCGGTCACCGTCGCGACGATCTATTCCGGGATCATCGGCGGAATGCTGGCCTTCCGCGACGGGCATTTCAGCCTGCTGCCCTGGCTGATTGTGACGCTCGGTCTGTTCTTCGCCCACGGCGCGCAGAACATCCTCAACGACTACACGGATTTCCGCCGCGGCGTGGACCTGCCGCCGTATTTCCGGACCCAGTACAGCGTCCATCCGCTGGTGCAGAAGTTTTGGACGGAGCGCCAGCAACTGTTGTGGTTTACCATCAGCGGAGCAGTGGCCGTCCTGGCGGGAGTGTTCTCCCTTTTCTATACGAATTTTTCCCCGGCCGTAATCGGGTTGTTCGCTTTCGGCGCGGTGGTGCTACTGCTCTACACCTGGCCGCTGAAATCCATGGCGATCGGCGAGCTGCTGATCTTCCTGATCTGGGGGCCGATCATGGTGGCGGGCGTGTATATTGTCCTGGCCGGCGGAGGAACGGACGGCGCCTGGATGGCCGCGCTGGCGGGGGTTCCCTTCGGGCTGTGTGTGGCCAGCATCAACATCGGCAAGCACATCGACAAACTATCCGATGACCGGGGGAAGGGAATCCGCACGCTGCCGGTCGTGATCGGCGAGGCGGCCGCCCGCTATCTTAATATTCTTGTCTTCGTTCTGATGTACGGGATCATCCTGTATCTTATCTTTATCCCGCGCTACTTCACCCCGGTCATGTTGATCCCGTTCCTGGCGGGCAAGCGCGCGCTGCTGGCGGCGGGCGTGATGGCCAAACCGCGTCCGGCTGCGCCGCCCGAGAAGTGGCCGTTCTGGCCGACGTGGTTTTCGGCTTTCACTTTTTCGCATTTCCGGCTGTTTGCCAATCTGTTCGTCCTGGCCCTGTTGGTCGACGTGTTGCTGCGCGGCTTCGCCGCGGGCTTTTGGCCGGCGCTGTAAAATAATTCCGGAAGCCGGAGACCATTCCGCGTCCGGCAGGAGGTGTAAATGGATGCCACCATGCTTTCGCGGCTGCAATTCGCCGTTACGACGATTTTCCATTTTTTCTTCGTTCCGCTGACAGTTGGGCTGGTTTGGTACGTTTTCATCCTGGAGACGATCTATGCCCGCGGAGGCGGAGAGGTTTATAAACGCCTGGCAAAATTCTGGGGGAAATTGCTGGTCATTAATTTTGCCGTGGGCGTCGTCACGGGCATCGTGCTCGAGTTCCAGTTCGGTATGAATTGGTCGCAATTCGCGCGTTTCGCGGGGGATGTTTTCGGCGCGCCGCTGGCCATTGAAGCCCTGGCGACCTTCTTTTTGGAATCCACGTTCCTGGGGATTTGGGTTTTTGGATGGGACCGGCTCTCGAAGGCGGCGCATGCCGCGGCGATCGGCATGGTCGGGCTCGGGAGCGCGCTGTCGGTGTTCTGGATTCTCACGGCCAACGCGTTCATGCAGCATCCGGCCGGGTACGCCCTGCAGGA
>DAOUDU010000194.1:0-2226 GCA_034430775.1 Anaerolineales bacterium | reverse complement strand
GCCTGCGCGCCCGCCCGGTTAATGGCTTCCATCAGGACGGGAAGGTGCGTAACCGCATTTAGCATCCGCACCGAGAGCAGATCGTCCTCAAGGCGGACATCCGCCTGCGGATCGGTTTGCCTGACGGCGGCGAGCGCATTTTCCCGTTGTGACGCCTCTCCCGCCAGCCGGATTTCGACCACGTCGCCCTCGCCGATCGTGCGCTTGAGCTCGGCCGGAGTTCCCATCCGCAGCAGCTCGCCGTGGTCGATGATCGCGATCCTGTCGGCCACCCGGTCGGCCTCGTCCATGTTGTGGGTGGTGAGGATCACGGTCTTGCGGCGGGCAAGGGACTGGATGTACTGCCGCACCCGCACCCGGCTTTGCGGATCCAGCCCGGCTTCCGGCTCGTCGAGGATGACGATCTCCGGATCGTGGACCAGGGCCATGATCAGGTTCAACCGGCGCTGCAACCCGCCGGAAAGCGTGCGCGCCTGCGCATTGCGTTTCTCCTCGAGGGCCATCTCCTTCAGGAGTTCCTCCGAGCGGCCGCGGGCGGTTTTCGCCGGCAGGCCGTACATCTCGCCCATGAATACCAATTGCTCGAAGCAGGTCAGCCGCTCCCAGAGGATGATCTCCTGCGGGCAAACGCCCACCCGCCGGGTGATCCCGCCGTCGCCGAGTATGGATTTCCCGTGGATCAGCACTTCCCCCGAATCCGGCGCCATGAGCCCGCAGATCATGTTGATCGAAGTGGTCTTGCCGGCCCCGTTGGGGCCGAGGAAGCCGAAGATCTCTCCGGCGCGGATCTCCAGGCTGAGGTTCTTGACCGCTTCGATATTCCCGAAGCGTTTGGAGAGATTTGTGGTTTGCAGAACGATGTCGTTCATATTAAATCCTCGATGAAGAACGGTGTCAGTCGCAGGGTGTCATTGCGAGCGACCGGAGGGAGCGAAGCAATTTGCTTCTAATCGGCGAAAACCGGAGATTGCTTCGTCGCGCCAGCGAAAGACCGTTGCTGGCACTCCTCGCAATGACTAGGAAACTCAACTCCGCAGCTTGCGTCTCTGAAACAGCACGGCGCCAATCCAGACGATGATGACGGTCTGCAGCAGGAGACCGGTCACCGGATATAGAAGCGCGGCGGGATCGCCCAGGGTGACGGCTTGTCGGATGGCCTCCGAGGCGAGCGTGGACGGGAACAGGTCATACAAACCCACCATGCGGCCTCCGATCGAAAAGAGCGGCACGGCCGGCATCGGGAAGAGTATCCCCGACAGGAAGACCATCGGCACCAGGATGATCGAACCGAGGGAAGCGGCGTCCCCGTCGTTGCGTGAGAAGGCGGCGGTAATCATCCCCAGCCCGACGACCGGGACTGCGAAGAGGACCGACACCCCCAGCAGAAGCAGTATCCGTGCCGGCTGAAGCAGATCGGTCCCGCGTCCGTAGCCGAGCAAGACGGCGAAAAGGAATCCGATGGATACTTCCAGCACGGCCAGAACCATCTGCGCCAGACTCACCCCCGCCACCAGGTCGAAACCGCTGACGCGTGCCAGCCGGAAGCGGGCGAGCGTGTTGTGCATCTCCTCCTGCACGAGCGAGGACGCGCTGGAAATGATCAGGAACAACAGGCTGAAGACCAGTAGGCCCGGGATGGCGGCGTCGAAATCCGAGCTGGTCCCTGTTCCGGGAAGGAACTCATAGTTGCCGTAAACGGGCGAACCCAACCCGGATTGCACTTGAATGGTCCCGCGGATGTACGGATCGATGAATCCCTTGGCGAAGACATAATTGAAGCTCGATGTATCGCCCACATATTCGATTTCCGCCGATATGGGGCTGCCGACTCCTGATCTCGCGTCCTCCAGGGCCCGGGTGAAGCCGGAGGGGATGATCAGCATCAAGCCGGCTTTGGCCTCGCGCAGGGAGATCAAGCCCTGTTCTTCACCGTCGATGAGTTTCACGTCCAGCGCGGGTTTTTCCTCGAAGGTGATCGCGCGCAGCATGTCCACCAGCGCCGAGCCTTCCGCGCCGGAGTCGCGGTTGACCACCTGGATCTTCAGGTAGTCGCCCAGGCGGTCTTTGGCCGGCAGGAAGATGACGTACCACAGCAGGACCAGAAGCGGCGGACCGCAGAGAATAAAGAGGAAAAGCTGGGGCTCCCGCAGGTATTCGATAAGGGTTTTGCGGGCGATTCGCAAACTATTCATCGGATTTCTCCGCGGCGAGTCCGCGCAGGATCAT
>DAOUDU010000193.1:0-1560 GCA_034430775.1 Anaerolineales bacterium | reverse complement strand
CGTTAAAGGAAAAGACGCGTATTGATGATAATAAATTTGAGTGTATCTGGAAGCTATGAACGATCGAATGCTATATACTGGGCAAAATAGGAATCATGGGGAAAAGGGAGAACCATGAAGGCAATTGTCGTCGGCGCGGGCGGGGCAACGCGGGAGCTTCTGCGGAGGCTCGGAGAAGCGTGGACGGTTACCGTGATTGAGACTTCCGAATCGCAGCTCCGGGAAATAGGGGCGATAAAAGGTATGCACACTGTTTTGGGAGACGGAACCAGCCGCCTCATCTTACAGCGTTCGGGATTGGAGGAAGCCGATGCGGTAGTAGCGGCCTCCGACGACGATGAGGTAAATCTCGAAGTATGCCGCCTGGCCCGGCAGGCCGGTGTTCTGCGCATTGTGGCCGTTGCCGCTTCCCCGGAACGGCTGGATTCCTACCGAAAGATCGGCGTGACGGCTTTTTCCCCCGACAGCCTGGTTTCCCGCCATCTCGAATTGAGCCTGGAGCACCGCCGTTACACGTCCATGGCATTTGCCGACGGACGGGCCGAAGCCATCGAGTTCCATCTCGGTCACGATTCGCCCATCGCCGGGAAAGCCCTGAAAGAGATAAACGCGGAACATTTTATAATCGGGGCCGTTCTGAGGGATGACGCACTGATCATTCCGCACGGCGATACGGTGCTTCGGCACGGAGACCGTGTGACCGTAGTCGGTCTGGGTGTTCACTTCCCGGAAATCGTTCACACCTTCACATCGGGAGAGGCGCGCTTCCCGCTTGATTTTGGGAAGCTGGTCGGCGTTATTCTCGAGGAGGCGGAGGATCTGAACGGTCCGGTTGCGGAAGCGGCGAACTTCGTGCGCAACAGCGCGGCGGATTCCCTTCTGCTGATTTATCGCGATCCGGCCCTGCTTAAAGACGCAGAAAGGGTTTCCAGCCTGAACGATCTCCTTGAACAGGTTTCGAAAGTCACCGGGGGCGTTGAAGTGAGGCGTCTTGGAGTCGCGGAGCCCCCGGACAGGATCCTGTCCGATATTTGCCGGCAGGAAAATATCGGCATGCTGGTCCTTCGCCCCCCGCGTCCGGGGCCGCTGGTGGGAAAGCTTCGGGCCCAGAAACTGGTTCTTCTCTCCAGGCGTGCCGGCGTTCCCGTCCTTATTGCACGGGGATCGCACCCCTACAAAACCATCCTGGTGCCGGCGCGGCAGACCCTGTCGGCGAAGGCCGCGGAGCGTGCGGCCATCGATCTGGCGCGATACATGCGGGCGGATTTGACCGGTATGGCCATTGTCGATCCCACATTCGTTGCCGGGGAGGATGCGTCCGATGAGGCGCGCAGGGCGATCGGATCGCTGAAGCAGGAGGCCGCCATGCAGCAGGTAGCCGTGCGCGGAAAGATCCGGAGGGGCAATCCGGTCCGTTCCTTTCTGGAAGCGAGCGCGGCTGCCGATTTTCTGGTTCTCGGCGCGGGGAAAGGGGCGGCGCGCCCCTTTGAATATGCCATTACGACCCATATCGTCTACTGGTCGCAAAAGTCCCTGCTCCTGGTGCCGGTTATCGAATAA
>DAOUDU010000192.1:0-34763 GCA_034430775.1 Anaerolineales bacterium | reverse complement strand
TCCCCGGACGGACAGTGGCTGCTTTTTTCACGCGCGGATGAAAACCACCTCAACGCATTGTTTGTGATCGCCACTTTCGGCGGCGAACAACCCTTCCCGCTGGCGGCCTATAACGTCATCCACTTTGCCAATTGGTCGCCCGCGGCCAAACGCACGATCGCCTATTCCACCGTCGAACCCACTTCCTCCACACCCGGCTGGAAAGCCCGCAACGATCTTCGGTTGATCTCCTTCGACGAGAAGCAAACATTGGCGGGAGAAAAAATCCTCGTTGCATCGAACGCGGAAGGCGCATATTCATGGTGGGGAACAAAATTCGCTTGGTCGCCCGACGGGACGCGGCTGGCGTACGCGCGTCCGGACGAGGTGGGATGGATCGCAGGCACCGGGGGCGTGCGACACACGCTCCTGACCTTCCCGCCCTACCGCACCCAAGCTGACTGGATCTGGCTCCCGTCGATCCATTGGTCTCCTGACGGGGTTTTTCTGATCACTGTCCGCCACGGCGATCCGGCCGCGAAAGAACCACCCGAGGAGAGTGCGGTGTTCGACCTGGTGGCGCTTCCGGCAGACGGCGGGACGCCGATCACGCTGTTCGAGCGCACAGGCATGTTTGCTTATCCGGCGCCCGGCCCGCTGATCGATCGCGCCTACGAGCAAGGGTATAATGTGGCGTTTCTGGAGGCCGCAAGACCACTGGAAAGTGACCGCAGCAAGTACCGGTTACTGCTGGCGGACCGCGACGGCAGCAACGTCCAGGCGGTCTTCCCGCCGGAGGGAGAACCCGGGTTAACGCCCGGCGAGGCGCACGAAGCAGTGTGGTCGCCGGACGGGAAACAAATCGCCCTGATCTACAACGGCAATCTCTGGATCATCGACCTCGCTACGGGTGAAAGCCGGCAGCTTACCGGCGACGGCCAGGTGACGATGATCGACTGGCGATAAATAGGTGCCTGATCCAGCTTCTGCTCCCCCCTCATCCCTTCCTTCTCCCAGCATAAGCTGGGAGAAGGTGGCCGAAGGTCGGATGAGGGAGGGCAGAATATTTTTTTGAGATTTGGATAGAATTCTACATAATGGTTATTCCGGAGCTGTCATGCGCATATTGTTGACCGGAGCGGCCGGTTTCATCGGTTCCCACCTGAGTGACCGCCTTTTGGCCGAGGGCCATGAAGTGATCGGGTTGGATAATTTTGTCACCGGCTCACACGAAAATATCGGCCACGTGTTGAAGAATCCTCGCTTTCACCTCATCGAGCACGATGTTTCACAGCACATCGAACTGCCGGGGGCGGTGGATGCCGTCATGCACTTCGCCTCCCCCGCAAGCCCCAACCCCGACAGCCCGTACGGATACCCGCAGCTGCCGATACAGACACTCAAGGCCGGCGCGCTGGGCACCCATAATTCCATCGGCGTGGCCAAAGCCTGCAACGCGCGGTTCCTGCTCGCTTCGACCTCGGAGATCTATGGCGATCCGCTGGAACACCCCCAGCGCGAATCCTACTTCGGCCATGTGGATCCGATCGGCCCGCGTTCGGTATACGATGAGGCCAAGCGGTTCGCCGAGGCAATGACGATGGCCTACTGCCGCTATCACAACCTCGATACAAAGATCGTCCGGATCTTTAATACTTACGGCCCCCGGATGCGGCTCGATGACGGGCGCGTTGTCCCGAATTTCATCAGCCAGGCCTTCCGCGGAGAGCCGCTGACAATTTACGGGGACGGAACCCAGACCCGTTCCTTCTGCTATGTGGACGACCTGGTGGAGGGGATCTACCGTCTGCTCCTGAGCGCCGAGCACGATCCGGTCAATATCGGGAACCCGGCGGAGATCAGCATCCTGGAATTTGCCAACCGGATCGCGGGCATGTTCGACCCGCCGAGCGAGATACGGTTCTTTCCCGACCGGAGGGGATCGGGCGATCCGCAGCGCCGCCAGCCCGATATCACCCGCGCCCAAAACGTGTTAGGTTGGTCGCCCAAGGTCCGGCTGGAAGAGGGATTGCGCAGGACGGTGGAATACTTCCGTACGAAATTCCCAAACAAGTAAACTATTTTCACCGCAAAGACGCAGAGCGCGCAGAGAAACTTAATGCAATTTTAATTTTGCGGCGGACTCTGCTTCCCTGCGGTGAAATTTTTCCAGGAAAGACATACGATGAATGTAAGAGGAATGGATTTGCATCTTGAAAGCAAGCGCTTCGCCAAGTTCCTGGTGGTGGGAACCATCGGCGCGGTTGTGGATTTCGGCACCTTCAATCTGCTGACCGCCGCGCTGCATCTGCCGCCGGTGCCCTCCTCGGTCTGTTCGTTCCTTGCGGCGGTGGCCAGCAATTTTATGTTTAACCGCTATTGGACCTATCCGGATTCCCGCTCCAAACCCGTCTGGCACCAGATTATCCAATTCACCACGGTCAACCTCGTTGGATTGGCCATCCGCACACCGTTGTTTGCGGTGTTGATCCCCGTCTGGCGCGGTGCGCTCGCGCCCGGCAGCCTGGCGCTTCCTTTTTCCGCCGAGCAGCTTTCACGAAACCTGGCGCTGGGGTGCGCCGTGCTGGTGGTGTTGGTTTGGAATTTTGTGGTAAACCGGTTCTGGACGTATAATGATATCCAATAATCGCCCATGAGCCAAAAAACCGTTCCCGCGCCGATGATCATGTTCACCTCCCGGGGAGACTGGGGAGCTTTCCTGATCTATCCCTATCTCTTCAATCAAACCGGCGAATGGATCGGATGGGCCACCCGCGAGAAGGAGATTTACAACCTCGACGGATCCTACGTCGGCATCATTTCTCCCGACCAACGGATTTTGCGGAAAAAAAGTCTGGAGACCGTCCCGCCAAAGCGGGCCATTCCGGCCCCTCCCGGTAAACCCAGAATCCCCGCTTCCATCCCCCTGCCTCCCCGAATGGCGGAATTGTCATACGACGTATTGGACGTTTTGGACGATATGCCGGACCTTCTGCATACGCAGGATTCCGGCGAGTTCAAGGCCGACGTAGAATAACGCCCCATGGCGGAAGCCATTCGCAGCCTCACCCATCTTCTGGAAGTCGCCTCCTCGAGGAGGTTCCTGGCGGTTGTCGAACCTGGCGACCGCGGGCTCGCCGAATCCCTGCCATTCCCCTTTGTTTCGATAGTCAGCGAATGGGAGATGAAACTTTCGCTTCTCCTGGCGGTGATCAATCCTGCGGTCGGAGGCGTTTTACTTCTCGGGCCGCGCGGAACAGGAAAGACAACCGCCGTTCGCAGCCTTTCTCCGCTCCTTCCGGATGTCATGCGCAGTCTATGCGCATACGGCTGCATGCCGGAGGATTCCGAAAGCGGCGGGATTGAATCCATCTGCCCGGATTGCGCCAAGAAACTCGGCCAGGGCGACCCGCTTACCTTCAAAGACCGGGCGCGGCTGATCGAGCTTCCGCTGCACTCGGAATTGGCGGATGTCATCGGCGGGATCGACGAACGGGCGGCCGCTCATCAGCGGATGCAGATCAAACCGGGAATCCTCTCACACGCCGACCGCAACCTGTTATATGTGGACGAGGTCAATTTGCTTAAACGCGAAGTGGCGGATGCGATCCTGGACGCGGCCGCTCAGGGCGTCTACACCGTCCGGCGCGGGCCGATCTCGGCCACCTACCGATCGCGGTTCATCCTGGTCGGTTCGATGAATCCGGAAGAAGGGATGCTTCGGCCTCAGATTGCGGACCGCTTCGGTTTGCGGGCAATCGTCCGCGGATTGGGGAGTTCCGACGAACGTTGGGAGGCGTACCAGCGGTCGCACGCTTTTGAACTGAATCCGCGCGGGTTCATCGAATATTTCCGCGAGGAAACCGAGACGATCCGAGAGGAAATCCTCGCCGCCCGCAGCCGCCTGCCGGGCGTGCACCTCGCGCCGGAAACCGTCCGCCGCGGATTGAAGGCGGTCCAGAAACTGGGGATATCCTCCCTGCGGGGTACGAGTGTTCTGTTCGAAGCCGCGCGGGCCTACGCCGCCGCCGACGGACGCGACCGGGCGGACCCCGCCGATCTGCATGCCGTTGCGGCGCTCGCACTGCGCATGCGGCGCTCGCACTTCATGGACGAATACGCATCCGGTTTGGAGCGGGAAGACAAGAGCATTCGGGAAGCCTTTCAGGCGGCAAAAGGAAAAAAATCCGCCGCGGTGCGGAAGCGCCGCGCCAACCGTTGACCGTTTTCACTCATACTCCGGCCGGACGACGATTCCACACCGGAATCCTTGCCGAATAGGACCCGGTGTTGTCAAAATAATAGGGTTCGTTGTCATTGGTCGCCAGCAGCAATACCGCATCGGCTTCGATTTCCATTTGCAGAAACGATCCGATTTTAAAAGGCAGCCCGCCTGGGAATTTGCCGATCAGCGTGCCGTATCCGGCTCTTGGCATAAGACAATCCGACGGACAATACCCTTGATCTCCGTCTGGATTCCAAATATCATTTCCCGGTACTCCGCTGATATTGGATTTTCCCCATGCCCGGATCTCAATATATTGACCGTCCAATAGCTTCACCTTGGTATTACGCCAGACGACATCCGCCGGCACCGTCAATTCCTCTACGGCGATGGGTGTAACCGTATGTGTGCGGGACGGCGCTTTGCTGCGATCTGCCGTCGGGGTTGCGCTGATGCTCGGTGTTTTCGATGTCCTAATGTCTCCAGCGGCGGGAGCCGTATCCGCTGTTGCCGATGCGGACAGCGGAATTTCAGAGCGCCCCTTCAGCGTACTGCAGGCTAGAATTAACACGGTGGCGGCCAGGAGAACGATCGATCGCGATGGGTTTCCCAATTATTCCGTCCTGTTGCCCTGCGGCTGTATGCAATCCAGCGGTCCGATCCACATCTTTTTTAAATCATCCCAATGCCATCCCGGCTCATCAATCGTCAGGGAAAGCTGCTCCCAGCCCGCCTTCATCCGCGCGCAAGTCGCTTCCCAGGTCCGCAGACCGCTCAGTGAATCGGAAGCTTCCACATTGCAGGCTCCGACCGCAACCGCCATGCCGAGCGCTTCCTCCAGCGAAGTGCGGCGCAGCAGGCCGGCCAGAAATCCGGCGATAGTCGCATCACCCGAACCGGTCGTGCCGACGACACCGGCCCGGAAACACGGGATCCACCGTTCGCATCCGGCCCAGCCGCTTCCGGATTCCGGCCGCGCTCTGCCCAAAGCGTTCAATCTGCTCTCGTTGGACGTGCGCAAATATACGCCGCGATTCCCCATCTTAATCATCACAATTCCAACTCCCATTCCCAGCAACTCCCCGCTGAGATCCTCCAAAAGGCGCGGTGTTGCCTGCCCAAGAAGATTTCCGGATGAAGTCATTTGTAGAAATTGATCCCGGCGCAAGGTATACAGAAGTTCATCCAGGCTGGGGAGGAAGATGTCCACATGCGGAAGGACGGTTTTATAGATCGGGCGCCAGTCGATCTTTCCGCTTTCCGCATTCGGGTCCGGAAGCGACATATCCAGCGAAGTGGTGGCGCCGCCGGCTTTGGCGGATTGCATCACCCGCGCCAATTCCCGCCCGCCGGCGCTGTACATCCGTTTCAAGGCCGGCGGATACCCGAAGTGGAACAGATCCGTTTTTTCGACCAGTCGGCGATCGATATCTTCCGGACCGAACGTATCGTTTTCTCCCGTGCAATGGAGGAAAATCCGGTCGGTCGTGCGGTTGCTGAGGATGACGCTATAGGAGGTGATCCCGTGCGGATCGGTGACCAACCCGCCGGCCAGCCCGGAGCCCCTTTCCGCCACGATCCCTTTCAGGATGGCGCCGAAGGGGTCCGCGCCCAGTTTGGCGATCAAATGAACGGGGATTCCAAGGTGATGGAGAGCCAAGCCGGTGTTGGACACCGGGCCGCCGCCGGAAAATTGCGCCGCCCCGATTTGCACCAGTGCCCCCGGTTTAAAAAGCGATTGCAGATCCCTACCCGAAAGCGATTCGAAATCCGGGAGGATATCCAGGCAGATGTGTCCCGCAACGATAGCGCTTAATCTGGGCGGCATGGCTTAATGCACTCCCGTCCGATAACGCTTCCAAGGAACCGCTTTCCGATGCTACCGGATGATGCCGAGCAGACCCATGATCCAATACCCGCCCAGCAGGAGGGCGAGCGCCCAGGCGAGGCCGTAGCGCACGACAACGGCTTTCCCCTCGGTCGATACCCACTGGCCCGAAAGACCATCCACATCGAGCGGATACTTCAAGCTGATCGCGTCCACCAGCGTGGAGCGGCTTGGATGCCCGGGCATGTAGAGCGCGGGTTCGGTTTCCTCGTCGCCAAGCCGGTCGCTGGGGAAGGCTTTGGCTTTTCCATCCGCGAGTTCTCCCATGCTGGTTTGGAGCTCATAGGTATATTCGAGGACGGGCGTATCGTTGACGGACGTGCCGGTGGGACGGGTCGAAACGATTCGCGCGTCGGCAATCATGCCGTTGCGCAAGAGAACCACCTGCCGCAAACCGCCGACCGCCGCCGAGAGAAACAAGGCCCCGCCGACCGCCGGAAAAACCAGCACAAACAATACCCACGGCGCAAACAGCGAAGACCGCGCCCCCTGTATCTGGGAGATGAAAGGGGCATCCGGGACATACTCAATGGTCACGGAGCTTCCGGCCGACCAACGCCGGCCGGTGGAGTAACTTCGGCCGGTCATTTGTTCCTCGCCGCGGGTGGTGAAGGTGAATTCATATTCATACACCTCCACTTCGTTTTCCGTCGCATTCGATGCATCTACGCGCGTGATTTTTCCCTGGGCAGTAGCGTTTGAAAGCGCCAGGCGCAGATTGTCCAGCGGTTTGTAGCCGTGGGTAAAGATGAGCGTAAAAACCAATCCAAAGATCAGGAAGAGGCTTCCAAACCCGCCGGTGGTCCCTTGCATCGCAGAGCAGATGATCGGCAGTGGAACCGTCCGGGGCGGCGGGGCGAGGTTGTGGATGCGGTTGGATAGCATTCTATCTCCATAGCAATGGATTTATTTCCTGCCAGCTTCAACAACTACGCAAGTATACAACAGCCTCATGGATTTTTCCGGAACACACGCAATATTTTATTGGCGTAAAGGAATTTCACCTCCGGGGGTCAACGTCTCTTGGGGTCCACCGGCGCTGGTTTTTCCGCCAGCAGCCAAAAGTGGTGTTCCCGGTCTCCGGGCGCGCCTTCGAAACCGCTTTTCCGCTCGATGAAATCCGTCTGTTCCAGAATGTGCCGGTACGCCTCCGGCGGATAGGAACTCCACATCATCGGCGCGCCCAGCCAATCGGCCTCCGTGTCGCAATCCATGTCGGTGGTCCCGAGCGTCACCAGAATCTTTCCGCGGGGCTTGAGCCAGCGGCGCATTCGTGCAAATAACGCGGCGTGCTCCCGGCGCGGTAGGTGGAAGATCGCATAGAACGCCGTAACGGCGTCGAACGTTTCCGGTGCAAAGAAGGCCTTTGAGAAATCCCCCTGAATATATTCCGCCTGCGGAACATTCCGGCGCGCCCGGGCAAGGTGTTTCAGGGAAAAATCCACCCCGGTCACGCGCAACCCACGGCGTATCAGGTATTCATCATACGGAAGGCCGGTCCCCGATCCCAAATCCAGTACGCGGGCACGCTTGGGGAGGTCCTGCACAAGTAAATCCAGAAACTCAAGCTCCATGGGCGCAAGCTTCGGATCGCTCCGGAATGCCTTTTCATAATCATCTGCTTCGTATCCGGCTTGGACGACCGCTCGCATTTTGTGCATCATCCGCCTCCACTCTCTTCTCGGCGCGGATTGTGAGTAAAAAAGTTATCCGGACAGGAAAATCGCCTCCCCGATCATGCGATTTTACGATACGCCGTCCATTCCCAAGATTCATGGTTGTCGTTTTCCGTCGTTCCCGCCATGGTGTCTGCGTCGATGAATTCCCCCATATACACCGCAAAACAGTCATTCATGCACAACGTGACCTTGGATCCGGCCAGTTTCCAGGTGTCGTTATCCGGAGTCCGGTCGTTCGGATGAAAGGTTTCCAGCCGGCCGCCTTCGTGGAAGATGATGTCGTATTCCTGGTGGCCGTCCTGCGGAGCGTCGTACACGAGCGTCCATCGTGTGCCCACCAGGTCGTCTTCCATGAGAAATCCGGGGGTCGGGGTATCGGTTGCCGTGGGTGTGGCTGTGGGTGTGGGTGTTGGGGGCTGCCCAACACGCTGGATGAAGGCGCAATTCAGAAGGATGAATCCGAAAACCGCAAACGCCGTCCTATTCGATCGTGTGAAACCCGGCATTGGTCCCTCCGACGGTCAGCTATTATGGCAATTCGCGCCTGTCTCCGGCCGTCTTTTCATCAGCCGCCCGCCTTTGCCAAGCGCGGGATGGACACGGCGCGGCTGCCCATCCGCAGGCGGCGGCTTCGACGGATTATCGCAAAAATCACTTCACGGGTTTGTTCCGGAGGGCCTTCGCGCCGCCCGCACCCGGAATCATCCCGCCGTTTGGATCTTCCAATAGCAACTCCAGCAAACCTTCCGGATATAGAATCGACCGGCCGCTTGCGAACTCCTCCAACGGTTTCCACAAGGCCGGGAATGGTTCATCGTTGTCTTTGATACCCACGGGCGTTTGCAGATCATAGATAGCCCGATCGGAAAAATCCGCCCGGAAAACAAAAACGATTTCGTGCCCGGGACAACCCTGGTAGGTAAAGATGTTTTCCAGAACGCCGATCTGCCTGAGACCGGTAATTTCCGCGCCGAGCTCCTCCCTCATTTCGCGCCGGACGGCATTCTCGCTGCGCTCTTGGTATTCGCCCCCCCTCCCAGCGGCCGGTAGAAGGTTTCTCCTTTGATGGTATCCCGGGCTTCAAAAACA
This sequence comes from Anaerolineales bacterium, assembly GCA_034430775.1. Lineage (GTDB taxonomy): Bacteria > Chloroflexota > Anaerolineae > Anaerolineales > RBG-16-64-43 > JAFGKK01. The sequence continues at coordinate 25,903 of DAOUDU010000192.1, read as the reverse complement.
AAAATGTCGCCGCCCCGGCGTACAACGCAGATGGCAATCGGACGAATATTTTCAGCGGGCATGATGTCTCCGGGAATACGTTCCACCGATGCGCATCCGACGGATCAGGCTGCGCTCCACCGTTTTATTTTTTGGATGGCGTCCTCCACCCGTCCGGTCGGCGTCGCGACCGAGATTCGCACATACCCTTCGCCCTCACTCCCGAAAAATGTTCCCGGAGCAAAGCACACGCCGGTTTGATCGAGAACCGAATCCGCAAACGATTCGGAAGTGAAGCCTTGCGGAACAGGCGCCCAAATGTACAACGAGGCTTTCGGTGAATCGGCGAGGATGCCGATTTCGGCCAGCCCCGCCAGGATCCGGTTGCGGCGCCCGGCGTACACCGCGTTCCGTGCGGCCAGCCAGGTTTGGTCTCCGCGTAAAGCCGCTTCTCCCGCCGCGGTGACGCCGGGGAAAATCCCGGAATCGATATTGCTTTTCACCTTGCGGACGGCGGAAACCGCGTCGGCGTTTCCCGATATAAAACCCAGACGCCAGCCGGCCATATTGTAGGTTTTGGATACCGAAGTGAACTCGATCGCGCAATCCCGGGCGCCCGCCAACTCGAGGAGGCTTGGGGGACGGAACCCGTCGTAGGCGACGTCGCAATAGGCGGCGTCGTGGCACAAGAGGATATCGTTCCGGTGCGCCAGGTCGAGCGCCCGTTCGTAAAATTCCCGCCCGGCAACCGCGCCGGTTGGATTGTTGGGATAGTTGATCCACAGGATCCGCGCCCGCCGCAGCACATCCCGGGGGATGGAATCCAGATCCGGAAGGAAATTATTTTCCCGCCGCAGAGGAAGCGGATACACCTCGGCGCCGGCCCATTCCGCCGCCACCCGGTACACCGGGTAACCCGGGTCGGGGACAAGGGCGATATCCCCCTCCTGCAACAGCGCCTGCGTCAGATGGAAAATACCTTCCTTGGAACCGAGCAGCGCGGTGATCTCCCGCCCCGGATCAAGCGCCGCATTGAAGCGAGCATGGTAATACGCCGAGACCGCCGCGAGGAGCGAACGGGTTCCGTACCCAAACGCCGGATAGCCGTGCGTTCCCGGATCTCGGACGGCTTTCCCCGCCGCGGCGAGGATGTGCTCCGCCGGCGGCATGTCCGGCGAGCCGATATCCATCCGGATGACGTCAACGCCGCGCGCTTTCAGGTCGGCAAGCTTTTCCGCCATCCGCGCGAAGGGGTAGGGTTTCAGGTTGTGAACGCGATGGGAGAGATGCATTTACGCTGCGACTTTCATGAAGAAGCCGGTCGAGCAGTTCCGAGCAGAGCGAGTACCGTATCGGGCCCATCCGATCTTACGTGGTCTCGCCCGCCCGGGCCTGGCTGAGCCGGAGGTACGCATAAACCGCTACCCGACCACCTATGAATAGGTTGTTTCGGTTTCCGGTTCGGGAATTTCCACAGCGGTTGATGCAGCTTCCACGATGGCTTCCGCCGGCGGATTGTCCGCCCGCCGGACAGCCTCAAGCGCGGTTATCGCCACTTCCAGCATCGGGCGGTCCGGCTCGCGGGTGGTCAGCGATTGAGTCCAGATTCCGGGCGCGGCCAGGATCCGTTTGAGTGTCTTGTTTTTTACCGCCGCGGAGAAACGAAGGTATTCGTACCCAAACGCGACCAGCACCGGGATCCCCAGAAGTCGCGTAAGCATCTTCCATCCGAACGGCATCGACCCGGCAAGAGAAAACAGGATCACCGCCAGCACGCCGACCGCGATGAGGAACGAGGTCCCGCAGCGCGGATGCTCTTTCGGATACTTTTCGGCCGACTCGGGCGTAAGCGCGGCGCCGGCTTCGTACGCGGCGACAGTTTTATGTTCGGCGCCGTGGTAGGCGAACACGCGGGCGATCTCGGGGATGCGCCCGACCAGTACCAGGTAAAGGATCAGCAGAACAAGTCGTATCACGCCCTCGGCCAGGTTGCCTGCCATGGCCGGAAGCCATACGGGAAGCGCCGGGTTCCGGCCGACCGTTTCCACCGCCAGGGATGCCGCGTTCACGGTCACATTGGCGGTTGTGACGGACGACGCCAGCAGATTTTCAATCACCTGCCCGATCGCCGCCGGCAGGAGGAAGAACACACCAACCAGGATTGCCAGCGCGAATAGAACGGTTCCGATCCACTCTTTACGGCTGATGGGCTCTTCACCCTGCGCCTGCGCTGAATATTCGAGGCCCTGCCAGCCGAGTCCGAGCGTATCCCAGAGCAGAAGCACGCCGCGTAGAACGGGGATCTTGGTGATACGGCTTTGGTAAATGCCGCCCAGCGGCTTAATATCGGTTTGGATGGTTCCATCGGGGCGGCGGACGGCGACCGCCATCATCCGCTTCCCGCGCATCATCACGCCTTCGATGACCGCCTGTCCGCCGTAGGAGAATGAATCCTGCGCAGACTGGGATGTTTCACTGAGCGTGTCATGGCAAAGCGCGAAGCGGCGAAGCCATCTGCTTGAGCTATTCGAATATCGCAGATTGCTTCGCCCGCCCGTATCGGGCGGGCTCGCAATAATGTATTCTTTTTTTTCAGTGGTTTTTTCGGTCATGTTATTTCGCCAACTCATAAAAGAACCGGATGTAGGCTTCCACGCCGCGCCAGAGTGTGGGTAGGTGCAATTTTTCGTTCGGCGCGTGCAGGTTATCGTCCGGCAGGCTGATGCCCATCATGATCGACTCACGGCCGAGGATCTCCTGGATCCACGAAACAACCGGAACACTCCCGCCCTCGCGCGCGAACACGGGGCGCACGCCGAACGCAGCCTCAAGCGCGCGGATCGCGGCCTTCATCGCCGGTGTGTCGCGGCGGACGATCCCCGCCGGACTGCCCGCCATATCTGTCACTTCCCATTTCACCCAGGCCGGCGCGTGTTGGCGGAGATACTCTTCGAATTGGTCCTTCACCCGTTCGGGTTGCTGGTTCGGCACCAGGCGCATTGAAATCTTGGCCATCGCCCGGGCCGGGAGGACGGTTTTGGATCCTTCTTCGGTAAATCCTGAAAGCAGCCCGTTCACTTCGAGGGTCGGGCGTGCGCCGATCCGTTCGACGATGGTATAGCCTTCTTCGCCGTTCACACCCAACGCGGTGGCTTGGGCGATGAAATCTTTCTCCGTCCACGGCACCCGTGCGAGTTCCGCCCGCTCCTCGGGTTCAATCGGCAGCACATCGTCATAAAAATGCGGAAGCGTAACCCGCCCCTGCGGATCATGCATCCCGGCGATCAGTTCAGCCAAGACCTGCCCGGCGTTCGGGATGGCCCCGCCGAACAACCCGGAATGCAGGTCGTGCTCGGCCGTTTCCACGCGCAATTCGAAGTACGCCAGCCCGCGCAGCCCATAGATGAGGGTGGGCAGATCCGGGCTGAGTATGAGAGTATCGCAGTTCAATACCGCATCACAGCGCAGAAGCTGTTTGTATTTTCTCAGCGCATCGGCCAGGTGGGGCGACCCAACTTCCTCTTCGCCTTCGAAGAGCACCTTAACACTCACCGGGAGCGTATCCGAAGCGATGATGGATTCGAGTGCGGCCAGGTACGCCATCAGCGGACCCTTCATATCCGAAGCGCCGCGAGCGTAGAGATTTTCTCCGCGGATGGTCGGGGAAAACGGCGGCGTCACCCATTCCTCGAGCGGCTCGGCCGGCTGGACATCATAATGACCGTACAACAGGAGGATCGGTGCCTTGGGGTCGGCATGCACTTTTTCCGCATAGACGATCTGCGGCCCGTCCATCGGCAGCAGGCGCGCCTCGAATCCGAGTTTCAGTAGCCGGACCATCAGCCATTCCGCCGCCCGCTGTGTTTCCGAGGCGTACTCGGAAAATGTCGAAACACTCGGGATCTGCAACAGTTCCTGCAGATCGCGCAGAAAACGCTCCCGGTTGTTTTTCGCAAATGCGATCGCTTTATCCATCGACATAAACCGCCTACCTCCGACCGACCATGGTCGAGAGAATTGTTCCGAATGTTCCTATGGTGAGCAGGGTCAGGATGATCATCGCCGGCGGCAGCCCCCTTCCGGATGAAGTGGAATCCATGGGTTGTACGGTGATCGTTGGGGCCGGCGTGGCGGGCGTGAACGTTGGAAGACGCGTGGGAAGCACCGAGGAAAACTGCGCCGCGAAGGTCGGATCGATCGTGGGTTGATTCTTGGGTATGGCGGTCGGCGGCGGATTGACGATCGGCAGATCCTCCGCGCCGTAATGCAGGATGACGAATTCTGAATTCACCCACGCCATTCCGCCCGGAGCCGAAGCATATAGAATTTGGATCCACAGCCCGGCCTTCGATTGGCCTATCGCTTTGCTGGTTTCACCCATCACGAGGAGGCCGACGATCTCGTAATCCGAGGCATTCGGTCCCGCGCGGAGATTAACTTGGTCGACGTTTCCTTTGCAGCATTCCACGAACGGTGGTTCGAGTTCGTCGCCGCCGGTTCCCTGAGCCAGCGCCGCAACCGGCAGGAGAAGAAGAATCCCAAACCCAAGGCAAGCGGTTGCCGCCAGTCGTGGAAGTGAGCCCCATTGAGAGGAAAAGCGCAGAGCCGCTTGTGAAGAATGCTTTTTATAATCCATTTTTCCCTGACGGCTGCCGGATGCGATTCCGGTTCTCCAATTCCATGCCACAGCTCGACGTGCGCCGAGTGTATAATGGTTTCACCCCGAAAATCGGAGTAACGGTATGCCACCTGGCGAGAGTATTCTTCCAAGCCCCTACATCCAGCTTGTCAGCGCGCTCGGCGGAGCGATCCTCGCCGCGACCTGGCTCAGCCTGATCCTCTGGACCGTGCGGGATATTCGCGCCCGATCGGATGACCGCCTGACCCAAATCCTCGCCGTAACCGCCGTCTCCCTGCTCACCGTCCCCGGGCTGTTGCTCTACCTCCTCCTGCGGCCTGCACGCACGCTTGAGGAAGCGTACCAATCCAGCCTTGAGGAAGAAGCCTTAATTGCTTCGCTTGCCGGTCGACTGACCTGCCCCGGCTGCGGCCGGCAGGTGGAACACGACTGGCGCATCTGCCCAGCCTGCTCTACCGTCCTGCGCAAACCCTGCACCGACTGCGGTCGGATGCTCGATCTCACCTGGAACGTATGCCCGTATTGCGCAACCGCGACCGCCGCCAAGGAAACCGAACCGCCGACGGACGCCTGATCAATCCATTAGGGTCTGGAGGGGCAAGGCATTGCCTCGCCCCTCCTTTTTTTTCGATTGTCCTATCCCAATCCGCCATTGGTAAAGGCGGATTTCCCCGCATAATGGGCTTCATCGCCCAGTTCCAGTTCGATCCGCAACAGCTGGTTGTATTTTGCCACTCGGTCGCTGCGCGCCGGCGCGCCGGTCTTGATCTGGCCCATGTTCATCGCTACCGCCAGATCGGCGATGGTCGTATCCTCGGTTTCGCCCGAGCGGTGCGATGTCACGGCGCGCCAGGACGCGCGGTGACAGATCTCGACCGCTTCCATCGTTTCCGAAAGCGACCCGATCTGGTTGAGTTTCACCAGCAGCGCGTTGGCGGCCTTCTCGGCGATCGCCTTGCGGACGCGCTCCGGGTTGGTCACCAGCAGGTCGTCTCCCACGATTTGCAGCGTCGATCCCGTCTTCGCCACCAGCGCCTTCCAGGAATCCCAGTCATCCTCGGCCAACCCGTCCTCGAGGCTGATGATCGGGTACTTCTTGACCCATTCCAGCCAGAAGGCGACCATCTCCTCGCCGGTGAGTTTTTTCCCTTCCCGGCGCAGGTTGTAGGTGCGGGTCTTCCCGTCGAAGAGTTCCGAGGCGGCGGGATCCAACGCGATAAAGACCTGCTCGCCGGCCTTGTAGCCGGCCTTTTCGATCGCGGTCAGGATGACCTCAATCGCCTCGACGTTGGATTTAAGCGCGGGCGCGAACCCGCCTTCGTCGCCGACCAGCGCGGTGTAATTCTTTTCCCGCAGCACGCCACGCAGCGTCTGATAAATCTCCGATGACCAGCGCAGCCCTTCGCGAAACGTGGGAGCGCCGACCGGCATGACCATAAATTCCTGGAAATCGGTGGATTGCCAGCCGGTGTGCGCGCCGCCGTTAAGGATGTTCATCATCGGCACCGGCAGAACATGGGCAAAGACTCCGCCGAGGTATCGGTAAAGCGGCATGTGCAGCGACGCCGCGGCGGCCTTGGCCACCGCCAAACTCACGCCGAGGATCGCGTTGGCGCCCAGTTTGGATTTATTGGGCGTGCCATCCAGCTCGAGCATGGCTTTATCAATGCCGCGCTGATCAACCGCCGCCCAGCCAAGCAACGTCTCGGCAATCGGCTTGTTGACGTTTTCGACCGCCTTTAGAACTCCCTTGCCGCCATAACGGGCGGCGTCCTTATCCCGTAATTCGAGCGCTTCGTGGGTCCCGGTGGACGCCCCCGAGGGCACAGCCGCCCGCCCCCACGAACCGTCAGCCAGGGTTACCTCAACCTCGACCGTCGGATTACCCCGCGAATCAAGAATCTCCAGCGCGCTAACCTGTTCAATCGTCGTATCCATGTCCGTCTCCAGAAAATGAGATTGGTTTTTTCATCTGCGTTCGCCCCCTTTCCTGCGATCGGTGATTATACCGCATGGATTGCGCACAAGAATATGGGGATTCAACGAATAACACGGTAATGCGTTGGACGGGATTTACAAGATTGTTCCAAGGCAAATATCATGCCCGCGTGCTCGTAGCGGGCATCCAGTATGTTAACCCTCAGGTTTATGGATTCGGAGCGGACATTCGTTTTTTCCATCATCCCCGCGTCTGCCCTTGCGAACTATTAAAGCTTCCATGTATCAGGGCGCGATGATTTTGGTGAAACAAGGGGAATCGTAACTGCCACTCGAAGTCCAAAGGATTGTGTTTCTCTCTCAACCTGCAGGGATACAAAGCAAAGGCGGGGGATCCACAGCATTCGCCGCATGAAACATGCTAATCGTTCCTGGATACCCGCTAAGGCCACGCGGGTATGACGGTCTGCATTTTGATAGTCCAATCCCTGTATATCCCAGCGCATCCCGCATTCGCCATGGTTTATAATCCTCATCCGAATTACCCTATCGCACGCCATCTTTACCGCAAAACAGGAAGGCGAAAATTGCCAATCGCACGAATCTCCATTCCCATCCCCTTGCCGGATTTTCTATACCGGGGTTTTAGAAAGATCCGCGACGGGCTTCGGGAACCCGCATCACCGAAAAAAGCCGCCGCCGTCCGAGAGCCGAACCTTGAAGGGGACCGCGATATCGAGTGGACTTGGGTCAGCGCCAACATGCCTTCCGGTCCGGGCCGCGCGCTCGATTTCGGGACGGGGGAAAGCAACCTCGCCTTCGAAGCCGCGCTGCGCGGATTTCTCGTCACCAGCATCGATCTGACCCCCAAAACCCGTTTCTTCGCACATTCCGGCGTCCGCTACCTTCAGATGGATCTGCTGGAAATGCGTCTGGTGAAGGAATCACTCGATTTGGTCATCAACTGCTCGACGGTCGAGCATGTCGGGCTTTCTGGCCGCTACGGCGTATCGGAAAAGCGCCCGGACGGGGACCTGGAAGCGATGCACATCCTGCGCAAAGCGCTGAAGCGTGGCGGAAAAATGCTGCTTACCATCCCCGTCGGGAAAGACGAGGTATTCGACCCTCTCTGCCGTGTTTATGGGAAGGAACGCCTGCCGCGCTTGATCAAGGGCTTTTCCATTTTAAAGGAAGAATACTGGCGCAAGGCAGGATCTAACCTGTGGACCCCCTGCAAACGGTCGCAAGCCCTGGCTTTTAAAGCCCGAGCCGGTTCATGGAATTATCTTGAGAATATATATGCGTTGGGGTGTTTGGTACTGATGAAAACCGAGCGGTAAAAAAGGCAGATAAACCACAAAGACACAAGGACGCGAAGACAATCTGGAGTAAAAACGACTCCTTAGTGTCTTTGTGGTTAATTATCTACTTCCTCGGGAAAACAACGTTTATGCATTTATCCCTTTATTTTTAATAATATTGTTTCATGCGGCTGGACACAGTGAACCAGTTCCTTGCTGAAGTCGGCTAAATCTTCTCCGGTCCAGAGATTTCGGGCCAGTTTCGGTTCGTTCGTCAGGCCGATATCCCCCGCCAGGAGGAGCACATCCTCGCCCCGCGATCCGCGGTTGATCAATGCGACGGCCGCAGCGCCGTCCGCCAGCGGCTTGGCCCAAACTTCGCAGCCGCCGAACCGCTTCATGCGCCGCGCGGGCTTCCCGAGCGGATCCTGATTGACCGCCAGCACTTCACGGTTCATAAGCAGCGCCGCCGTATCCGGCTCCAGCTTGCGGATATCGCAGCCGATCATCAGCGGCGAGCAGGCCATGCACCACAGTGACATGTGGGTTTGGTATTCGATGAGCGACATGCCCGTTCCAGAGATCTGTCCTTTCCCTTTGAGGCCGACGACGAGCATGTCGAGGTCGTTCCAGCCGCCGGGGCCGCCGAATTCAGCCAGATCGGCCGCCAAGTCGATCGAGACATCCACGCCGATCGCATAGGTCTTCCAGTCGGCGACCCACAAGTTAATCCAGCTGTCGTATACATCGCCGGAGACGCGCCACATGTGTCCGCCCGCCTTCCGTCCCCACACGTGAGGCGCTCTTCCACCCCACTCACACAACGAGAAGAGGAATTCGCGCCCGCTGTTGCGCAGCGCATCGCCCATGCGGGTGTAGCGTTCAATGGCGGACGCCTGATCCTCCGGCGCGTTGCAGTAGTCGTACTTGAGGAAATCGATCCCCCACGACGCCCACAATTTCGCATCCTGCTCTTCGAACCCGAAGCTGCCGGGATACGACCCGCAGGTTTTATCCGCTGCGTCCGAGTAAATCCCGATCTTCAACCCCTTGCCGTGGACATGGTCGGCGAGCGCCTTTATCCCGTTGGGAAACCGTTCCGGGTCGGGGACCAGCTCTCCGTTGCCGTCGCGCCCGCTTTTCAGCGACCAGCAATCGTCGATCACAACATATTCATAGCCGCAATCCTTCAATCCCGAGGAAACCATCGCATCCACCGTTTCACGGATCACGGCTTCGTCCACTTTATGGCCGAATTGGTTCCACGAATTCCATCCCATCGGCGGGGTGGCGGCCAGCGGCTTCAAATCGGTTTTCATGCAGCCTCCAAGAGTACCGGCGATGGATTGTCACACATTTCAACGGGCGAATTATATCCGTGCGTTTCGCACACAGACCGACGCGGTCCCCGCTAAGCACACGCGGGGATGACAGACCGCGCCGGTCTTCTTCAAGTGACCTGGGGTGGGGCAAAGCCGTCTATTGGATCCGGATCGAACGGGCCAGGTCGTCGAGCAACAGCAGCGACGGCGTGAAATCATCCGCCCCGGTGTTGTTGATTTTTTCGCTGACCTTCGCAACATATTCCGCGAAGGAGGCGTCGTCGGGGTTGTTCGGGAAGGGGATCCCGCCCGCCGCAGGATTCCACCCGCTGTCGGCCGGAAGAAAGGACGCGTTAACCGGCATCCGCATGGAGATGTAATACCCTCCGTCCTTGGAAAGCCCGACGTAGTAATAAAAAATGTCCCGGTTGTTGATCGGGTAGTAATCCATAAAAAACTGGGACAGGTACCGTACTCCCGCCCCATGGGACGAAGTCAGGACAAAAATGTGCGCGTCGAACCGGGGCATCAGCGCGCCCGAGGGCACCGGCCCGTCCGGATTGCTTTGAAGCTGCCGCAGCGCGTCTATGATATCGGAATAGAATTCGGCGAATTCGTCGGCGTGAAAAATGATGATCTCCGGCGTAATGCCGGGGTCTGTCAAGGAATATTCATGCAGGGTGATCACCCAGTGTTCCGGGAACGGGCCGAGCGACGGGTTGATGGCGGGCCATTCCTCGCGGGTGGTGGTGACGAGGGTGGCGGATTTGGCGAGGCCGGCCGGGATAGTGAACCGGATGACTCCCAGGGCCATTGGAACATCCTCTTCGATAATCTTCGTGGCGGTGCTGGTTCGAGTGGCGTTGGAAGTCGGGGTTTTGGACTTATACACGGTTGCGGTGCGCGTATTGGTCAATACGCGGGGTCTGGTCTTCGTGGGCGGGATCGGCGTCTGGGTATCGGTTTCGGCGGGGGAAACCTGCGTATCGGTTGGGACGAGTGTTGCGGGCGGCGCATTGCAGGCGGAGAAAAGCAGAATCGGCCATATCCAAGCAAGCCACCGGATGCGTGTTTTCATGTTCCCCTCCTTCAGCGTTGATTTGGCATTCTACCGCTGAGTATGATTCTTCGCATGCCGGGCGAAGGGAAAAGCAGACCGGGAGGGTCCCCGCCAGGAACTCGCGGGGATGACGAACCGCCTCGGTCTATTTACTTTATTCACCTGCCGACTCACACGCCATCCACTGGATCGGCACCTCGGACGGATTACCCAGACCGTATCCGAACGGGAACAGCGGCGCCTGGCAGCCGGTTAGTCCGGCGGAATTGTTCACATTGATCGGCAACTGCGCATTCGAACGCGGCCAGGTGTACGGGGTTTTGCCGGAAAAGGGATAATCGCCAAACAGCGCATCCGCCACCGCCGCGCCTTCCGAACCCGGCAGCCAGACGGCCACCCAGGCATCCGCCATCGGATACACATCCGTGATCACGAGCGGCCGGCCGGAAATGATCAGAACGATCAGCTTTTCCACTTTAGGGCGCATGCGTTCGATGATGTCGATGTCATCCTGCGAAAGCCGCAGGTCGGCTTTGTCCCCGACCCCTTCGGCGTAACTGGTCTCGCCGACCACCACGATCCCGACCGGCGCCTTTCCTTCAAGATCGTTGAACATCCCGGCGCTGCGGTAGAGAACCTCGGTCCCGCTCTCCGCATGCAGCCGGATCCCGTCGAGGATCGTGGAACCCACCACATCGTTGGTGTTGACCCCCTGCCAGCCGAGAGTCCAGCCTCCGGATTGCATCCCGGTGTTATCTGCACCGACACCGGCCACCAGGATCTTCCCCCCATCCGCGTCGAGCGGCAGCGCATCGGAATCGTTCTTCAGGAGGACAAGCGATTCACGGACAGCCTGCGCGGCGATATCCAGATGCGCCTTCGAGCGCACGGTCTTCCCGAACGCCGGATCCGCATACGGGTGGTTGAACAGGCCGAGCAGGAATTTGACCCGCAGGATGCGCGTGACCGCGTCGTCGATCCGCGCCAGCGTGATGTCCTCGTTCTTCACCGCCTGATCCACCGCGGTGATGAAATTAATGTAGGAATCGGGAATCATCGCCATATCAATCCCCGCATTAATCGCCGTCACAACCGATTCGTAATAATCGTCCGGGAAGATCTGGTTGATGCCGGCCCAATCGGAAACGATAAACCCCTGGAAGCCCAGCTCGCCCTTTAAGACGCCGGTGAGCAGATAGCGTTGCGCGTGCATTTTCGTCCCGTTCCAACTGCTGAAGGACACCATCACCGACATCGCTCCGGCGTCGACCGCCGCCGCAAAGGGCGGAAGGTAGAGTCTGCGGAGGGTTTCCTCGTTGACCTGCATGTTCCCCTGGTCCAGCATGTACCGGACTCCCATATTTACCTGATCCGGTGAGCCCCAGATCGTCCCGCCGTCTCCGAGATAGTGCTTGGGTGTGGCGAGGACGCCAAGGGTTTGCCCCGGCGCCGCGACGATCCTATCCGAAACGGATTGCAGGCCTTCGATGTACGCCGCGCCGAGGGCGGATACCAAACCGGTTTGTTCGCCGTAACCTTCGTAGGTCCGCCCCCAGCGGACATCCTGCGGGACGGCCACCACCGGCGCGAAATTCCAGTTGATCCCCACGGCCAGCATCTCTTCCGCGGTCGCCCGGCCGATCTCCCGCATCAGATCCACGTCGTTCGCCGCGCCAAGCCCGATGTTCTGCGGGAAGACGGTCGCGCCTTTCAAATGGCCCAATCCGTGGACCGCATCGATCCCGTAAAGGATCGGGATGGCCAACCGGGTGGTCAGCGCCTCGGCCTGGAAGCCGTCCACCATGTCGATCCAGCCCGGCAGGGAGTTTTCGAATGGGATGCCGCTTCCCCCGGAGAGGATCGAGCCGAGGCCGTAGCGGTTGATATCGCCGGTCAGGATGATATCGGTCGCCACCTGGGTCATCTGGCCGATTTTTTCACCGAGAGTCATACGCCCGAGCAGGTCCGCAATCCGGGTCTCGACCGGCCGGCTGGAATCAAGGTACGCGGCCGCTCCCGGCGTGGGTGTGGATACCGGCGCCGTGACGGAAACCGCCGAAGCGCAACCCGCGACGAAGAGAAATGTGAGGCATACAATTGAAATCGTACGTTTCATATGCAAGTCCTGTCCGGCTGACGGCGTGGCGGCTATTTCTTCTTTTCCGGCGCGGCAATCGCGCCGTCCTTCAGCATCAGCACCTGCTGGGCGTATGTATCCACCAGCGGGTCGTGGGATGCCATGAGCAGCGTGATTTGCGTGGTATCCACCAGGTTGCGCAGGAAGCTGAGGATTTCGTGCCCCGTCTTGCTGTCCAATTCACCGGTCGGTTCGTCGGCCAGGATCAGCCGGGCGTTGTTGGCCAGCGCGCGCGCGATCGCCACACGTTGCTGCTGCCCGCCGGACATTTCATACGGACGGTGATCGCGCCAGCGGGTGAGCCCCACCATGTCCAGGCAATCCATCGTCCGCCGGTGGCTCTCCTGCGGGTCGGTTCCTTTAATCCGCAGCAGCAGCTCGACGTTTTCATACGTGGAAAGGGTCGCCAGCAGTCCGAAGGATTGGAACACCAATCCGATTTCCTGACGGCGCCAGATGGTGAGTTCCCGATCGGTCATGTCCATCAGGTTGCGGCCAAGGATGCGCGCGGAGCCCGAGGTCGGCCGGTCCAGACCGGCCAGGCAGTTCAGGAGCGTCGTCTTGCCGCTGCCCGAACGGCCGCGCAGGACGACGAACGTTCCCGATTTAACTTTCAGAGTGATCCCATGCAGCGCCGTGACACCCTCCCCCGCCGCGCCGGCCCGGCACGGGTACACGCGTCCGAGATCGCTGGTTTCGATGGCCCAAACGGCAGGATGGCTCATGCGCCTTCCTCCTTCTCCTCCCGGACGGATTTCTTCCCGGGACGCATGCGGTTCATCAGATGAAGGACAGCCTGCCGGGATCGTTCCACGAGGTTCCATTGTTCGGGCGCGTCGTCCCATTCCGCGGCGGCTTCCGTACCCGCCGGTTCCGCCGGACCGGCCCCGCCGGTTTCGGAAGCCCCGGCACCGCGGGACGGCGGACGGATCAGGATACCGCGCCGCGTTTCTTCCAGCTGGACACGGCGATGGATTTTATAGCGCTCCAAATGTTCGCGCGGGATCTGAAGCCGCCCCGCGGAATCCAAAACCAGGAGTTCCACCAAATGGTGTTCCTCCCCCCGCCCGGATCGCTTTACCGAACGGCGGACGGTTTCGCTCGCCAGTTTCCCGTCGCGCACGGCCACCACCCGGTCGACACGGTTGGCCAGAGTCGTATCGTGGCTGACGATGACGATCGTCAGCTTGAGCATCTGGTTGAGTTTTCGCAACAGGTCGTAGATGGTCTGGGCCGTGGTGGTATCCAGTTCGCCGGTGGGCTCATCCGCCAGAAGCAGACACGGCTGATTGGCCAGGGCGATGGCGATCGCCACGCGCTGCTGTTCGCCTCCGGAAAGTTCCTCCAAGCGATGATTCGCGCGCTCGTCCAATTCCACCATATGCAGCAACTCCGCCGGACGCCGGCGGGCATGTGAATCGAGCCGGCCGGAGATCATCAGCGGCAGGCTGACATTTTCCAACGCGGTCAGATACGGGATCAGGTTGCGGGCGGCCTGCTGCCAGACGAACCCGACCTTTTCCAGACGGTATTGATCGAGCGCGGCCGGACTCATACGCCCGAGGTCCTTCCGGTCCACAAACGCGCGTCCGCCGGTCGGCCGGTCCAACCCTCCGAGAATGTTCAGGAGTGTGGATTTGCCGCTGCCGCTGGCGCCCACGACGCCGATCATCTCGCCCCGGGTGACCGTAAGATCCAAACCCTGAAGCGCTTGAATTTCGGTCGATTCGGCGGAGGCACCGCGCGCCTCCTCGATCCGGTAGATCTTAATCAGATTTTCGCAAAGGATGAACGGTCCGGCGGCCATCAGATCGCCTCCCCCAGTTTGATCGCCTGGAAGATCTTCATCCGCATCAGCAGCGCCACCAGCACGCCGAGCGCAGCCAGGAACAGCGCGGCCAGCAGGATGTAAATTTCGAAGATCGACATCCAGGCGATCTCGATCTGAAACGGCGGGTACAAGGCTTCGGTCGTCGCGCCCATCTTCAGGAACGGCACGAACAAACGGCTTGCCGTCACCCCCAGCAGCGTGCCGACGCCCATTCCGAGCAGGATCAGGGACGCCAGTTCGGCGGCCAGCAGGCTGATCATCTGCCGGACCGTAAGCCCGATCGCACGCAGCATGCCCATCTCGATGAAGCGCCGGCGGAACGAGAACAGCGCATACAAGAGGAAGCCCAGCGCGGTCATCAGCGCGGATGCCAGGAACCCGGCCGAGAGCAGGCCGAACAGTCCCTGCCGTTCCGGGCGGCTTTGTTGGGCGAGGATATTCACCTGTGCCGACGACCAATCGGTGACAAAGCTGTTCAAGCCGGTTTCCACCAAGCGGGATGGATCCGCCTTCTCATCCAGCATGATACTGTACCCGCGTACGGCGTAGACCACGTCCTCCGGATCGGTGCCGGGATCGGTCCGCATCCAGACCTCATGCGGAAATTCGGTGCCCGCCTGCAGGTAGAGTCCATCCAGATTGCCCACAAACAGCGTCCCGTTCTCCGCGTACCAGGTGGGGAAAAGGTCGAACGTGCCGACAATCGTAAGTTTAAGGACAACCGATTCCTGAGCACTCGCTTTGGCGCTGACCGTGATCGGATCGCCGATCTGCAATTTTTTATTGTCGAGCAGGCTTTGGGGGATGAGCACACCGTTGGTCGTGGCACCGAGGGCGTTCATCAGCGCGCCCAGGGATTGGGAGGCGAAATCCCGCTGCCAAAAGGCGGCGGCGGGGAAGGTCAGGCGGTCGATACCGAGGAACGATCCTTCCACGGCGCCGTCGGAAAAGATCGAGGTGGCCGGATAGCGCCCGACGCGGGTGGCCGCCTTCACACCCGGGATGAATAAATGCTCCTCCACGGGCGGAAAAGTGTACACCGCACCCGGCGAGTTCGGCGAGACGGCCGTTGAGCCGGTTTCATCGATCGACATATCCGACCCGACCTGATAATACGTCTGCTTTTCCAATTGGCCGTCCAGGGTGCGGGCCAGCGATGCGGTGAAAGCGGAAAGTCCGAGTGTCAGGATAAGCAGGATCAGCGGCGCGGTATAAAAAGCGGGAGTCCGGGAGAGGTAGCGGGCCGCCATCAGCATCCCCACGTTTTTCGTCCCGCGCAAGATCCGGCTGATGAACACCATTACCAGCGGGATAATCCGCAGCGCCAGAAGCGACGCGGCGAAGATTCCAATCGCCGGGACCAGGAGCAGGAGCGGGTTCTGAAGTGGATTGGGAATGCCTTCCGCCCCGCCCGCCGCCTGTTGGTTCTGCCGGTTAAGCGTCCAGAACCCGTAGGCGGCCGGTATCAGCAGCAGGAGGTCCGTCCAAAACCGCTGCCACCACGGCCGCTGCAGAATCCGGGCGCGTTCGCGCTTATAGGAAAGGATCGTGTTGGCGGCGGCGCCCAGCGTCGGCGCCATGATCAGCATCAGCAAGATCAGCGAGATGCCAAGCACGCCGTAACCGAGGACCGAAGAGGTCATCCTAATCCGCAAGCCGTCGGTCCCGCTGAAGTTCAGGAAGCTGTGCGCGCGCCCGATCGCGTGCGCGATTCCTATGCCGAGGAACGCCCCTCCGGTCAGCGCAACGATCGCAAGCAGAATTCCCTGCAGCAGTGAAATCCAGGCCACCTGCCATCGGCTCGCCCCGCGGCTTCGCAACACGGCCATTTCGGAGCGCTGCTCGCCGACAAACAGGCCGGTCACGAGGCCGATGAACACCACGATCAACCCCATGATCGGGACGCTGAAGGCGAACAGCAGGAAGGTAAGCGCGGGCGTGTTCTTCTGATACCGACCCAGCGCCTCCATCGGGGATTCGATGAGTTTGGTTTCCGGAAGGAGGATGTCCACCCGCTGGTTGACGGTCAGGATGCTTTCGTTGAGCGCGGCGATATCGGCCGCGAACAACCGCGACCCGCTGAGCTGGATGTTCCACATGCCGCTGAAGAGTTCGTCGTTGACCGCGCCGGCCACCGCGCCGGTATAGGTGGTTTCATCCACCAGCAGCCAGGAGGAGGATTGGCCGTCCCAGTACGGGGCGTCCGGATCCTTTTCCCGCCATAAGCCGACGATCGTTACCGGGATCTCGAGGTTGTTGCGGCGCAGGAAGTCCTTATCCCCGACCTGTACGCCGGCTTCCAGCGCGAAGGTCTCGCTGACCAGCGCTTCCAAGGAACCGCCGCCGAGCAGCGTGGACGGTTTTGGCGCCGAACCGTGCAAGATCTCCACCGCTTCATCCAACGGCGTGATAAAGGCCACCCGCAGGGTTCCGAGGAAATATCCCGTGTCCGGATTCTCGGGATCCGCCGGCGGATA
This sequence comes from Anaerolineales bacterium, assembly GCA_034430775.1. GTDB lineage: Bacteria > Chloroflexota > Anaerolineae > Anaerolineales > RBG-16-64-43 > JAFGKK01. The sequence continues at coordinate 9,219 of DAOUDU010000192.1, read as the reverse complement.
CAAATAGAGAAAATCCGTGTGGAAGCGCCGGAATTCCCGCATCAGCGGCAAGCCCGTCATCCGGATGGCGTTGCTGGTGAGGTACTCGTCGACTTTGAGCGCATCCTCCCACTGCGGATTTCCATGGCCGACTCCCTTTTGTTCGTAGGTGAACGCCAGCGGCGCGTAATCGACGGGCAGAGTCTCCAGCAACGCTTGGTTCCCGGAAAACAACTCCTCGCGGAAGAGCCGGAAGTAGATTGCGTCGGCATACAGCGGCACGCTGAAGATGAAGCTGGAGGCAATCACCAGCCCGACCAGCGCGGCGGCGCCAAGCAGGCGCTGGGTACGCAGCCGCTTTAGGGCAAAGCCTGTTGTCGTCCAGGCCTGTCGGGCGAAGACAAGAAGGCGGTTAAGGATGTTCACAGTCCGATGACGACCTGCCCTTCTTTCAAGCCGGACAGAATTTCCACCTTGTCCTGGGTCTGGACCCCGATCTCGATCTCAATCCGCTGCGGGCCGTTGCCGCTGTCGGAAATGACGAACGTCCGGCCGCCCACCTGGTGAACCGCCGCCGGCGGTAGCCAGAGTATGTCCTTCTTGTTTGCCAGCTCGATCATCACCGTCACCTTGTCGCCGGATTGATACGTTTCGAGCGACGGCGCCTGATCGAGAACGATTCGCACGATGGCATCGTTGCCGGGGCCCCTTCCATATGGCGAGGGAAGTTCGATCACTTTCCCGGTCAGCTGGATGTCCGGCTTGGCATCCAGGGTCACGCCGGCGGGCATCCCCTCAAACATCTGCTTGAATTGCTCGGCGGCCCGCGCGCGGTCGGGGACGGCGACCACTTCCAATTGGTCCGGGTCGCCGATCACACATACGGCGGTGTCTTTGGTGACAACGCGCCCGGGAGCCGTCACCGAAACGATCAACCCGTCCACCGGCGCAAACACCCGCGCTTGATCCAGCTGCGCATCGATGGCATCCAGCGAGTTGGTGGAATCTTCCAACCCATACTGGCTGAGAGTCTCCGCGAGCGCGATCTCGGCCAGTTCCACTTGAAGCTCCTGGATCCGGATATCGTATCCGGGAAGGCCCTCCGCCCGGTATTTGGCAAGCAGTTGTGTTTCGATCTCCAACTGGATCTCCGCCTTGCGGACCGCGCGGCGGATTTCCACCGCCCGTTTCTCCAGATCCTGCAGTTCGGTCAGGTCCGCCAGCAGCTGTCCCTTGGTCACCATCTCGTTCGGCTGGACATACACATGCGCCACATGCCCTTCCATGGCGAAGGCCACACTGCTGATCGCGACCGGTTCCACCTGGCCCGACAGCCTGGCGTTGATGACGATATCACCGCGTTGCACGATGTAGGTTGTGCGGACGGGGGTTGGGAGCGGCGTGGGAGTGGCGCCTGTTCCCGCCATGCCCTGACCGCAGCCGGCAAGCATCAAACTGAAAACCGGGATCAGGATCAAGGACCCTATGGAGCGGGGTTTCTTCATATTTGCCTCCGGGATGCGCCTGCGTGCCGGCGTGTGATTTCCTCGCCGGCCGGAAAGGATCCGTATACCGCTCGGTCCGGTCCCGTTCCCGCGGGCGGCGGTCGGTTAATCGGCCGGATACGATAAACAAGAGCGGCTGGAAAGAGATCCGACTCTTTTCCCGCCGCTCTAAAACCTTCCGGTTGAATGGAGAATATTCCGGAGGGAGATACCGATAATGTGCGCCTGGACCTTCCCGGAAACCATTCATGCCCGGATTTGGATAAGATTATATCCATAAGTCCTGCCGTGCCGGATACTCTCACAGTATCTTCTCAGGTGGGAAGCGAATTATAAACCACGGACCTGCCGGACATGGGCGGTGATGACATCCAGCGTAGTTTCGTCGATGTCATACACCGAATACCATCCGGGGGTTTCGTGGGGTGGATCGCCGATCCACGTGTAGCCCGGCCGGGCTTCCCCCGCCCAGGCCCAGAAGTTATCTCCCGCCGCCGGTCCGCCCGTCGACATCGACGCATACATCTGGTTGAACATCTCCTTGTAGAAACGGTCGCGGTACGTTGTCGGCGAACCCGGATCGAAGATATTTTGCAGCGGCATGAAATCCCGCGCCAGCCCGAACTCCTCCAAAACCATCGGCTTGTTCATGGTTTTACAGTCCCGTTCGGCGTTCGAGAAATACAAATGCGCGTATGCGAGTGCGGAGGTAAAGCCTCCGGGAGCTTGCGGCGAGTACCAGCCCCAGTTCTGCGGCCAGATGTGGATGGTGGCGTAATCAATATCGGGGCTATCGTGGGCCGAAAGGAAATTCTGGGTTCCATCGGGCAGTGCGCCTTCCGAACCCGTGGTGACCATATGGTTGGTATCGAGCGATTTGATATACGCGGCCGTATCGTAAATCCATGCCAGCGGATAATTGCGCGGTTCGTTACCCAGTTCCCAGGAAAAGACGGCGGGGTCGTCGCGGTATGTTTTCCCGGTATACGGGTTGACCCGTTCGATCAGCGTCCGGATGTGGTCGCGGTACCACTCCTGGCATTCCTGGCAGTAGTAAAAACGCGCGGAATAAGTCATGTAATTATTCCAATCCCCCGGGTAGGGAATTCCGGTATTGTCACGCCAGGAGACGTATTGCGCCATGCCGCCGGACCAGTACCAATAATTGTTCAGCACCATGACGGCTTTTAGACCGCGTTTGCCCATTTGGTCCAGGAGATAATCCAGGCCGTCCAGGACACTTTCGTCATACACACCGGGCGAGGTCATCAGCGCCGGAACCAAGCGGTACGGTTCGGTATTCGGACCCTCTGAGGAAGCCATGACGCGCAGGTTCATTATGCCGAGCGCCTGAAGCCGGTCGAGTTCCTTCAGGAGCATCGCGCGGTTGCCGCTTGGGCCGTCGACGGCCAAATTCATCCCCTGCCAGAAATTCGTGCCGACAAAATAATACGGCCGGCCTTCGAACAAAAAGCGGCCGTCGCGGGCGATTACATACGCGCCGGTTGCGGAGGCATCCATTGTGGGTGAGGTTTTTACCCCGGTAGTCTCCGTGGGTGCAGGTTTGGCGGCACCGACCGCCCCGTTTCCGACGAGGATCGCTGCAACCGCAATCACGAATACCAAGACAAGAATGCCGATCAGGATCAACCCATTTTTACGACTCATATTCCTCCAATAATGCCTGAAGAAGGAATAGTAAACTCCCCCTCATCCCATCCTTCTCCCAGAATAGGCTGGGAAAAGGATGGGATGAGGGGGAGTTGGTTAAGAATTCGAAGTCTCTTTTACTGTTGTTGGTTCCTTTCCGTGATATTCCGCGAGCGTTTTCGCCAGCGAGATTTTTCCACGCGTGACCCGAACCCACAGGAGGATCAATAGGCTCCCCAGCAGCATCGCCCCCAGTCCGATCAGGCCGCCTTCCGGCCCGAACGGACCGCCGGTCATCCAGCCGGGCCCGCTCTGCCGGACGACGATGAATTGCGCGGCCAAAGGATTCAATCCGCTGACGGGGAAACCGAAGACGTTGCCTTGGAAAAAATTCCAGGTGATATGCAGGCCGATGGGAAGCGCGAGTTCGCCGGTCAGAATGTACCCCAGCGCCAGGAAGACGCCGGCGGCCATCAGGTTCAGGATGCTGATCCAGGTGATATTGGGATTGGCCGCGTGCAAAAATCCGAAGATGATTGAAGAGAAGACCGTCGCGGCAAGGATCGCACCGGCCGCACCGAAGCGGGTTCCCATCATCCCTTCGGCCATATTCTTCAACTGGTACCCGCGGCTGGAGAGTTCTTCCGAGATTCCCACGCACAAAAACAGGATTGCCGGCGCCAATATGGCCAGCGGGAAAAAACCACCGGACTCGCTGGTGACCATAGTGCTTTCCACGGTGACCCATCCCACGGCGGCCTCGAAGAGGAAAATTCCGGCCATCAGGACGGCACCCAGCAATAAACCGAATCCCAGATCCCGCCACCACCGGGCAGAAAGGTGAAATCCGAAATCCGTAAATTTGCGGCGGTCCAGAATCCGGCCCGCCAGCCACACGCTTCCGAAAGTAATCAGGAAGGTTGCGATTTCCAAAATCATGACGATGTCCGGTCGGCTCATCAGATCCATGATCCGGTCGGATGAACCCGGTATTTCCTGCGCGGGCATCCATCCGGTGACCACGGCCGCCACCAGGATGATCACCGCGAGAACCACGCCCACGCCGATCTGCAAGCCGAACCAGACGGAGCCCTGGATCAGGATTCTCCATAATGCGCGCAGTCGGCGGTCTTTGTAATTCCAGAAAAAGGAAAGGATGCTCGTCTCCAATTGAAATTCTCCCAAGAATACGTTTTAGGGAAACCGGCCGATGGATTCCGGATTGGGCATCGACGCCATCGGTTTCCACCATTCTAACTTCTTTTACAGCATTATGGTCCCTGCGGCTTCCAATATTTCCACCGTTCCTTTTCCGCCGTCGACGCGGACCCGGTCACCGCTGCGGAGCCGCATCGTGGCATCGCCGCAGCCCACCACCGCCGGAATACCCAATTCGCGTGCGACGATCGCGGCATGAGAAAGCGGCGCGCCGACGTCGGTAACGATCGCCGCGGCGCGCGGGAAGACGGGTGTCCACCCAATGTTGGTGGTCGTCGTCACCAGGATCTCCCCGGGCTGAAGCAGATGGCTGTCCTCGATATGATCGATCCTGCGCACCATGCCCTCCACCATCCCGGCGGCGCCCGCAAATCCGCGGATCCAGCCCGCCTCCGGAGAAGGAAGGGGCGCATGCGAATCGAAGATACCTCCGCGCCGCGCGGGATCAGCGGCCCATTGGAACGGATCAAACCGGCCGCTGATGACGGGCGGATACGGCGGCAGCCCACGATAGCTTTCATAGGTGCGTTTGCGCGCCGTCAGGTAGCGGAGGGCCGATTCGTCCCCTTCAAGTGCCGCCAGGAGTTCTCCGATCGTGAGATGAAAAACATCCTCCCGCAATCCGGTGAGTTCGCCGGCGCGCAGCGCAAATGTCCGGAGGACGCCCATCACACGAGTCAGTTCGGAGCGCGCCGACTCGCGCAACCCGGTCAGACGGGAGGCTTCCTCAAGCCTGCGGCGGATTCGCTTCGCCAAACCGGGATGCCGTTCGAAAATTTTTTTCCAAGCTTTATCGAACCGGGTGCGCTGGCGGTCCAAAAGGGCGTCCACATCCGCCGGCGCACGGTTGAACTCCTCCAATTGCCGGTCCAGCCACCCGGGGTCGTCCACCGGCTGCGGCCGGCTGAGTTCGAATTCATACGGGCCGCGGTGGCCGAATTGCTCGAGATAGGCTTCCCGACTCATGTCGCCGCGCGCCACCCGCCCGAGGTTGACCACCGGTCCAAGACTCGCCAGATACTCTTTCCCGCCGAGATTGGAAAGCAGCGCATCGGCTTCGTCCTCGCCGACGAGTTTTGTCAATTCCGCCTGTAGACTAATCTGGATATTCGAGTTGGCCACGCTGGCCATTGCGGTAGCGAAGGAGTAATACGGTTTCAGCACGCTGCGCCAGTGCGCTGCCAATCCCGCGCGGCTGTCGATCCGGCGAATACGCTCGCGCTGCGTGCGGCACCAGGCCGGATTATCCCGGACAAACCCCGGGATGCTTTTTTGGTTGCGGAAAGATCGCCGGGAGCCTTCAAGAAAAAGCGGGATCACACGGAACAAGGTCTCGCCGATGGAAAACGGCATCAGCGGAACGGTTACGGATTCCGGAATTCTTCCCCACCAATCACCCACAAAGCGCATCGCCCTCTTCAAACCCACACCCGGCAAATTGGCGAACGGCGCCACCTGTACGCTGATGTTGAAATAACACCGTCCGCCGATATTGCCCAGAACCGGGTAGCGGCTCCACCACATGCTGTAGCCTTCCCCCCACGTTCTGTAGATCGACCAGGTGAGCAGCGTCATCACCTCCGGCTGGATTTCCGCCGCGTTCCCGTTGGACCACAGGAAATCGCCGGTGACCGTTGCGTTGATTTCTCCGGTTACCGGATTAAAGTCCTTCATCGTGGTGATCGGACGGGTTTGCAGGATATACACCTTTCCTCCCGCCACCGCCCATTCGATATCCTGCGAGAAGCCGCATTCCTTGTCCAGCCTCTCTGCCAGCCGGTACAGTGCGCCGGCGAACGGCCGGAACTCCCCCGGACCGTTATACCGGCCTCCCGGTCGGTCGAAGGTGAAGGCCTGCGGATTGACCGTTCCGGAAACCAGCCGGTCGCCAAGACCGCGCACGCCATTGCCCGTCATCCGCATCAGATTCCCGTCCACCGGATCGGCCGTGAAGAGCACGCCGGAATATTCCGCGCGCACGAGCCGCTGGACGACAACCGCCATTTCCTGGGCCGGCGCCAGGCCCCGGGCCTCACGGTAGGCTTCCACGCGCGCGGCGTTCCGCGAACGGCGGACCGATCCTATGGCGGCACGGATTTCTTCATCCGTCCGCACATCCAGGACGGTTTCGAATTCGCCGGCGTACGAAGCATCAGCGGAATCCTCGCCGCCGCAGGAGGACCGGATGGCGAATGCCGAATCTTTTCCGCCGCGGCGCAACCGCATAAGCAGCTCCCGGGTTTTTTCCCAAGCTTCGGGTTTTATCTCGTCCCCGGAAAACGCGTCAGGAAGAATTACAAAACCTTTCGGAACGGGGTATCCGCCACGGAGAAGGCGCGCCAATGCGCCGGCTTTTCCGCCGGAAGCAATTTCCTGTTCTTGTGTTAACTCGCGGAGGGGTACGACCATTATGCATCCTTATGAGCATTATTTTGACGGCGGATTATACCTGCCCTCCGCCGGCGTCGATTATCCACGCAGCCCACCAAACCGAGGCGGTTGCCGGGACCGAGGCGGTCAAGTGGACCGCGTCGGTTCGCGATGTGATCATTCCGTGCAGGATTTATAGAATAAACCGTATACGGGCGCAGCCAGGTAAAGGCTTGCCTGCCACAGCAGCAATCCCCCGATAAGGTAAGTGGTTGCGGAATGGCCGGTCAGGATCAGCACGGCAACACCCATGGCGAGGCAGGCCGCGCCGATGGCGGCTTCCCACTGGGTCGTGAAGAGCGCAGCGAGGATCGGAACATTGTCCAATCTCTTCGGGGTCCGCAAGAAAGCCGTGCGGGATTGAAACAAGGCGCGGATGCTGGCCAGGGCGATCACCCACCCCACGCTGAACATTCCATACATCGACCGGAAAGCCAGCCCCCAGGAAATCCGGAGCGCGTTGCGCAACACCCAGCCGAAGCGCCAGATGTTGAGCGCCATGAACACCGCCGAAAGTGTCACCAGCGGCACCGTGACGGGCGCAATGGTGAAATCCGCCGAAAGCAGCTTGATCGTTCCGCCCGCCAGCAGGAAAATCAAAAAGGCGATGTTAAACGCGTCGGAGAACCACTGCAGGCAGCCGGCCAGGTAAAAATACCGTTGCGCGGCGGTCAGGCGGTTCGAGGGATCGATCAGGCGGGCCCATGGCATCAGCGACTCCCAGTGCTTGCGCAGGATCTGGATGTTGCCGAAGCACCAACGGAAACGCTGGCGCTTCAACCCGGCGAAGGTGCACGGCATCAACCCCTGCCCCATCGAGCGGTGGAAATATTGCGAAGCATATCCCCGCTTGAGCACGCGCAGGCTGGCTTCGGCATCTTCGGTGATGCACTGTTCGTCCCAGCCGCCGATTTCCTTCAGGACGGCGGTGCGGATCAGGCCCATCGTTCCGGAGAAGATGATGGCATTGCGTTCATTGCGCACCGGCATCGGAACTTCGAAGAAATATTCGTAACTATGGTAGATCGCTTCCGCCCACGATCCCGGGACAAAATCCCGGTAATCCTGGGGAGCCTGGATGAAGGCGAGTTTGGGGTCGGTGAAAGCCGGCACGGTCTCACGCAGGAATTCCGGATTGACCCGGTAGTCCGCGTCGATGATGCCCACCAATTCCGCCCGCGGATCGGTCTGCGTCAGCGCGAAATTTAACGCGCCGGATTTGTAGCCCGGCCAGTTCTCGAGATGAAAAAACTTGAACCGGGGGCCCAGATCGCGGCAGAGGTGTTCGACCGGCCGCCAGGTTTTTTTCTGCGGAGTGTTGTTGTCCACCACCAGGACTTCGAAGGACGGGTATTCCAGTTTTGCCAGCGCGCGCAGGGTTCCGGCGACGATTTCCGGCGGTTCGTCATGGGTGGGGAGATGGAGCGAAACCATCGGCTGGAAACCCGGGGCGGGTTGTATCTGGGTCACTTTCCGCGGCCAATGCACGCGGCAGGTCACCTCGAGGTTTTCGTACATGTGCGTGAGGGCCAGGAGCGTGGTGACGAACTGCAGGAAGATGAACGTCATGATGATGACGAACGGGAGCGGCGGGAGCGGAATCGAAAAGGCCACTGTGAAACTGTACATCAGAAAGAGCGGCGTAACGAGGATGGTGGTCAGCCAGGCTGTCTGGCCGAACGCATTCCAATCCCGGAACCATTGGGTCCAGATCAATCCGAGAAACAGCGCGAGGGCGGTGAAGGCGAGGGATTCCGCCGGACGGCCGTACGTGACAAGCGCCCAGGCGGCACCGGCACCCAGGACCACAGCCATCCAGGCGAGAGAAATTAGCCTATGCCGCCGCCTCAGTTGTGACCCAAAAAGCAGGGTGGCCGTCAGGCTGATAATGAACCAGAGTGCCGCTTGAATCAGCAGGCGAATGATCATAAGCTCCCTACCCGACCCGTTTCATAAATTCCATGGCGAGCGGGATGGCGGCCAGCAGCATCAGAACGGCCAATCCCCAAACCGCCGCAATGCGAATGCGTCCCGGGCGGCCGGGCCGTCGAAGGATTGCTATTCCCAGCGTCCAAAGAATCGCCAGCGGCGCAAATACCAGCGTGCCGAGTCCGGCGGGCGCCAATCCGAGAAAAGCCGCGGAAAGCAGGATGTACGCCGGCGCGAAGTGACCGGTTTCCTCCGCACCGGCTGTTGGCGCTGCGTTCCGGTTCTTGGGGATGCGCAGGAAAGCTCCGTCGCGATCCGAGAGGATGTATACCTGGCGGTCCTCCCCTTCATATTTCAGGAAGGCAGCCTGTTCAGCCGGCAAGGTGTCGCGGTTTTGTATGTGCGAAAATTCATCCATCAGATGGCGTTCACCCCGGGACGTATTGAAAAACGGCGCTTTCATTCTTGCCGTTGTTGAAATCATCGGTGACGGTCAACCACCGGGCGT
>DAOUDU010000191.1:0-23487 GCA_034430775.1 Anaerolineales bacterium | reverse complement strand
AGCATATGCCCGAAGACCGTCTTCCCTCGCGCGCCGAGGATTTTTCCGAATGGTACAACCAGCTTGTGCTGCGCGCCGAACTGGCCGACTACGCGCCCGTCCGCGGCTGCATGGTGGTGCGCCCGTACGGCTGGGCGCTGTGGGAAGCCATCACCCGCGAATTGGACCGCCGCTTTAAGGCCACCGGCCACGTCAACGCCGGCTTCCCGCTCTTCATCCCCCAATCGTTCATGGAAAAAGAGAAAGAACACGTGGAGGGTTTTTCCCCCGAATTGGCGGTGGTGACGATCGGCGGCGGAGAGAAGCTTGAGGAGCCGCTTGCCATCCGCCCGACATCCGAGACGATCATCGGTCACATGTACGCCAAATGGGTCAAGTCGTACCGCGACCTGCCGATCCTGATCAACCTGTGGAACAGCGTCGTGCGCTGGGAAAAACGCACCAAACTCTTCCTGCGCACGACCGAATTCTACTGGCAGGAGGGGCATACCGCGCACGCCACGGCCAAAGAAGCGGAGGAAGAAACGCTGCGCATGCTTGAGATTTACGCCGACTTCGCCGAGAACGAAGCCGCCGTGCCGGTCATCCGCGGCCGGAAAAGCGAAAGCGAGAAATTCGCCGGCGCCGTTTGCACTTACGGCATTGAAGCCATGATGGGTGACGGCAAGGCACTGCAAGCCGGCACCTCGCACAACCTGGGTCAGAACTTCGCCAAAGCCTTCAACATCCAATATCTCGACGAGCAAAACAACCAGCAATTTGCCTGGACCACCTCCTGGGGTCTTTCGACGCGCTTTATCGGCGCGATCATCATGGTCCACGGAGACGATACAGGGCTGATCCTTCCGCCGCGCCTGGCGCCAATCCAGGTGATCATTGTCCCGATCTGGCGCAAGGAAGAAGAAAAGGCGGCGGTCACGGAAAAGGCGCTGCAGCTTGAGAAGGAACTGCAAACCGAGTTTCGTGTCCGGGTTGATCTGCGCGAAGGGCTTACACCCGGATTCAAATTCAACGATTGGGAGATGCGCGGCGTGCCGGTGCGCATAGAAATCGGTCCGCGGGACCTTGCCGCGCGCTCGGTCATGCTTGCGCGGCGCGACCGGCCCGGCCGGGAGGGAAAAACCGCCGCATCCTGGGACGGCCTCTCACATTCGATCGGCGCGCTACTCAACGAGATCCAGGCGGCGCTGCTGGCACGGGCGAAGCAGTTCCGCGACGATCACACCCAGGACCCGGCCGACTATGCCGGCTTCCGCAATGCGGTGGAAACCGGATTCGCCGTATCCGGATGGTGCGGCGATGCGGCATGCGAGGAAAAAGTCAAGCAAGACACCAAAGCCACCATCCGCTGCATCCCCTTCGATTCGCCGGGCGGGAAAGGACACTGTATCGTGTGCGGCAAGGACGCTTCCCAGAAAGCCGTCTTCGGTAAAGCCTATTAGCCGTGCCCGCCATCAATCTTTCGCGCTTGCGGCTCCAGGCGTTTGAGCTGGCCGGATCGCTGGAAGATCCCCCCGCATTCCGACGGTCTCTCCGTTCGCTTTTGGACGAACACTCGCACCGCCTGCTGCGGCGCGGGCGGTCGATGGCCAAACGCGGCGCCCTGCCGGCCTGGGACGTTCCCGGCATTCTGATCCGCGAATTGGAAGCCGCGCTGCTACCCGTCGCGCGGGAAAAAAACAATTGTGTGCTTGCCGCAGCTGCCGCGATCTGGACTGACGGAAGGCTCGAGGAAAAACAGCTGGCCGCCTTCCTCGCCGGCACATCCCGCAATCCCGGTGACGTGCGATCCCTGCTCCTGAAGTGGATTGAAGAATCAAACGATCCTGCCGTCTTGCAGGATATTGCCGTGCATGCCTGCCCCCCGCTCCGCAGCTCCAATCCGGTATTGTTCCGCTCCGATATCCGTTCTTGGATCGAAGCCCGCGAACCCCCGCGCCGACGTTTCGGGTGGATGGCGCTGAAGGCATGGGCGGATGAAAAGACCTCCGATTCCAGCTTCGCCGCATTCGAACTGCTTCCGGTTGTATTTTCGGAAACGGATCTGGAAGCGATGCGGCTGGCCTCCGAGCTTTTGGTTCGGCTGGCGAACCAATGTCCTCAGGAAACCCAGGGTTGGTTCTCCGAATTAACCCCCAAACAGCTGCAGCAGGGGCGGAAAATACTGCGGATGACGGTACCCGAACTGCCCGGGGAATTAGCGGCGTTTCTGCGCAGCCTCCTGCAGGCGGATTGATGAACAGGATACCGCGTCCGCCGTTCCTCCCCGTTTTTGCCTCCGGCGGCAACCCATCCCGTGTTTCCATCCGGCCGGGAAAGGGACAGCCGTGATCTCTGGGAATAAGCTCCTCGGCAATCGCGGGGAGGAGGCGGCTGCCGCCCACCTTGTCCGATTGGGATATGAAATCCTCGCACGCAATATTCGGACTCCATATGGGGAATTGGATTTAATCGCCCGGCGCGAAGAATCCACCGTGTTCTTCGAGGTAAAAACGCGCCGCAACCGGACTCACGGCCTGCCGGAGGAAGCGATCACGCCGCGTAAACGAAACCATCTTCTGGCATCCGCGCAATATTATCTCCAGCAGCGCGCGCTCTGCGAGGTGCCGTGGCGGATCGATGTGGTGGCGGTCGAATTCGATTCTTCCGGAGTGCTGAAGCGGCTGGAGGTTTTCGAGAATGCCGTTCACGCCTGAAGGGAATCCGCTGCCACGGGTGATTTTTATCGTCGGGCCGACCGGCTCGGGAAAAAGCGCGGCCGCCCTGGGTTTAGCATGGCGGCTTCGTGGGGAAATCCTCTCGGCCGACAGCCGCCTGCTCTACCGCGGGTTTGATATCGGCACCGATAAACCCACACCGGCCGTCCGGACGGAAATTCCTCACCATCTGATCGACGTCACCGACCCCGATCATCCATGGAGTCTCGCGGAGTATCAATCCGCCGCCCTTGAGGGCATCCGTCAGATCCACTCCCGCAACCGGCAGCCGCTGGTGGTCGGCGGAACCGGGCAGTACGTGCGCGCCCTCCTGGAGGGCTGGGAAATTCCGCCCGCGGTTCCCACTCCGGATTTCCGGACCACCCTTGAGGAACGGGCCGCGCGGGAAGGCTCCGCGGTCCTGTATTCGGAATTGACACAGGCCGATCCGGCCGCGGCTGCGCGCATCGACCCGCGCAATCAGCGGCGGGTAGTCCGCGCATTGGAGGTCATCCTTTCCACCGGGAAACCGTTTTCCGCCCTGCGCCGCCGCGGTGCGGTTGGATTTCAACCGCTGGTGATCGGTCTTCATCTCCCGCGGCCCGAATTATACGCACGGGTGGACGCCCGAATCGACTCCATGCTCGCCATGGGATGGGTTGAGGAGGTTCGCGGCCTGCTGGCGCGCGGATATTCTCCCGACCTCCCGGCTTTCTCCGCGCTCGGGTACGGCCAAATCGTGCAGCACCTTCGCGGCGAGCTGTCTTTGGAAGAATGCGTGATCGCGATTCGGCGCGCTACCCGCCGCCTGATCCGCCACCAGGCCAATTGGTTCCGTCCCGGCGACCCCGACATCCATTGGATCGAATCCGGCCCGGACTCGGCTTCGAAGGCGGAAGCGCTGATCCGTAAGGCGATGTCGCAGTAAAAAGAACCGGTATCCGGATGGCTGAAAAACGTCGGGAATGTCATTAAGGGCGACCCCTTCGCTCCGCTCGGGGCAGGCCGGGGTCGCTACGCTCCCCTAACTCCGCCGCGGCGCCTGCCCTCCGAGCGATGCGCGCCGGTGATCTACCGGCGTGAAGACATCGCGAGCGGGGGAAGCCGGGGCAGAGCTCGCAATGACTCCCATAAAAAAAAACGCCCGTGGGCACGGGCGCGGGGTGAACACAACGGCTTATACTACCGGCGGGTATTTGCGTTCGATCCGATAACCGCACGCGCACAGAACCGATCCGTCATCATCCAAAGGCAGGTTCCCAAGATCCCTCCCGCATTTCGGGCAGCGCGAGGAGAATCCGGTGCGCAGCCGCTGCAGGATCGACTGCTGGTAGCGGTCGGTTTGCTCGTCGGTGCGTTTACGCAGCCATTTCCAGATTTCACTCACCGCCTGCGGAACCAGGACAATGGCCAATAGGACCCCGATGATAATCCCCGCCGCCGGAACATTTCCCACCCAGGCGCTGAGCCCGAAATGCGCCACGCCGACGGCCGTAAACAGCAAAGCGATGCCCAGTAATTTCACCGCGCCGACCAGGAAACGCCAAAGGACCTGCGGCGGACTCCAATAGCGTTTGTACAGCCTCTGTAGATCTTTTTTCAAATCCTCCGACGAAATGTCCTTCTCCGAAACCCGCCTGGCCTGTGCGGAGATATGGTAGAAATTCCCATAAACCGGAATGATCTCGAACCGGTTCTGTTCTTCCCAGGCGATGCATTCATTGAATACCCACGCGGAGGGCTTCTTCTCCAGGCGTTGAATATCAAGGATTTTTCCGACCGCTTCCATCACTTCGTCGGGTGATGCGGGGAGAAAAAGCATCATCGATCGATCCCTTCCCATTATGGAGGGACACGGGCCGTCCGGGATATCTCTCCCGTCCGTAAAACCCGCATCCATCCCGGTGGAACTTGGTGTTATGCCTTTCGGCTTGGAAAGCAAAGCCGATGCGCCGGTCTGTCCGGGACTACTATTCTTATACGCGAAGTCCAGCCGGTTTTTCAACCCTGAAAAACCCGGGGGTTTACGCGGTACGAAATCCTAGCCGGAAAACAAAGGTTTTCCAAATTTCCGGATTATTTTTTTACGGGTTTTTTATCGCCGGATGGACCCGCGAAGAGAGAGGCATATTTCTCGTAACCGGCTTCCTCCAACGATTCAACCGGGATGAATCGCAGGGCAGCGGAATTGATGCAATAGCGCTTTCCGGTCGGCTGCGGGCCGTCATCGAAGACATGCCCCAAGTGGGAATCCGCCCGGCCCGAACGCACTTCCGTGCGCTCCCGGTTGAATGCGCGGTCGATTTTAAAAATAAGTTTTGCGCCGTCCAACGGACGGAGGAAGCTGGGCCAGCCGGTGCCGGAATCAAATTTGTCCAGCGAACAAAAGAGCGGTTCGCCCGAGACCACATCCACGTATATTCCCGCGCGCTTGTTGTTCCAGAATTCGTTCTCAAACGGTTTTTCGGTAAGCGAGCATTGTGTGACCTGATACTGTTCGGGATCCAGACGGCGGCGCAGTTCGTCATCCGGTGGTTTAACATATTCGCTCATGGATGCCTCCGGGAAGAAGGGTGTCGAGTCCCAAGCGGCTGCGACGACTGCTCTTCCGCACTGCATTATACCCACCCGCCGCTAGAATATAAATAATTCCGTGAGACAACCGGACGACCTTCCTGCGGTTCTTTACCGCCGGGTTTTTACCGGCGGTTCTTTTCCAGCCACCATTCACCGGTTTGCTGGACCGCCACAATGGTAAGGGCAAGCGCCGCACCCGCGGCCATTGCCTGCCAGGGCGCCTGCCCGAACACCAAGCGCGCTTCGGCCAGCATCCGCCCCCATTCGGGCGCCGACGGCGCACCGCCAAAACCGAGGAAATTAAGTGAAGCGACATTGACCATTGCCCAGCCGAAGTGCAGGGCGCCGTATGCGGCCAGCGGACCGGAAATATTCGGCAGCAGATGGCGGAACACCCGGCGGATTTTCCCGGCGCCGAGCATCCGCGCCGCAAGCATGTATTCGCGGCCGCGGATTTGCCCCGCTTCGGCGCGCAACAAACGCGCAAAGGTCGCCGCACCGCCCAGTCCCAGAGCGAGAATCACAGCCGCCTCACCGGGGCCAAGCGCGGCGAGAATCACCAAACCCAGGATCAGCGCGGGCACGGCCAACGCCGCCTCCATCAATCGGCTGAGAACCCGGTCGATCCATCCGCCGGCAAACCCGGCCGTGATCCCCCACACCCCGCCAAGGAGGATCGAGAGAACGGCCGAGCCGAATGCAGACAGGAAAGTGCGCGCGCCGCCGGCGATCATCCGCCAGCCGAAATCCCTTCCCAGAAGATCCGTGCCCAGCCAGTGGCTGGCATTCGGCGGCTGCAGCGGTGTTCCGGCGGCCGGCGCAGGGAACAGTCCGACAAACACTCCACCCGCCAGAAGGAGGGCAATCCAAACAAACGCAGCCCACGGGCGCGGATCGCGCGCCGCTGTTGAATACAGCGCCGTTCGCGTCTTTGATGCATTCATGACGCCTCGCGCATCCGGGGATCCAGCATCGCGGCCGAAAAATCCGCGATCATCCCGAACAGAATATACCCCAGCGCCGCCAGCGCCAGCAGCGCCTGCACCACCGGGTAATCGCCCCGCAACACGGCATCCACCAGCATCCTTCCAAGTCCCGGCCTGGCGAAGACTACTTCGGTGATCATGGTGCCGCCGAGCAGGAACGCGGCTTCCATTCCGGCCAGAGCCAGAACCGGCGCGATCGCGGCGCGCAGGATCCTCCAATCCGCGCTCAGGCCGCGCGGGAACCCGTGCGCGCGCATGGCCAGTTGAAAAAGCTCGCCGCGCGATTCACGAATGGAGGTTTCGGCCGCGCGCCCGATGCTGCTTCCAACGGTCAGCGCCAGCGCGCTTGCCGGCAGAAGCAGCCGCAATCCCTCGCGCATCGGATCCGGAAGCGGTTGGGTGAACAACGGGACCGCCGCCCAAAGCAGGATCAACCCCGACCAGGCGACCGGCGTTGCGGCCCCGGCGGCCAGGGCGGCCGATGCGATCCGGCTTATTCCCTTACCCCTCCCCCGGCTGTCGCGCCGGGATGCCACGGCGCCGAGGGAAAGGCCGAAAGCGACCGAAAGCCCCCAAGCCAGGACCGCGAGCGGCACGGTGTACGCGGCGGCCTCGCCAATCATCCCGGCCACATCCTGGCCGCTGAATATCGACCGGCCAAGCTCGCCGCGGAGCACGCCGCGGAAGTACTCTGCGTATTGATCCAGCAGCGGCCGGTCCAGCCCCAGCGTATGCCGCATCTCCACCGTCTGCTCCTGCGTCGCCAGACCCTGAGCCGTGAGCGCGGCCAGCGGATCCACGCGGCCAAGGCGCAACGCAAAGAACGCCAGGGTAGCCACAACCCAGACGACAACCAGGTTTTCAAGAATCCGCCGGATATACCGCATGGGGATGATTGTACCCATCTTTTTCACCGCCTTCGATTCCTCCTTTTTCCCTCAGGAGAAAGGTACTGGAATCGAAGGCGCAGCACGGGGGATATAATGAGATCGATCAACAGGAGAGCGTATGTCCGATCCATTGCGAAAAATCGAAATCCAACTGGAAAATATTTTCGAAAAAAGGACCGGGGTCCTTTCCGCGCACATCCTGCACGCCGGGAAGATCCTCGCTCGGCTGATCGAGGCGCTTGAGGAGCGCGCCGAACAGGGTCCCGGCGGACGCTGGATTGCGCCGAATGTCTACCGGTTGAAGCTTGGGAAGCGCATCTGGCAGACCGCCTCGGCCGTTCCGGACCTGGGTACGCTGCTCGGGGCCAAACTGGAGGAACATATCACCCAAAGTGAGATGATCCTCCTCAACCCGATCCAGATCGAATTCACCTTCGAAGACTCCCTGCGCGAGGAAAGCATCCGCGTCTTCGCGGAAATTGTGCGTTCCGGGGATGAGCACACTGACGCCTTCCCGGCCGCCGCAGCCTCTCCGATTATCCTTCCGCACGGCGCTTTTTTAATCATCAACGGCAGCCGGCATTTTCCGCTCAACCGGCCGGTGATCAACATCGGCCGCCAGCTGGATAACCATCTGGTGCTCGACGACTCGCTGGTGAGCCGCCGGCATGCGCAATTACGGGCGCGCGAGGGGCAGTACGTGCTCACCGATCTTGATTCCAAGCACGGATTAAAGGTAAACAACGCGAGCGTCCACGAATGGATCCTCCAGCCCGGCGATGTGTTCCGCCTCGGCAATTCCGAGCTTATCTACGGCGATGATCGCGAGGAGAGCATCACCCAGCCAATACCCTCACACCCCTCGCCCGGCTCTACGCCGGATACCGCCCCCCGCCCGGAGAAGCCCGCGGAATGAACGTTTCGATCCTGATGCTCGCCGCCCGCATTGCGCTGGCCGTTTGCCTGTATGCCTTCCTCGCCCTCATCCTCTTCACGCTGTGGCGCGACATACGTGCGGCGGCGGCGCGGCCTCCCGCCGGCGCGACGCTTTTCAGCCTGCTTCGGTTGCGCGAAGACGGCACACCGGAACGTTTCTACCCGCTGCAGAAAGATTCCTGTTTCATCGGCCGCTCTCAAAGCGTCGAAGTATCCCTGGCCGACGAAACCGTCTCCGTCGTGCATGCGCGATTGTGGAAAGAAAACGGCCGCTGGTGGTTGGAAGATCTGGATTCACGCAATGGGACCCTGCTTAACCAGATCCCGGTTTCGAAGAAAGCGGTGCTCTGCGCAGGCGATCGTATCCGCGCCGGACGCATTCTGCTGGAATTCCGGCCTGAAGATTCCTCCCAACCCGCATCGCCTGCAGATCCGCTCGTGACGGACCCGCCCGCATGACCAATTCCTCCCGGCGGGAAGCGGCGCTGCTCGGGCTGGCGTTTTGCTTCCAATTATTCGGCGCGGCGGCGCTGCTGCTCTCACCTTCGGTGCAGGCCGGAGCGTGGACCGTATATCCTCCGTATTGGTCCGTCTTCATTCCAATCATTGTCTGGGGGCTGACCGCCGCGGTTCTCCACCGCAGGCTCGACCGCACGCTTCCCAACCGCGATCCGCTGCTGCTGCCGGCGGCGCTGTTCCTTTGCGGATGGGGATTGCAGATCCTGGTCCGGCTCGAACCCGAAACCGCGATTCGCCAAGCCTTGTGGCTTTTCCTCGTGGGCGGGTTACTGATGGTTTTCCTGCAGCTGCCGCACGATCTGGGATGGCTTCGCCAATACCGCTATCTCTGGCTTGGAGCGGCGCTGCTGGCGGTGGCCGCCACACTTTTTTTCGGAGTCGGCGCAGGCCCCGATTCCCCGCGGTTGTGGCTCGGCCTGGACGGGATCTATTTTCAGCCTTCTGAATTCCTGCGTTGGATCTTCCCGGTATTCGCCGCATTCACACTCGTTCCGCGCCGGACAGCCGGCAACACCCCCGATCCCCGGGATGCGGTCCCCGTGCTGCTATTCGGAGCGGCGGGCGTTCTGCTGCATATTCTCCAGCAGGATCTCGGGGCTGCGGTCCTGCTCATCGCCGCTCTGACACTGATCCTGTATCTGGCCTATCGCAAAACCCCCATCCTTGTGCTTGGCATTATCACGGTGTTCGGCATAGTGGGTTCGGGGTATGCACTGAACGGAACGATCCGCGACCGGATTGCGACCTGGTGGAATCCATGGATCGATCCGAGCAACACCTCTTTCCAGGTGGTGCAATCCTTGATCTCCGTGGCGGCCGGCGGTTTGATCGGCCGCGGCCCCGGCCTGGGCACTCCGGGGCTTGTGCCGGTGGCGTATTCGGATTTTATTTTTTCCGCACTCAGCGAGGAATATGGCGTGCTCGGCGCGGTCGGCTGCCTGACCGTCTTCGCCGTTTTGGTATTGCGCGGGCTGCGGATTGCGGTACGGTCCGCAGATCCCGCATCCCGCCTGATCGCCGCATCCCTCAGCGCATTACTGGGCTGTCAGGCGATTCTGATCATCGGCGGCGGATTGCGCCTTCTTCCGCTGACCGGAGTTACCCTGCCCTGGATGAGTTACGGCGGCTCTTCGCTGCTGGCCAGCACGATCATGCTCGGCTTTCTCCTCATCCTATCCGATAAGGCGCCGGCGGAGGGCCGACCGGACCGTCCGGTCCGGATTCTCTCCGCGGCCTTCCTGCTCGCCTTCGCCGCAGCGGGCGTGAGCGCGGGCTGGTGGGGCATGTACCGTGCTCCGGTTCTGCGGATCCGCACTGATAATTTCCGGCGAGTCCTGCACGACCGCCAGGCCCGGCGTGGAGACCTGTTCGACCGCAACGGTCTGCCGCTGGCTGTTACCACCGGCGTGGCGGGCGCCTACACGCGGGAGTACCCCGATCCCGCATCCGCGCCGGTGATCGGATATACCACGGCATTCTACGGACAGGGCGGTATGGAAGCCGCGCTCGATCCCTGGCTGCGCGGTGAAGCCGGACGGGATTCCTTCGAACTCTGGTGGTCGGAGACGGTCCTTGGGATTCCCCTGGATGGAAAGGATGCCTGGCTGACGATCGACCGATCCCTGCAGGATCTCGGCAGCACCGGCTTGGGGAATCTTTCCGGCGCCATCGTGGTTATACGGGCCAGGAGCGGGGAAATCCTGGCGCTTATCTCCCAACCGACATTCGATCCGGCGACGCTGCAGGCGGAATACGAGGTGCTTTCCCGCAATCCCGAGTCCCCGCTCCTCAATCGTGCCACCCAGGGGTTGTATGGACCGGGACGGATGCTGTTCCCGTTCTTCGCCGCGGAAGCGATCGACCGGAACTGGATGGCGGCGGGATCCGATTTTTGCACGGCGCCAATGACCGAATGGATTTTGGGAAGCCCGGAATTCGCGCAACAGGTCCTCTCCCGGTTCCGGTTCGATCAGGATCCGGCGATGGACCTGCCGACGGCGAACGTACCCGGCCTAATCTTCCCCGCCGACGAGGCATCCATCCTCCGTGAATGGGACGGGCAGGGACGTGTTCTGGTCAGCCCGATCCAATTGGCGCTTGCCTTCTCGTCGATTGGCGCCGGCGGCATGGCGCCCGCCCCGCGACTGGTGTACCGCCTGGAGACGGAAGCCGGCTGGATCACTCCCGCGACGGCGGACCATCCGGTGGCGATGATTCCCGCGGTTACGGCCGCGCGCCTGCGGGAGATGCTGCGCAGCGGCGAACGGTCGGCCGAGTGGACGGGCTGCGGTGAAAACGGGGTGAGCGCCGGCGGAATCTCGTGGTATGCCGGCTTTGAAACCGCTGGCGAAGATCCGGTCGTGGTGGTGGTCGCCCTCGAAGGCGAACCCTCCGACGCAGTCGGCGTCGGGCGGAGGATCCTCGCGCTGGCGATGGCGATGGAATGATCGTTATTCCCGCGTGCTCTTAGCGGGAATCCATGACATACTCAAATGAGACCTTCTTCATGAAGAAGTACACCTGGATCCCCGATACGTGCGCTCGGGGATGACATCCTGCTCGTCATTCCCGCATGCAGACATAACGATCCAAACCGCTTCGGCATACGAAGGAAAGAAAGCGGATTTATAATTCACCCTATGGAAACGGATAACACGAAGAACGAATTCACCCTTCGGCCTGTTAAGGCCGAAGACAAATCATGGATTCTGCAGCTTATGCGCGACCATTGGGCGGCGGAGTTCGTCGTTGTGCACGGTGAGGAATACCATCCGGCCGGGCTGCCCGGATTCATCACCGAGACCGGAGAAGCCAAAACCGGATTGATCACCTTCCGTATCGAAGGGGACACCTGTGAGATCATGACGTTGGACAGCCTGTATCCCGCCCGCGGCATCGGCGGGGCATTGATCGAAGCCGTCCGGCACGCCGCCGCTCGGGCGGGATGCCGGCGCCTTGTGGTGGTCACGACCAACAACAACCTGCATGCGCTGCGGTTTTATCAACGCAAGGGCTTCGTCCTTTCCGCCCTGCGCCCGAATGCGCTCGAGGAGACGCGCAAGCGCAAGCCCATCCCGCTGCGCGATGAAAATGGAATCCCCATCCGGGATGAAATCGAATTGGAGATGGCGCTTGACCTGGTGCGGTAGTTAATTATCGTAATAAGAACCGGCGATCGCAAGCACGGCACGCCCTGCGATCGCCTTTCTATTTCTATGGAGAGAGCAAACTCCCGCAGTGATATCGGGATGGCCATCCGCCGGGCGGCCACTCCCATCCGGCGCAGGATGCGGCCACAGGGCCTATTGCTTCTTGCTTTCCCCCCTCATCTCATCGAACAGGACAAGCGTGCGTGGTCCCCGGCGGTGCGCCTCCCATAGAGCAGAGGATGCGCACGAGAGCAATTCAATCGAACTGATCCCTTCACCACCCGGATGCGAAGCCACCCCGGCGCAGACGGACACCCGGTATTCCTGCAGTTGGCGGGTGACTTGCTTGCCCTGAAATTTTTCGACCAGCCGCTCAGCCGCCTTTCTCGCCCCCTCCGCATCCGATTCAGGCATAACCACCAGGTAATTGCCCTGGTAATGACCGGGCATATCCACCTCACGCAAGCCGACTTGCAGGATGTCGGCCAGGTAGGACTGCGCGCTTTCCAGAACATCCGGCGAGGGATTTTCATCAAAGCGCAAGCCAAGGTAGAGCACCGAGAGCGGACCGGGGTACCGCTTGGCGCGCAGCACCTCTCCGTCGAGCAGCGATTCCAGCATCTTCTGGGGATAAAGGCCGGATTCTACGTTGAGGCGAGATTCCTGGTCCATGGGCTTCCTTCCTTTTTCGGCCGCTTCCCCGAAAGCGGTATCATCGGTTTATTTTTACCGATTTTTTTGTTTTCGGCAAACGCTTCAAGCCGAGTCCGCCCGCATCTCGTCGTAGACCATCAGGTTAGTTGAGCCGGGTTTCTGGGCTTCCCACAGCGCAGAGAATGCTCCGGATAGCCGTTCGGAAATGGCTATCCCTTCGCCTCCCGGAGGGGAACTGACACCCACACTGATCGCAATTTCAAACGATTCCGCCATACGGGTGATCTGCGATCCCCGAAACGCACTCAACAATCATTCGGCAGACACGCTGGCGCCCGGCCCGTTGGCGCCGGGCAGGGTCAACAAGATAGTTCCCGTCGTAATGCCCCGGTAGATCCACCTCCCATAATTTGTAATCCAGCAGGTTGGCCATGACCAGCTTGGGGCTTTCGACAACATCCGCGGAAGCATCTATTGGGTACCGGATTGCGAAGGAAAGCGCGGAAAGCGGGCTGGGATACCGGCGCGAACGGACTACGTCGCGGAGAAACAGCCTCTCAAGTATCTTTTGCGGGAATAATCCGGAAGTCTGATCGATTCGGTCGGCAGGGCCCATTAAACCTCGTCCGGGTTGGATGGAAACCGTCTGACCTGCGCCTGCAAGGCAGGCATCTATGCCGATACTGAGTATATCCTGAGATTCGATATCTGGATCCCTGATAAACCCGCCCGGGGAATGATGAAAACCCCTCCGAAAATCTTATATCTCTTTCTTCAAGCGGACAAATTTCCTTTTCCCCACCTGCAGCACCGGATCGCCTTCAAGCGGGACAACGCCGTTCGGATCCTTGACCGGCTCGCCGCCCAGCCGGACCCCGCCCTGCTCGACCAGGCGCCGCGCATCGCTTTTGCTTTTGGCCATTTTCAATTCCACCATCAGGTCCGCCAGGTGTTTCCCGGCCTGCACCGGAACCACGGGGATATCCTCGGGCAATTCCGACTGCTGAAAGACAAGGCGGAATTGTTCCTCCGCTGAAGCCGCCGCTTCCGGTCCGAGGTTAATCTCGACGATCTCCCGCGCCAATTTCATCTTCGCATCCCGAGGATGGAGCGCGCCGGATTCCATATCCCGCTCGACGGCGGCGATCTGATCCGGGGTGAAGCGCGACAGCAGACGGTAATAGAGCGGCATGGCTGTATCCGGAACGCTCATTACTTTGCCGTACATATCCCCCGGAGAGGCCAGGATGGGGATATGGTTGCCCAGGCTTTTGCTCATCCGCACCACACCGTCGGTTCCCGGGAGGATTCCAAGCAGCACGCCGATATTCGGCTTGACGCCGTAATACTCCATGATCTTCCGGCCGGAGGTGAGAATGTTGAAGAGTTGTTCGGTCCCGCCCACCTGCACATCGGCGCGCAGGGCGTAGGCGTCGTACCCCTGCATGATCGAGTAGAAGAACTCGTGCAGATAGATGGCGTCGCCCTTATCCCAGCGCAGGCGGAAATTTTCACGGGTGGTGAACTGCTGGATGGTGAAGTTGGAGCCCAGCCGGATCAATTCAGCGAAGGTAAGCTTGGAGAGCCACTCGGAATTATGGCGGACCTCGGTTTTCTCGCGGTCTAAAATCCGGAAAGCCTGCTCGGCGTATGTGCGGGCGTTTTCACGGATTTTCTCTTCCAGCAGCTGCGGGCGCAGGGCATTCCTATCCGACGGATCTCCGACCCGCGCGGTGTAATCACCGATCAGGAAGATGACCGTATGCCCGAATTCCTGGAACTGGCGCAGTTTACGCATCGTTACGGTGTGCCCGAGGTGCAAGTCGGTTGAGGTGGGGTCGTATCCGCAGTAGACGCGCAGCGGCCGCTGTTCCTTCTCCGCCTGAATCAGCCGCTCGCGGAGTTCCGCGGCCATGGCCTGCTTGAGTGCCGAATCCCCGTATTCGGTTCCCTGCATGAGTAAAGCCAGTTGTTCGTCGATCGCGGGATTGGACATCCTTACTCCGATGCGGCTTGGGATGGGGTGCGAATGCTTCCGTGGGCCGGGATTATAGCATCAACCCCGAGATTTCTGCGGTTAAAACACTGAAATCCCGGATGGTATAATCGATGGTTGGTCTTTTTGAGACCCCGATTGTCATCCCGAGCCGAAGGCGAGGGATCGGTAACTCCTTCGACGCGTGGCCGATTCCTCGGGGTCTGAAGACCCCGAGGAATGACTCTCTGCGTTTGAGGGTGGATTCTGTGTCACACTCCAGGAGAGCGCTTTGGTTAATCCGCTTCAGTGGCTGCTCGGTCTTATCACATTAGATATCAGCATAGACCTGGGCACAGCCAATACGCTGGTCCTTGTTCATGGCAAGGGCATCGTCATCAACGAACCTTCCTGGGTGGCCATCGATAAAAAATCCCGCCGGGTGCTGAAAGTTGGGCGCGCGGCGAAGGAAATCATCGGCCGCACACCGCCCAATGTGGTCACGATGCGCCCCATCCGCGACGGGGTGATCTCGGAATTCGACGCCACGGCCACAATGCTGGAATACTTCATCCGCCGGGTGATCAACCAGAGCGTGGTCCCGGTGCCGCTGACGCGGGTCATTGTCGGCGTTCCGGTGGGCGCCACGAGCGTGGAACGGCGGGCGGTGATCGATGCCGCCACGTCGGCCGGGGCGCGCGAAGCACTCCTGGTCGAGGAACCGGTTGCGTCCGCGATCGGCGCCGCGTTGCCGATTCGCGGAGTCCACAGTACGATGCTGATGGATATCGGCGGCGGCACGACCGAGATCGCGGTATTCGCCTCGCGCCGGATCCTGCTTTCCAATTCGATCCGCGTCGCCGGCGACGAACTGGACGAGAATGTCATCACCTACCTGCGGGATAAATACAATCTGCTGGTCGGCCAATCGATGGCCGAACAGGCCAAAAAGACGGTCGGCGCCGCCGCGCCGCTTCGCGAGGAAAAGGTAATGACCGTCCGCGGCCGCAACCTGATCTCCGGGCTTCCGGAGGAGGTCGAGATCTCCTCGATCGAGATGCGCGAAGCGCTGGCGCCTTCGTTGAAGACCATCTCACAGGCCTTGCGGGACGTGCTCGAGCAGGCGCCGCCGGAAATCATGGCCGACCTGCTGGATTCCGGATTGTGCCTTACGGGCGGCGGCGCCTTGCTCAACGGCCTTCCGGAAAAACTCAGCGAGGAATTCAAGATCCGGGTCTGGCGGGCCGACGATCCGTTGACGTGCGTCGTCCGCGGTGCGGCCGCCGTGCTATCAAGCCTCGACCAGCACCGCGAATTCATCGCTTCCTCCGACCGGGATTACCGCGGCAAAAGGTAATCCACCGTTTCCGCATTGACCCCAATCCGATAACCCCATGCCCAATTCACGAAGACGCCTCCTGATTGCCTCTGCGCTTTTCGCGGCCGCCCTTGGCCTGGTGCTGCTCGGCCAGGCGGGGATGCTTGTCCCGGTCCAGGACATTGCGCTGCGCGCCGTCTCCGGCGCGCAGCGCTCCATTTCAACCGCCTTCTTTAATTTCCGCGACTTCCTCACCGCCCCGCGGAATCTGCAGGAATTGATTCAGACCAACAGCCAGTTGGAACAGCAGGTTGCCCAGCTCGAGGCCGAGGTGGTAACCCTGCGCGAACAGGCCGCCGAAGTCGACAAGCTGGAAGCACTGGTAGGGTATGCCTCGTCGCTTCCGGAAAACCGATATCTGGTATCCAAGGTGATTGGGCGCGATACCAGTCCATTCCTGCGCTACCTGATCCTGGACCAGGGGTCTGATGCGGGCGTGCGCCGGGGGATGCCGGTGGTGAACGAGAAGGGGCTGGTCGGGAGGATCACCGAGGTCAGCGCCTCCGCCTCCAAGCTGCAGCTCATCACCGATCCGGATTCGGTTATCAACGCGCGGATCCAGGAAAGCCGTGCGGAAGGAATCCTGGTCGGCCAGCCGACGGGCGAATTGGAAATGATCTACATCTCCCAGGATATCAAGATCACCGTCGGTGAAATCGTCGTCACCTCCGGCCTGGGCGGCGGTTTCCCGCCGGACCTCCTGATCGGACGGGTGGTCAGCGTCCACCGCCGCGATTACGAACTCTACCAGACCGCGATCATCGAACCGCGCAGCGATTTTTCCCGCCTGGAAATGGCGCTGATCATTACCAATTTCGAACCGGTGCTTATCGATCCGCTTCTGGATAACACCCGCTAGGCCAAGCCGATGACCTGGTTGATCGCCGTTCCGCTCCTGGCTGTCCTTTCGCTGCTGCAAACCACGGTTCTCCGCCACATCACCCTTTTAGACGGGAACCTCGACCTGTTGCTGCTGGTGGTCCTGTGCTGGAGCCTGCTGCGGCCGGAGGAAGGCATGATCTGGGCGGTGCTGGCGGGATTCTTTTGCGATCTTTTCACCGGCGGCCCTTTCGGGGTTACTTCGATCGCCTACCTGTTCGCGGCCTTTTGCATAAGCTACCTGCACGGGCGGATGCGGACTCACAACCCCATCGTGGTGATGGCGGTTGCCCTGTTCGGCACGATTCTCGCGCACCTGGCGGCGGTCGCGCTGCTGGTGGTGTTCGGCCGGGCTTTGGAGGTCGGTTATTTGCTTTTATATGTCACACTGCCGACCGCCTTCCTTAACACCCTTGGCGCCGTCCCGGTGTATCTGGCGCTGCGCCCGTTGCACCGGATCGGCGTCCCCTTGCTCGCGGAGGATATCGAATGAGATCTTCGTTCAGCGAGAACCGAGTCCATCCGTCGCGAATCCGATTCTTCCTGATAGCGATGGCCGGCCTGTTTGTCATTTTCACTCTGCGCCTGTTTTCCATGCAGGTCATTCAGGGCGAATACTATAGCGGATTGGCGGAATCCAACCGCACGCAATTGGTCCACGTTCCCTCGTCACGCGGGGTGATTTACGACCGCAACGGGGTACTGCTGGCACGCAACATGCCCTCCTACAACATCACCATCACTCCCGCCGATCTGCCCGATACGGAAGCCGAGATCGATGCCATTTACCGCAGCCTCTCGCAACTGACCGGCGTGCCGATCCGGGTCCCGGGATCCGTTCCCTCGCAGGAGTGCGCGCCGGGCCGCGGGATCGCGGATCTGGTTGATGAATGGATCGAACTCGCTCCATACTCCGCGGTGAAAATCCAGTGCGACGCCGATCCCGAAATCGCAAAAATCATCCTGGAAAAATCGGCCGACATGCCGGGCGTGGGAGTGGAAGTCACCCCGGCGCGGGATTACCCCAACGGCCGGTATTCCGCGCACATCATCGGCTATTTGGGGCGCGTCCCGGCGGAGTCATCCGAATACTATGAAGCGAAGGGCTACAACCTCGACCGCGACAAGATCGGCTACGCCGGAATCGAGGCTTATATGGAGGATGATCTTGCCGGAACCTACGGGAGCGAACTGTGGGAAGTGGATGCGGCCGGGAAGCACATCCGCCTGCTGGAACCCCCGGTGGCCGCGGTCCCCGGGACCAACCTGCGCCTGACGATTGACTCGCGGCTGCAGGAAGCCGCGACGGTCATCCTTGAGCAGCAAATCGAGGCGACCCGGGCAAAGAAGCCGGAATTCCTGCGCAGCCCGATGATCGGCGGTGTGGTGGTGGCGATGAACCCGAACACCGGCGAAATCCTTGCCATGGTATCGGTCCCGACCTACGACAACCAGAAATTTTCGCGCTACATCCCGATCGATTATTACAATCAACTCGCCTCGGATATCAGCAACCCGCTCTTGAATCACGCGATCTCCGGCACGTACCCGCCGGGTTCGATTTTCAAACTCACCACCGCGGTCGGCGCGCTTAATGAAGGGATCGTCACCCCCGATACGCCGGTGATCTGCCGCGGGACGATCTCGATCCTGCAAAAATTTTACCCTTCGGATCCCGGGCGGGAGATGCTGTTTTACTGCTACGACCGCAACGGGCACGGGGAGATCACCTTCCTGCGCGGGCTGGCACTCTCATGCGATATCTACTTCTACAACCTGGGCGCCGGGTACAGCGGCTCGGGCGGTGTTAAGACAGGATTGGAAATCGAGGGAATTAAACGATACGCCAGGGCGCTCGGCTACGACCGCGCGCTGGGAGTCGAGCTGTTCGGCGAGCGCGACGGCCTGATCCCGGACAAGGACTGGAAGCGGATTAACCAGGGGGAAAACTGGGCGACCGGCGATACCTACATCGCCACCATCGGCCAGGGCTACGTGGATGTGACGCCCCTCCAGGTGGCCCAATCGATTGCCACAATCGCCAGCAACGGAAAGGTGATGAAGCCGACCCTGCTCAAGGAATATCTGGATGGGGAGGGCAACGTCACCCGGACCTTCGGGCCGACGATGCTGTACGACATCACCGACGACATCACCGACGATCTGTATGACACCGTCATCGTCCAACCCTGGGTGCTTAAATTGGTGCAACAGGGGATGCGGCTGGCGGTGACGAACGGAACCGCGACGGATTACGCCCAGATCGAAAACATCCCCACCGCCGGTAAGACGGGTACGGCCGAGTACTGCGACGACATCGCCCAATCCCGCAACCTGTGCAAGCGTGAAGCCTGGCCGACCCACGCCTGGTACGGCGCCTTCGCTCCGTATGACAATCCGGAAGTCGTCGTGGTGGCGTTCGTCTACGACGGCGGCGAGGGCGCGGTCACGGCCGGCCCGGTCGTCCGCGACGTGCTGAAGGCGTACTTCGCGCTTAAAACGATCGATCTCGAGCAGGGCAGATAGACTCTGCATGCTATAATTAATGGCGATGGACACCAGGCGCGAACTCTGATAACCCGCCATGCCGCTATCCGTCAGCGTAAAGGGTATCCACGAAGGCCTCCTGATTACTCCCGGAGAGGGAAATTGGGAGGAAGCGTACTCCTCCCTCCTGGAACATCTGGATTCGAAGCCGGATTTTTTCTTCGGCGCCCAAGCTATTCTCCAGCTGGGAGCGTACCCTTTGCATGCGGCCGATCTGGCCGCGCTGCGCAGTGCGCTGGCGGACCGCGGCGTGGGGCTGCACTCGATCCTTTCCGAGGATCCCGCTACCATCGAGGCGGCCAAGAACCTTGGCCTGGGGATATCGCTCCCCAAGCGCGATGTGAAGGAGACGCCCTTTTCGACCGAGTTGCAGGGGATGGAAGCAATCTTCCTCCAGCAAACCCTGCGTTCCGGGAACAGCATTCACTTTCCGGGGCATGTAACCGTGCTCGGGGATGTCAACCCCGGCGCGGAGATCGTTGCCGGCGGCAGTATCATCGTCTGGGGGCATCTGCGCGGAACGGTGCATGCGGGGGCGCAGGGCGATGAAACGTCCGTCGTGTGCGCGATGGACCTCAGCCCGATGCAGCTGCGGATCGCCTCGCTCGCGGCCACCTCCCCGCCCCGCAAAGGGAAGACCCAGCCGGAAATCGCCTCGCTGCGGGAAGGCCATTTGGTGGCGGAACCGTGGAGTCCGAAGGAGAAGCCCAAGGCGGGGAACGGGGGCAAAGAGTAATCGTTGACAATGCGGATGTGATTCCTCGGGCCTTCGGCCCTCGGAATGACTAAAATAAATCCCCCGCCCATCCAGGACGCGGGGTGATAAATCGGTTTTGAGGAGCGGGAATGACGGCTAAGGTTCTGACCATAACTTCGGGAAAGGGCGGCGTCGGGAAAACCACCGCCACGGCCAACATCGGAGTCGCCCTGGCGGCGCTTGGGCAGAAGGTGGTCTGCATCGACAGCGACATCGGCCTGCGCAACCTGGATGTCGTGATGGGCCTGGAAAACCGGATCGTGTACGACCTGGTGGATGTGGTCGAGGGCCGGGCGCGGTTGAAGCAGGCGATGATCAAGGACAAGCGGCTGCCGGAGCTGCACCTGATCCCCGCCGCCCAGACGCGCGATAAAACCGCCATCTCCCCCACCGACATGATCCGCATTTGCGACGAGCTGCGGCCGGATACGGACTGGATCCTGATCGACAGCCCGGCCGGGATCGAGCGCGGATTCCGCAACGCGATCGCCGCCTCCGACACCGCGCTGATCATCACCAACCCGGAGGTCTCGGCGGTGCGGGATGCCGACCGGATCATCGGCCTGTTGGAAGCCGAGCAGAAGGGACCCGGCAAACTGATCATCAACCGGATCAAACCGGAACTGGTGGAACGGGGCGACATGCTCGACACCGCGGATGTGCTCGAGATCCTGGCCGTAGACCTGATCGGGTTGATTCCCGAAGATGAAACGGTCCTGATCTCGACCAACCGCGGCAATCCCGCCGCGTTGGATCCCAAGAGCAAGGCGGGCCAGGCGTTCCGCGACATCGCCAAACGCCTGATGGGCGAGGATGTCCCGTTCCCGCCGCTGGACGGAACCGAAGGCCTCAAGCAGCGCCTTTCGCGGTTGATCCATCCCAAGGGTGCCTCATGAACGGTTTAATCGACCGCCTTACCGGGAACAGCGGACGTTCCAGCGCCAAGACGGCGAAGGAACGGTTGATCGTTGTGCTGAGTCACGACCGGGCGGATATCGGCCCCGCGCTGCTGGAGACCATCAAGCAGGAAATCGTGCGCGTGATCTCGGAACACATCGACGTGGATCCCGCAACGGTGCAGGTCAGCCTGTTCTCGGAAGGCCGGGAACAGCACCTTAAAGCCGATATTCCGCTTGCCGCGGGCTCCTCCCGCCGGAAGCGGACGTTTTAGAACCTCCCATGTTCGATTGGCGAAGATGGCGTCATTTTGATTTTTGGCTGCTGGGGGCGTCCGCGCTGCTGGTGCTGCTCGGGATCGTCGAGATCCGTTCGGCGGTGGCCGACAATGTCAGCCTCTCCGGCAGCGCCGAGCGCCAGGCCACCTTCGCGGCCATCGGGCTGGTGATCCTGATGGCGGCCACCGTCATCGATTACCACTTCTGGCGCAGCCTTTCGCGCCTGCTCTTCGTCGGGATCATCCTGCTGCTCCTGTACGTGGAACTCATCGGCACGTCATCGTTCGGCGCGACACGCTGGATCCAGGTCGGCAGTATTACGATCCAACCTTCGGAAGTGGCGAAGATCTCGCTGATCATCATTCTGGCGGACGATATCGCCCGCAACGAAGAGCGGCTGCAAAGCTGGTCGGGAATCCTCCGGACTCTGATCCTGGCCGCGATCCCGGCGGTGGTCATCCTGCGCGAACCGGATCTCTCCACGGCGATCCTGACGATGGTGCTGTGGGCGGCCATGGCGTTCGCGGCCGGGATGCCGCCGCGCTTCATCTTCATCCTCGGCGGTGCGGCCCTGCTGCTGCCGGTCGTCGCGTTGGCCCTCCACCTCCTGCAGCCTTATCAACTGGACCGGCTGGCCCTGTTCTTCATGCCGGACGCGGATCCCAGCGGCGCCTACAACATCGAACAATCCAAGATCGCGATCGGGTCCGGCGGCTGGATCGGGCAAGGGTACGGGCTGAGCACCCAGGTGCAGCTGCGGTTCCTCAAGGTCCGCCACACCGATTTCATCTTCTCGGTGATGTCAAGTGAATTCGGGCTGGTCGGCGGCGTTACTTTCTTCGGCTTGTTGGGCTTCCTGGTCTACCGCTGCTTGCGGGCGGCACGGCTGGCGCGCGACACCTACGGCGCGTTGATCGGGTACGGCGTGGCGACGCTGATCTTCTATCAAGCGGCGTTCAACATCGGGATGAACCTCAACCTGCTGCCCGTCGCCGGGCTTCCGCTGCCGTTCATCAGTTCGGGCGGCAGTTCGCTGTGGTCGGTCCTGCTCGGCATCGGCCTGGTGGAGAGCACAATTCTTTATCGGAAGGATATTGAATTCTGATGCACACGCCGCTTACCGTCCGCTTCGCCCCCTCGCCCACCGGACGCATGCACATCGGCAGCGCCCGCACCGCGCTGTACAACTACCTGCTGGCGCGCAAAGTCGGCGGGCGGTTCATCCTGCGGATCGAGGACACCGATCAAAAGCGGTTCGATCCCGGCGCGGAAGCGGAGATCGTCGAGGGCCTGCACTGGCTGGGGCTGGATTGGGACGAAGGCCCGGATATCGGCGGACCGCATGCGCCGTACCGGCAATCGGAAGCAAAAGAAATATATCTTGACCATGCCAAACAGCTGATCGAAAAAGATTTCGCCTACCCTTGCTTCTGCACCCCCGAACGGGTGGCCCTGCTGCGCGAAGAACAGCGCCGGCGCAAGGAACAGCCGCTTTATGACGGCCTGTGCCGCCGTCTGGCTCCGGAGGAGGCGGCGAAACGCATGGCGGCCGGTGAACGCCACGTGATCCGATTTAAAACGCCGGATGAGGGGACTACCACCGCGACCGACATGCTGCGCGGCGAGATCACGGTGGAAAATAAAACGCTCGACGATTTCATCCTGGTCAAATCCACCGGGCTGGCGGTCTACCACCTGGCGGCGATGGTCGACGACCACCGCATGGCGGTGACGCACGTCATCCGCGGATCGGAATGGCTTTCCACCCTGCCGCTGCATGCGCTGGTGGTGCGCGCGTTCGGGTGGCGCGAGCCGGCCTGGTGCCACCTCTCTATCTTCCTTAAGCCTTCGGGCAAAGGGAAGATGAGCAAACGCGACAGCGCCCAGGCCGCGACCGAGGGGCACAGCATCTTCGTCCGCGACCTGAAGGAAATGGGGTATCTCCCCGAGGGGGTCCTTAACTGGATCGCGCTGATGGGCGCCTCATTTGACGAGGCCGAAGACGTCTTCACACTGGACGAGATGATCCAGCGGTTCGAGATCAAGCATCTGAACCCATCGCCGGCGGCGATCAATTTCGAAAAGGCGGACCATTTCAACGGGACCCACATCCGCCGACTGACCGTTGATGACCTGGCGGCGCGGCTTAAGCCGGTATTTGAAAAGGCGGGGTTTGCGCCGGACGACGCGAAGCTGCGTCCGGTGGCCGCGGTCCTGCAGGTGCGTATCGTCACGCTCGAGGATGCCATCGCCATGGGCGGATTCTTCTTCCGCGAAACCGTTACGCCCGACCCGAAGGAATTGACCGGCAAGGGGCTCACCCCGGCGCAATCGGCGGATGCGCTGCGGGCCGCGCGCGAAATCCTCGC
>DAOUDU010000190.1:0-6867 GCA_034430775.1 Anaerolineales bacterium | reverse complement strand
CATAGAGCGGGCAGTTAGCACCCACCCAACAGCCCAAATCGAGGGCTTGGTTATGCGGCGTCGCGTCGGGATTTTTATTTCCCGCTTTTCTTCCAGGAAAACGACAACCGATCCGTGCTGTGCCCGCTCCCCTTTTAATTCTATGTGAGAAGGTTCGTTTAGTTCCATTTGTCCTCACTCTCCACGGCCCTCGCACGACCTCGAACAGGAACCGGTTGCTTTCAAGCGCCTGCCTCTGGTCCGGGCGCCGATCCTCTCCCATCCGATGGCGAACACCCTCCTGTACGGCTTGCCGTACGGGCCGATTGCGCTCCCGTGTTCCGGGCCGGTGATGGTCGGGATCTTCGACTGCTCACTGACCGCGCAGAAGATCTTCGGCAAATTGCCGGTCTTTATTGGTTCGGGCTGGGATTCGGAATTCCCCTGGTTGTGCTGTCGCTGCTATCCGGCGGACTATACACACAACTGACGCGTTGCTTCGCGGTCCATGCGCGCGCCGTCAACCTCGCCGGCGGCATCCTGCTGATTGGCCCGGCGGCCTAAGACTTCGCCATGAATTGGGAGGTGATCCGGTTGTCTCTCCTCGGATTCTGACCGGCAACCGGGTGCCGCAGGATATCTGCGCCGGTCCCGCTTCTTCTTCCGCCGCCGCAACCCTCCATGGATGCATGCGGCACTTTCCGCGGATTCCAGCCGCAATACAAAACGCGAATGACGAGCCCGGTCATGGGGATATCCCTTTCCAAGGGCCGGCTTTCCATCTGGATTCGCAATTGCGAAGAAACCGGTGGTGGACGCGCTGTTGGCCCACCCTGACGTGGATCCGCGGGGAAAAAAACCGTATTCGGCCCGCTCGATCCGGACGCCGGCCACCTGTGTCTGGGCGAGAACGTGGGCCTGATGAGCGCCTTGGTGTTCGACCGGCCGGAGGAGGTGTTTTCATCCGGTTAACGGACGGTTTCCGGAGAATCGTATCCTTTGCTCACGGAGGAGAGACGGTCCGATTTGGTTTTCCCACTTCTGCTACAATCGACAAAGCCGCTTTTTGGATATGATGCGGCAGAGGGAAAATGGCCGATCCGAAACAGGAAGTCCTCGACTATTTCCGCGACCAAGCCGGCCGGTACGATTGGGGAGTCTGGGCATACCGGTTGATGGGAATCGATGAAGGACGGTACCGCCGCAATACGGTGCGCGCGCTCGCGCTCTCGCCCGGCGATACGGTGATCGACCTGGCATGCGGCACCGGATTGAATTTTCCGCTTCTGCAAAAAGCCGTGGGCGCTTCGGGTAAGATCATCGGCGTGGACATTTCTCCGGAGATGCTGGAACAGGCGCGGCGCCGGGTGGAAAAGAAGGGCTGGCGCAACGTCGAGCTGGCGGAGGCGGACCTGGAAGCGTATGCCTTCCCGCCCGGGACGGCGGGCATGCTTTCCACGTTCTCGATGTACCTGGTACCGGATTCCGAGGCGGTCATCCGCCGCGGCGCGGCCGCACTCCGTCCGGGCGGGCGGCTTGCGATCCTCGATGCCAAACTTCCGGACCAGCCGCCGGCCTGGACGGCGGTCTTCCCAAAGTGGCGGGAGCAGCCCTTCGGTATCGATCCGAAATTTCTGGCGCAGCGGCCAATGGATTTCATCCGCCGTCACCTGAAAGAGATCCTCTACCGGGAATACTACTTCGGATACCTGTATTTTTCGGTCGGGCGAAAAAACAACAAGCATTGTGGACCGGCGCGGCCTTAAGGCCGCGCCGGTCGTTTACCCCGCCGCCTTCCGAGCGGCCCATCCCGGGAATAAGATTAGCGGCACAACCGGAAACATGCTATCCTGTACGCCATGGGACGGATTCCCTGTCCCGGTCTTCAGAGGAGGGATTCCATGCGCAAACCGTTCAACAACCACCACGGCCTGACCGGAAACGCCATCACCGGCACCCATGTTGCCTTCTTCGGGCTCGACCTCGCGCCGGGGCAGCGGCCGGGGTTCCGCGGCTTCGCCTTCAAGCGCACCGACCACACCGAGGAAGACACCTTCTGGCTGCGCGGTACGAAGACCTTCGAGAAAACCGAACCGCATCCGGCCAGAGGGCTGACCTTCTCCACCCGCAAGCATCCGGTGCAATCCTTCCAATGGGCGGATTACAGCGTCAAGCCGGGCCACGCCTACACCTACAAAATAATCGCGCTGTATGACGATCCGGCGCATCTTGCGCCGAAGCACGAGGTGACAGTCCGGATATCCACCGAAACGGAAACCGGCCCCGCCCATTCGGCGTTCTTCAACCGCGGCTCGGTGGCCACCCAGGAATATGCGCGCAAGTTCCTCAACGAACGGCCGAGCAAGGCCGGACCGGGCGCCTATGCGTGGCTCTCGCGCGGATTGCTCGAAGCGCTGACAGCCTTTCTCGACCGCGCCGGACCGGGCTGGGAAATCCACGGTGCAATCTACGAATTCCAATGGCCGGCGGCGCTGGCGGCGGTCGCGCGCGCAAAGGCACGCGGGGCGAAGGTGAAAGTGTTGTTCGACGATATCGTCGGGTACGACAAGGCGGGGAAGGCGGTCGGCCCGTGGAAGCGGAATCGCGAGGCGATCAAGGCCGCCGGGATCAAACCGTTGTGCAAAGGCTTATCCAACGGCAACCTCATGCACAACAAATTCTTCATCCTAAGCCGCGACGGCGCGCCGAAGGCGGTCTGGACCGGCTCGACCAACCTGACCGAGAACGGACTCTTCGGGCATTCGAACGTGGGCCACATCGTGGAGGATGCCGCCGTCGCACAGGCTTATTTGGATTATTGGAACCGGTTGCGGAAGGATCCGAAGGTCGACAACACCTATCGCGGCGCCAACATGGCCAGCACGCCCGCCCCGCCGGACCCGTGGAACACCGTGACCAGCCCGGTGTTTTCGCCGCGCGGTACGCAGCTGGATTCATTGGAATGGTACGTCGCGATTGCGGACGGGGCCGAGCGGGGGCTGTTTATGACCTTCCCCTTCGGGATGTACAAGCGTTTCAAAGAAGTCTACCGCAAGGATGATTCCGTCCTGCGGATGGCGCTCCTCGACAAAGCCTACGGCAGTCCGAAAAACAAGAAGCAGGACGAAAAAGACCTGCAGCGGATCCGCAACCGTCCGAACGTCATCCTTGCGATCGGCAACCGGATCATCACCGACAGCTTCGACCGCTGGCTGGCGGAACTGGATAAAATCACGCCGGGGGTGCATGTGCCCTGGGTCCACACCAAATACATGCTGGTCGATCCGCTCGGCCCGTCGCCCACGGTGGTGACCGGCAGCGCCAACTTCAGCGAGGCCAGCACGAAATCCAACGACGAAAACATGCTGGTGATCCGGGGCGACAAGCGGATCGCCGACATTTACTTCGGCGAGTTCCTGCGCCTGTACAGCCATTACGCGTACCGCGAGGCGGTGAAATTCTACATGGATAAAAAGAAAAAAGGTTCGCCCGAGGAGTGGCGGCCGCAGTACCTGATCGAGAAGGATGATTGGATGGCGGACTATTTCGATCCGGCGGATACCAGCGGCCGCTTTGTGCGGCGGGCATATTTCGCCGGGCCGATGTCGAAATAGCGTCCCGCTCCGAATAATTATCTTGTAGCCGTGATCGGCGATCGCGGCTACAATTCATTTTTCATCCGCAGCCGGAATACGTTATCTACCCGCAGAACCTGACAGTGGAGGAAACCTCATGGAGATCGTATCCATTGACTCCGCCGGATATGACGGCAAGCCGGTTCCCGCCTCGATGATCGTGCATCCCCAAACGACGGATCATCTGGGAATCATCCTGCCCGGGTTCCGGCATACGATCGACATGCCGGACCTGCATTACGCGGGATTGATCCTGCAGCACAAGGGCGCGGATGTGCTGCGGGTGGAATATGGCTACTCGAAAACGGATTTTATGAACCGTCCGGAACCGGAACGGGCGGAGAGGCTTTCGGCCGACGCCCGGGCGGCCTGCGCGGCCGGTTTACAAAAACGCGCGTATCGGAAAATATCACTGATCGGAAAATCGCTTGGCACGCTGGCGATGGGGCATCTTCTGGAGGATCCGGTTTATTCAGCGGCCGCTTGCATCTGGTCCACCCCGATCCTGGCCAACGCATGGCTGTGCGCGCAAATCCGGGAGCGCCGCCCGCGCTCGCTGTTCATCATCGGGACAGCGGACCAATTTTACGACCCCGCCCTTCTCGGCGATCTGGTCGACGCGACCGGGGGGAAAGCCCTGGTTCTGGAAGGCGTGCATCATGGGCTGGAGATCGAAGGCGACATCCCCGGGACCCTCACCGCGCTGCACCGGATCGTGGATGCCATGCAGGAGTTCATCGAATACTCCAGACCTTAAGGGTCTCGAAGATAAGTGATGCAGCGCTTGGTTTTCGTGCGAGACCCTTAGGGTCTTTCCGTCTTCCTCCCGACCTGTTAAAAAAACCGTTTTATCCCCCCTCTTGACAATATTGTATATCACATGTAATATTCTTCTTACATATGAAGGAGATGCTTGACTAAGCCACCAACCGGAGACCGGTTCCTGCACATGCTGAGCGCGCTGGCCAACCCCCAGCGCCTGCGGATCCTCGCCGCCCTCAGTGAGCGGCAGGCGTACGTCAGCGAACTGGCACGCGAGTTGAAAATGAGCCGCCCGTTGCTGCACATGCACCTGCAGCGTCTGGAGGGCGCGGGCCTGATCATCGGCCGGCACGAAGTCTCGTCCGACGGCAAAGCCCTCCGGTATTTCAAGGTGGCGGAATTTAACGAGCAACTCACGCCCGGGCGAATTTCCGAGGCCGTAAAAACCCTGACACTCGAAAACGAACCATACAGAAAGGAAAAACGATGACTATCGATTGGCCGTTGGCGCTCATCATCATGGTGGTAATTGCGGCGGTGGCGGGGGTTCTTTCCGGCATCCTCAATCATCCCCACGACGTCGCCCTGAAGACCGTCAGTGAGGAGTACGCCGCCCAGTATCAATCGCTGGCGCAGGAAACGCGCGATCTCCAGAAGGCCATGCAAACCGACCTTGCGGAAATACGCGGGAAAGTGGAATCCATCGAACGCATGATGCGGGAAGTGGGCTGACATCCGCGCCGACGTTCCGCCCGGACCATTATCGAACAGGAGTTATGCCATGAACGCTGTTATGGAAAAAGAAACTGGGGATTCCGCCTGGAAGGCCCTCTACCGGGCCGGCGGATATGCGCCGTGGGTGATGATCGGGTTGATCCTGACCCAGATCCTGGTTATGCTTTCGGGGGAGCCGTACCCGGCCAGCATCGAAGGTTGGTTCTTGCTGCTCGATCGCATGCCGGTTCTCGGCTTGCTGTACCTCAATGTGCTGGATATTTTTACGATCACCCTGCTGGGGATCGTCCTGCTCGCGCTGTGCGTTGCGCTGCGCAAGGGGAATGAATCCGCCGCCGCGATCGCGGCCTTCCTCGCCGTGTTGGGCACCGTGGTGTTTGTGACGCCGCGGGCGGATATCCTCGCCGCGGCCCTTTCCCTGACCCGCGAATATTCCGCGGCGGCGACGGCGGTGAAACCGGAAATCCTGAACGCCGGCCGGGGCATCTTCGCCATGGCTCTGCCGACGTTGCAAACCACGGGCTTTCTTTTCATCGCCGCCGCGGTGGTGATCCTTGCGACGGTCATGCTGCGGGGCCGAACATTCGGAAAGGCGGCCGCCGTTACGGGAATCCTGGCCGGGGTCCTGACCATCGCCGATTATTTCACCGCGATCTTCGCACCCGCGCCCGCCAATGCCCTGCTGATGCCGGGCATCCTGGTGTGGGCAGTATGGTGGATCCTGATCAGCCGAAGGCTTTTAAAATTGGGAAGCGGCTCCTCGAGAGCATAGCGCTACCCTTTGTCCTTTAGGCTGAAGACACTAATAGTCTTGCGTGATGGATAGGAAACGGATTTTTACCAACCGGGGCCCTAAGGGTCTTCGCATTTCTCCGGACATGTATCATGAAACCTCTACCACGTAGCAGCAGAAGGACATCCCCAATGATCACGGAAGATATCAAAAAAATCGCCGGCGTCGAGAACCTCGCCGCCCTGGGGTTCGCCCCCGCCTCAGACCTGGACGGCGAACCGGCCGGGCACAGGCCTGCGGATCTCCTGCCGGGCGCGCGGGGCCTGATTTCCTTTGCCCTTCCCGTGCCGCGCGCGGTATACCGGGCGCCGGCGCACCCGGCGGACATGGTCTGCCGGACGCAAAGCCTTCTCTACCGGCGGCTCGATTCGGTCGCCGTCCGGATCGCCGGCCTGCTGGAAGAACAGGGCGAACAGGCGCTTCCAATTTTCGGCTGCGCTCCCATGGAGATCAACCGAAACGGTGACGTTGCGGGTTTTTTCAACCAGATCCGAATGGGCCAGGCGGCGGGAATTGGCGTGGTGGGACGGAACGGTTTGCTGATTAATTCCAGGTATGGGTCACGGTTGATGCTGGGCGGCGTCCTGACGACGGCGATACTCCCCGGGCTCCGCCGCGCCGGCCGCAAAGAACCCGGCTGCCCCGTCCATTGCCGGATTTGCGTGGAGGCCTGTCCTGTCGTAGCCATTGATCCCGACGAACCAAAAATCCACATCATGCGCTGCCTGGCGCACACCTCCCGAACGCCGCTTATGTCGCGCCTGGACTTCGCCGTACGGCGGGCCCTGCGTCCGGAATCGGCCGCGCGGCTGATGAACCAGACGGCGCTCGACGAACACACGCTGAACGTATGCTCCCGGTGCGTCGCGTTGTGCCCGTACGGGCTGGAGGATTGAACCCCCCGCCCACCGGATGACTCCTATTTCTGCTTGCGGACGAACCTGCGGTTTAGCAAACAGCACT
>DAOUDU010000189.1:0-2791 GCA_034430775.1 Anaerolineales bacterium | reverse complement strand
GGATGTGGATCTCCAGACCGATGCGGACGGCGCATACGAGATCGAACGGCGGCTTTCACGGTACAGCGTTCGCCGGGTTGCTTTTTCCGGAACCGATCGGATCCGCTCGCACTTCGGCGCGTTGGAAATCGACGGGATCCAAGTGGAAATAATGGGAGCCCTTCAAAAATTTCTCCCGGAAGGGCGGTGGGAAGAACCGGTGGACGTCTCTTCCCACCGGCGCTGGGTGGACTGGGAAGGATTGCGCCTTCCGGTTCTCTCCATCGCATACGAACTTCAAGCGTATACCATCATGGGCCGAACCGGAAGGGCGGACAGGCTGAAGCAATGGCTCGAGGACGGATCGAACGGTCAGCATTAAGCGGCCACACGCCTTTCATCCTATGGAGCGGCCCAAAAAAAGAAAATGGCTGCCCGACCCGAATGCTATAATCCCCGCCATCTACGATGAAAAATAGAATCACTCAAGCTCCCGGTAAAAGAGTTGCCATCCATCCAGGCGTCCTTCCCAAGTTTCTGCTTGTGATCATCTGTATTGCCTGCGCGGCGGTTTACCTCCCCGCAATCGTATGGCCGTCCATCGGCGCGCAAGGCGCTGATATCATGCGCGGGCTGATCGGTGATCCGGCGGTGGCTTGGCTGGAGAGCGCGGTCTTTCAGGCGCAAGATACACTGCTGCAGTTGGAATACCGGCTGGGGGTAAAGCCGGTCGCGCCATGGACCGCTCTTTCCCCCGATGCCACACCCCGGGCGCGCTTGGATTTACCGGCGCTTTATCCCGGGGCCACGGAGACTCACTCCCCGGCGGTGGAAAACTCCGCACTGAAAACCGAAACGGGAATTGCTCCCTCGCCGACCGCCACGCCGCTCCGCTGGCCCCCGCTTCCTGTTCCGGCATTCGGAATGCTCGCGGGCGAGGGGGAATGGACTCCGTATTTTTCCAACACTCAGGGGGAGATGGTCGCTTACCGGACCTTCTTGCAGCCCGATCCGGACCGTCCCTATGCGATTGCCGCGATTGTGGCAACCGATCTGGATAAAAGCCGGTTGCGCTACGTCCTCGGATTCGAAGAACCCTTCTTTAACGATAAAGTGGTTGTGGAGCGAACGGGAATTATTCCCAAAGCAGATAAACAGCCCGGGATCCTGCTGGCCGCATTCAACGGCGGATTCCTGACCCGGCACGGGATATTTGGAGTGATGGTCGACGGCAACATTCTGGAACCGATGATCGACGGGCTGGGAACGCTGGTAATCTATCCGGACGGCCGTGTGAAGATCGGCGTATGGGGCAGCGATATTACTTCACTCGAAGGGATTTCGACAATCCGGCAAAACGGTCCCATCGTGATCCACGACGGCAAGATCAATCCATGGGTCTTTGAAGATTCATTGGAGTTGTGGGGAGCATCCCTGAGCAGGGATATGACGACTTGGCGGTCCGCCGTCGGGGTCAGCGCCGACGGACGGACGCTATATTACGCGGCCGGCTGGAGCCTGAACATGCCCGCCTTGGCGCACGCGCTGAAGACCGCCGGCGCATACGCCGCCATTCAACTGGATATCAATCATTTCTGGGTTTTGTTCACGCGGTTTGTCTTCGCGCCGGATGGTCCCAAAGTGTTACCTCTGCTGGATGAAATGAAGGAAAACGTCGACCGGTATTTGTATGCCTGTTCCCGGGATTATTTCTATCTCGCGTCGAAAACCCCGTAGCTCCGCTACCCGTCCAGCGGAATGTCTTGAATTCGAATGGACGACAAATCGCGTGTTCCCAAACCCGCTTCCGCGCCCCTGACGATGTAGCCGATGTCCCCGGGCGTCAGCCCGAAGAGGGAAGTGGCGTAGGCGTCGGCGGCGACGATGTCGTGGCTGGCGATCACCGTGTCGGTTTTCTTCACGTCGTTCTCATTTCCGCCCCGCGGACCGTAGGCGGTAAGGATCCGCACCGCATCCACGACGGTCAGCGCCGGGCGGAGAAACGCCACGAGTTCGGGGAGTTTCTCGGCGATCCAGGCATGGACCGCGGGCCGGTCGTGAAGCGTTCCCATAAGATTCTTCATCCCCAGCGTCAGGCGGGTCAGATCGTGATCCTTGGCGATCGGAACGTTGATCAGTACGTCGGCATTGAGGATTTCATCGATCATCTGGACGGTTTTTAACCGTTTGGCATTCCCAGCGTCACATCGACCCATTTTCCGTAGTCCACCCAGTTGTAGGTTCCGTTGGAATCCAGGAAAAAGGTGGAGGTGAGGTGCATCGTGCCGCCGGCGGCTTCGACTTGTTCCTGGATTCCGCTGTCGACATACGCTTCCTGGGAGGACTTGTAGAAGGGATAATCCAAGACGAGGACCTGCCCCGCGTGGGCTTCGCGGCACAGGCGGACCAGCGCTCCGACGACCCAGGGATTGGTGGTGGCCGCAAATTCGTACGACCGGCCGGCAACGCAGATATTCGGTTTGATCACGACCTTGGCGCCGGCCGGAACGAAGCGGTCCATGCCGCCAAGCGCGGAGATCGCGCTGCGCACCAATGCCTCCGGATCGTTCCCTCCATGCGCCACCGCGAGGTAAGCGGGATCAGAAGCGGTCGGCGTGCCGGTTGGGAGAGGGGTCTCGGATGCGGCGGCGGGGGCCGGGGTGTCGGCGACGGTGAAAGCGGTTGTCGGTGTGAATACGGCCGCCGAGGCTCCGGCCGCCGGTCCGGCGTTGGGCACCCGCCCGCAGGCGGAAAGGAACCGGCCCACAAGGATCGATCCAAAACCGGAAGCGGCAAGACGCAAAAACTTCCT
>DAOUDU010000188.1:0-3341 GCA_034430775.1 Anaerolineales bacterium | reverse complement strand
GGCCGCTCCCGGCTGGAAAAAAAGCATTCCAAATCTGGCTGAAAACTCCGCTAGACATCACGCGCGGACCGGGTCCGCTGCTGACAAGAATTTTCTTCCTGGGGTTGGGCGGCCGCGAAAACGCCCGGACGTTTTCGCGTGAAGTCCGAAGTGCCGCGCTTGAGCGGATGACGTGGTTGAAACGCGTAAAGGCGGAATTCAAGGAAAAAGCAGACCCCTACCAGGCGGCAACCTGGGAGTTTGGAATCGATTATTACAATTTTCTGCAGAGATGGTTTACGCAGTGGGAGGAAGGAAAATGAAAGCGTCGGTACGGTACTTTTCCGGAACCGGCAATTCATGGCGGATTGCAGCCGAATGCGCGGCGCGGTTTCAATCCGCGGGATACGAAACCGATTTGGAATCCATCCGGCGCGAGACTCCGACAGACCCGGCGGCGGATGCGGCCTGTTTCTGTTTCCCGGTACACGCACAGGACCTTCCGCGGAATGTTTTTCCATACCTGCGCGGGCTTCCCACTTCATCCAAAAACATCCCGTCCATCTTGCTCGTAACCGGCGGAGATCCGGATAATTGCGGCTGGTCGCTCCCAAGCGGGACGCGCTTGCTTGCCGAGCGCGGATACACGGTCCGGATAGCCGACCTGATACCGATGCCAAACAACTGGACCCCATTCCATTCCGCGCCGGACCGTGAAGAGGCTGATCGGATCATCGCGCAAGGTGTTCAAAAGACCGGCGACCTGATCTCGCGGTTTTTGGGGGGCGAAACCTATCAGAAACCGATTACCCTGCGCAAATTTGGTCCGTTGGGTTCGGTTCTGATGCGGACCTTGTTTCACCGGCG
Organism: Anaerolineales bacterium; assembly: GCA_034430775.1. GTDB lineage: Bacteria > Chloroflexota > Anaerolineae > Anaerolineales > RBG-16-64-43 > JAFGKK01. The sequence continues at coordinate 2,495 of DAOUDU010000188.1, read as the reverse complement.
CGGGGTGTACAAGATGTGGATTTTCTTCAAAACCGGATCGCGCTGCAACGGCTGCGGATTGTGCGAGCGCATTTGCCCGACCGGAAGCATCCGCCTGAAAGAGGGAAAACCCATTTGGAGTGAGGGGTGCGTACAGTGCATGCGCTGTTTCAACTATTGCCCGACCCGCGCCATCCGGCAGCTGGAGCCGCTTCTGCATGGAAGCCGGCATAATGCCTATCATTTGCCGGGATTCAACCCGATCGCGGAGAGGACATCCAAGGATGACAAGGAGTAGAAAGAATTGGACAGGATTTACAGGATTACTTCAGGATTTACCATAAAAAATAATCCTGAAAATCCTGATCAATCCTGTAAATTCAGTCTATTATTTCATCCTATCCGGCGCTTTTCAATCGCGCGGCGGTGATCTTCGTAATGTTCGTAGGTATTAAAGATCACCCATTGCGCCAGCGGGCGCGGAGCGGCCCCGAAGCAAAGCGTTTCCTGCTTCAGGCGCGCTTCGTCGAGTTTCGAAAGTTCCGACATCAGCCAGCGGTGGGTTTCGAACCAATCGGATTGCACATCCACAAGGGGCTTGTCGCGGTTGCGTTCAAACAGGATCGCATTCACCTCATCCTCGTCGGCCCGTTCCAGCACCTCCGGGGCGACGCACAGGGCTTCGGTTGCGGCGATGCCGAGGAACTGGTTGGCGATGAGGAACTTCTCCCACGCGGCGATGTGGGCAAGGATGTCCTTCACCGACCACTCGCCTTCGTCGCGGCGGACGATCCGCGGTTCGTCGAGCGCGGCGACGACCGCCGCCAAGGCTTCCCATTCGTCGTGGATCCGGGTAAAGAGAATTTCGGGATCGAAGGGGTACGTGGCTTCGGCGTCGGTCATAATACGGATCCTTTCCTATAAGATCAAGAAGATCGAGGGATGCGGCCTGTAGCTTATTGTATCGAATTAATAGAAAACATTCACCCGGATTCGCCGTCCTGCAAGGGATAAACAAAAGACCACAAAAGGCACAAGGCGCACAAAGATTTTTGTGCATTCTGTGCCTTTTGTGGTTAGGAAATCAGCCGGAACCAAATGGCGCCGGAAATTTCTTCTTATTCGTCCACGTCGTATGTTGTGCGGTCACCGGCCGGCGTGGCGATGATGGTCGAAGCACCCATGGTGTCGCCGGTTTTCAGCGTCCAAGAGGCCATCGTTCCCGAGGAGTACACGAAGTGTGTGTTGTTGTACCACTTCAGGCGCATCGCGCCGCCGGGGACGAGGATCGTTCCCCCGCCGAGCGAGCCGACGTAATCCGTCGTGCTCGAACCGACGTAGTAGGTGAACCATTGCCCGTCGGGAGAGAAGGTATCCACGCCGGTGTTGCTGGCGGAACCCAGGTGGAGTCCGAAAGAGCCGTCGAGCAAGGATACGTAACTATCCGATACCGGCGGAGAGCCCGTGGTGACGACGTACCCGACGTGGTCCAGAGTCGGCGAGAGCACAGCCCTCGGGAAGAAGAAATTACCGTTGAGCGTGGAGGCAAGGGACGCCGCGCCGGTCGAGGCGTTGACGAGCCAGATTGCGCCGGAGGTGACCGGGGCCAGCGGATCTTCGGAGGCGATGATCACGCCGAATTGCGAGGAATCCGCTTTCCACACGGCCTCGGGATAATACTGGTACTCGCTGTACGTGATGATCGAGGGGAAAGTGATGATATTGGGAATGACGCCGGTCCCATCGATGTTGGCGAGGGACAGGTACGTGCCGCGCGAGATCACCATCTTGGTCCCGTCGGGCGAGGGCCAGATCTCGCCGGCATTGCCGGCGGTGAAGACGGTCGTCAGCACGCCGGTTTCGGCATTCACCATGAACAGATCGTCGAACCGCGCCAGTCCCGGTCCTTCGTATTGAGCCAGCGTGTTGATCAGCAGGTTATGCGTGCCGGGGATCCATGTCAACCGGAAGAGATCCACGAACGAAGCGCCGCTGGGAAGCGTCTCCAACCCGCCGACCTGAGCCGAGGTGAGGAGGACGCGGTCGTTGGTGCCGTTGGAATTCACCGCGCGCAATTCGGCCGGCTGGCTGTAGGAAATGTGGCGGATATAAGCCACTACCATCCCATCGTCGGAGATATCGACTGCATCCACGCCGGTCACCGTGGAAAGCTGGAAGGGGGCGGCAGGCGGCTCAACCATCCACGGGCTGCCGCCGGAGACGAAGGCCACCCGCAGGTGCGGCGGCGGGGTGGTAGCGGTGGCGGTCGGCGTGGCGGTGAGCGCCTGGGTCGGTTCGAGGGTGGCGGTTTCCTCCGGCCCGCCGCCGGAAGGCGGGGTTTCCGTGATCGTGGCGCCGGGTGTCACGCCACCGCCTTCGGCGACGGCGGTTTCGGTCAGGGCCTGGGCCACCTTGGTGGCCACCTCCTGGCCTCCGGAGATGATCGTCTCGACGACGACGTCGGGTATCTCGCATCCGGCAACGGCGACAGATACGGCAAGGAACAGGATGACTGC
>DAOUDU010000187.1:0-2131 GCA_034430775.1 Anaerolineales bacterium | reverse complement strand
GTCGGAGTACGTATTAAGTAACCCGATGTACCGCTTGGTTTCATACCTCTCCGACCAGATAAAACGCCTGACCATTACATTGGAAAAACATCCGCTGGAGGAAAGTGCTTCTTCGCGTTGTTGTATCACTGCTTCCGTCGCCTCACGCCGTTGGGTCAACTCGGGGGCGCATTGCCTGTAGACACGTTCGATTTCGCTCTCCAGTTTTCTATCAAAACCAATATACATATTCCAGAATAGGGCGATATGCCCATTGCCCTTTAACGCGATGGCGGCTTTACGATATCCGATCTCCGGATCAATCCAATGAAATGCTTGAGCGGAAAGCACAAGATCAAAGTGGTTTGTGCGCTCTTTCCATTCTTCGAAACGCACCCATTCGAATGTAACGCGGGTATTTCCCTTCAGCGAGCGGGCGGCCACAGTATTCAGGTTCTCTCCCGGCTCAATGCAATGGATCGTAAATCCCTTTCCGGCAAACAACCGTGTGGCTTTTCCCGTTCCGCTTCCGATCTCCAGAATTCTCCCCGCGGGTGGAATTTGCGAAAGGCATAAAACACTTTCAACCAGCTCTTGGGGATAGGACGGCCGGCATGCATCATACAGCGCCGAGACATTATTAAAACTTTTGCTGTCTTTTTTCCAATCCGTCCTGGAATCCGGTTTTTTCTCCATGAGAATACTCACGCGCCTCAACGGGCGGCTATGCGGAACCTGCCTCATCATCCTTATTCTGTTGCCGAAGCGCAGATCATCGAAAACCCCGGCCGTAATCGGAGTATGCCCGCGAGTAATACGGTGAAGCGGCGGCGGATTTATCGGGGGACGGCCCGCACGTCCGACGGTGCATTTTTCTTTTCACAATGATGCTGAATCAGATCGAGAACATGCTCGTATTCAAATGGATCCCGGGATAAATAGTGTATTAGCAGATGCGGACTTTGCGGCACGGTATATTGTTCTCGACTGGACGCCTTTATGGATGCCTGGTAAATCCGTCGGATCACATCCCCAGGGATCACATCGTCCTTGCCGGCCGCAATTAAAAGCATCCGTCCGCGATAGGACCGCAGAATAGCCCAGGCGTCGGAAGCCGCCCAGCTTTTGTCTTTTCTAATGATCGCTGAAAATTTTTCGCCGAATGGAACTGCGTAAGCGGCGATATCATATACAGCGGGGACAAAGAAGATAATCCCTTCCACGGGATAGATTTCCAATAGCTTTATAGCCGTGTATGCTCCCATGCTGCTGCCCAGCAGAAACAATGGGCCGGTAATTTTCATCGCATCCATTACGGCACACGCTTGTTCCGTACGGCTCTTAAGGCTCGAATCGCCAATATCACCGCCGGTCTCCCCGAAACCAACAAAATCAAACGCCAGCGAACCGATGGATCTTTGAGCCAGGCTGGTGCGCAATGATCTGTAGCGATCCCGCGTTCCAAGGCCCGCGCCATGAAGCAGGACCAGGCGAACAGCATCTTCCTCCGCATGCAGCATATCGCCTTTGATCTGATGACTGCCGAATTTCACATTAAAGGGTTGCTCACGAATACTCAATTTTTCTCCCGTACAGCTTCCGCGCCGGGCACCCGGCGTATTCCCGGCCCCGAACGAAGCCGCCCAATAAACCCGGCCGGTGGATGCGCGTGTCAGGCTGCGTTCTTTCGCGAAAGGACGGCTATCAGATCGCCCGCCGGACTACCCGCGTTCCCCCCCAACGAAGGGTAGATCATTACTTCATCAAACCCGCATTCAGCCAATAACGATTGATAGCCTTCGTTCGTATACGCTTGCATGCTCGACGAAGTGAACGTCGCGTCACCCTTCGCCGCGTCAACGACAAAGTAACGTTGAATCGCAACCTTGGCCTCCTCATCCCAGAAATTCTCCTGAAGGAAAAGGTGCGGCCTTGCCGAAAACAACCCCTTCTCCGCGGAATGCCATACGGCGGGCTCCCCGCCTATCTCAACCACTTTCTTGTACGAATGCGGCTCAAGCAGGAGAAGCCCGCCGGATGCCAGGGCTCGCCGGGCCTTCGCCAGAATCTCTTTCGCCTCCCCCGGCCGGAAAACATTGAACTCCCCAAAAACCGACATTACCAGACCATACCCGACGCCATAGTCCGCCGT
>DAOUDU010000186.1:0-1953 GCA_034430775.1 Anaerolineales bacterium | reverse complement strand
ACCCGCGGGTTGGGCGTTTTTAATTTTGCCAAATTCTCCACAAATCAACACTTTCTAATATTAATCTTCTTGCAAGGTATTGGACATTTGACACATGATAAAGCAACATTCTTTCTGTAAAATGGTCGGCGCATTCGGGTGATCTCGGTTAGCTGATGGACTCCTCTTTCCCCGCGAAAGTCAGATAACGTTTCCCCATCTGCCAGTCCTCATCCACCTCCATCAGAAGCGCGCTCACTAGGCGAAGGCAGGAAGCTTCATTCGGGAAAATTGTCACCACTCTAGTGCGCCGCCGAATCTCCAAATTAAGCCGCTCCACCATGTTCGTAGTTCGAAGAAAACGGCGATGCGGTTCAGGGAGCTCCATCACTGTCAATCCCTCGGGGAGGTTCAACTCCATCCAAGCCGAGAGACGCGGCACTGTCTTGGAATACTTCTGCACGATCGCTTTCAGATTGGTGTCCGCCATTCCGCGATCCGGCGCCTGCAGGACGGTCCGGATATCCCGAGCCACCTCCGCGCGTATCCCTTGCCTTGGCACATAGGCCATCGCATTTTGCTGAAGGTGGAATTGACACCGTTGCCAGGGAATACCTCCAAAGACATTCTGCCGCGCTGCTCGCAGGCCAGCGTGGTTGTCGCTGACGATCAGCCGCACACCGGCTAGCCCGCGCGCCACCAGCGACTTCAAGAATTCCCGCCAGTGGACCTCGTGTTCTCCCAAGGACACTGACACACCCAAAACCCGCCGTTTCCCTTCCAAATCCACGCCCACGGCGATCAGGACGGCCGCATCCCGGACTTGGCCATCCTGCCGCACTTTCTCGTACCGGGCATCCAAGAGCAGGTATCCCATCTCCCCGATCGGCTGGTTTCTCCAGGATTCCAGGATCGTATCCAATTCGGCGGCCGCTCGGCTCACCTGCGAGGAGGAAACGGACTTCCCGCACAGGGCTTCCACGATCTCGGTCACCTTCCGGGTGGATACCCCATGTACATACATCTCCACCAGGGAAATCATCAGCGCCCGTTTGCTGCGGACGCCCTTTTCCAGCGCCTGCGGGTAGAAGGTTCCGTCCCGCACCTGGGGAATGGAAAACGGAATTGCTCCAATCCGCGTCGAAACGGTTTTCGGCTTAAAGCCGTTGGCTTGGCCGCGGCGTTCCGGCGTTCGTTGGTAAGGTTCCGCCCGCAAGTACTGCTGCCGTTCCACAAACATGGCGTTGTCGATCAAGATCCGGATCAGCTCGGGCATGAAATCCAGCCCTTGCTCGATCAATTTCGCCTGCACGTCCTCGGGTATTGTACAATCAGGTTGGTAGGTCATGGTGCCATCCTTTCGTTGGTTTCGTCACCCGAAAGAATACACCAGACCTACCGTTTTCATATCTTGGAATGAATTTACAGAAAGAAGGTTACACCAACTCCTGAGTGCGATAAGGCAAGCGCGAAGGATACCACCGGGGTCTTAGAGCGGGGCATGTGTTCACAGAGGCAACTCGGTAACTCGGGAGAGCCAGTTGTTTCCGGGGGATGCATTGAATGACACCCGGTATCGGATCGCGAGCGAGAAGCGAAGCGACCGAAAGGGGCAGCTGGTTGTCGTAGTGGAGCATAGTACCGATCGTCGAGGAAGAACGACGGGGATGATGGGGAACTGAGACCCAATGGACCCATCGTAGGGAAGGCGACACCGGGCACAACGTTCGTTGAGTAGGTGGTCGGAAGACACGCTGAGTTCTCCAACCGTAACCAATCAACTCATCGAGGGCGGAAGAGGACCAGCAATTCCTCAACCCAGGGTAGCCCAGTTGTGCGCCAGAAGCCGGTAGGTTTCTGATTAACCCTAGGCGAGCGGAAGCGAGCTTTTGGTTACTGACGAACCGGATGAGCGAATTGCTCACGTCCGGGTCTGTGGGGGGAGCGGCGAGCAATCGCCGCTCCTACCCGGCA
>DAOUDU010000185.1:0-7915 GCA_034430775.1 Anaerolineales bacterium | reverse complement strand
GTAACGATTAGATCGTCATTGTGATCGTCGCGCTGTCGGTTTCCATCCACAAGCCATGGTACCGCAGGACATAGTATCCCGCAACCAAAAGTCCAAAAAACATTAAAAGAATAAACCACAACCCTGCACGCGATTTGTGAGATTCCGCGGCCGAGAATTTTTCCTGAGAGTCATCCTTTTCGCGTAGTAGGGATCGGAGGATCATCGCCATAATGCAGGCGGAAACGCAAAGGAGGCTTGCGGTATATACTATAAAAATCGGTGACGGATTCATATCCGGATCCTGGTCGGTATGACCGCTTTCCTTAAGCCACAAGCCAAGAAGAAAGATCGCGGTGGATCAGATCCTGCGTTTTCAATATATCCTCCCTGTACGACGAGATCAATTGTCGGTGCACCTCCGGGTCCAGTGAGGGTTTGCGCAAATTGCGATTGATGAATTTTGTAAGAATTTGATATTGCGTTTTTTCGGAAAGGATTTTTTTCAGCTGTTGCTTTACAACATTTGGTTTGACTAATAACTCCTGCACGGTTCGGTTCACAGGAATCCCAGAGGCATTGTATTTTTCGGGTTTTGAGATTCGAACCCCTTCATCCACTTCCAAAAATCGAAATACCTCTTGGAAAAGATCTTCCGGGGTGTGCATTAAATCATCCATTAAAAAGAAACGGAATTGGCGCGGGTGAAAATGCGAAAAATATCGTTCGATCTGCGCGCCATAATAGCCCATTCCTAGATAGCACCAATACATGAACCATCCCTGCCGAAGCCGGTCCTCCTCAGCTGCTATTGCCTTTCGAAAATCCGAAAGGGGTTCTCTCCCCACCAAGCGATTGAAAACAAAATGGGAATACGCACGATCAATCGGATTTCGAAGAATCGCAATGAATTTTACATCCGGAATGAGATCCTTTATTCTCCGGGGCGCCTCCGGACTGTATAAATAGCAGGGAGAACCTTCCCCAATGGCTTTTTCATCGCGGGCATCACGAAAAAGAGACCGGTACTCCTCGATATCCGCGGGTCCTTTCGGAAGATCCGGACCGATAAACGTTTTCTTTTCCTCCAGAATGAAGAACATGGGTTCTTTTACGGAACTCAGAAATATTTGCGGGTGCTGCTTCAGTGATTCGTACAGCGTTGTTGTACCGGACCGCGGGGCTCCGATGATAAGAAAATTCGGTAATCGAATCATTTTTTCATGTCCTCGAAGACTCGCTTCATGGCGTAAATTACTGACGGATGGATTCCCAAATTCTTCACGACCAGATGATAGAACCATAAATTCCATAGGGTCATTCCCAGCATCGAAGTAATTGCGGCGCCCATGATGCCAAATGACGGAATGACGATACAACATGCGGTGCCGATTATCAACGCGCAGACGGCTAAAACCGCCGTGCCTTTTCTTTCATGGCCCGTCAAAATCAATAATAATCCGACGGAACCCGAGGCAACGTTGACCAATTGCCCCGCGATAAGGATGATCAAGGGAACGCGCGCGTCGATAAACTCCTTACCAAAAACACCCAGCAGGGGCGTACTGAATAGGATCACTCCGAATCCGATGATCAGCGACGGCCAAAAAGACACCATCGTCGCCAAACTGACGACAGCCTGCAATCCCGTCATGTCCCGTCGAGCGTAATAGGAGCTGATCAATGGCGCGACGATGGAATTGGAGGCGAATAACGTCGTTCCGACAAGCGCGGCCGTCCGGACGGCCGCGGTGTAAATCCCGACCTCCTCCGATCCCAGAAAATATCCGACCGCGATCAAATCCACCCTTACGATAATAATCGAAAAAATAGAGGTAAACAACAGCGGCAGTGAAACCTTCCACCACGCCCTCAGGTCATACACTGGTAAGGTGTTTTCCGAATGCTCTAGAAAAATCCTCCGAATCACGGCACCCTGAAGGAGAATAATGATCCCCGACGATATCAGCATGGCCGCAAGGGAGTAATAGTCGGTTAGGAGACCTAGGAACCGCAAGGCCACGAACACCAACCCCAATAATAGAAGCGGCTGAAGCAGAATGGGAGGGACATATGCCCACCCAATCCGCCGGGTGCTCCGAATAATCTGGGTTTGAACCTCTGACAGCGCAAAAAATGGAATTAACGCCGAACCCAAGAGGAGAGTTGCCACTTCCGTCTGAAGCGGGCGCAGGAACATCAACGCCAAGCTGCTGACCCCAGCCAGTATTCCCCCGAACACAAATACGGTAATCCGGCTCCAACGGAGAATCCCATACAGGCGGGTTCGGTCTTGCCGGAGAAGGTACCCTGGGATAAAACGGACAATTCCTAGATCCAATCCCATCATTGCGCCGATCGTAAATACCTGGGCCCAGGTTATCAGGTAGGAATAATTCCCGTAGCCGCCCACTCCCAACCATCGTGCCAGTAATATTTGAACGGCATAACCGATCCCATTCCCGGCGATTTGGACCAGGAAGGCAATAATCGTACCCCGCGCCAGAATTCCGATAAAATCCGGAGAACGCAGCCGGGAAAGGAATGAGGAAAATTTACTTGTTATCATCGTCTGGAATCAATCGCATCTGGTTGATGGAGTCGCCCACCTCATAGTTCAGGTAAAGGTCGACGCAGAAAGAAGGGAAAATATTCTTCACCCTCCAATCCATCGCCGCGAAATCGCGGATGATCGGCACCGCCGGATGGTTGGTCGCTTTTTAGACGATCCGGTATTCCAATGATCCATAATACCCGGCTTGATGCAGGTACTGACCGGGCACAGCCGCGGGAAGACGCCCGGATACACTTCCCTGGTTATTCCGTGTGGAATCCGCGCGGGTCGTTCTACTGGATTCAAAAAAAAAGGACCTGCAGCCGAATCGGGCCACCAATCGATTGCTCCGTACAGCAGAACAGGACGCACGAACAACCGATTCTCCTTCCGGTTCCAATGGATGAAGAAATTCCAGCCGTATTCGGATCGGTGAAAAGCAATGTTTCTTCCCTTCACCGGGGCGGACGCCTTCGAAACGCACACTGGTAAACGGCATACGTCTCCTTTTCGGGCCTTCATATCTCACCCTTTCAATACCTCTTCGTACTGCGTTGTCAATTGATTCAGGTCGTATGCCGTAATTTCCTTCGGAATAGATCGAGGCAACCCTCGCGCACGTAAAATTCCATCGGCGTAAGCCGGCGGATTATCCTCAACCCGTATCACATTGGGGAATTGCATCCGGCGGACTTCCTCCAAATCCGTGCACACAGTCGGAAGGCCGGCGGCGGTATACATCAGCAATCGCATCGGGCTGCGGGCGTCGTCGGCCGGTGACCTTGCGTATGTGCACAAACCGACATCAAACGCGCCTATCACTTCCGCGCTATTTTCCATCGCCACTTCTGTAATAAATATACAATTGGTCAATCCTTCTTTTTCGGCCCGATTTTTTGATTCCGGGACAGCCGAGCCGCGGCCTGCGACGATAAACGTCAGAGGATGGTCGATAAGCTTTTTTGCCGTATCCAGGACGCTCTTGAGTTCCTCCGGTTTGTCGTGATTTCCCAGCATGCCCACAATGCAGCCCGACACATTCCATTGGGTACGAAGATGGGTACCGTTTGCATTTTTATATAGATCCAAATTCACCCCGTTCGGGATATGCCTGACCGGACGGGAACTTACTGCGCGGGCATTTTCCGCCAGGACCGAACTGGCCGCAACTATCATGTCGGCGGACTGCAGGTAGGCGCGCTCCGCACTTTCGATTTCATCGGCGTAACCTTTTCCTCGGCTATACTGCCTCCAGAGAGCTACGTTATCGTCAAAAAGGTCGAACACCAGCCGCGGTGCTTTGGGAGGTCTCACCACAAATGTTCCCACCACGACATCGATGCGGTATCGCCGAATGATCCGATCCACCCAGACGGAGAAAACCCCCGCATTCCACCGCCTCAAGACGATGGAATACAAGGCGGGAGAGATCCGCGGGATGCCATGTACGGTGATATTTCCATCCCGGGAAAGTCGGTATGAAAAATTTTTCAGGTAGCGCCGGGTGAGATAATCCCGCCAGCTGAAATAATCGGCCGCCCAATCCGTGACGTGAACTTCATGCGTTTCTGCAAGCGCGCGGCAAAAAAGGTTCGCCCGTTGTGGAATGCGCCAGGCCGCATGGGGAATCCATAAAATTTTCAAACGGGCTCTCCCGCAATCCATTCTCTTTGGTATTTGCGACGGTGTGAAAATGGATCTGTCGGCGTTGATTTTCGTCCTCGGCGATGGAGAGCCAGGTTTATTCCACCGGCTTGCATAGTATGGTGATCGTATCGTTTTGAGACCATATATCTCGAATAGTATAACCGAAGGATCGGATATATTCGCGGATCTCAAGTTCGGAATGCCGGAAGAGAGTCAATCCCCTAACGTGTACCTCAACGATCATACGCGGGTGGAATTGTTCCAGCGTCGCCCGCATACCGAATAGAATGTCCAATTCCGCTCCTTCCACATCCATTTTAAGAAAATCGACCTTATCAATACCCAGACTCTCTTTCACGTCGTCAAAAACCACAACCGGGAAGGATCCCTCCGATGCATCAAGTTGCTGGGATAGCCGGGATTGCAGGTTGTCACTTCCCTCAAGGGCTCCGAACCCTCCTTTGTGAAAAAGGGCGTAAGGGCACAGCGTAACGCTGGAATACCCGTTCCGTTGTACACTTTGTTCGATGTATTTTCGAACGTCCGCATTTGGTTCAAAGGCGATTACCCGGCCTTCTTCGCCGACCCGTTTTGCCATCAATAAGGTGTAATAGCCCACGTGCGCCCCAATATCGAGCGTCGTCATGCCCCGCCGTACCTCTTGGCAAAGGATTCGGCTGACGATATCCTCCCACGATCCGTGAAGATAAATCATGCGGCTGAGATCGCTCTTCTTCGGATTTGGAATGAGCATCTCCTGACCGTCAAAAGGAACCCAGATATCGTGGTCGGGGACAATGGACGAAAAAAGTCGGAGGTAGAGACCCTGCAAGAAAGGTATCGACGACAACCCTGTTCCGCGCCCGATGACCCCGATGATGTTTGTCATTAAGCGGACCCATTGGTTCCTCGACATTCGGTCCCTCCCACTACCCTTTCACGTGTGTGCCCCGGGGCAACGATTCCTCATTGCGGTTTGTTTTTTTCCATAGTCTGATCCGATTCTTCCTTCAAGAGGGACGCATACAGATTACCGGTCCGTCTGGCCACTTCCGTCCAGGAAAGCAAGGGTATCTTTGAACGCGCCCCGTGCCTTAACCGTTCTTGAAGTTCTTTATTCCCAAGAACTTCCACCAAAACCTTCGCAATCTCCGCATGGTCCCCGGACTTCGTAAGCATTCCAGTAACGCGGTCATCAATAACCTTCCTAAATACATCCAAATCACTTGTCACAATACAGCACTTGGCGGCGGCCCCTTCGTACAATACAAAACAATACATTTCATTGAGGGTTAAGGAAGGAATGACCAAAACATCGCTTGCCCGGTAATATAAAAATTTCTTCCGGGCTTCCCCGATAAAACCTACGAACTGCACATTCCCGGAGACACCCAAATCCGCCGCCTGTTGCCGGAACTCCGGCTCCGATGGGCCCCTCCCCAGGACGAGCAGATGGAAATCCGGATATTTCTCCAGAACTTCAGGCAGCGCACGCAGCAATACTCCCAGCCCCTTCGGAGGGATCAGGGTTCCGACGAATAATCCATAGTGTCCCTCCGGAGTCAATCCCAACTCCCTCCTCGCCTGCTCAACGGGGAGGCCGGTATGGTACTCTGCAAGATGGATTCCATGCGGGATCGAAATGGATTTGGAAATAAATTTTCCAAGAAACCGGGATTGCTGGATAAAAGCGGGGGAGATATAAATAATCCGGTTCGCGGCGGAAAATAATCTGCCGACAAAATATTTAGCTGAGAGGAACACCGCCGCGCGGCGGATCCAGTTCCCATAGGAGTCCGGATTTTCAAATCCGTGATGGGTGACGACGAGCGGGCTTTTCCACGTCCGGTTGCACGCCAGCCCGGCCATTCCGCCCGGCGGAGTCGTGTGATGGACATGTACGATGTCGGGTTTGTTGATATCTGTCACCGGACGGAAGAACATCCCGGGGGCAAACAGCGTTTCGCCGATTTTAAACCACGATCCATATCGGCGGACGGCGAAACCCTCACGTTGTTCCAACACGTTCCTGCGGGTGACTGAGCTAGCGACGACCGAAACGTCGTGACCGGCTTTTGCTTGCTCCTCGATAAGGTGATGCGCAGCCCATTCACCCCCGCTGCAGACGTATCTATCGGTCAACGCCGGATTCGCAAGTTGATCCGGATACGGGAAGTGGCTGATGAAATGGACAATCTTCATCGTCTGCGCTTCCCCGCCCCGGCGATAACCGCCTCGTAAGCGGAAACCATGCGCGAGGCCACCACCGGCCAGGTGTATTCTTTTTCCATCAACCGGCGGCCGGCTGTGGCCTTTTCCGCGGCCCTTTTTCCATTCCGCAGCACACCTAGCACACCTTCGGCCAGCGCATCGCTGTCGGCCGGGGTGACCAAGTTGGCCACATCAGAAAAGGAATCCTTCGCCCCGTCGATCCGCGTCGCTAAGACGGGCTTCTCGTGAGCCCAGGCTTCCATCAAACACGTCGCCAAACCTTCGCTTAGCGAGGGAAGGACGAACACATCCGCGGCCCGGTAGACGGCGGAAAGTTCCGCGTCGAAAATCCGGCCCAGGAATCGGATCCGGTCGTCCAGGTTCAGCGCGTGCGATAAACGGCGCAGGCTTGCCTCCTCGCTGCCGGAACCGGCGATCAGCAGGATCGAATCCGGTTCCGCGGTCGCAATCTTCTGCATCGCCCGGATGAGGTAGTCGATGCCCTTGCGTTGGATTAACTGGGTCGCTACCAAAATCACCCGTTTCCCGCGCGCTTCGGGTTGCCATGCGTAATCGGTCGGCGATGCCGTCCGCAGCGTATCCCAGTAGGAAAGATCCACTCCAACCGGGATGACGGTAATTCGTGCCTCCGGGAGTTGAAATTTCCGACAGAGCCACTCCTTCTCGGCCAATGTGGCAACCGTAATTCCGGATGCAGCGCCGAAAATCATTCGACTGACCGTCCTTTCGTAGCAACCGACGACGAAATCCCCAAGCCGTGAGCCCAGTACGAGCCGGCCATGTACGGTCAGAAGGACGGGCTTCCCAAACCGGCGTCCAAGGATCATTGCCGCGACAGATGCAAAACTGTGTTCATTGTGTGCATGAATCACATCGGCTTGCAGGAAGGATTGCGGGGGAAAAAGCAAACCCGGTGAGATCGGATTCCGCAATGGGCGCATGAGATCGCGGGATCGGAACACCTGGATGCCTTCCTCTTTCGACTGCGCAGGCCCATTACCGGGATATCGGGAGGTGAGCACGGTGACGGTATGCCCTTTCCGCACCAGCTGGCGGGAGAGGTTAAATACAAATCGTTCCTGACCCCCGAGATACGGCGGAAAATACGGAGCCATCTGAATGATGTGCATTAATCGATCATCCCAATCCCGTCCATCCTCTCCCGCCAGGCGTACTCGTATTTCTCCGCTTGCGTACATCCAAGCCCTTTCCTTGGAGAAAGAAGCACGGCGACCTCTTGTGTAATCTTCCACGTCGATCCCGTTGGGATACGCCCCAGGGCGAAAAGGAAAGCGCTGTAATATCCGATGAATGGAATCCGAGTGCCGAATCTGGATCACGCCGGATTCTCGGCAACATGCGATCCTAAAAAACCGGCACCGCCCGTCACCAGTACCGTATCACCCATTCGATTTTTCTCCAACGGCGTGGATCACGCCCCCCACCAATTCGTGCAATAGTGCTCGGATAGAGTGCAGAATGATCCCCGTAAAAAGTGAGAAC
>DAOUDU010000184.1:0-30565 GCA_034430775.1 Anaerolineales bacterium | reverse complement strand
CCAGCATAAGCTGGGAGAGGGATTTGAGGGTGAGGGGCTGAAAAATCGCCGATGAAAAATTTTCGGACCGGCAAAAAAGTCGTATCTGGAAATTATCAGGGCTGTTGCTTTTCCCGGCCCCGCGTCAGATATTCGCCGGTTCGTAATTGATCTCGGTCAGCACATCGCGGATGATTTCGATTGTCGCCGGGGAATCGAATTCGACGACAACCTGCTTGGTATTTTCATCCCCGGTGACTTTTTTTACGCCCGCGATAGACATCAACTCCGTCGTGATGGTATGGACGCAATGGCTGCAGGTGATGGACGGGATTTTCAGCGTTACGGTTGTCATATGTTCTCCTTGCCCTACCCTTTTCTCCCCTCCCCATTTTGGGGAGGGGTCGGGGGAGGGATTATGAGCGATTCGCCGCCTGGAACACTTCGCTTATCTCTATTAAAACCTTTTCCCGCGCATCTGGATCTTTCCCGCGCACGGCGGTCGTTACGCAGGATTCCAAATGGTTCTCCAGGATCTTGGCGGAAAGCCGGCTAAGCGACGCCTGAACGGCCTGGATCTGGCGGATGACATCGATGCAATAGGCATCCCGCTCGATCATCTTCGCCACCCCGTCAAGATGCCCGGAAGCCACGCGAGCCCTTCGGAGAATATCCGCTTTTTCAGTCATTACCCTTCCTTATTACCCTACCCCCCCGGGTAGGGTATAAATCCAGAATAGCACGAATGATATTTGGAGTCAATATGTCTAATTTGGGAAGTAAACGGATGGGAAGAAATAAGCGATTCCCGCGTGTTTGTAGCGGGGTCAACGTCCTACAAGACCGGCGCGTGGCTTTGTGTCCTTCGTGGAGTCAATGCCCGCAGCTTCCGCACGACCCGCCGGCGCATCCCGAGCAGGAGGGCGCATTCGTGCCCGCGACGCTTTTCCCCCCGCTCTGGGCATTGAACAGGGACAGCTTGCGCTTCGTCTTCCGGCTGCCGCAGGTCGCGCAGGCGGCGGGCTCGTCGGATTGGTTCATCGGCCGCATCAGATCGAATTCATGGCGGCAGGCTTCGCAAAGATATTCGTAGATCGGCATGGTGACAGCTCCGTGGATTCCGACGCCGCACTCCGGAAACGGCGGTGTGCCGCCGGGATGGCAACGACATCTTAACACAACCGGTATTTAAATTTCCAGAGGGATTTATTTTAATTCTTTCATGACCCTCAGGAACGCTTCCACCACGGTCGGGTCAAACTGCTTCCCGGCATTGCGGACAATCTCGTCCAGGGCTTCCTGCTCGGAAAGCGCCTTGTGGTACGGACGGTTGGTGGTGATGGCATTGAACGCATCCACCACGGCGATGATCCGCGCGCCTTCGGGGATGGCCTCGCCCTTGAGCCGGTCCGGGTAGCCGGCTCCGTCCCAGCGTTCGTGATGGTGATAGATCCAGGGAATGATCTTGTGCAGCGGCTCGACCGGGCGGATGATTTGCGCGCTGTGGTACGGGTGAAGATAAATAACGTTCCACTCGTCGGGCAAGAGATCCACCGGCTTGCGCAGGATGTCGTCGGGAACGGCGATCTTGCCGACATCGTGCAGCAGGGCGGCGAACTCGAGCATCTCCAGGTCCGCGCCCTGCCAGCCGAGTTCGCGCGCCAGATGGACCACGATCTTGGTCACGTCTTCGGAATGGCCGCGGGTGTACGGATCGCGGGCATCGATCGCGGTGGCGAGGGAGGAGATCGTCGCCACGGAAATGTCGCGCACGTCTTCGAACAACTGGGCGTTCTCAATCGCAATCGCCGTCTGCCCGGCCAGCGCCTCAAACAGGGATTGGTCGGTCCCGGAAAATTTTTCGCCCTGCCGCCGGTTGATGGCCAGCAGCACACCGAGCACCTTCTTGCCGTGGATCATCGGCACCGCCAGCACGTCCTTCACGCGGAAACCGAGGACCGCCTCCTCGTGCTTGCGTTCCTGCTTCCAGCGCGGATCCGAATTCACATCCCCGACGATCACCGGGCGCCCTTCGATGAACACCCAGCCCACCAGCCCTTCGCCGGCGCGGTATTTAATTTCCGCCGCGGCGGGTACGGGCTTCTCCCCGGTGTACTGGAGTACCAGCCGCTCCTCCATTTCGTTCCACAGAAAGACCCAGATCGCCTGGGCATGCACGGCGGGTGGAACCGTTTCGACTATCAGACGGATCACATCTTCCAGCCGCAGACTGGTGGTTACCGCCTGGCCGAATTCATACAGCGAACCGAGTTCATGCACCCGGTGTTCCAGTTGCTCGAATATTTTCGCCCGGTGAATGGATCCCCCGGCGACATCCGCGGCGGCCGTCAACAGCTGGAGGACGTTTCCGGGGAATTGTGAGCGGTTGTACGAAACCAGCAGCAGGACACCGACCACCTCATCGGCCGTCCGGAGGGGAAGGCACACGGTGGACCCGACCCCCCGCACGACGGCGCCGGATCCGATCGGGGGCACCAGCAGCGGATCGCGGGGGAGGAACGGCGTCTGGCGCATTTCACCGCTGGCCGCCACGCCCCCGATCACGCCCTCGCCGAGCGGCATACGCCGGTCGATGACTTCAACGGCCAGCCCCTCCGCGGCGCGGCAGACGATTTCCGTGCCTTCCACCAGCGAGATGCTGGCGGCGTCGGCCCGCGCCATATGCATCGCCTGGTGCAGGAGCAGCGGGAGCATTTCGTGCAGACTCATCGTCCCGCGCAGTACGCTGGAAAGTTCGTACAGCGCCCCGACTTCCTCCAGCCGCCGTTCGGTTTCCTGCATCAGCCGGGCGCGTTCCAGCGCCATGGCGGCGGTGTTGGCAAACGTGGTCAGCCCGCGCACCTCGTCGTCGGAGAAGGCGCGCGGCCGGGCATAGCGGATAAACAGAGTCCCGATCACCCGGCCGGCCGCCCGCAAAGGCAGCCCGATCAACGCCTCAATCCCCTCGACCGAAAGCTGCGAGGTGATCGCCGCCTTCTCCGGATCGGATTTCGAGACGCTCAGGGCTTTTCCGTCGAGAAAAACCTGCATTGTCAGCCCGTGCGGCCGGGGAGGCGGTTCCTGTGAGGCGACCCCGCGTGCATCCGCGCCGAGGCGCAACACAACCTGTCCGTTCGGTTCGATCAGCGTGACGATCACCGAATGGGCGCGGGTGGCTTTGGCGATCCGGGCACAAACCGCGCGGGCGGTATCGGGCAGGGTGGAGAGGGCAATGATCTCCGCCCCGAGTTCGTACAATCCCTCCGCTTGTTCTCGGCGGCGCTGCTCGATTTCAAAGAGCTGCGCGTTGTGAACCGCGCCGCCGATCTGCTGGCCGATCGTTTCCAGCAGGTCGAGATCGTCGACCGCAAACGTGCGCTCCGCCTGGGTGAACAGCACCAGCACACCCAGCGCCTGGTCCTTGGCAATCAGCGGCGTGGCCGCCACAGTGTTAAAACCGGATTTCCCGATCGCTTCCGCCAACAGATCCGGCGTCAGGCTGTCCAGCGGGGCGGTGACGACCCGCTTCTCAGTGGCGGCCGTGCCGATCGCATGCTGCGAGGGATCCACCTGCATAAGTATTTGCGCAAGCGCCGGGTCCAGCGCCTGATGCACTTTCACGTGCAAGGCGCCTTGTTCCATGAGGAGGATTGCGCCCGCATCCATCTTCATCAGGTCCAAGACCCGTTCCAGGGAAACGGTCAGCACTTCCTCAAGGGCCAGCGTTTTCGACGCCACGCGGTCGATGGCATATAGCGTCGAAAGGCGGTGGGTTTGGCGTTCGACGGCGGCGGAAAGCGCCCCGCTCCAATCCGCCATCTTCAACCGCATCGAATCAAATTCCCGGAACAGCGCGGCCGTTTCATCGCGCCCCGCGATCCGTATCGGCGTCGTCAGGTCGCCGGCCGCCAGTTGGCGCGTGGCACGCAGAAGCACCCGGATCGGTCCGAGGACCACCTCCTCAAAAATCCACGCGGAGACGATCGCCACCATAAGGATGATCGCCCCGAAATACACAAATTGCCAGCGCAGGGCTGTCAGCAGGCCGTACACTTCTTTTTCAGACGATTCGATGACAACGGTCCACGGAGCATTTTCCAGCGGGAATACCACCGCGATGATGCTGTCTTCGGTATGGATCAGGGATTTATCCAGGCGGGCAATTCCGGGTTCCTGCTTCTGGAGGTAGGGCAGCAACACCGGGTAATAGGCGGCCGGGAGGAGGACGGGGTTGTTTTCGCCGTCGAGCGCGAGGCTGTTCCCGTTCGAATCGATGATCAACGCCTGGCTGCCGGTTTGTTCGCTCAGAATTCGGGCGAACCCCCCGAAAGGAAACAGCGATAAGTCCGCCAGTCCTCCGATCCAGCCAAGGCGGATTCCTTTGGAATCCGCAACCGGCTCCAGGAGGATCGCTTGCGGAAGGCCGCCGGCGCCGGACTGAAAATCCCCCGTCTGCCGGAGGCCGGTCGCGAGAGCTTTCTTCACGACGGCAGCTTCGCGCAATGCTTGCGCCGCCGCATGGGTCATGGACGGCATTGCCGCTACGATCGCACCGGCCGGATCCATGAAGAACACGCCCTTCGGGAACAATCCCGTATTGACCAAACGGGAGAGAACATCATCTACCGATATCGAAGTTTTCGTGTCGGCGGCCAGTGCATCGGCCTGCCCGGCCAGGGCGCGAAAGCCGGCCTTAAGTTGGGAATCCAGGCTGTCCGCCGCCAGTCCGGCGTACCGGAGCTGCATCTGCTGGATCTCACGGGTGCTGTCATCCAGCGCATCCGACCCGAGGAAGGCAAAGAATGCCAGGACGATGACGACCGCGATGACCGTCATCACCAGGGTTCGCAGCACGATCGGGAAGTTGCGAATCCAGCGGATCATCTATCCCGCTTCCGCGGGATGCCGGATGCCCCGCCGCTTGCTGTCACGGTTTATGGAATCACTCTCCTTAACACCGCGCGGCTGTTTATTTTTCCCGCGCGATCGAAAAGCGGTCGAAATCCTTCACCACCGTCGTCTCCGCAAAGACCGCCCGCGCTTCTTCCGCAACCTCCCGGTCGCGGTACCTGCGCGAGAGGTGGGTGAGGAACAACCGCCGGGCCTGCGCCTCGCGCGCGAGATTCGCCGCCTGCCGGGCGGTCAGATGGGAAAACTCCCGCGCCAGATCCGCCTCCACATCGAGGTAGGTGGATTCGATCACCAGCCCGTCCGCACGCCGACAGTACTCCAGTATATTATCCGTCCGACCGCAATCTCCGACAAATGCCAGGCGGGTCCCGGGTGTGAGCTCCCCGAGCACATCGTCCGGGGTGACCTGGGCGCCATTCGGTAGCGTACAGGGTTTGCCCGCGACAAGCTGCGCACGCAACGGCCCCGGCGGCACGCCCAGTGCATCCGCCTTCCCGGCCAGAAACGGCCGGCGCGCCTTTTCTTCAAATAGAAATCCGAACGTTCCGCCGCCTCGGTGCGTTACGGGGAATGCGGAGAGCTGGAAGGTTTCATCTTCCATCAGGCATCCCGGTTCGAGGACATTAAGCTCGAGCTTCACGGGAGGATTTGCACCGCGCAGCACCACCCCAAACAGGAGATCCCGGATGCGCGCGACAGCCGGCTGCCCGGCCCAGATCTCCAGTTTTTCAATCGCCTCCCAGCGCATAAATGTGGAGAGCAATCCGGCCAGCCCAAGAATGTGATCCAGGTGGGAATGCGTGATCAGGATTTTATCCAGGCGTTTGAACCCGAGCCCGGATTGCAGGATCTGCCGCTGGGTTCCTTCGCCGCAATCGATCAGGAACCGGTATTCCTTGTGCATCACCATTTGCGACGGCAGGCCGCGCTGGATGGAGGGAGCGGAGGCGGATGTGCCGAGGAAGACGATATCGAACAAGGGTTGCTCCGGGACGATCAGGATGGGTGTAGGTGCTAAAGAATTCTACCCCAAAGACCCCTCCCGAGGCGCGGTTTGCATCGAATCGGACCCGGCTGCCCGTGTTTGAACGGTTCGCATTGTGTGGGCATGCCTTCCCGGGGGAGAGGTAGCGGAGGATAAATAGGCCGCGCCGTCTCCATCCGGTTCGCGAAGCGCTGATCCGGCAAAAAACCGGCCGGGGAATCCGCTGTTGCGGTACCTTAATGCAAAAGCCGACCGGCGAATCCGATTTTTCCACTCAGCCTTTGCTCGCGCGTTCCTCTCTTTCCCTTTGGGGATTGACATATCCCTCCCGGAGGATTATATTCAATTTTATGAATATGTTTTTGGAGAGTCGCGATGCGCGAATGGCACAAGGAAGCGGCGACATTTAAAACCCTCGGCCACCCGGCGCGGCTGGCGATCCTGGATGCGCTGATGGGCGGCGAGCAGTGCGTGTGCCATCTGGAGAATGTTCTGGGCATGCGCCAGGCATACCTTTCCCAGCAGCTTGCGGTATTAAAGGAAGCTGGCCTGGTCCGGGACCGCCGCGACGGATGGAATATGTATTACCGGGTGATCCGGCCGGACATCTTCGCGCTGATCGAAAAGGCGGGCGGTCCGGCATCCCGGCCCGGGAAAAGGTTCGGCCGGCCCGGGCACACGCACATTTCGAATTGTCCCTGTCCGAAGTGCTCTCCGCAAGGCGAGATCAATCCACACACAGCTTCGGCACCGGCTGCCTTAAAAACCGGGACGAAAGTGGAGGTATAACGCATGGATCATCCGGTTGCTTCTCCCCGGCCTCCTTCACGAAGCTCGACCGCGGGAGTGTATCTATCCCTGGGGGTGGCGGCGCTGGCCTGGGGCGCGGCATATCGCATCCTCCAACCGCTGGCGGATTGGCTCGTGTATTCGGCGTTCGGGCTCGCGCGCGGCTCAAGGTTCGGGGATGCCGCCGCCTTCTTTCTGTACGACACGCCCAAAATTCTGCTTTTACTTTCCGGGATGATTTTCCTCGTCTCGCTGCTGCGCACCTTCTTCCCGCCGGAGCGCACCCGCGCCCTGTTGGGCGGGAAACGCGAGGGCATCGGCAACATCCTGGCCGCGATGCTGGGAATTGTCACGCCGTTTTGTTCCTGCTCGGCCGTCCCGCTCTTTATCGGATTCGTCGAATCCGGAATTCCACTCGGCGTCACCTTCTCCTTCCTGATCGCCGCCCCAACGATCAACGAGGTGGCGGTGGTGATGCTGTTCGGCCTTTTCGGATGGAAGGTGGCCGGGTTGTACATCGTGTCCGGGTTGATTATCTCCATCCTCGCGGGGATTGTGATCGGGCGGTTCAAGATGGAGCGCTACGTGGAGGATTTCGTCTGGCAAATGCAAAGCCGGGGGGAAGGGTTACTCGAAAAGCCGAGCCCGCAGGAACGCGTCGGACGATCGTGGGCTTCGGTCAAGGAGATCGTCGGCAAGGTCTGGCTTTACGTGGTGGTGGGCATCGCCGTTGGGGCGGGGATCCACGGGTACGTGCCGGAAGCGGCGCTGGCCGGAATCATGGGGAAACAGGTTTGGTGGTCGGTTCCTGTCGCCGTGCTGTTCGGCATCCCGCTGTATTCCAATGCGGCAGGTGTGATTCCGATCGTGAGCGCGCTGATGGAAAAAGGCGCATCACTCGGCACGGTGCTGGCCTTCATGATGTCGGTGGTCGGCTTGAGCCTTCCGGAGGTGATCATCCTGCGCCGGGTGCTCAAGCCCCCGCTGATTGCGGTCTTTATCGGCGTCATCGCCGCCGCGATCATCCTCACCGGTTATCTGTTCAATATGGTCATGTAATCCACCGGTTCCGAACCGGAGCAGCGCCATTCGAGATTAAGGAAAGGCCCATCCGTCAAAGGAGGATGCAACCATGATGATTATAAAAATTCTGGGGTCTGGATGTGATAATTGCAAGAAAGTGGAAGCGATTGCCCGGCAAGCCGTGGATAATATCAAAGCCGAGGCCGAGATCGTGAAAGTAACGGATTACAGCAAGATCATGGAATACAACATCATGTCCACGCCCGGCCTGGTCATCAACGAAAAGCTGGTTTGCGCGGGGCGCATCCCCTCGCCGGCCGAAGTGGCCGGATGGCTGGCGGAGGCGAGGCAGGCCGCCGCATAGAACGAAAGGCGCCTTTTCTGTGTGCCGAAAATGCGCGCCGCTCGCAGATGGCGGAGGAGTTCGTCTATGCACGGATAGGTGATCCATTGCGACGTCGTGAACGACGGGAGCCAACCTGCGGAATTCGCCGATGCCCTGACTTTCATCCTGCCGCCGGAGATCGGCATCCGATCCCAAGGCCGCGTCCATCCGGCCGGGGAAGGCAAAGCGGGGACACGCCGGTTTCCCCGATCCGGCGGCGGCAGGCGGCTTGGATGGGCTGCACGAAGTTCGTGATGATATTGCGCGGAAGACGATTTCCCTATTGGAGAAGCATGAAAATCGACCTGTTGTATTTCGACGGCTGCCCCTCGTGGAAAGACGCGCTGGTGAATTTGAAAGCCGCGCTTGCCGCCGAAGGGCTGGAAGCGGACATTCAATTGGTAAACGTGGCAGACGACGAGGAGGCATCGCGCCTGAAGTTCTTAGGGTCGCCATCGTTTCAAATAAACGGCGTGGATTTTTGTCCTGAAGAACGGCAATCCTACAATCTGAGTTGCCGGGTTTATCCCTCGCCTCAAGGAATGAATGGCGCGCCCACAATAGAGCTGCTGCGCGAAAAACTGCGCCCCGCGCCATGACTAAGCAAAGCAGCGGGGATGTCGGAAAAACACATATGATAAATGGAGGTTTGGGATGACCAAAGCAGTCACAATTCCAGCCCCGGCGCTGAACCTGAGTAAAAAACTTACTTTCCTCGACCGGTATCTGACGCTGTGGATATTCCTGGCCATGGCGGTGGGCGTGGGCATCGGCTTCCTGTTTCCGGCCCCGGTTAACGCTTTCAATGATGCGGTCTCCGTAGGGACAACCAATATACCCATCGCCATTGGACTGATCCTGATGATGTACCCGCCCTTTGCCAAAGTGAAGTATGAGGATCTGCGGGATGTGTTTCGCAACAAGAAGGTGCTGACCCTCTCGCTGATACAAAACTGGCTGATCGGGCCGGTGCTGATGTTCGCTCTGGCGGTCATTTTCCTGCGCGGCTACCCGGAATACATGGCTGGATTGATCCTGATCGGTCTGGCGCGCTGCATCGCGATGGTGATTGTGTGGAATGAGCTTGCGCATGGTGATACGGAATACGCCGCCGGGTTGGTGGCGTTCAACAGTGTATTCCAGGTGCTTTTTTACAGTGTATACGCGTATTTTTTCATCACTATCCTGCCGCCATTGTTTGGCTTGAAGGGCAGCGTCGTCACCATCACGATCGGCGAAATTGCCCGAAGCGTGTTTATTTACCTGGGCATCCCATTCCTGAGCGGCTTTTTAACACGGTTCTTCCTGGTACGGATGAAGGGCAGGGAATGGTACCAAAAGGAATTTGTGCCCAAAATCAGCCCGCTGACCTTGATCGCACTGCTCTTCACGATCGTGGTGATGTTCAGCTTGAAAGGCAATTTGATCGTGCGGATTCCGATGGACGTCGTGCGGATCGCGATCCCGTTGTTGCTGTATTTTGTTGCCATGTTCCTGGTCAGCTTCTGGATCGGCCATCGCCTGGGGGCCGATTATTCAAAAACCACGACGCTTGCATTCACCGCGGCAAGCAATAATTTCGAATTGGCGATCGCGGTGGCGGTGGCGGTGTTTGGCATCAACAGCGGCGCGGCTTTTACGGCTGTGATCGGCCCGCTGGTGGAAGTGCCGGTGATGATCGGGCTGGTCAACGTGGCTTTTTGGATGCAAAAGCGCTATTTCATGAAACCGGAGGCTTCCCTATCCTGAGCGTGTGAGCCGCCGGGTAACCACGAAGCGATTCACTTGCCGGTATCCCGTTCGAACTTCGGGAAACAGATCGGCCCTGACGGCCGGCATCTGAGAGCGCGGGATGCGGCCGCAAACGCCCGGCGGATGGGCAGCCTCCCAAAAGAAAAAGCGAAATCATCCCAAGCCGCGGGATTCCGAATAAGGAGAACAATGCCTGCGCTTGGACATTTCGACCTCCTGGCTCCTCTATATGAAAAAATCTTCCGTCCGGGTGATCCGCAGAATCTGTGCGCGCGCCTTCGCCTGCCGGTTACGGGCGCGCTGCTGGATGCCGGCGGCGGAACCGGACGGGTGGCTCAACTTTTACGCGGCCAGGCCGGCCGGATCGTGGTCGCCGATCTCTCCCGGCCGATGCTGGCGGAAGCGAATAAAAAGGAAGGGTTGAATCCGGTATGCGCACTCAGCGAAAAGCTGCCGTTCCCGGAGGGGTTTTTTGAGCGCATGCTTATGGTGGACGCCTTCCATCATGTTCTCAGCCAACGGCAAACCGCGCGGGAACTCTGGAGAGTCCTCCAACCGGGAGGCCGGCTGGTGATCGAGGAGCCCGATTTGGATTCCTTCCCGGTCAAGTTGATCGCCATCGCGGAGAAACTGGCCTTGATGCGCAGCCATTTTCTACCGCCCCGGCGGATCGCCGGCCTGTTCCAAATTCCCGGCGCGCACGTGACCGTGGAAACCGGGAATCACAACGCCTGGATCATCGTAGAAAAGGAACACTAAATTGAATACATTCGAAGAGCAATAGACAGGATTTGCAGGATTTCGCAAGATTGACAGGATTTAAAAATTTTTATAATTCAATAATTATTGCAGATCGAAGGACAATCGACAAGTTGGATAAAAATCCGCGGGATTGAAAGGCAAATTGGAAAACTAATCCTGAAAAACCCCGTATATCCTGTCCATCCTCTTTAGATCAGTCTACCTGCAAAATCTCCGACTGGCGTATAATGCAATAACCGGACAAGTTTTGTGCGATTTTCATTTCGATATTGGGAGGCTCTAATGGAATACACACGTCTAGGCAGAACCGGCCTGAAAGTCAGCCGCCTGTGTTTGGGAACGATGAACTTCGGCCCGCATACGAGCGAAGCGGATGCGTTCCGGATTATGGATCGGGCGCTGGAGTTGGGAATCAACTTTTTCGACACCGCCAACGTGTACGGCTGGAAATTGGGCGAGGGCGTTACCGAGCAGATTATCGGGCGCTGGTTCGCCCAGGGCGGCGGCCGGCGGGAAAAGGTCGTGCTCGCCACCAAGGTGTTCGGCCACATGGGGGATTGGCCCAATCAGGAAAAACTCTCGGCGCTGAACATCCGCCAGGCCAGCGAGGGTTCGCTGCGCCGGCTGCAGACAGATCACATCGACCTCTACCAGATGCACCATGTCGACCGCGACACACCGTGGGAGGAAATCTGGCAGGCGATGCAGGTGCTGGTCGGCCAGGGCAAAGCCCTCTACATCGGCAGCAGCAACTTCGCCGCATGGGATATCGCCCAGGCGTGCGCCGCCGCCCAGGCGCGCAACCTCCTCGGGCTGGTATCGGAGCAGAGCAAGTACCATCTGATAACCCGGGCGATCGAGCTGGAAGTGATTCCGGCCTGCCGCGCGTTCGGGCTGGGGATCATCCCCTGGAGTCCGCTGGCGGGCGGGATCCTGGGCGGCGCACTGCAGAAGGCCAAAGAAGGCCGGCGCGCCGACGAGAAGCAGCAGGCTGAAATCGAGAAGCTCCGGCCGCAGCTTGAAGCCTGGGAGAAATTCTGCAAGGACCTGGGCGAGAAGCCGGCCGACGTCGCCCTGGCCTGGCTGATCCGCAATCCGGCGGTGACCGCGCCGATCATCGGACCGCGAACGATCGAACAACTCGAGGGCGCGTTGCACGCGCTGGAACTTAAACTTGATGAAACGGCGCTGCAAAGGATCGATGCCATCTGGCCCGGTCCGGGCGGCGAAGCGCCGAAAGCATACGCCTGGTAGTACCAGCACGGGTCGAGTAACC
Organism: Anaerolineales bacterium; assembly: GCA_034430775.1. GTDB lineage: Bacteria > Chloroflexota > Anaerolineae > Anaerolineales > RBG-16-64-43 > JAFGKK01. The sequence goes on along the minus strand of DAOUDU010000184.1, from coordinate 18,703 downwards.
CGGCGAAGCGGATGCGCCGCCGGGCGTATCCCCGGCCCAGCCTGACCAGAGCGGACGAGACCTCCATCACGGTAATAATCCCGAGGTCTCGATACACCTCGCGATGCACGTGTCGTGGGATTACTCGACCGCCCCCCCAAGGAGGTTCCATGACCCGATCCGACACACCGCAAGCCGCAGCCGTCCCCCTGCAAACGGGATCACTGACGCCGGAACAAATCGCCCTGATGCTCACCCACCTGCCCGTCGACATTACGTTTGTGGATGAGGGCAACGATGTGCGCTTCTTTTCCGGCGGCAAGCATAGGGTTTTCGAGCGCACGCCGGATGTGATCGGCCGCAACGTGCTGAACTGCCACCACCCGGACAGCGTGCAACTCGTTATGCGTATATTGGAAGATTTCCGGGCCGGCATCCGCGACTCCGCTGAATTCTGGATTCACATGAAGGGCGAGGCGCCGGAGCCGCGCTTCATCCACATCCGCTACTTTGCCGTCCGTGATTCCGGCGGAAAATTCCAAGGAACGATTGAGATCGTCCAGGATGTCACCGATATCCGTAAGTTGGAAGGGGAACGGCGGTTGCTGGCCGAGGGCGGATAGCCAGGCGGTGAATCGCCCCGCAGGAATCGCCCATTTTACGAAACACGCATGCAAGCAAGCAACCGGCACTTCGAATAGGAATATGGGCAAAGGGGATGTGGACTGCCAATATTCATTCCTGCCACAAAGACACAAAGACACCAAGGCAATAATTTCCTTTGTGTCTTCGTGCCTTCGTGTTTCGGACACAACAGCATTACTGCCAAATTACGAAGTAACTGGGGTAAAAATTAAGCCCTTGGTTTTCTTTGTGCCCCGGCCGCCGAGGGCGGTCTTTGTGAGTAATAATATTCCACAGGTAGAATAAATTGTCCGGGAAGTAAAAGGATTGGCGGTGAAGTTAAACGCTTTTAGACTTTTTCTCGCCTCTCCCGCCGGCGATCATCGCGGCAAAGATGCTGATCACGTACAACAAAACCATCGGCGCCATCACCAGCCCCATATTGATCGGATCCACGGTCGGAGTGATGGCCGCCGCGAGTACCGCGCTGATCACCACCGCAAACCGCCAGACCGAAGCCAGCTGGCGGGCGTTGATCAGCCGCGCCGCCGCCAGAAGATACGCCACCAGCGGCATTTCAAACGTCACCCCGATCCAAAACATCAGGGTGGTCACCAGGTCGAAATACGCCGACGGCCGCCAGGCGGCCTTAAACCCCAGGAAGGTATACAGGAACGGAATCCCCGCCGGAAGCATGACGAAAAAGCAGAACACCACGCCGATCAGGAAAAAGACGCTGACCAGCGGGATGCCCAGCAGCAGCACGATCCGGCTTCGGGGCATCAGGCCCGGCGCGACGAACAGGAATATCTCCAGCGCAATCCATGGCAGCGCCAGTATCACACCGGCCAGGAGGGAAATGCGCATGAACACCCCCACCGCTTCGGTCGGCTCGATCACCTGCAGCCGGTCCAGGCCGTCGGCGCCCTGGGCCATCGCCTTTTCCAGCCAGCCCGCCACCCCGCCCTGATTCCCAACTTCGGCCGCGGCCGCCGGATCACCGAGCGGAACCGCCAGCAGGCTCATTAAATCCTCCGATACGGAAAAGCAGATCACGGTCGCGATGGTGAGAGCCACGACCGAACGGAAAAGGTGCCCGCGCAACGCGACAAGATGTTCCGCCAGGCCTTCCCATAATCCCAACAACCCTTCCCGGCTGCCAAACGCGGTCCCAACCGTCTCCACCAGCGGCGTGTCATCCGGCATCTGGTACAGAAAATCCCGCACGCGGCGAAACGGGGATGTAACGATATCAACGATGCGGGCCATGGATCGAATTTTATCGGAAAACACTCAGGACTACTAGCACTCTTTTTTATTGGAAGCCCCATACTCCTCCCCCGACCCGGTCCCTCGCCTGCCGCTTCGGTCAGTTCCGCCAAAACAGGCGGGATAGGCGGCCCGTGCTTCCCGCTCCTTTCCCGACCGGCTTTTTTCAGCGGCTTGGGAATTTTATAGTGTCTGAAGCGATAGGACGGAACTTATGTTCTTATTATCTTGTTAAAAATGGGTCAAAACACGGGTTTATAATATTTTATTAGTACAATATATTGATTTTTACTCTAATTTATAATATTATATTGGTTACTTGATGATTTTTTAAGGGAATCAAATGACAATATTGAAAGACGATCCAGAATCTGAAAAAACGCCTGGGAGATGCCGTCGGCGATGCGGAAGAAAAAAGATGGGTGGTAATTGGAATGCCGGCCCGTCCAACGAGATCGACGTCGGTGTACGTTTGCGCGCGTTACGCAACGAACGTTCCCTTTCGTTGCGCGCTCTGGCGGAGAGCAGCGGCTTGAACTTCAATACGCTGAGCTTGATCGAGAACGGGAAAACCTCTCCCAGTGTAAGCACCCTCCAGCAGATTGCCGCGGCGTTGCAGGTTCCAGTGGCCGCGTTCTTCCAACAGGAGGCGAAACCCAAGCGCATCGTCTTTCAGAAAGCCGGAGCGCGCCCGTCGGCGATTTTTCAAAACGGCGTTCTGGAGGACCTTGGCGGAGGCTTGAGCCTGCATGGCGGACAATTGATGCTGCTGACGCTTCAGCCGCACACCGAAGGCAGTCCGGAGCCCATCATTCACACCGGCCAGGAATTCGCGTACTGCCTGGAAGGCAAACTGGATTACCTGGTCGACGGACAAGCGTGCCGTATGACCTCCGGCGACAGCCTGATCTTCGAAGCCCACCTTCCCCACCGCTGGGGGAATCCGGGCACGGGTGTATCCCGCTCGTTGTTGATCCTGTGTCCGTCGGATGAACACGACCGCCCGGCCGAGCGGCACTTTCCCAATCAACCGGTTCCAATAGAAAACCTGTTGCCGGGCGAATCATAAAAGCAGGCTGGGAATTCCATCCAATGCGGCAGCCTCGAAAGGAGTTGTAGATGACATATCCATTGTCACGCATCCGATTCATTCACGCCCGCGGCCGGGGGGGCGGCGCGGGACAGGGCGGAGGCCGCGGCTGGGGCGGCGGCGCGGGCCAGGGAGGAGGCGGAGGCCGGGGCGGAGGCACCAAGCCGGGCTCCGGTCCGGGGGGAAGCTGCGTTTGCCCGCAATGCGGAAAGAAGATCCCGCATGTCGCCGGCCAGCGTTGCGTCGACCGGGCCTGCCCGGCTTGCGGGACCCGCATGATCAAGGAGTAACAGCGGGAGCATAATCGGGCACGCCGTTTACGGCCTGCCGCTCCCTTATCTCATCCTTCTGCCAGCATACCCTCGCTTCGTCGCCGCGCAGATTCAAAGAACAAAATGAACCTGCGCACTCTGCGAGGGCTGGCGCTGGGAGAAAGCCTGCCCTCGGAGCTTTTGAAGCCGGTGTTTTTCCGGGGGAACGGTAAAGCGAAGAGGGTGGGTGAACCTGTCCCGGAGCGAAATGACGGGAGGCCGGATTAGGGAAACAGAAAGAAAGGAGAAAACAAACATGCCTAGAGGAGACAGAACGGGACCCATGGGAATGGGCTCTATGACCGGACGCGGAATGGGATACTGCTCGGGGTCGGGAAATCCGGGCTATGCCAATTCGGGGCGCGGATTCGGAATGGGCGGCGGGAGGGGCCGCGGGATGGGCGGTGGATGGGGACGGCGCAACATGTACTACGCCACCGGTCAGCCGGGTTGGATGCGGTTCGGTCCGGTTAACGCACCCTACCAGACCCCCGATCCGGAGACGGAAAAACAAGCGTTGAAAAACCAGTCCGACGCCCTGCAGTCGCAACTCAACATGATCCAGAAGCGGCTGGAAGAGATCGAAACCGGGCTTTCAGGAAAATGATCTTCGCCGAAGCCTTCCATCCGGCCGTTACAGAGGCTGTGACTTTCCGGCTAGATGGAAGGCTCTTTTACAAAAACGGGAGTTACACCCATGAAGATTGCGTTTTCAACATCGGGTAGTGATCCGGCCGCGCCGCTCGACAGCCGATTCGGCCGGGCGCCGAAGTTCCTCGTCTTCGATCTCGACGACGGCTCGTTCGAGGTGATCGACAACATACAGAGCGTGAACGCGGCCCAGGGAGCCGGAATCCAATCCGCGGAAACCATCGTCCGCTCGGGGGCCAAAGCCCTCATCACCGGGCATTGCGGCCCGAAGGCCTTCCGCGCGCTCCAGGCGGCCGGGATAAAAATTTTCAACACCGATGCGGCAACCGTAGCTGAGGCACTTGAGCAATACAAGGCCGGGAAGCTGGCCGAGGCTGATTCAGCGGACGTCGGAGGACATTGGGCGTGACGGATTCCACCGTTACGTACCGGCCAATCGGTGTGATCCGCAGCCCGCACACCGACCCGGTACGAACACCGATTCAGCCCGTCTTCGCCAAGGGCTGCAGAGGACGCGCGGAAATCTCACCCGAATACGCGGATGGGCTGGACGGCTTGGAAGGCTTTTCGCACATCTACCTCATCTTCCATCTTCACCTGGCCGGACCGGCGCAACTGCGGGTGAAACCCTTCCTGCAGGATATAACGCAGGGCGTGTTCGCCACACGGGCGCCCTGCCGGCCGAACGCGGTCGGATTGAGCATTGTCGAACTGGTCCGCCGCGAAGGCAGCATCCTCCACCTGGACGGGGTGGACATCCTCGACGGCACGCCGCTGCTCGATATCAAGCCCTACACGGCGCGGTTCGACCGGATCGAGGGAACCCGCAACGGCTGGCAGGATTCGGTGGATGACGAGACCGCCCAAATGCGCGGGAAACGCCAGTTCCCGGAATCATGAAGACGCACCTGGATTGCATTCCCTGCCTCGTCCGCCAGGCGCTGGACGCAGTTCGTTTGATCACGGATGACGTTGCCGTCCATAAGCGGCTGTTGCGCGAGGTATTGCATTGGGCAGGCGAGATGGATATGGATTTGCCGCCGCCCATCCTCGCACAGCGCATTCACCGTCGGTTGCGCGAGATCGCCGGCGTGGAGGATCCCTACCGGGAAGCAAAGGACCGGCAGAACCGGAGTGCGTTGGATATGCTTCCCCGGTATCGAGCGGAAGTAGCGGCCGCCCCCGATCCGCTGTCCGCAGCGGTCCGGCTGGCGGTTGCAGCCAATCTCATCGATATGGGCGCGAAAACCGGATGGAACGAAGCCGATGTGCCGGGGGAATTGGAGCGGGCTGCGCGCAACAATTTGGCCGGGGACGTGGAATCCTTTCGGAAGGCCGTCGCCCGGGCCCGGCGGATTCTGTATCTTACCGACAACGCGGGAGAAATCGTCTTCGACCGGTTGCTGATCGAACAGCTTCCGCGGGAGCGCGTGACGGCCGCCGTGCGCGGCGCGCCGGTGATCAACGATGCCACCCGCGAAGATGCGCTTGCGGCCGGGATCGATGGAGTTGTTGAAATCATCGACAACGGCTCCGACGCACCCGGCACGGTGCTCGAGGATTGCTGCGCGGAGTTCCAGCGCCGGTTCGCCGAGGCGGACCTGATCCTGGCAAAGGGACAGGGGAACTTCGAAAGCCTGGCCGGCGAGCCGCACAATATTTTTTTTCTTTTCCGGATCAAGTGCCCGGTGACGGCGGCGATGGTCGGCCGGCCGGTTGGAACGCACATCCTGACGCGGTATGGCATGGAAGCGGACGGGGCCGGGAAAGGTCCGGAATCGCCATCCCGATGACCGGTTCGGGTTCCGGAGCGTGCAGGTAAAATTTTTTCCGCACCGCCGGTAAAAACCGGCCATTTACAAAAAATCAGAAAAAGGAGATTGTCAATGCCCGAGTTCGGATCGCCCTTTTCCGGTATCGCCCACGACAGGAAATTGACCAAGGAAGAACTGATTCGCGCCGTACGCTTCATGGTGGCGGCGGAATACGAGGCCGTCCAAATGTACATGGCGCTCGCGGAGTCGACCGACAACAAGCTCGCCGTCGAAGTGTTGAAGGATATCGCCGACGAGGAACGCGTGCATGCCGGCGAGTTCCTCCGGCTGCTCCACGAACTGGCCCCCGACGAAAAGAAGTTTTATGACGAGGGTTCGGCCGAAGTCGAAGAAGAAATCGCGAAGCGAAAGTAGGCATCGGCATTGCGCCCAAAAATGGACAGGGACGCCCCATGATCCTTGCAATCGCCTCCGGAAAGGGCGGGACCGGAAAAACAACCGTAGCCGTAAATCTGGCGCGCGCGTTCGAATCCGAAGTACAGCTTCTGGATTGCGACGTGGAGGAGCCAAACGCGCACCTCTTCCTCCGTGGCGGAGCGCCCGCCGAGGAAATCGTCACCCTGCCCGTCCCGGAGTTCGACGAAACACTGTGTGATTCCTGCGGCGAATGCGGCCGGTTTTGCGCGTACCATGCCATCCTGGCGTTCCTGAGCAAACCGGTGCTGATCCCCGAGATGTGCCATTCCTGCGGCGGATGCATGCTGGTTTGCCCGCGCAAGGCCATCCGCGAGGTCGAGCGGCGGGTTGGCGTGATCCGGGAAACACGGTCGCGGAACATCCACCTGATATCGGGAAGCCTGGATGTCGGAGGTGCAATGTCGCCGCCGCTGATCCGCGCGGTGAAGGACCGCATCCGCGCGGGAACGCCTGCGATCATCGATTCCCCGCCGGGAACCTCGTGTCCGGTGATCGCCGCCTTACGGGGCGCGGATTTCGTCCTGCTGGTCACGGAACCCACCCCCTTCGGCCTGCACGACCTGACCCTCGCCGTCGAGACGGTCCGGACGATGGGGATTCCCTTCAGCGTGGCTGTCAACCGGGTCGGGATCGGAGACGACCGGGTGCATCGGTATTGCCGGGAGGAAGGAATTCCGATCCTGTTGGAAATCCCGGACGACCGGCGGATCGCCGAGGCATATTCCCGGGGCGAGCTTATCGTCGAGGCGCTGCCGGAATATCGCGCCATGTTCGCAGGGTTTCTCGGAAAATTAATGGAAAAGAAAACCATCGCGGGCAGGTAAAATGAAAATCGTGTACATCTCAGGAAGTCCTAGAAAAAAGAGCAACACGGATTACCTTTTACACCTTGCCCTATCGATAACCGGCGGTCAATTATTAAAGCTTTCGGATTATGGGATTGCGCCATGCCGGTCTTGCTGGGCATGTCAACGCACGGGCCAATGCGCGATTGACGATTCGTTTCGGAGGATCATTACGCCCGCGCTCCTCGACAGCGATGCGATCGTACTGGGAAGTCCGGTGTATTTTAACAACGTGTCCGGCCCCCTTAAAACATTGATGGATCGCACCTTTTCCATCAAGGGCGGCCTAAAAAACAAAATTGGCGGAGCGATCGTGGCCGGCCGAAGATACGGTCTGGAAAGCGCGCTTACGGCCATGCAAGCCTTTTTTCTTAAACACGAGATGATACCGGCGAACAGGGGCGTATGCGGATTGGCCTACAACGCGGGAGACATCGAGCAGGATCAGGAAGCCATAGAATCAACAAAACGATTGGCGAAACGCATACAGGAATTGGACGGAATGCTCGGACGCGGGCGATAGAAGCGCAAGCCGTTCCGGCATGGAAACGTCTTGATCGCGGACAGAGCGCTCGAACGCCGAGCGCATTTTCGCAGCATGATTCATTAAATCCTATCTATCGGGAGACGAAAACGTGAACACAGAAAAAACGGGCAAATGGGATGTAGTGGTTGTGGGGGGCAGCGCCGCCGGCGTAACGGCGGCCATCACCGTTCGCAGGCACTATCCCGACAAGAAAGTGCTGATCCTCCGCAAAGAGGCAAAAGTATCCATCCCCTGCGGCATCCCGTATATCTACGGGACCCTCGGTGATCCGGACAAGAACCTGATTCCGGATGCCCTGCTGGAAGCGAACAAGATCGATTGGCAGGTGGCGGCCGTTGAATCCATCGACCGGAAAGCGAAAACCGTCTCGAGCAGCCAGGGCGTTGTGGAGTACGACCGCTTGATCCTGGCGACCGGATCGCTTCCCACCCGGCCCCCCATCCCCGGAATCGATCTCGAAGGGGTGTTCGCGGTTGAAAAGGACGTGGAGTATTTGCGGAGGCTGCAGAAGGAATTAGGGAACGCGCGGCACGTTGTGATCATCGGCGGAGGATTCATCGGCATCGAGTTCGCCGACGAGATACACAAAAACGCAGGCAAACCCGTCACGGTCATCGAGATGGAAACCAACTGCCTGAACCTGGCCTACGATCCGGAATTCTGCGACGAGATGGAAAAACTGCTGGTCTCGCGCGGAGTAGAGATTAAAACCTCCACCGTGGTGAAGGCCATGGAAGGCAACGGGCGCGTTCGATCCCTACGGTTGCAGGACGGCAATGCCGTAGAGGCGGACCTCGTAATTCTTGGCATCGGATCCCGCTCGAATGCCGACTTGGCCAAGGCGAGCGGATTGGAGATCGGGGCCACCGGGGGAGTCGCGGTGGACCGGAACATGCGCACATCGGATCCTTCCATTTTCGCCTGCGGCGATTGCACGGAAAAAGTATCCTTCTTCGGCGGGCACGCCTGCCTTCTGAAACTGGCGTCCATCGCCGAACTGGAAGCGCGGATAGCCGGAGCGAATTTATATGGAATCCGCCGCGAGAGTGCGGGAACTCTTGGGGTCTGGTGCACTGCCGTCGGTCCGCTGGCCCTGGGAACCGCCGGGTTGACCGAAACCGCCGCCAAGAAACTGGGGTACAAGGTGGTGTGTTCCAGCGTGGAAGGCCCCAATCGCCACCCGGGGAGCATGCCGGGCGCGGCGTCCACGAAGCTCAAGCTGGTATTCGAAGCCAACTCCGGCGTGCTGATCGGCGGACAAATCCGCGGCGGCGACAGCGTCGGCGAGATGACCAACATCGTCGCGGCCTGCGTTCAGAAGAAAATGACGGTGGAGGACATCGCCACCTTCCAGATGGGAACCCACCCGGCCCTGACCGCCTCGCCGATCGCCTACCACATCGTGAACGCGGCCGAGATAGCCGACCAGCGTTTGCGAAAGGGGACGTGATCCATGCCGACCTACGAATATCAATGCACTTCCTGCGGGGCGCGATTCGAGCGCTCGCAGAAGATCGCCGACGATCCGGTGACCGAGTGCCCCGCGTGCCATGGAGCCGTACGTCGGCTTATCAGCCGCGGTACGGCCTTCGTGGTCAAAGGCGCCGGTGAGTCCTCCCCCCGGAGAAATGCCGGCGGCTGTTCGCTGGAATCGGCGGGCCGGACCTGCTGCGGACGGGAGGAACGCTGCGGGAAACCGGCCTGCGGGAGTGAATCGTGACCGGGAGTGAACCCCGTTACGCCTTCGGCCCTGTTCCCTCGCGGCGTCTCGGAAAGAGCCTGGGGTTGAATAACATTCCGCCCAAGACGTGCACCTATTCCTGCGTCTACTGCCAGGTGGGCCGAACCACAGCGCTGGGAATCGATCGGCGTTCCTTCCATGAACCGGAAGCGATCTTTCGCGACGCCCGCGGAATGGTGGAGAAAGCCCGACATCAAGGCGAGCGGATCGACTATCTGACCTTTGTGCCGGATGGGGAACCCACGCTGGATGTCAGCCTTGGCAGGATGATTTCTTTGTTGAAACCGTTGGACATCCCTATCGGCGTGATCACGAACAGTTCGCTGGTATGGCGGGAAGATGTGCGGGAGGAACTGGCGGAAGCGGATTGGGTTTCACTGAAAATCGATTCCACGCAGGAAGCGGTCTGGCGGTCGATCCACCACCCCGCCAGACCGCTTCGGCTGGATTCGATCCTCGATGGAATGCTTGCCTTTGCAAAAGATTATCCGGGAAGGCTGGTTTCGGAAACCATGCTGGTGGAGGGGCTTAACGACAGCGGCGACAGCCTGCGCGGTATCGCCGATTTCCTTGTCCGGTTGCATCCGCACACAGCCTATCTGAGCATTCCCACCCGGCCTCCCGCGGAAAACTGGGTTCGTTGCCCGGGGGAAGAGACCCTTAACCGTGCGTATCAGATCCTGGCCGAAAAAACGGAGCGTGTGGAATTTTTAATCGGATACGAGGGAAACGCCTTCGCCGTAACCGGCGACATCGCGGAAGACCTCCTGAATATCATCGCCGTGCATCCCATGAGAGCGGAAGCCGTAAACGCCGTTCTCTCCCGGGCCGGAGCCACGTGGACTCTGGTGGATCGGCTGATGGCCCGGGGCGATCTCATCGAGACAAGCTACGCGGGGCATAGATTCTTTCTACGACGTTACAAGGAATATCTTCATACGGGAAAGGGGCCTTCGACATGATGTTCACCTTAATCATTGTCTTTACTTTGCTCGGATCGGTCTGCTCGATTGGTCTCGCCGCATTGGTACTCCTCTTCAAAGGGAAAAACCTCTCGCGGGTTACGGCTGTGTTAATCCCTTACGCCATCGGCACACTGTTGGGGGCGGCGTTTTTCGGGATGATCCCGCATGCGCTGGAGCAAGCCGATGCCGATGCGGTCCTCCCCGCCGTGCTGGCCGGAATCCTGCTCTTCTACCTGATCGAGAAGCTGGCGTTGTGGCGGCATTGCCACAACCAACCGTGCGAAATCCACACCCAGGCCGGGACACTTATTCTGATCGGTGATTCCCTGCACAATTTCGTCGACGGGGTGGCGATTGCCGTCGCGTTTGCCTCTTCTGTTCCCCTCGGCATTGCGACCTCCGTCGCCGTCATCGCCCACGAAGTGCCCCAGGAAGTCGGCGATTTCGCGATCCTGCTGGAGAGCGGTTTTTCCAGGTCCCGCGCGCTGCTGTTCAATCTCCTTTCCAGTCTGACGGCGCTGGTGGGGGCCGTGTTGACATACTACCTGCTGCCCGTCGCGCAATCCTTGGCGCCGTATCTGCTCTCCGTATCCGCAGCGAGCTTCATCTATATCGCCCTGGCGGACCTTATCCCGGGGCGCCGGTCCGACAGCGGGCTGCGCAGCCTCCTGTGGGAACTGCCGTTGATCGCACTCGGGATCGCGACGATCGTCGCTTTCCATTTGGGGAACGGGCACTGAGCCGGAACAACCATGGACAGCCAAGAGAAAAGAGAATCATGAAGGAACTGGTGGTCATCAGCGGCAAGGGCGGAACCGGCAAGACCAGCCTGGCGGCGTCGCTGGCCGTCCTGTCCGGACGCTCCGTCATCGCCGATTGCGACGTGGACGCCGCGGACCTGCATCTGATCCTCTCGCCGCAGGTTCGCGAGCGCCGGGATTTCCTGTCCGGCAACGAAGCGGTCATCCGGGAGCAGGACTGCCTTGGCTGCGGAGAGTGCCTGTCTCTGTGCCGGTTCGATGCGGTGAAAAGAAAGAACGGTCCCGACGGGAAGGCCGTGTACACCATCGACCCGGCCTCCTGCGAAGGATGCGGTGTGTGCGTCCGGTTCTGCCCGCCGCAAGCGATCGATTTCCCGGAGCGGCTGTGCGGGGAGTGGATGGTTTCGGATACGCGCGCCGGTCCGATGGTGCACGCCCGGTTGAATATCGCGGCGGAGAATTCCGGCAAGCTGGTCTCCACCGTGCGCCGGGAAGCCCGCCGCATCGCCGGGGAGGAAAATCGATCGTTGATCCTGGTCGACGGACCGCCGGGGATCGGCTGCCCGGTAATCGCCTCGGTGACCGGCGCCACAAAGGTGTTGATCGTGACGGAACCGACCGTCTCGGGGGAACACGATCTGGAACGGGTCCTGGCCCTGGCGCGGCACTTTAAAATTCCAGCCGCGGTGTGCGTGAATAAATGGGATTTGAACGGCGCAATGACGGAACGGATCGAAAAGAAAGCCGCGGAAGCGGGCGCGCGTGTCACGGGCCGCATCCGCTACGACCAATCGGTAACATCCGCCCAAATGCAGGAAAAGGCGGTGGTGGAAACGCCGTCGCCCTGCGCCGAGGATATCCGGCGTATTTGGAAAGAACTTGACCTCCAGGAGGATTAATCAAGACATGGGATGCAAGGATCCGGAAGGGTTTTCCCCAAAAGCGCAGGACCATTCGCAGAACCCACGCCATCAGGGAAGGCTGAAGGAATTCCACGGACATGCGCGCATCACCGGCCCGTGCGGCGATACGATGGAATACTGGCTGAACGTCCGGGATGAAAAAATTAGCGACATATCGTTTATCACCGACGGATGCGGAGCTTCTCTGGCATGCGGAAGCATGACGGCGAGCTTGGCCGGGGGCAAGCGCGTGGGAGATGCCGCGGCCATTCAGCAACCCGATATTCTTGCGGCGCTTGGCGGTCTCCCCCGGGAATCCGAGCATTGCGCCCTTCTGGCGGCCAATACGCTTCAAGCGGCATGCGCGGATTATCTTTCCCGGCGGGATCAACCCCACGAAACAGCGCCTCGGGAAAATGAATCCTCAGGCGAGTCCAGCGGCGGCTCGCAGCCCATCGCCGCCATGCGGCTGGAGGGAGAGAGCGAAAAGGATTTTATAGAACGGCGGGCGCTTCACGCCCGGCTCTCCCGCATCCGGCGAAAAGTCATCGTGCTCTCGGGCAAGGGAGGCGTCGGGAAAAGCACGATAGCCGTCAACATCGCCGTCGAGCTGGCCCGGTCTGGAAAACGCGTCGGGTTATTGGATGTGGATTTGCACGGCCCCAGCGTTCCCACCCTGCTGGGATTGGAGAAGGAAACGATCCGCGGCGGCGCGGAAGGCATGCTGCCCGCCGAGGTGGACGGCTTGAAGGTCATGTCGATCGGATTCCTGTTGGACAATCCCGACGCCGCGGTCATCTGGCGCGGGCCGGCGAAAATGGGCGCGATCAAACAATTCCTTCAGGACGTGGCGTGGGGCGATCTGGACTACCTGATCATCGATTCGCCGCCGGGAACCGGGGATGAGCCTCTCTCGGTCTGCCAGTTGGTCTGCCCATTGGACGGCGCGGTGATCGTCACCACCCCGCAGAAAGTCGCCGCGGTGGATGTGCGCAAATCCATCACCTTTTGCCGACAGCTCCGCGTCCCGGTGCTCGGCGTGGTGGAGAACATGAGCGGGTTCGCCTGCCCGAAGTGCGGTGAGATCACCCAGATCCTGCCTTCCGGCGGCGGCCGGCGCATCGCGGTGGATATGTCCGTCCCCTTTCTGGGCGCCATCCCCATGGATCCGAAGATCGCCGAAACTTGCGACAACGGCCGCGTATTCATCCGCCAGTACGCCGGTTCGCCGGCGGCGAAGATCATGCGGGAGATCATCCGGCCGATCAGGAAATTAGCGGATGCAAACGGGCTCAAGCACGAATCGAAAACCATTCCTTCCAAGGAGAGTATCCCAATGCGAATCGCAATACCTTTGGCAGACGGAAAACTTACCACGCATTTTGGCCACTGCGCATCCTTTGCCCTGATCGATGCGGACTGCTCGGAAAAGAAGATCCTCAAGCGTGAAGACATCGACGCTCCCGCGCATGAGCCGGGCCTGCTGCCGCCGTGGCTGGCGGAGCACGGGGTCAAGACGATCATCGCCGGCGGCATGGGGCAGCGCGCCCAGAACCTTTTCCAGCAGCATGGTATTCAGGTCATCGTGGGCGCCCCGGCCGAGACGCCGGAGAAGCTGGTCTCCGATTACCTCGCCGGGACGCTGCAACCGGGGGAAAATGTCTGCGATCACTGATCACTCCAGCGCCTCGAAATCGGCGTTTGACCATACGGGATGCCTGTTCTGCGGGGAAAAAAATCTTTTTTCTCTGAAGCTGGATTTCCATGCCGACTCTGAAAACGGCGTGCGGGCGCATTTCAAACCCCATACGGGGTTCCAGGGATACGCCGGCGTGATGCATGGCGGTGCCGTCGCAGGAGTGCTGGATGCGGCTATGACCCATTGTCTGTTCCACGCCGGGGTGCGGGCCGTGACCGGCGATCTGCACGTCCGCTTTATTAAACTCGTGCCTTGCAACGGAGAACTGGACGTGCGCGCATGGATCGTGTCCGCCAAGCCTCCGCTGTACCACATGAGGGCGGAGTTATCAAAGGACAACACGATGCTGGCTTGGGCAGAGGCGAAATTCTTAAAGGAAGGCCGGTTGGAAACGCCATGAACCGAAAAAGCTTGCCGCCTCGTCAATCCGCGAATTACCGGATGCGTGCCGGACAAAATCCGGACGCCCCCCGCGGTTTGCCCACGGAGGACGATCATGCCGATGTCTGATCACACCCGCCGCTTGCGGCAGTGTATCGGGCGCGACCTGCTGATGAGCCCCGCCGCGGCCGCCTGCATCCGTGACCCGCAGGGCCGCATCCTCCTACTGCGGCGCAGCGATGGAGAAAACTTGTGGAGTTTCCCCGGCGGTGCGATCGAGCCGGGCGAGTCAGCCGGCCGGGCGGTCGTGCGCGAGGTGCTTGAAGAAACCGGGTTGCACGTCGAGCCGGAGGGGTTGATCGGCGTGTATACCGACCCGGCCTACATTTTTGCGTATCCCAATGGAGACCGGGTGCAGCCGATCGTGATCTTTTTGGAATGCCGGATCACGGATGGCGAACTCCGGCCGGACATGGACGAGATCGTGGACGCGCAGTATTTCGGGCCCGGCGATGAATTGCCGCCGCTTCTCCCCTGCTGCGTCGCCAAGGCCCGGGACGCGTTCGCTTTTGAAGGACGGTCTTTTTTCCGGTGAGGCGGATGCGGGATAGGCTGCGGCATCATCACCGGATGCCGCAGGACGGGGACAATCGGCGCGAGCCCGGATCGTTCCGCCGGGAAAAGCATCGACGGCAATAACTCATGAATAAGGAAACGTCAACGCCCAAAGCAATGACCATCTGGGGAATCGGCCCCCGGCTGATCCTGCTTGCCGCCCTGTATTCCCTTCCGGTCGCGATCGCGCAATGGATCGGGTATCCGCGCTTCCTCATCCAGGGCGTACCCGATGCGGTCTTTGCGGTCTTGGGATCGGCGCTTATCGCCATCGGCATTCCGATCTGGATCTGGGCCTCCCGCACCGTGGATTCCGCCTACGACGAGGATCTCCTCGCCACGCAAGGGGTGTATGCCCTCTGCCGGCATCCCATTTATGGAACGGCGGTATGCTTTGTGTTGCCCGGCGTCCTTTTATTTTTCCGCTCCTGGTTGCTGCTTGCGATCCCTCTGGCCGCATATCTTTTCTGCAGGCTGCTTCTCCGCAAAGAAGAAGACCACCTTCGCCGGAAATTCGGCCAGGCCTACCGGGATTACGAAAAATCCGTCCCGGTGTTGTTCCCCCAGGTGTGGAAGGCGGTCGGATGCTTTTTCTATCCGCTGCCGACCGTCCGGCTCGAGGAGAACGTATTGGCCGTTCGGGATGGGGACGCCAACATGTTCCTCTACACCGACGGCCGGCATGCGGTTGCGATCGATGCCGGATATTCCGCCAAGGGAATAGCCAAGGAGCTGAGACAGCTCGGGGTGGATCCCGCTTCCGTGACCCATCTGTTCCTGACCCATACGGATTTCGATCATGCCGGCGGGCTTTCGCTGTTTTCCCGCGCGCAGATATTCCTCTCACAGGCGGAGGAGCAGATGATCGACGGCCGCACCGCCCGGTTCCCAGGGCTTTACCGCAACCCACGAATTTCGCGGCCTTATATACTATTGCAGGACGGCGATCTTGTGACCGTAGGGAAGATCCGCGTCCGTGCCGTTGCCACACCCGGCCACACGCCCGGATCCATGTCTTTCCTGATGGATGAAAAGGTGCTCTTTACGGGCGATACCCTCCGCTTGCAGAACGGGCGGGTGGATACGTTTTATGAACTCTTGACCATGGACCGGGAAGCCCAAAAGAAATCCATCCGCAAGCTGGCGGCGCTGCAGGGCATTCAGTTGTTATGTACCGCCCACACCGGCTGCACAAGGGCGGTCGACGATTCATGGAAACGGTGGCGTTGAAACGGGCGGACCGCGGGAAAGATGCCGGCCGAAGGCGGCGTCGGGGACAGCGCTGTGCCCCCGCCGGAGGAGCGGGAGCGTTGGGCGCCAACCATCGGACCGTCCTTGGCGGAGGCCGCCCATTCCGCACCGAAGGACGGATTCCATGCACGCCGGCTTTTACCGGCCGCCTCCCGAGCGACGGTTTTCGCGTTTGCGCGCGGCCTGGTGACGCAGGGAGGAAACCATGAAAAAAGCGATACGGTTCGGTCTGATTCACATCACATGGCCGATCATCATCGCCCAGTACATCCTCGCCTTCTTCGTCTACAAGCTTCCCGGTTGGCTACCGCTTCAGATCATCGGCTGGGGCATTTGGTTGCTGTCGGCGATCTTCGGTATCGCGCCCATCTTCATCCTCGGCCGGCGGGGCGGCGTCCCCAAGGGGAAAAGCTACGTTGCGACGACGCGTCTGGTGGATACCAGCCTGTATGCCGTCGTTCGGCACCCCCAATACCTCGCGGGGATCCTGTTCTGCGTTTCCATGATGCTGTTGGCGCAGCAGGGAGTGGTGATCCTGCTGGGGCTGATCGCCTCGATCCTCCTGTACTTCGATATCCAATCCGCCGACCGGGAAGGGGTCGGGAAATTCGGCGAGGAGTACCGCAGCTATATGCGGCGGGTTCCGCAGCTGAATTTCATACTCGGCGCGCTGCGGCTGTTTCGAGACCAGCGCACGCCGGAAAAAGAGGAACCTCCCTCCGGGAGCTCATAAGGGAAAAATGCGCCGACGGCTTAATAGGATAGGCTGGATCCTCTTCCCTCCCGATCATTGTAGAATCGGCTGCATGCTTTCCCGCACCTTCCGCAAACGCGGACCATCCATTCCGGAACATGCTCCGGCGGAAAAAAGATGGATCCCTTTCCGGTGGCGGCGCCCGAAGAAAAGACTCTGCGATCGGATGCGGTCGGTTCCGGCCGCTCTCCTTTGCGGGCTGCTGTGCGGATGCGCGGCGTCCGGTTTCCCGGCCGCCTCACCCGTTCCCGATGCCGCCGCGGAAACCGCATCGCCGAGTCCGTTTCTCCCGCAGACGGAAACCGCTTCCGCATCGCCGAATCCGATGCCTTCCCCCCGGCATACGGATACGCCGTCACCTTCACCCTTCCCGGAGGAGATACCCATGACGCCCACCGCTGATAATCCGCTTGTGATCACAATTCTCTATAACAACATCCCTTCTGACCCGCGCCTGCAAACCGACTGGGGATTTGCCGCGCTGGTTGAATATCGCGGCGAGATTCTGTTGTTCGATACCGGCGGCAACGGGCAGATCCTGATGCAGAATATAAAAATATTGGAACTCGATCCCGCCCGTGTGCGGCATGTTATGATTTCGCACGCCCACAGCGACCACACCGGCGGATTGAATGCGTTCCTGGATGCCGCATCGAGGCCGCCGGTGTTTCTGCTTTCCGAGTTCGGCGCGTCGTTCCTCCAATCCGTGAAGCAGCGCACGGAGGTGGTCGAAGCCGAACCCGGAATGCAAGTTGCTGAAAATATCCTAACCACCGGCAACGTCGGCGGGAGCATCCCCGAGCAATCCCTGGTCATCCGGACGGGAAAAGGATTGGTCGTGATCACCGGCTGCGCCCACCCGGGGATCGTGCGGATCGTGGAGAAAGCCGTCGCACTGACCGGGGATCCCGTGTATCTTGTGTTGGGCGGCTTTCACCTGCGCGATATGAGCGACGCGCAGATTGCCGCTATTCTCGGCGACTTCCGGCGCCTGGGCGTGCAGAAAGCCGCGCCGTCGCACTGCACGGGCGATCGCGCCATCGCGATGTTCGCCGATGAATACGGCGAGGATTTCCTGCGCACCGGGGCGGGAAGCATCATCCGCCTGGGGGAATGACCGGCGGCGGACGGGAGCGCGTGACGGGCCTTGCCGCGGGCCGGGCTTGAACGGGATGACGTCCACACCGGGAGAAAATAAAGGAACATGACAAACGACCCGTCCGATCAGCCGACCCAGAACCCAAAGCGCAGTCCGCTTACAAGCTGGGCGTTCGTCGCCGCGCTCCTGGGCGCCGGCGCCGTGCCCTGCCCGGATTGCGGCATGCCGCTGGCGTGGCACCTTTGGCCGTTGGCCATGCTGGTGATTGCCGTGAAAGTCATTGCCCACCGTACCCGGACCCGTCCGAAGGGGAAACCCTCCCCGGAACCGGCTGTCACGAGCCCGGAGCGGAAAGAACCGTGACATTCGATTGTGTGATTCCCGGGTGCTTCCGCCTGCGTCACCCGATTCGAAAAAGAGTCCGCGGATTCCGTCAGGCCGGGAAGGATGCGGTTCGGTCCGGGCCGGGAAAAAAGGGGGTGTTCAAGTGCGTGATGATTTCGGTTCCGGAGTCTTCCGGTATGCGCCGGTATCTTTTTTTTCTGATGATCCTTTTCGTCGGAACGCATTGTGCGCTTCCTTCCCGGATCGCCCGCGCCCGGACCGGGGTGCCGGTCGTGCATGCCGTCCTGTTCCACTCGCCGATGTGCAGTTTTTGCAGTGAAATCATCGATGAGGCGTTGCCGCCGCGGATACAAAAATACGGCGGCCAATTGGAGATTCTGTATGTCAATATCGAGGCCGCCGCAGGCATGCGACTGTATCAGGCGGCGCTGGGAGCCTACCAGACCGCCGGCGGCATACCCGTTCTCTTCATCGATGACACCGTGTTAAGGGGCAATGCCATCCCGGAGGAGTTGCCGGGAATCGTGGAGGATTACCTGGAGCAAGGCGGCAAGGATTGGCCGGATATCCCCGGCCTTGAGGCATACCGGGAATCCATGAATGCAACCGCCACGCTCTCCCC
>DAOUDU010000183.1:0-2916 GCA_034430775.1 Anaerolineales bacterium | reverse complement strand
GGGAGGGACAACAATCCCGCGCCCATCGAGAACGTCCTGCGAGATCTCGTCATTCTGGGTTCAAATTTCTTTCCCCCGTTGGGTGCCATTTGGACCCAAAGCAGAAAAGGGAAGGGCGAAAAGAAAGGTTTTTCTTTCGGTAAGGGCAAGAAGTAGGGCGAGGCAAGTTGCTTGGGAATTGCAGGAGGCCACATGACCACGTTTAGGAGTCCGCACAATGCCTGACTTCAAGGATGAAGCAAGCCTGTTCGCTCAGGAAACACCCAAAGGACCGGTAGACACTTCAACCGATCCGTTCTATAAGGCTTTGGATCAGATCCGGGAAAAACTTAGAGAGCAAGCCGGGGTGTCAGACCAGGAATTGCAATACAGCGGCGAACTGCTAGCGGAAAAAGCGCGCCAAATATCAGCTTCTGTTTATCGATCCTATAACGAAGACGCTACACATCACAATCGTCCTCGTATTCGATATACCGAGGAAGATGCGATTCGCCGTTTTTTGGCCGAGATCCTCGGGATGGGACCGCTTCAGCCCTTTATGGACGATCCGACGATTGAAGATATCGCCATCAATGGTCCGAATGAGGTTATGGTCTATCGGAGCACTGGATGGGCGCACACCGATGTGAAGTTCCCGTCACCAATGTATCTCCAAGAGTTCATCAATACCAAGATTTCAGCCTTTGGCCGGACGGCTTCGGAATCAAATCCCATCGTAGATGCTGTTTTGCGCTCCGGCGCCCGTGTTTCAATCGTCACCAATCCAGTTGTTCGGCCTTGGCCAGTGGTGGTTATCCGTGTTCAACGCGCCCGGGACATTACCCTTGGAGATTTTGTTGCCCCACGCGAGTATAAGAAACAAGAAGGCAATCTGACCGCACTCATCCCGGATTATTTCAAGGCGTTGGGAGATCCCGGCATGCTTTCTCCGGCCGCCGCGACTTACTTGCATGCCGCGGTTCTGGCCGGTTTGAACATCACGATCCTGGGTCCTACTGGATGTGGGAAAACGACCCTCATTAATGCGCTTGGGAAGCTATTGCCTGAGGATGAACGCAAATTGGTCATAGAGGATACCCCGGAAATTGATTTTTATTTTGGCGCGGAAACCACTAAAAATACGGTATACCTCTGCACCCGGCCGGCCATTCCCGGCGGCGCTCCTGCGATCACCCAGATGGATTTGGTCAAACTGGCCCTCCGCCAGAGGCCGCGGCTGTTGTCCCTGGGCGAGGTACGCGGCGCCGAGGTTTTTGATCTCCTCACCGCCCTTCACACCGGCCACAAGAACGGACTTACCTCCATTCACGCCAACGGGGTGGAAGAGCTGTTCACTCGCGTTCACCTGATGCTTGGGTATTCTGAAACCGGCCGAACTTTGGATCGCGAACGGGCGGCGATTTTGGTGGCCGGCGCGTTCCACATCGTAATCGCCATGGAAGTGAAAGGGCCGCGCCGCTATATCAAGGAGATCGGTGAGTTCACCGGAAAATTGACCGGCCCCGAGGATCGGCCTGTCCCTGAAATTTCAATGATTTTCAAGGCTGAGAGTGAAACTTCCGGGCTTGCCGGCCCGCTTTGCCCGACAGCCCACCGCGATCGGTTTCTTGATGCCGGGATCGATCCACAAATATTCGAGAAATACATAGGAAAGGGGTAATTCCATGTTCATCAATATGCTTTTGGCAGCCATCGGCGCGCTTGGGGTGTATACCATCTACCTTTCCTTTAATTGGAAACCGAAGACGAGCTACACGGATCAATTTGACGTTATTCAGGGAAAGACTACTCCCAAGGAGCAGGTTCAAAAGAAGCGTTATGGGAAAATCGAGGCTTGGCTTTCACAATCTCAACTCGATGTATCGATTTCCACGTTTCTCCTTTTCAGCTTGATCTGGGCCGCGGCTGGCGCCGTAATCATGTGGTTCGCCACCGGCGGGTATACGATTATGCCAATCGTCGGGGCCGTTGGTGGAATTTTTCTTTACTCCCAATGGCTTATTTCCCGCCGGGATGACCGCCTGATCCGATATGAGGAGTCCATCGCCGACCTGGCGGACCGTTTGGCTATCGCCGCCTCCGTAAAGGGGACATTGGAGCTTTCCCTGCAGGCCGCCGTTAATATTCTTCCCGAGATCCTAAAGCCGGATATTCAGGATGTTGTGAATCAGATGAATTCCGGTGTTCCCGTCCTGGATGCGCTGGATAAGCTTCGGTTGAAGCGGCGGTTTGTCATGCTGGAGATCCTTGTCAAGTCGCTTGCCCAGTGGCGGACAAAGGGGTCGACTGTGCCTTTGACACAAATCTTGTCGCCGATTTCCACATCCTTGCGGCGCATGGCGTTCATGCGGCAACAGGAAACCGAGAAGCTGGGCCGCTCCCGGAATTCTTTGTATGTTGCCGTTTTCGGACCGCCCGTCATTGTCTTTATCTACCGTTTGATCAATCCAGCTATTTCCCGCTTCTATGAGACTCTTGACGGGGAATTCCTTCTCATGATTTCCGCGATTATGTGCTTGGGCATCTACTATATCGGCATCCGCCGGTTGTCCGCCCATCGCGAAACCGTGAAGTTCGAATAAGGAGTGGATAACATGCCTATTTACGGACACATTATCCTGGCAGTTATCGGCGCTCTCGGAGTGTATTTTATCTTCACTGCGGTGACCGGCGGATTGGAGTATCTGGTCAAGAAGCCGCTGGAGCTGGTTCCTGGAGAACAGGCGGAAAGGGAAAAACAAATTCCCTTGTTTGTCATGCTTACCTCCACGGCAACCGACATCTCCCGGGCGATTTCCAAGGGCCCGGAGGATCTCCCGGATCGCCTTCGCCGCTCTGGATATTTCTACCCTTCCATTGAGATCTTTTACACGCGCCGCATTATCTTTGCCATTTTTTGGGGCGTCGGGGTGTTCG
>DAOUDU010000182.1:0-2202 GCA_034430775.1 Anaerolineales bacterium | reverse complement strand
GGTCTACAACAAGGCGCAGGAAAAGATCGGCATGTCGCCGGTCTACGGCGACATCTCCTTCCTGCGTTGCGGCGCCGAGAGGCCGAAGGGGGCGGAATAGGAATCGAGGAGGAAGCTGCGAAGCGGAGGATCCCGGCATGGGAGGTTGGGATCCTCCATGAGGGGCTCAGAGAGGAGAGGAAACGATGAACAAGACAGGCAGACGACTTTTCCTTCCGGCAATTCTGCTGGCTTTCGCCGCGGGGCTTTTCGCGTGCACCGGCGGTCCGTCGCTGACGGTCAACACCGACGACGACCAAAGCGACGGGACCTGCGACGCGACGCACTGCAGCCTGCGCGAGGCGCTCTACAAAGCCAACACGCTGAGCGGTACGGTCACCATCAAGTTCGATATCGGCGGCGGCGGGCCGCAGACCATCCGCCCGTTGCACTTTCTGCCGATCATCTCTGCGTCGGTGATAATCGATGGATCCACCCAACCGGGATTCTCCTCCGACCCGCTGATCGAACTGGATGGACAGCATTTGACCGATCCGCTCGATAACGGGCTATGGCTTGAGGGGGGAAGCAGCACGGTGAAAAACCTGGTAATCAACCGGTTTCCCGGATACGGGATCTATCTGAGCAATGCGGAAAACATCCGTATTTGGGGGTGTTATATCGGGACGGACAGCACCGGGATGTCGGAAGCCGGCAACCGCGGGGGCGGCATCTACGTCGGCGCCGGCGACAGCGAAATCGGAGGAGGGACGACCGGCACCCGGAATGTGATTTCCGGCAACCGGGGAAGCGGCGTGGACATCCAAGCCAGCGGGGTAAAGGTCCGGGGGAATTTTATCGGTGTCGACGCCGCGGGAACCGCGGCGCTGGAAAACCATCTTAGCGGTGTCACCATACACAGCTACGGGTTGGAGAGCTTGATCGGCGGAAAGAAAGCCGGCGAAGGGAACATCATTTCGGGAAACAGACAAAACGGGGTGTACATTGATTCCAACGCGGCGATGGTGGAGGGCAACTACATCGGCACCGACCTCACCGGAACCATCGGCTTGGGCAACCAGCGCGACGGCGTGTACGTCTCCAGCCTGGGAGCGGTCCAGATCGGCGGGATGACTCCGGAGTATCGGAACGTGATTTCCGCCAACGGACAAAACGGCATTCGGTTGGACGGAGCTTCAGGGTACACCGGGGTGTACGGGAACCGGATCGGGACGAATGCGGACGGAACGGCCGCGCTGGGCAACGGCCAAAACGGCATCCTGGCGGACGGCGATCACCAGCGGATCGGCGGCGCGGACGACGGTTCCGGGAACCTGATCTCGGGGAACGGCGGATCGGGCATCCGAATCCCCGGCACGGCCGATGCGGTCGAAATCAAGAAAAATTTCATCGGCACCGATGCCACCGGGACGGCGGCGCTCGGGAACGCCGAATCCGGCGTCACCGTCAGCGGCAGCAACCATCGGATCGGCGTATCGGGTGAGGGGAACCTCATCTCCGGCAACAGCGGTGCGGGCGTGACGGTGGAGGACCCGACGACGGGAGGAAAGATCCAGGACAACAAGATCGGCACGACCGCCGATGGGTATGGCGCATTGGGCAACAAGATCGGGGTCGAGGTCGCCACAAGCCTGGTGACATCCTCCGTGCTGATCGGCGGCAGCGTATACGGGGAGGGGAACATCATCGGGGGCAATCTTGAGCAAGGCATCCTGCTCTCCAACAACGCGGAAGTCACCGGCAACCAAATCGGAATCCACAGCCTGCAGTCCCTGCCCAACGGCGGGATCGGAATCCTGATCCGGGGGGACAACAACCGGATCGGCACGCCCCCGTATCCGAATGCGATCGCCCACAACGGCGGGCACGGCGTGGCGGTGATCTCCAAGCAAGGCGACGCGACGGGCAACAATATCGACGGAAATGAAATTTGGGACAACGGCGGGCTGGGGATCGCGCTGGGCGGGAACAGCGTGGTCGCCAACGATCCGGGCGATGCGGATACGGGCGACAACCTGCTGCAGAATTACCCGGTGATGATCTCCACCGTCCGCATCCCGGCCCAGCAGTTGATGGTTTTCACGGCGACGCTCGACAGCGCTCCGAACACGCAGTACACGGTGCAATTCTTCACCAACGACGCCTGCGACCCGTCGGGATACGGGGAAGGCCAAATATGGGCGACCTCCGCGACGGTCACCA
>DAOUDU010000181.1:0-9246 GCA_034430775.1 Anaerolineales bacterium | reverse complement strand
GGTATTCCGGATATTATTTGAGGATGAAGTATAAAGTACCTCCAATGTCTCAAGAAACATATGATAAAGCAACTAAATTGATAGATTCCATTAAAGCATTTGACAAAGCGTTGCAAGGGGTGCCTGAGGTGATGCAGAATGTGTTTGAAGAATCTATGTGGTCAATAGCCAAACTTCTCATTTTGGCTGCAACAGGCGGAGCGGCGGGAGCACTTGCTGGCGCCAAGGCTGCATTAGCATTACAAACCCTAATCGGAGCATATGTAGATTATGCTGATACATTCACAACACTGTATAATGAAATGCAGGATATCGCTAATGAATACGTAGATTTATTTATGACGGACGATCCCGCAATTGACACAAGAACCTATCCACAAACCCCATAGAATATTATCCTAAATAAAATAAAAAAGAGAGATATGAGGAAATGGGAGTATGAAAAATAAAAAAGCGGCGGAGGATTTAGTACTCACTTGGATAGTAATGGGGATAGGATCACCGATAATTGTATTGGCAATTTGGTATCGTCAAGTTGCCAATATATTTGAACGATTGTTTTCGCCGGAAATGGGGCAATATTCTATTGTGTTCATATTAATATTCATGTTTCTTGAAGTTCTCGGTTTCTTTCTATCCATGTTCTTTAGATCCTATGTCGGCTCCTGTCTTCGAAGTCAATCAAAAGGGAAAATATTACTTGGCGATTTGATATCCCTTTTCCTGGGTATGATTTTTGGATTGCCTATTGTATTACTTATCTCCGTCGTGGCGATGTTGGGATTTGATATCACTGATGCGATATATTACATAATAATTTTTATATTCTGGATAATAATAATGTGGATATGGAATAGGTTACCACTATTACGAAAGAAATAATCAACATAAACAAAAAACTTTTGGTTTTACCAAATCTGCGTATGATAAATATTCATTGTGGGACTACCTTTCCGCATTGCGTAAAATCCACATTAAGCGAAACGACATCTTCATTGAGATGATATAAACTATTGGATGGATGGAGCATGATATTCGAAGCATATAGGATTAGGTGATAAAGCAGGTGAATTGAACCAAAAAGATGATGGAACCCGATGAGCGCTCCTTTGACTGAATCCCCGGCACGCTCCGATTTCGCCATCGAATTATGGCGCGGGCTTGCCCCATACCTCGGCCTGGCCCAGACCGTGCTGGCCCTGGCATACCTGCTGGCGGGCGGGGGCGGCCTTCAATGGCCATGGATTGTATTGCTGTTTGTCGTGCAGGGGGTGGTCAATACCGTCATCAGTATCCGGGCGTCGGCCGTCCGCGATCTTGCCATCCTGATGCATGTGTTCGCGATTTTCAATTGGGTTGTCTCCTCGTTGATCATCGGCCTGGCCGGCGGATACCCCACGCTCTTCTGGCTGATGTTCGTCCTGGGCGCCATCCACAGCGGGCTGTTCATCGGGCGGCCCGGCATCCTGGTTACCGGATTCGTCGCCAGTGCCGCGCTGACCATACCCATGCTCATCGCGGCGAGCCTTACGATCCAGGCGGCGGTCGGGATCGGCATGGAGATGCTGTTCCTGCTGGTGATCGGCTTCATCACCGAAAAAACCACCACCACGCTCCTGGGGGAGCGGGAAAAATACAAACAGGCAGAGGAGGCGCTTCGGGAATCCCACGATGCGTTGGCCGCGGCTTTGGAGAAACAGCAGCAGCAGGCGCGCGATATGACTCTCCTTTCGGAGATGGGGGATTTCCTGCAGGCTTGCCCGGTCCTGGAAGACAGTTACGCCATCATCGGCTACTACACCCCGCGCCTGCTGCCCTTCCCGCACGGCGTGCTGTACCTCAACGATGAATCCCGGAATACGCTGGAGCCGGTGAGCGCCTGGGGTTGGGCCGAGGTGGAAAAGAATTTCCCGCGTTGCGCGCCCGCCCACTGCTGGGCGCTGCGCCGCGAGCAGATGCTGTGGATGGACCAACACGCGACCGGAATGCGCTGCCATCACCTGGATCAATCGGAGGTTTCGCAGTATATGTGCATACCGCTCTTCGCACAGCGCGAAGTGCTTGGCATTCTGCACCTGCAATCGTGGAACGGGGAATCTCCCGCGCCCATCCCCGGCGGGGAGGCGCAAACCCGGGTGCTTTCACTCGCCAAGACCGTCGGCGAACACATCACCCTGGCGGTCGCCAACCTGCGGCTGCGGGAAAACCTCAGGAACCAATCCATCCGCGACGGCCTGACCGGCCTCTTCAACCGGCGCTACCTGGAGGAAACGCTCGAGCGCGAAATCCACCGCGCGGTCCGCGAACAGGCGCCGCTGGCGATCATATTTCTCGACATCGACCACTTCAAATCCTTCAACGACGAATACGGGCACGAGGCGGGGGACGCCGTCCTGCGCCAGCTCGGGGCGTTCCTCACCGCCCAGGTCCGCTACGAGGATATCGCCTGCCGCTACGGCGGGGAGGAGTTCGTGGTCGTGCTGCCCGACGCCGCGATCGGCATCGCCGCCCAGCGCGCGGAAGGGATCCGGGCCGGCGTGAAAGGCATGAGCGTCCAAGTCGGCGGGAAAACGCTCCAGGGGATCACGCTCTCGCTTGGCGTGTCCGCGCTCCCGGAATTCGAAGCCTCCGGGGAAGTTCTTATGCGCGCGGCGGATGCCGCGCTCTACCAAGCCAAGGCGGAAGGGCGCGATAAGGTCGTGGTGGCGAAGGCGGCAAAGTAATGGACAGGATTGTTTCTGGAATGCGTAAAGTGCGTATCGCTATTTTCCTCACCCCACGTGTATAAACGTTCAGTCAGTAGGCTCTGGTGCCACAGCCTCGAGGAAAAGGCTGCCCGTCCCCAAACCCAGTTTTATAGAAAACTCAAGCAGCGATGATATGGGCTTTCTGTAGGTCAAGTTTGCCATGCCGGGAGTGGGAGGTCGGACTCCCTTCTCCCAATATGAGTTGGGAGAAGGGTTGGGGATGAGGGGGAGCATGGGCGGGAGCGGGGTAGGGGTTTGCGCAGAATCCCCGCCGGTTGTATCCTCTGGCAATGCAGGTATCCAAATCCCGCGCGCCCTGTTCCGGAAAGATTTTCCCGCTTCGCGGGATCCTCTTCCTGCTGGTCCCCGTACTGCTGTTTATCACCCCCAAACCGGCGGAGGCATCCGCCGCACTGCGGGTGTTCATCGCCGGCGAATCCTCGACCGTCCGTCCGGCGCTGGAACTGGCCGGCAGCGACGCGTTCATTCTGGTAGACGATGTTCACGACGCGGACGTCCTTCTGCTGAACGGCGAAATTCCGGATCCGGAATTAATGCGAACCCGCCTCGACAAAGGAGCCGGGCTTGTATTAATCCTCGGCCCGGACATTTCTCCGGAGATGTTTTCCGCCCTTTGCGGCGTGGACGTTGCCTTCCGCCGGACGGATGAGCCCGTCAGCCTGGTCGATATCCCGACCGCCGATCCCATCCGCCGGCAAATCGTCTGGAACGGCGCACCGCAGATCCGCGGCCGGTACACCGTGGAGACGCCTTTTTCCAGCGTCCAGCCGCTCATCACCGGTTTTGAAGACGGCGGCTGGCTGATCTGGAGGTTGCCAAGCGGGAACGGGTTCATTGTCGACTTTTTTCTCGGAGAAGACGACAATCCGCAGTTCCGCGAATGGGCGTATTACAACTACCTGATCTACCATCTGACGTCACGGGCCGGCGGAAGAACGCCGCTCGAGTTCGCCGACTATCCGGGATCGCCCGTCCCGCACGCGATCGAACGGAATGCGTTGCTGGCCGCGATGGTGCTGCTTGTCGCTTTATCCTTCGCGGCTTTTTTCCTGGTCCGCCGCTACAGTTTGCGCCATCCGGAAGCGCTGAATGAGATCATGCGGCATGCCGCGGACCCGGAAACCGTGCGAACACCGGCAGCCGAAGCAAAGGCGTCGGTTTGGGAACAAGTCGGTTTTGAGCGGCCGCTCTCGGGCTTCCTGGTTGCACTGGCGCTCGGGCTTATCTTCTTCATCCCGCTGATCCTCTATCAAAACCTGATCCTGCCGACCTACATCCTGCCCTCGGCCCAGGCGCTGGGGATCTGGGGCCGCGTCACGCAGTTTTTCCACCTGGCATGGTACATCTTCGATGTGGGCACCAGCGTCGCGTTCGTCAAATACCTCTCCCAGTACCGCGTGCACGATCCCCAAAAGGGAATTCAATACGGCCAGCTGTTCGTCTGGTGGCAGCTGCTTTCCGGCACGGTGCAGGTGGCGCTGGTGATCGGACTGGCGAGTGCCGTCGCTCCGCACTCCGCCTATGCGCTCTACGCCTGGAGCGTGATCATCCACGCCGTCATCCAGCTGCCCGGTTTCTACCAGGTGATGCGCCACGCGCTCTCGGGATTCCAGCGCCACGACGCCGCGCGCATCCTGGATGTGACGCTCAATGTGATCGCCCCGATCCTGGTTCAGCCGGTTTTCGTCACGATCTTCTACCTTTGGGGCCGGAGCCGGCCGGCGTTCGGCGGCGCGATGGGCGGATTGATCGGACTTGGAATTGCGGGGTATGCCGCCGAGCTTTTTACGTTCATCCTGGGATGGTTTCTCTACCGCCGCCTGGGGTATAGCGTCCGCGTGCTGTTCCTGGCGCATTTCGATTGGGAGATCATCCGCACCGGGTTCGGATTCGGTATCTTCGAGATGCTGGCTTCCGCCGCCTGGTCGGCCGGGCAGGCGGCCGAGATCTGGATCACCCAGAGCCGCCTGGTGAATTACGCCGAGATCTGGGGCAACTGGGTGCTGGCGCAAAATTTCGTCTTTGCATTCCAAATAGGGCAGATGCTCACCGAGGGGGTCATGCCGGCCATCTCGGAAGCCGTCTCGCACGGCAAGCGGATACTTTCACAGTATTATTCGGCGATGGCCTATAAATGGGGCGGATTGGCCAGCGCGTTCATCGGCGCGGTGCTGGCCGCGATCGCGCCGAGTTTTCTGCTGGGCGCCACCGGACCGGAGTTCCACCGCTCGGCGGTGTATGTGGTGCCGCTCGTGGTGTGGGGCGCGATCGAATATTTTTCCTGGGTTGGGGATACCGTCCAGCTGGGATCGAACAAGCCCGCGAACAAGATGCTCCTGACCATCGGCGAGCAAGTGACGCGCGTGCTGTTGATCTATCTGCTCCTCGCACGGTTTCAGGTTTCGGCGCTGATCATCGCGTATGTAATCGCCCTGGCGGCCAAAGGGTCGGCCGCGTT
Organism: Anaerolineales bacterium; assembly: GCA_034430775.1. Lineage (GTDB taxonomy): Bacteria > Chloroflexota > Anaerolineae > Anaerolineales > RBG-16-64-43 > JAFGKK01. The sequence goes on along the minus strand of DAOUDU010000181.1, from coordinate 4,020 downwards.
CATCGTCAACCACAAGATCTGCTTCCCGCAGAAGATCTATGTGTATCAATCGTTCGTGGTCCCCCTTTCCGCCGGGGTGGCGCACTACCTGATCCTGCGCGGGGCCACCCTCCTGATGTGGCGCGGCGACGCGGTCACCAGCGTCCTGCTCCTGTTCCTGGGCATTCTTCCCTCTTTACCCGTTTATCTCTTCCTATACGGGTTAGCGGGCGGATGGGATGATGCCACGCTTGCCGAGTTGAAGCAATCGGTCGAAATGACCGGCGCCATGCGGCCGGTGGTGTGGCTGATCTGGGCCTCGACCGCCGCCGGGGCGCGCCTCAGCCCGTTGCACGGAATCTTCCCGATCCGGAATCGGGATGCGGCGATGGCGGAGGCGCGCGCGCTTACGCTGGAGAAGGTGACTTTATAAGGACGGCGGAGATCGATCATCAAGAATGGATAGTCGAGTATGCCCGCAAAGGGTACATGGGCTACTCGACCGGCGCAAATGCGGGGTGTATGTGAATTCCATAATCCTGCCCGACCGCAGGCGGCTGGCATACGCCGAGTACGGTGATATTGCCGGAAGACCAGTATTTCTCTTCCACGGGATTCCCGGATCGCGCCTGTTCCGCCCGCCGCTGGATGAGCTCACCGCGCGGAAGCATGTCCGCCTGATCACGGTCGACCGTCCCGGGTACGGCGGATCGGATTTTCTGCCCGGCCGCCGCATCTCCGATTGGCCGGCCGACCTCAGCGCGCTGGCCGACTCGCTCGGGTTGGATCGATTCGCCATGTGCGGACATTCCGGCGGCGGGCCGTATGTGCTGGCCTGCGCGCGATACATCCCCGAACGGCTGACCGCCGCCGGCGTGATCTCGAGTATCGGCCCGGCGGATGCGCCCGGCGCGCTGGACGGCATCACCGCCCAGAACCGGCTCGGGTTTACCGTCGGCGGACACATGCCGTGGCCGCTGTTCCGGCTGGCCATGTGGTTTATTTTCCGCCGGGGGAAGGAGCATCCGGAGGAGCTTGTGCATCCGGATTATGGCAATCCTTCGAACCCGGATAATGCGATGCTTGCCATGCCGGGCGGCTGGCAGGTCTGCATCGAGAGCACCCGCGAGGCCTTCCGTCCGGGGATGCTCGGCCACGCCTGGGAAGGATTTATCCTCGTCCATCCCTGGGGATTTTCAATGCGGGAAATTTCGATGCCGGTCGAGCTCTGGCACGGGTTGCAGGATTCCGACGCGCCGGTCGGGATGGGGCGCGCGATCGCCCGAGCTGTGCCGCACTGCCGCGCGCGCTTTCTGGAGGGCGAAGGGCATTTGTTGATATTCAAATATTGGGAAGAGATTTTAGATGCCCTGTCCCAACCCTCTCGCCCCGGTGACAATTCAGAAGAACACCGAGTTGTCACAACCCCTCTTCCCCTTCCCCGTAGGGGGAAAGGGGAAGAGGAAGAGGGGGATAGGACAGTGCATACGGAGGAATATTGATCACCCTGCATCTCATTTCGCACACCCACTGGGACCGCGAATGGTACCGTCCGTATCAGGATTTTCGTCTGCGGCTCGTCGGCCTGATCGATGGGCTGCTCGACCTGCTCGCGAACGACCGGGGCTATAAATATTTCATGCTGGACGGCCAGACGATCATCCTCGAGGATTACCTCGAGATACGCCCCGAACGCGAGGCCGAGCTCCGCCGCCATATCCGCTCCGGACGCATCCTCATCGGCCCATGGCACATCTTGCCGGATGAGTTCCTGGTCAGCCCGGAAGCCACCATCCGGAACTTGCTCGAGGGCGCGCGGTCTTGCCGGAGGTACGGTGCCCGGATGCCGGTCGGGTACACCCCGGATCCGTTCGGGCACATCGGGCAGCTGCCGCAGATCCTGCGCGGGTTTGGGATCGAATGGGCGGCGTTCCGCCGCGGGCTTTCCGACGAACCGTGCGAGGTGTGGTGGGATGCCCCGGACGGCTCGCGAGTCCTGGCCGCTTATTTACGCGACGGGTACGACAACGCCGCCGGTCTGCCCACCGGCGACCCGCTGCTGTTTGCGGACGAGGTCTTGCGCCGAAGGGATTCCCTGCGGCCGCATGCGGCGGTGTTCGATTTGCTCCTGATGCATGGAACCGATCATATGGAGCCGCCGCGGGATACCGCGTCCGCGATCCGCTCCGCGGCCGGAAAACTGGACGGCAGCCGTCTTCTCCATTCCACGCTCCCGGCGTACTTCACCGCCGTATCTTCGGCGGTCCGCAGACGCAGCCTGGAACTGCCGGTTGTGCGCGGGGAGCTGCGCTCGCCCAAACGCCACCACCTGCTGCCCGGCGTGCTTTCCACCCGGATGTGGATCAAACAGCGCAACCGCGAATGTGAAACGTTGCTCGAACGCTGGGCTGAGCCGTTCTCCACCTGGGCGTCGCTCGGCGTCCCGGAGGGCCTTCAAACTCCGCTGGTGCAAAGGCCGGCAGGCGCCTTGCGCGCCGCATGGCGGATGCTGATGCAAAACCATCCGCACGATTCGATCTGCGGCTGCTCGATCGATGCAGTGCACGAAGAGATGCTCCCGCGTTTTTCACAGGCGGCGCAGATCGGAGAGGGGATCACAAGCGTGAGTCTCGACGCGATTGCCGCCGCGGTCGATACCCCCGAAAAATCGATCGTCGTTTTCAATCCGGCGGCGGGGCCGATCAACGGACCGGTCGAGGTGGACCTGCACCCGTCCGCGGATTGGGATGCGTTTGAGATCGTGGACCCCGCCGGAGCCGTCATCCCGCACCAGGCGGCGGCCAAGAATGCGCTGGAATGGATCAATGTCATCCTCGATCGCGAGGGTCTGGCCGGGATCATCGGCAACCTGCACGAAGGGCAGGCGGGAAACCTCTCCATCCGCGATGTCCGCTTCCGCCGCGAAGGGGAAACCCTGCGGGTGGAGGCCGTGATGGCCGAGAATGCCTCACCCGACCTCGGCGCCTGGAAACGGGCATTGACCGGCTTTCGGGAATACCTCTCGGATCCGGAAATTAGCCGATTCCATATCCGTGCCCGCAACGCAGCCGGCACGCGCGCGGTATTCGTCGCCCCCGCGCTTCCGGGATTTGGGTGGAAAACTTTTTTTCTCAGGAAGAAAGAGCTTCCGCCGCCGGAGCCGGTGAAGCTGTATCCCATCCTGCGCATGCTCATGCCGCTGGCGCTGCGGATTTCACAGAGCATGGCTGGAAAATGGATAATCGGCAGCCTGACCCGCAGCGCGGGCGCGCCGGTCCTGGAGAACGAGTTTTTCCGTATTCGGGTGGAGCCCGCCGGAACGCTGGAAATTTTCGATAAGCGCACCGGTGTGCGATACCGCGGACAAAACAGGTTCCTCGACGGCGGCGACTGCGGCGACAGCTACAATTACTGCCCGCCCGCGGAGGATGTGATGATCGGCGCCCGCCGGAAAGCGGTCCGGATGCGGAGCGGTCCCGTCCGGCAAAGTCTCGAGATCGATCTCGAAATGAGCCTCCCGGCGGGTTTATCGCAGGATAGAAAACGCCGTTCCGCAAAGCGGATGCGGATTCCGATTACCACCCGGGTGACGATGACGTCGGGTATGGAACGGGTGGAGATCCGCACGACGGTGGAGAACCATGCGCACGATCACCGCCTGCGGGTGCATTTCCCGTTTCCGGCGGAGGGGGGGCACGGGGAGAATGCTGAAGGGTTGCGGGAGAGAGGCGCGGCTGTCATTGCGAGGAGCGCAGCGACGAAGCAATCCCCCTCTATTATGGAGGAGATTGCTTCGCACCCGGAGCCTGACCCGCACGAAAGTGCGGGGGGCGCACGCAATGGCATATTGGGCTTTGGCGCCCAGGATACGAATGCGCCCGTTGCACGGTACGACGGGCACTTTGAAATCGTGGAACGCTCGCCGGTTCCACCCATGGACGATTCGGACTGGGTTGAACGCTGGCGGCCGGAGGTTCCTCAGCGGACGTTCGCCGATCTTTCCACAAGCCGCCGCGGGTTGATGATAGCCAACCGCGGACT
>DAOUDU010000180.1:0-1889 GCA_034430775.1 Anaerolineales bacterium | reverse complement strand
ATATTGAGGCCGCCGCTGGCATGAGACTGTATCAGGCGGCGCTGGGAACTTTTCAGACCGCCGGCGGCATACCCGTTCTCTTCATCGATGACACCGTGTTAAGGGGCAATGCCATTCCGGAGGAGTTGCCGGGAATCGTAGAGGATTACATGGCGCAAGGCGGCGCGGATTGGCCGGATATCCCCGGCCTTGAGGCCTACCGGGAATCCCTGAAGTCAACCGCCACGCCCTCCCCGACGAAAACCGCACCGCCGCTCACCCCGACCTTCGCTTCCGTTCCGTCCGCCCAGAACCGGGACGGCGGCGGACGGGCCGTACGGATCCTTCTTTTCTTCTCGCCGACCTGCAGTCATTGCCGCTACGTGCAAACCCAGGTGCTGCCCCCGATCCGGGAGCGGTTCGGGGAGCAGCTGGATGTGGCCGAGATCGACACCCATACCGCGACGGGGTACACCCTGTATGAATCCACGCTCGCGTTTTTCGACCTCGATCGGGCCGGCGTGCCGTTCCTGGTCATCGGCCGACAATTTCTGCTGGGATCGGATGAGATCGAGGAATTTCTGCCCCTGTTAATCGAACAGGCGTTGGCGCAGGGCGGAGTCGACTGGCCCGAAGTTCCCGGTGTCAGGGAATATCTTGCCGCGGGAGCGGAAACCCCAAGCTCCGATTCCGTGACCGGCCTTCTGACCCGGATCCGGGCCAACCTTGCCCGTGATCCGGCGGGCAACGCCGTATCGATCGCCGTTTTGGCCGGTATGCTTGTTGTGCTGGGAGCGGGCATTGTACAGGTTCGAACGTCTTCCGGCACTTCCACCACGCGCGTTCCCGCATGGGTCGTCCCGATGGTGTGTCTTATCGGGCTGGGTGTGGCAGGCTACCTGGCCTACATCGAGGTCTTCCGGGTGGAAGCATTCTGCGGCCCGGTCGGGGATTGCAACACCGTGCAGCAGAGTCAATACGCCAGGCTGTTCGGCATCCTTCCCATCGGCGTGCTGGGGGGGTTCGGCTATGCCGCGATCCTGGCGGCCTGGACCGTATCGAAAACCGCCCGCGGGCGATGGGCGGCCCTGGCCGACCTAGCGGTTTTTGCGTTGGCCACGTTCGGTTTCCTGTTCTCCATCTATCTCACGTTTCTCGAGCCGTTCGTCATCGGGGCTTCGTGCCTATGGTGCCTTTCCTCGGCAGTCCTGATGACGGCGCTCTTTGGAGCAAGTCTGCATCCCGGCGAAGCCGCCGTCCGCGTGCTGGCTCCGGATGCCGGTTAAAATCCCAGGAGGTGTCCGCATGGAACTCCCGCCCGCCGTCCGCCGCAGAATTCTCGGCTTCCAACGGCAGGAAATCACCGAGTACCATATCTACCGCAATATCGCCGGGCAAATGCGCGATTCGGAAAACCGCCGCGTCCTGGAACAAATCGCGGAAGACGAACGCCGGCATGCCGGGGATTGGCGGAAATACACGGGAGTCGATGCCGCTCCCGATCGGCTGGCCATCGTAAGATACACGCTCCTCAGCCGTTTGCTGGGATTCACCTTTGCGATCAAGCTGATGGAAAGCGGCGAAGAACAGGCGCAAAAAAACTACGAGGAACTTCGGCCGTCCGTCCCCGAGATCGATGCCTGGATCCGCGACGAGGACAGCCACGAGCACAAGCTGCTGGAGATGCTCGATGAGGAAGGCCTGCGCTACGTCGGGTCGGTGGTCCTCGGGCTGAACGACGCGCTGGTGGAACTGACCGGCGCGCTGGCGGGGTACACGCTTGCACTGCAGAACACCAAGCTCATCGCCCTCACCGGCCTGATCACCGGGATCGCCGCGGCGCTTTCGATGGCCACCTCGGAATACCTTTCCACCCGCGCGGAGAAAAGCGCCAAGCATCCGGTGCGGGC
>DAOUDU010000179.1:0-64786 GCA_034430775.1 Anaerolineales bacterium | reverse complement strand
CAATTCTCCTGCCGCAACTATACTACGCCGGGAATGGAATCCGTTTGGAGGGAGGAAAACCAACGCGCTTTTTTCTCCGGGTCCATCCAGGAGGCTGTCACGGAATTGGTCATCACGCGGCGAATCTCCGCCGGCGTGAATCCGAATACGGTTTCCAGCATCCGGTATTCTTCGGCGATCGAGTTGCCGAACATCTTCGGATCGTCGGTGCTGACAGTGACCAGCAGCCCGCGGTCGAAATACCTCCGGATGGGGTGCTCTTCGATGCGGGCAACAACTCCCGTGCGGACGTTCGAGAGCGGGCACATTTCGATGGGCACTTGTTTCTCCGCGAGGTAATCCATCAGTGCTCCGTCTTCCTCGGCCCGGGTCCCGTGACCGATCCGTTCCACCTCCAGCTTGCGCACGGCTCCCCAGATGCTTGCCGCGCCGGCCGCTTCCCCGGCATGCGCTGTGGTGTGGAACCCCAGCCGCCGCGCGTCCGCGTACACGCCGGTGAATAATTCCGGCGGGAAGGATTGCTCGGATCCGCCCAACCCGACTCCGACCACCCCGTACCCGCGGACTTCCTTCACGGCCTGAAGAGTCCGGGCCGCACTCTCCGGGCCCAGGTCCCGGATCAGGTCGGCGATCAGCGCGATCTCGATCCCCTTCACACGGTCCAGCCCGGACCGTATAGCCCGTGTGATCTCGCCTATATCCAATCCCTGTTCGAAAAATCCGGAGGGCGAATAATGCGTTTCGGCGTAGAGGATGTTTTGTTGCAGCAAATCCCGCGCGACCCTCTCGGCGATAAAAGCGAAATCTTCGTACTCACGCAGGAAGCCGTTTTTCCAGATCCAGGTTTGAATGAAGTGCGGAAAATCCTTATACGTGAACCGGCGCGTTAGCGCCGCCGGATCGGGAACGGTTGGATCGCCGCCGTACTTGCAGATCAATTCCCACAAGGCCGGCAGGGGAATCGCACCCTCCAGATGCAGATGCAATTCCACAAACGTCGGCATTGATCCGCCCGGTGAGCTATTCCTCGCCGACAAAGGCGGCCTCCCAATACCGGTCGATTTGGATCGTCCCGTCATATACTTGAAATAAGGTTCCCCAACGATGCCCCGTCCAGCTGGAATCAAGGATCTGATGAAACTCGGCATTATTCCCGGGTTGTTCTTTATCCCATAATTTCATCGTAACCCTTCCTGTTTCTTCCAGACGGATCAGCAGGTAATACCAATTTTGCGGAACCAGTATTTTTGTGGGAACATATCCGTTGGTAAATCCGGTGATGCCCGCCCATCCAACCCAGGTTCCCGCAAGGAACGGTTCTTTTTGAAGCTCAAATCCCCATCGCCTGTAATCGGATTCCCACCAAGTGCCGGTGCTTATGAAGAAATTCGCTGAGGTCTGGTTCCAGAAACGGAATAAAACAAGTATCCCTGACCCATCTTGGATACTCATTTCCATCCGGTTTATTCCGTCCCAAATGTCCTGCGTCTCCCGCGTGCTGAAAGTCATCACGCCGTCGGATACGGTCACTGTTGTGTTCGGATTAATAGAGCCCACGCCCCAGCCGTAACTCAGATCGTTGCAGATAAAATCGTCATACCAAATCACGGTTCCGCCGGGAATAAGACTGTCTGCTTCTTCCTGGACGGCACGCATGGCATCCGATCCGAGTGGCGGGACGCAAGTCGGCGTGGGAGTGGCGGACGGCCGCCGCGTAACCGTCGGCGTGTAGGTTCCCGTTTCCGTTATCGACGGTGCCGCCGTCGGGCTGAGTGCGGGTGTCGGTTCATCGAGGGGTTGCGGCAGCAAACGGCCTGTCACGGTACACGCAAACGCTATTGGAAAGCAAATGAGATACAGCACCCCGAGGGGACGTCTGTGTTTCACCACAATTATAATTCTCCCGCTTATGGTTTCTGCGCCTCGATTAAAAACCGATGTTCGTTGACAACGAATGCGCCTTTTTCCTGAATGCCTTGGTCGATTTCCGCCAGCCGGTCGTAATATTTTTCAATTGTAAAATCAGTCACCTGCCAGGAGATCGCCTTCAAATAATACACGACCGCGCCGATATCCTTGAATTCAGCCTTCGGAAATTCTTCCTTGCGCTCGAGGATGCGCAATCCGCCGGTTTCGAGCTGCTTGACGGCCCGCTCCAGATTCCACGCGGAAAATGTAAAGTCGGGGATATTCTGCAGGGCTTCATTCAGGAGAAGACAGTTTTTATCTCCGACCTGCTGGGTGATGAATCGTCCCCCGGGCGTCAGCACCCGGGCGATCTCCGGGGCGAGTATCCCCCCGTGGCGGTTGATCACGAGGTCGAAGAATTCATCCTCGAACGGCAGCTGCACCGCGGCATGCGTATTAAACACTTTCACCCCGAGAGGCTCGAGTCGGGCGGTCGCGATCGCCACGTTCGGCGGATACCCCTCGGTCGCACAGCTTCCCGGCGGGAGTGGCTGCAACCCGGCCAGAAATTCGCCGCCGCCGGTGTCCAGATCCAGCAGCGCTTTTGCATTCCGGATCCGATCCAAGACGATTTGGCGGTAATCCCAGGAAGGCGGCGTCTCTACGAACCGTCCGGTTACGAAATTGAAATCCCACCCGGCGAATTCGTGCTGCCAGGCTTCGTTCATTAACCTTTCGAATTTATCCTTGTTAATCGTCATAAAGACATCCTTAATCGATCCGCTTCTACGATAGGAAGGGGATTCCGCCGATCCCGGCAGGGGTGATATAGCTTCCGGCGGATGCATTCCTATTTTATCGCTTCTCGGGAGGGGACCCCAAAAACAGCTTACCCGGTGGGTGTTTCCTGCAGGTCCGCCACGACCAGCAACACGACCAGCCCGTCATACCCTTTCCCGCCCACCGTCTGGAGCGCGGTTGCGCTTACCCGTGGTTCAGCGGCCGCCTTCTCGAGGAAGCGCCGGGTCCCGCAGACGCTTGGATCGGTGCTTTGGGGATTGGCGATTTCCCCGTTGCGGACAACATTATCCACGACGATCAGGCTGCCGCGCCGGGTGAGTTTAAGCGCCCAATCGAAGTAATCCGGATTATTCTCTTTATCGGCGTCGATGAATACCAGATCGAACGGGCCGGCGCCCTCGGCTGCGATCCCGGGGAGTGTATCCAGCGCCCGGCCGACGCGGATATCGATCCTTTCCGTAAGGCCGGCGCGGGCGAAGTTCTCCTTCGCGACAGCGGCGTGCCGTGGTTCATATTCCAAAGTAATCAATCGACCGCCGGCGGGCAACGCCCTGGCCATCCAGATGGCGCTGTAGCCGCCGAGCGTTCCAATCTCCAGGATTTTTTTCGCCCCGGTGACCTGTGCCAGGATCCACAGCAGTTGGGCCTGATTGGGCGCGACGTGATGCGCCGGCAGACCGGCCGCGCCGCTGGCTTGAAGCGCCGCCTCCAGCACCGGATCCGCAGGGATCAGCAAATCATTGAAGTAGTTATCGACCGCACTCCACAGTTCCTGCATCCCGCATCCTTTCCATCCGGATCCCCGGTCCATGGCTTCCCCAAAATCCCCGCATCGGCGGATGCGGAATACACCCCGGTTTTCCGCTTTTCTCCCGGAAGCCGTGCTCCCGGCCGGTCATTCCGCCTTCTTGCGCTTGCCAAACTTGGGTATAAAACGCGGCACCCGCCGGCTGTACTCCTCATAGACGGGGCCGAACCGATGGCGCAACTCCCGCTCTTCCAATACCACAACCCAATACATCACCGGCAAGCCGGCCAGCCAGACGAGGTAGGAACCCGAGTAGTTCGCAAAAAAGGAATACCCCAACACCCACAACAGGGATTCGAGATACCGCGGATTCCGCACCCGTCCATAAATTCCATCGGTCAATAATTGGCCTGGGAATTTATCCCTGTATAATTCAGGCACTCCCGAGAGCTTTGGATAATCGGGATGCTTCTCGCGCGCCCCCCTCAGCAGCAACGCCCCCACCACACAAAAACCCGCCAGCGCCATGGTGACGGCATTGGCTCCCCAATCGGCCCCCAATAGAATCCTGCGAAAGAACCATGCTCCACCTACGTAGAGGGCCACCGGGACACCCAGTACGCCAAAAGTGAAAATAGGTCCCCGTTTCCGCCAAAAAGCGGAGAAAGGATGGATGGCGACCCATAGGAATAAGGACGGCAGATGACTTGCCAAAACGAGAAAAGCCACGCCGGATCGGATGAAATCCAACGGGGTCACCGGTTTCCTCCTTTGGCGGTTGAGCGGGCGAGGTTTATCCAGCCTGTAAAGTTTTTCCCCTTCCGGAATACATGGCTTCCACCAATCCGCGCGCTTTTTCTTCCTCGGTTGCAGGATAGGGATACTTAAGCCGGGCGGCGGTTTGAGCCGCCAAATCATGGAATACATCCATCGTTGCCCGCAACGCCCGCCAGAGGTCTTCCTCATTATATTTCGCAAAAACATCTTTCAGCGCGGCCACAGCTTTCGGATCAGCCCATTCTTCCAGAAATCGGCCGCTCATCCACGTATCAACGTCAGGCCCTCCTGTGGCGCGAGCGTTCCACTCCATCATCTCCCCCAGCAGGTTCTTCAGATACATGTTGCAGCAGGAAACCGCCTTCCACAGCTCTCCGCGGCGTGCTTTCTTGGCGGTCCAGACGGTGTGGTACCAGAAATCGTTTACCCGGTTGAGGAAATCCGACTCCGACGGCGCGGATACGGCGGGGGTATCGCTTTGCACCGGACGAAACCGTTCCGCCCATCCATCCTTATCCAGGATGAACCGCGCGCCCCGGCGGAAGATGTCGGCGATCATCGGTGGAAGAGGTTTTCCCGCCATCCGGCGCATCTCCTCCGCCGCGACCGGCGCGAAGTCCACATCCAATCCGCCTTCGAAAAGCACACGGCGTTCGTACCCCTCGTCTCCCGGTGTCGACTCGGTAAAAGTGATCCAAGGGGTTCCGATTTTCGGAAGCCAATCCACTCCTTCTATTAGGAGAATGGGATTGTCTGCCACCACCAGCAGGTCCAGATCGGACCATTCGTCCGCCGGATGATCCTCCGTCCGCGCCCGCGATCCAATCACGACCACCGCCCGGATGTTGGTTTCGCTGCGGGCCCAGGCAAGGATGCTCTCCGTCAATGATTCATAGTCCGGCTTCTTGTCGGTCATCATGCTTCCCCGTTTTCCAGCTTGGACACGCAATGGGAGGAATGACGGCAATGCGCATTCATCCGGCGGTCAACACCGGTGTGATCCGCTCCATCGCCCAATCAATTTCGCCTTTTTGGATGATCAGGGGCGGTGCAAATCGAATCACGTTTTTATGCGTTTCCTTGCATAAAAGGCCGCGCGCCATTAGCGCTTCGCAAAAGCGGCGGGCGCCGCCAGCCGCTTCATATAATTCGACCCCGATCATCAGCCCTTTGCCGCGGATTTCCTTGATATTCGGGCTGTTCACTTCGCGCAGACCAGACATAAAATATTCGCCCATAAGGGCGGCATTTTCAATCATGCCTTCTTCCACCAGGACGCGAACGGCGACGCGGGCGATCGCACACGCCAGCGGGTTGCCGCCGAAGGTGCTGCCGTGATCGCCCGGCTGGAACACCCCGAGCACTTCCTTGTTTGAGAGCACCGCCGAGACCGGGTAGAAACCGCCCGAAAGCGCCTTGCCGATCAGCGTCAGATCGGCTTCGATCCCTTCGTGCGCTTCGGCCAGCATCTTCCCCGTCCGCCCCAGCCCGGTCTGGATCTCATCCGTGACCATCATCACGCAATGATCGTTGCAAACCCGTCGCACCTCGCGCAGGTATCCGGCCGGCGGGATGATAATGCCCGCTTCACCCTGGATCGGCTCGACCAGGAAGGCGACCGTATTGGGCGTGATCGCCTGCTCGAGCGCGCGCGCGTCGCCGAAAGGGATGATCTTGAAGCCGGGCGTGAAGGGCGAATAGCCGTCGCGGTACTGTTCCTCGGTTGAGAATCCGACGATCGTGATGGTCCGGCCGTGGAAGTTGTTCGCGCAGACGATGATCTCCGCCTGCCCGTCGGGGACGCCGCGTTCCCGGTATCCCCATTTGCGAACCGCCTTGATCGCGGTCTCCACCGCCTCGGCCCCGCTGTTCATCGGAAGGACCGTGTGCGAATGAGTCAGCTCGCACAATTCCTTGTAGAAGGGCCCGAGCTGGTCGTTACGGAAGGCGCGCGAGGTAAGCGTCAGTTTCTCCGCCTGCTCCTTCATCACCGCGGCGATCTTCGGGTGACAGTGGCCTTGGTTGACCGCGGAATAGGCCGAGAGGCAATCCATGTACTTGTTGCCGTCCACGTCCCAGACCCAGATCCCCTGCCCGCGCGTAAGGACCACGTCGAGCGGCTTGTAGTTCATCGCGCCGTATTCGTTTTCCAGCCGGATAAACTCTTGAGTGTGCAAGTATCCCTGATTTCTACCCCTTGCTAACGGTATCGGTGGATTGTATTACGTGTTGATTGTAAGCGGTTAAATCTTCAAACGCAAAGACGCGTAGGCGCTAAGTCGGAAAGAAATTCGAATTCATTGCTTGGCGTCGCTGCGTCTTTGCGCCTTCGCGTTTTTGGGCTATTATCCATATTCACTACTTCTTTCATTCCAAGGATCCTTGATGAGCGACCTTTACGAGAAGATCTATACCGTCATCCGCAAGATCCCGCGCGGCAAGGTGGCGACATACGGGCAAATTGCGAGACTGGCCGGGATGGGTTCGCACGCACGCTTGGTGGGCTACGCCCTGCACGCGCTCACGCCGGAAAAGCGCGTCCCGTGGCACCGGGTGGTCGGGGCGGGCGGGAAGATCAGCCTGGGCGGTGAAGGCCATACTATCCAGCGGAAAATTTTGGAATCGGAGGGGGTGGAGTTCAATGAAAAAGGAAATATCCCGCTTGCCCGTTTCGGTTGGGCGAAAAGATAATGGGATTATCAATTGGTAAAAGAAAAATACTTCCTTTGGTCTATCTCCCCCTCGGCAACGGACTCCAGATACTGATAAACCGGATCGGCAACTCCCCCTCCGCGATTCCGGCAAGTGAAAGCGCCGGCGATTTGCCGGCGTACCGCAGCGACCGCCAACCGCGAATCTCGGGTGGAACCGTTTTCCCCGCGGCATCCTCGCCGTGGACCTTTTTACCCATCCGGTAAAGGTTCCACTTCGCCGGCCTGCTTGACCAGACGCGCAGGGAGATACCGCCTGCCGGCGTCCGCAGGATCAATCCCGCGCAGGATCTTTCTATCCATCCCTTTGTTTTTTCGGCGAGCCATTTTTCCACCGCCGGGTCTTCTTTCGCCCCGCCCCACTCCCATGGATAGTCCGGGATCAGCCAGTGCAGCCGGGTCGAATGGGATCCTGTGCCCGCCAACTTGTCGGTGACGATCCAGATATCCTCTTCCGCGCGTTCCACCAGGCGGTTGTGGATGACCCCCAACCGCCGGTACCCGTCATGGGAACCGGACCAGGATCCCACAGCAGGTGTGCCAACCATACCCCGGGCCGCGTTGGTCCACAGAAACCGCCCCGAACGCTGCATCTGGTCCTGCCCGTCGATGGTTACGGTATTATGCACACCGGCATGCGCCAGCGAATTCCGCCAGGGCGGATCGCCGCTGTAGAGATAGGAGCCGGCATCGATCGCGACGTTCTCCGCGCGCCACCACAGGTCCACATGCAGCTGGTCGGCATGCGCCGGCCGGCTGCGGAACTGCACGCAGCGGATCACGGCTTGCGATTCATCCCCGCCCAGGACGTACATACCGGCACAGGGGGCGAAGAACGGCCGCGGTTCGAATTTCACTCCGCGCGGGTGTTTCCGGTTCGTCCCGCCGATCGCGCCCGGCCCGAACAACCACACCGTATCCTCATCCCAGGGTCCGTCGCTGTAGATTTTCTTCCGGTCCCTCACCAGCGAAAGCATCTGCAGGAGCGGACGGTAATCCTCGTAGGCGCAGGTGTTGAGCGGGAGGAACAGCGCGCCGTCGTTGTGCCCGAAGTTCGGCAACCGCCCCGTTTGCCTGTCCGTCTGCGTACGCAGCAGGTCGAGTGAAAGCTGCACGCCGCGCCGCATCCCCTCCGGGAAACTCCGTCCATTGAGCTGCGCCAGGCGCATCACCCACAGGTACAGCTGGAGCGCCAGACGGTGGTAGTTGTGCGAGTGCTGGATGTACCCGCCGTCGGGGTAAAACTGCTCGATGGATTCCATGAGCAGCCGGATCCCCAGATCCCGCCACTTGTCCGCGCGTTGCAGCGCCGGGAACATCACGCCGATTGTGAACAATCCCGCCGCTTCCGATATCAAGTGGTTGTTATTCTGTGCCCGGGCATAGGCGGTGGTGGCTTCGATCCGGCGCGCATGCACATCCAATGCGCCGATCAGCCTGCGCGCCCTTTCCGGAGTGGTTGCGCCCGATCCGGCAAACGCCCGCAGCGCGAAGGTCCACGCCATCGCCCGCAGCGCCACTTCCTGGGCCGAAACCCATTGCGGGCCGCAATTCGGCGGATTGGCCGTCATCCAGGATTCCACCAACTGCCAAAATAATTCCGGAGCGCGCTCGTCGCCGGTCAGCCCATAGCACCGCACCAGGCGGAAAGCGACCGAAAAGCGGGAAAGCTCCCACACACCCTTTGCATCACCGGATGCCCCTTCTTCAACTTCGGTCCAGTGAGGGTCGGCGGATAGATTTCGGCCGGTCAGCGGATTCCGATTCCACACCGGGGGAAAACCGCATTCGTGCCAGGAATCCTCCCACAACCGGAAGGATCCTTTGAGGTTTTTTTCCAGCTCTTCCTTCGCCAGGAATTCCGCGCCGGTGGCGACTCGGTGCAGGATATCCCCCAGCGAACGCGGATCTTCAAAGAAGAAGGCGGGCTGTGATGGCGGAGGCCATGCCGTTTCGACGGGATGCGATCGGAAATACTCGTCCCAGGAAACAGCCGGCGTGCGCATCCGGGGTATCCCAACGGCAAGCTGCAATCGGTAAACGGCATACCAGAACGCAGGGCGTATCCCGATGATGCTTAGAATCTTAACTGGGTTGATTATGGTCACAATAGGCTTCCGTCACATCGCGGCGTTCGCAAGTCTCCCGGATGACACTATGCGATTTGTAAAAACAGGCAAATCTTTCAGCTTTCGATCCAGGCATACCCTTAGCACGGTGTATAAAAAAGGCATGTCATGCGATTTGCACGCTGGATTTCTCACGAACCGCTTTCAGCAAAGCGAACGTGGCGCGCGTTACCGCAAAGATCTCTTCCGGAGGGATGGGCACCGGTTCGCCCTTTTCCAGCGCGCGGATGAACAGTTCCCAGACGGCGCGGTGGCCCTTGTCCTGGGCCAGCCGCGAATTCCATACCCGGCGGTTCCCCTTGCGCCAGATTTCCGACGACCGGAAATCCTCAAGCACTGCCACCCTTTCCCCGCAGAAAACTTCGACCCGCTCCTTGGGGAATGCCCGGTCGCCGGCCGATGTATAGACCAGGCTCCCGACCGCCCCGTTGGCGAATTCGAGCGTTGCGGCGAAATTATCTTCCGTGTCCACGCCGAAGGCTGGCGCACCGCAGGCATAAACACGGACCGGCAAGGCCCCCGCCAGGCAAGTCAGCAGGTCCACAAAGTGGCAGGCCTCGCCCAAGATCCGGCCGCCCCCCTGCTCCGGATCCTGAGTCCAATGGCCGCGCGGCAGGGGTCCGGCGTTCACCCGGACGGTGAGGACCGGCGGTTCGCCGGATTCGGCGATCATTCGGCGGATGGGCGCGACCAGTGGCGCAAACCGCCGGTTGAATCCGACCATCAGCATGCGCGCCTCACCGCGCTGGGCGGCCTTCCACGCCTTCTCGACTTTCACCAACTCGGCTTCCCGCAGCGCCAGCGGCTTTTCGCAAAACACATGTTTTCCGCTGCGAAGTGCTTTGGCCGTCAATCCGGCATGCAGATGATGACGGGTGAAGATGCCGACCGTATTAATCGCCGGATCATCCAGCACATCCGCCGGATTGGAGGCTGCGCGTAAAAATCCGAATTCCTTCGCCGCAAGCGTCGCGGTCAGCCCGCCGGCCGAGACGATCGTAACCTTCTCGATCCGCTTGATTCGTGAAACGGCGGGGAGCGCGACCAGCGTCGCGAAATTTCCCGCGCCCAGGACTCCCAGCCGGACATGTTCCCGAACCGCGGGTTTCACCGCGGGTTGCGTGCGGAAGGTGATGGTTTTGGCAGGGACGGTGTTCGATGGATAAGTAAGTACTACGCCGAGGAAGTGCGGTTTTATCTTCGCTTTTCCCGAGATCATCCGATAGGCGCCGGCGGCTTCCGCAAACGGGAATCGGTGGCTGATTATCGGGCCGACTTGAACTTTTCCCGAGGAAAGCATCTCCAGAAAGGCGTCCAAGTTGCGCTGCTCCGTCCAGCGTACATACCCGTAGGGATAATCCACCCCGGCCTCTTCGTACAGCAGATCATACCGTCCGGGGCCGTACGAACGTGAAACGCGAAAATCGATTTCCTTCTCATAATACGGCTTGCGCGGTATGGTCATGCCCGTGGCGCCCACGGCGATCACCCGCCCCCGGTCGCGGGCGATTGTTCCGGCCAGCACAAGCGGGTCCGAGGATGCGGTATCCGCGCAAACGATGACAGCATCCAACCCCCGGCTCGCGGTGAATGTCCGGGCGGCGGCTTCAGCATCTTCGCGTTTAACGGCCATCTCGGCTCCAAGGCGTCTGGCAAGTTTTACCCGCTCCGGATCCAGATCAACACCCATCACCCGGCATCCGGCCGCAGACGCAATCTGAACGGCAAGCAGTCCAAGCACGCCCAGCCCGATGATCGCGATATTTTCCCCCAGAACCGCTTCACTCAACCGGAATCCATGCAATGCAATCGCACCCAGAGTGGCGAACGCCGCCTCGTCGAGCGGGATTCCCTCAGGCACCGCAGCGAGCAGGTTTATCGGGACCGACGCAAATTCAGCATGGACCGCGTGGCCGCCCCCGGCGCAGGCCACCCGGTCTCCCGGATGGAATTCACTCACATCCTCTCCAACCTCGATTACGATCCCGGCCGAGGAATACCCAAGCGCCATCGGCTGCGAGAGTCTTTTAAAGGCCGCGTCCACCGCGGGAAAAACCCCTTCCCGGCGCGCTTTTTGGATCACCTGACGGACGAGGTCCGGCCGCGAACGCGCCTTCCCCAGAAGAGACTTACCGGCGAAATCCACCACCATCCGCTCCGTCCCAACCGAAACCACGCTGGCCGAGGTCCGCACTAATACGGCGCCGGGCGGCGGCGTAGGGGCGGGAATCTCCACGATCTCCGTCCGTCCCTTGCGAATGTTTTGAACGATCTGTTTCATAAATCCCTCCGGACCCGGCCGCCTGCTGCGTGTTTCCGGACTCGAATTTTTACTCCGCAAAATAGATTCAAGTCACCATCGCCCGGTAAAATTCTTCCACACGGCCCATCACGCTATTCCACTCCGCGCGTTCGGCGATGATCGATCTATTCTGTTCCGCTGCCTGCCGGCGGAGTTCCGGGTCGGATGCCACCCGGATAAGCGTTCCGGCCACCGTCTTCGGATCATCGGCCGGGACGAGCGATCCGTTTCTGCCGTCATCGATCCATTCGCGAAGTGATTCCACATCCCCGCAGACCGGGTAGCTGCCGCATGCCATCGCTTCAAGCAGGACATTGGGCAATCCGTCATGCATGGTCAGGGAAAGCATGATCGGCGAAAGACGGAACAGGTCCGGCATGTCCTTCATCGCGACTGTCGGCAGGAGCGTGACGGCGTTGCCGATCCCGAGCCGGCGTATCCAATCCATCGCCTCTCCGGCGCCGGCCATCTTAAGCGCCAGAAAATGCGCATTCGGTATCGCCTGGATAACGGCGGGAATCGCCCGGAAGAATGTATCCGTTCGTGCCACCCCGCGAATCCCGCGCGGATTGAAAATAAAGAAGGCATCCTTGGGAAGCGCGTATTTTGCCAGTAGTTCAGGATTCGCATTTCCAGGGGAAAAAGCGTCAAGACGGATGCCGCCATTGCCAGGTTCAACCATTGTCATAGTGTCTATGCGCAATCCCCACTCAAGACCAAGTTTTATATCCCGCCGGCAATCGGCATGCAGCGCATCCGCCCGCCGCATTGTATTTTTCGTAAGTTCGGTCATCATCGGCGACGAGCGCGCGTGGTAAGTAAAGTCATCCCCCCACACAGAAACCAAAAGCGGAAGTTTCGGATGCCCCACTTGGGTTTTTGCCTGCGCGGCAACCATCCCCTCCTGGGGAATCCGCATCGCATGCAACAGATCCGGCCGAAGATCCTTCAGCCACCGGTTTAATTCGATCGCCCGCGCGTTCACCCGGAATGGCATCCACCAGTGCCGTACGATCGTCGCCGCCGGATGTAAAAGGCGGTTCTTGCGTGAGATCTTCACGCCGGGCGGCAACTCGGGAAAAATCGGCAGCACCCGAAACGATGCCAAGCCCGTCAGCGGCGCTTCGGCCTGCCGCGAGGAGATCCAATGCACCTCGTGGCCGTGCTCCACGAGCCAGCGGATCCAATTGATTGCGATCGGACTGCGCGCGTCGGCCAGGAATGCAAGTTTCATGTTTTTTTCTCCATCCCATGCGCTGCAAACCGGATCGCATTTAAGAATCCATCGACCATCTTTTCCATCGTCGCCGTTTCCTTTATAATTTTCCTGGATGCCGTGCCCATGTTTTCCAATCGCCGGGGATGGGCGAGTGCTTCGCGCATCACACGCAACAGTGCGGCTTCATCCCCCGGGGGAAGCAGCCACCCGTTTTCACCCTCTCGGATGAGGTCCTTCTGGCTTCCGTCGGCTTCCGCCGCGGCTACCGGTTTGCCATAGAGCATCGCTTCCTGAAGCGCCAATCCACCCGTCCCGGGCATGATAAACAGGTCCGCGGCAAAAAAACACTGCCCGAGCGGCCTCCCCCGCAGGTCGCCGGTGAAACGCGCGGCCGGGAAAACCTCCGCCGCGATACGCTCCAGCCGCATCCGTTCCGGGCCGTCACCGACGATCAACAGCTGGCAGGCATTCTCCAGGCGGGCACATGCTCGTAAAAGGTAATCCACCCGTTTCCGCGATTGAAGCCTTCCCACAAACAGGATTACCGGCCGCGGATCCAGCGCGAGCGCGGCGCGTGCGGCTTCTCTTGCGCCGGGCTGCGCCTGCAGCGCTTCCGCCGTTCCGGATTCCACGGCATTGGGGGCGATAAAGATCCTATTGGAATCCATTCCCAGGCCTTCAAAGCCCTTCGCCCCGCTGCCGCTGTAGACAACCAGCGCCGAGTATTTCCGATAATAAGACAGCATCCAGAGGGAAAATGTTTTTCCCGCCCGCGCCGGACCCAAGGTCCAGCCGATGACCGGCCGGCCGCGCGCTTTCATCCATCCATATAAACGGTCGTTTGAAAGGTAACGCGGGTTGGCTTCCAGGATCAGGATCTCCGGATCCGCCGCCGCAATCCACTCGCGCCATCCGTGTTGCCATAAAAACGAAAAACGTCCGAACCCGAGTCTTCGGTTCTCCGCGCGGGTCCACCGGGCTGCATGGAGTTCCGCCGCCTGGGGAATTCCCTCGCCTGGGTATGGTTCTCCGGCGAAGACGGAAAGCGTCCCGGGCAGCGACCCGGCCAGTGAATCGAAAAAGGCCGCCCGGTACATCGGCAGGACGCGCTGCTCAAGCGCTACTCTGTCCGGTAATTCCGCGTTCATCATCTACGCGCTCAACGCTTCCAGGTACGACTGGGCAATCCGCCGGATATCGAATTTGTGCTCCGCGATCCCGCGGGCGCGGTGTGAGTATTCCGGCCAGCGACCGAGCACCCGGCGCCCTGCTTCTCCGAGTTCTTCCAGGTTGCGGGGAACTGCGAGAGTCCACGGATCGCCGTCATACTTCGTCACTTCCCCGCCGTCTCCGACCAACTCGCCCACGCTGCCCGTATCGAACCCGATTACCGGCAATCCGGCGGCGAGTGATTCGATGACCGCATTCGGGCAGGAGGGATTCAGGTCCAGCGTAAGGAAGAGCGCGGCGGATTCCTGCCGCGCCCGCACCTCCGCCCGCGGGCGCAGGCCGGGCGTTTCAGGGGGCGGTGCGAACCGTCCCCATTCGCGCTCCCACGCCGGCGTGATGCGGGTGTAGATGCTCAAACGCTTAAGCCTATGCGTCTGAATGAACAGGCGCTGCGCCGCGCGCAAAATCTCCCGGGCCGGAGTGTGAAAATCCAGGTTGGCTTCCGCCGCCAGCAGCGTGCCATCGTGATCCTTCCGCTCCCGCGGATATTCATCGAGCGCCACGCCATTGTAGATCACCCGTGCCGCGGCCGCGCCTTTTCCAAATTTGCGCTCCCACAAGCCGCGCGCAAATTCACTCTGGTAGACGATGCGATCCGCGAGACGCGAACGGATCACCCGCAGCTGCCAGTTCCAGAGTACGCTGCGGAGCGTATGCCGG
Organism: Anaerolineales bacterium; assembly: GCA_034430775.1. Classification (GTDB taxonomy): domain Bacteria; phylum Chloroflexota; class Anaerolineae; order Anaerolineales; family RBG-16-64-43; genus JAFGKK01. The sequence goes on along the minus strand of DAOUDU010000179.1, from coordinate 50,301 downwards.
ACCGAACGCGGACTGACCCGGTACAACCAGTTGATCCCGTCCAGCCGCTGGATGACCCGGATGCGGTCTCGCCGGCATCCCACGAGCGCCGGGAGATCCTTCGTCCCGGCGAACACCAGCGCGGCATCGAGCGGCCGTTCGCGCGGGTCAAACGTCGTCTCGATGCCCAGGCGTCCGAATTCCGTCTGCAGCCTCGCCTGAAACGACGCCGGCCCGCCGCCCCCGACCCGCGGAGTCAGACAAACGCGCATCACCTACCGGGCCGGGCCGATCTTCTTCGGCCGGATGAGGAATACCGAAAGCACGAAGGCGGCAACCGTAATTACACCGATGATACCGATGGACGGAAGCGCCGGAAAATCCATCATGGCATAGTCCCGCAGGATGTACCATACCGTGAGGGAAACGGTCGCGGTCGCGAAGGGAATCACGATTCGCATAAACCACGGATCCTTCTGCTCCTGCTGGGAGATCCAGGCCCAGGCGGCCAGCAGCGCCATCGGTGCGATGGCGAACAACCGGTAGCGTGGGTTATCCCACTCGTCTCCGAACGCCCGGTAGGAACCGACCAGCGCGACAACCCAGAAGATCACCATAAGGATCGTTTCCGGTTTGCGCGAGAGGAACCCGCGCAGGCTTTTCAAAGTTCCGTACAGGAGGAGAGGTAGAACGGCGTACCAGCCAAGGCTGCGATAGATATTCAACAACTGCCAAAAGAAGCCGCCTCCCGTAGACGTATTCCGGTAGCCGATTGCTGCGGGAAGCGCCGGCCGGATCAGACCGTACACGGCGGAGAGGATGAATGCCGGTCCTTTTTCCATGGTCAGCAGTACCGTCTGAAAGAAGTCTCCCCCGCCGGCGGCTTTCAATTTATCGAACTCATCCCACGCCATGCTGTATAGGAAGCGGTATTGTTTGAAAAGAGGATCCCAATCGGCCGGGATGATATCGAATGCGGAAAGTACCCGGATCACGACCAGCACAACCGCTATTGCCCCCACGCCGATCCACAGAATCCGTCCGATCCGCTGCCTCGGATCGGAAAGCCACAGGGCAAATACCACGCCGCATAACACGCCGAGGATCGAAAACTGGAATCCCACAAAAAAGCCGAGGATGATCATGCTCACGAGCAGGATAACCGCAGGGCGCCGGCCCGGCAGGCCGGGATCGCCCGCGGCGGGTTCAACATTCCGGATGACGCCCGCCAAGGCCAGCAACGCCATGCTGAAGATCAGGGTGATGTACCCCATTTGCTGGTGGGAGGATCCGATCATCACGGCTTCGGGGTAAACCGCTGCGATCAGCGCCGCCGCCTTGGCCACGCCCGGAGAGAAGAATCCCCTGCCCAGGCGGTAAACGGCGATGACGGTGAGAGAAGTAAACACCGAGGCGAACAAGCCCAGTAAGAGAGTCCGTTCCATATCCGGGCTGAGCAGCCGGAAGACCACCACGCCGATCGTCGTGATGCCGCCGGTGTTATCGCCCGGCCCGCGATGAAACGTATCGATCAGGGAATTCCCGAGTTGGGCGGCATTCCAGGCGGTATCGACCGCATTGACCGCATCCCGCTGAACCAGGCCCTGTAGATTCCGGTTTGAGGAGTACCCCCACAGCAGCATCGCGATCGGTGCGAGGATCAGGAAAGCCAGCCGCGCTCCCAGCGCCCACCAGGCGCACTTGCGCGCGAACGCCCCCCCTTCGCCCGCGAGGAAAAGACGGTTGCATAATTCGATCAATCCGAATCCCAATACCATTGGTAAGACAATCACCAGAAAATTGGGCCAGAAGACATTCGCATACCACCACGGATCGCCTCCCAAAGCGGCGCCCTGCGAAGCGGCGAGCGCGACGGCGCTACCCAGGGCGGCGCCGATCAGGATGAGGATTTTCCATTGGATCTTCATAGGCTCTCCTCCAGGATATCGGCGATCCGCGGGGCTGCGCGTCCATCGCCGTATGGTTGAATGGCTTTCGACATGCGATCGTATTCCTTCCGGTCGTCCAGCAGCCTGGACGTCTCCGCCACGATCCGCCCGGTATCCGAACCGACCAGCCGGACGGTTCCGGCACGGACGCCTTCCGGTCGCTCGGTCACTTCGCGAAATACCAGCACAGGCTTTCCCAATCCCGGCGCCTCTTCCTGTAAACCTCCGGAATCGGTCAGGACGATTTCACACCGCTTCAATAGGTGCACCATCGGCAGGTATTCGAGCGGGGGCAGCAGGGAAATATTATCAATTTTCCCAAGCATTTTCCGGACGGGCTTCTCCACGTTCGGGTTCATATGCACCGGATAAATCAACTGAACTTCGCCGGCATACCGCTGCGCCAGCACCCGCAACGCTTCGCATATCCTTTCCAGCGGTGCGCCGAAATTTTCCCTGCGGTGGGCGGTAACAAGTACCCAGCGGTGTTGCGGCGGGATGCCCGCCAGAAGGCTTTGGGATACATCGAACGGCCGGTCGGCGGCGAAATGCAGCGCGTCGATGACCGTATTACCGGTCACATGCACAGAATCCCCCGGTACGCCCTCCAGCAGCAGGTTCTGCCGGGCTTCCGCGGTCGGTGCGAAGTGAATATCCGCGACAACGCCGGCCACACGTCGGTTTATTTCTTCCGGGAAAGGCTGGTATTTTTGGCCGCTGCGCAGACCTGCTTCCACGTGTCCAATCCGGATTTGATGGTAGAAACCGACCAATCCGGCGGTCAGGACGGTCGTCGTATCTCCCTGCACCAAAACCCAATCCGGCGCCTCCTGCCGTACGACCGTGTCCAATCCGGTGATAGCCGCCGCGGTTAGCTGCGCCAGAGTTTGATTGTCTCGCATCAGATTGAGATCGTGGTTGGGGCGGATTTCAAACAGGCGCAGGACCGGGTCCAGCATTTCCCGATGCTGGGCGGTAACGCATACCCGGGGTGTGAATTTATCTCCACGCCGGGCAAGCTCACGGATCACCGGCGCCATCTTAATCGCTTCCGGCCGAGTTCCGATGATGAACAGGACTTTACTGCGTTTCATAAGGCGGTGCCGCCCTGCAACCTTCCGTGCCTGTCCCCCAATTGAATGAAAGTGAATCCGCCCGCTTCCCATTGTGCGCTGTCCCATGCGTGCAGGCAATCGACCACAAGGGGTACCGTCATCCGCCGGCTGAAAACTTTCGGTTTAAGTGCGCGGAATTCCTTGTGTCCGACCAGAAGGAGCAGCGCATCGGCTTTGTCCGCGGCTTCCTCGGGAGTTACGGCCCGTTTACCGGGCAGTGTTTCCGCCGGGGCAAGCGGATCGAAGCAGGAGACAACCGCACCGCGCCGTTCCAGCAGGCGGACGATCTCGAGCGATGGACTTTCCCGGATGTCATCCACATCCGCTTTATAGGTCAGGCCCAATACGGCGATTTTCCGGCCGGAAAGGTTTCCGACGGCCGATTCGAGATAACGTACGACATACTCCGGCTGGGAATCATTGACCTCGCGGGCCGCGCGGATCAGGGGCGTCAGTTCCGGCGCGGATTCGACGAGGAACCATGGATCAACGCTGATGCAATGACCGCCGACGCCCGGCCCCGGATTGAGAATTTCCACCCGCGGATGGCGATTCGCGATAGCGATCGCCTCCCATACGTTGACGCCGTAGCGCTCCGCCAGCCGCAGGAGTTCATTGGCCAGGGCGATATTGACGTCGCGGTAAGTATTTTCCATTAATTTGACGGTTTCCGCGGTTGTGGCATCCGTCAGGATGATCTCACCGCGGACAAACATCCCGTACAGGTCGCGGCCGGCCTCCGCCGAAGGCTTGTCGATCCCCCCAATGACACGCGCGTTTTCGATCAGTTCGCGCAGGATCTGTCCCGGGAGCACACGTTCCGGCGAATACGCCAGCAGGAAATCCTTGCCGGCAGCCAGCCCCGATTGTTCGAGGATCGGCCGGACAATATCCTGTGTGGTGCGCGGCGGCGAGGTGGATTCCAAAACGACCAGATTGCCCTTCCGCAGCACCGGACGGATGGATTCCACCGCGGAAGTGACAAAGGAAAGATCGGCGGTTTTATCCGCGTGGATCGGTGTCGGCACGGCGATGATAAACGCATCGGCTTCCACCGGCTTCGACACAATATCCAGGTTGCCGGATTGGAACGCGCCCGCAACGATGGACCGCAATCCCGGTTCCTGGATGTGCACTCCCCCGTTTCGGAGGGTTTCCACGACGCGCGGATTGACGTCCACACCAACGACTTTTACCCCGTTCGATGCGAAGGTACCGGCAGTGGGCAACCCGATATAACCCAAACCCACGACGCAGATTTTAGTGAACTTCACATTTTCTCCAGATTACCGTGGTTTCCCCTTCCCTCGCACGGCCGGGAAGGATTCTAGCACACGACGAAGCAGTGGAGAAAGGCCCCTCACACCCTCCGGAAAATCATTCCGTCGGAAAAACTCCGGCTTCGCTTGCTCAGGAAGCAAGCCCCAAACCCACCCCTTCCCGCTTTTCGCCTGCCTTTCCCACCGCGATAACCCATCATGAAAATCTCTGAAAAAGCCTGTTTTTCCGACGGCCTGCGCTTGCAAAGCAGAGGCGGCGAAACAGGATTTTTTTACGTTTCCAGACCCTTCACTACCACCGCAAATCCGTCATCCCTTCCTTTGAAGCAAACCCAAGCAGGGATGCTCCGCGGAAAAAAGCGCTCAGGGAGACTACGGACAATTACCTGAGCCTCTTTTTCGGACTCATTTACGATGGGCGATTACAGAAGGGATGAGATAAGGGTTAATAAAGAAAAATGCCGCATGAACACGGCATTTCCTTTGCGGTATATGCTGATAAAAATCAGGCGCGCCCGGCGTGACTCGAACACGCGACCCCTTGCTCCGCAAGCAAGTGCTCTATCCAAACTGAGCTACGAGCGCATAAAGAAACGATGTTTCGTTTTGATGCATGACCGTTCAGGCGGGGAGGCAGGGATTCGAACCCTGGGTAGAGCTTTAAAGGCCCTACAAGCGCTTAGCAGGCGCCCCCGATCGACCAACTCCGGCACCTCCCCAAGGCAATGGCGGAGGGAGAGGGATTCGAACCCCCGGTGAGGTTGCCCCCACAGCTGTTCTCAAGACAGCCGCCTTAAACCGCTCGGCCATCCCTCCTCGACATTGCGGGCAATCCTCGCGAGCGCGCGGATTGTACCACGCGCACAATTAGCCTGTCAAAAATTGGAACCCGTCTTTACAGTGCTTATGAGGGAGTCTTCCCCGGGGTACTTTCCGGCGTGACCTCCGGTGTATTCGCTCCGCCCGGGGTTGGTGTGTTCAAACCGAAATAGTGAACGTACGCCTCGGTCTTCCAATATTCCGGGACGCCTTCCAGTTCCATCAATTCCTTCCATAGCGGTTTAGAGCGGGCGTAATTCTGATACGCTTCATACGACAGCGCCAGCCAACCCATCGCGTCCGCCTTTTCTTCCACGCTGGTCGAAAGATCGACCGCCCGGGTCAGCGTCTTGATCGCCAGGTCGACCCGTCCGGATTCCAGGAGCGCGCAACCGTACGGGAACTGGGTGTAGTACCAATTGGGCGCCTTGTCGGATGCGATCTGCAGATCCGCCACCGCCTTCTTGTATTCGCCGATGATCCGGTAAACCTTTCCGCGGCAGAGCCGCGCTTGGACGGAGTTGATGTTCAGGTCAACCGCGTGCGTGCAGGATTCCACCGCCTGCGGGTACTGACCGGTACCGGTGTAGGCTTCTCCGAGTCGGAGCCATCCGAGGATTTCTTCCGGATTGTAGGTTGTGTAGATGACCAGCGGCGTGACGGCCTGCGAATAGAGCTTTAGCGCATCGTACGCCTCGCCCAGCGCAAGGTAGCCTTCCAGGATGGTCGGGTCGATGATCTGCGCCCGGACAATATTGTCTATTGCGCTATCGGCCTTTCCATTTTGTATCTGCGCCCGCCCCAGGCGGATCAGGACAAACGCATTTTCCGGGGCGATCTGACTTGCGCGTTCCAGATCGGTAAGCGCTTCCGCCCATTTGCCGCGCCTTCCATAGAAAAAAGATCGCTCGATATAGGCGTCAATGTAAAGCGGGTCCCGGTCGATCGCCCGGGTGAGATCCTTGTCATAATCGTTATCGGGGTTGTTCTGCTTGCTCCACATCGCCTTGCCGAAATACGCCGGGGCGTAGTTCGGGTCCAGGGCGATCGCCAGATCGTACTGCTCCAAAGCATCCTTCATCTTCCATTGTATGCGCAAACATTCACCCTTAAGAAAATGCGCCTGCGCCGATCTCGGTTCGATGAAAAGTACCTGGTCAAGATAGGAAAGCGCATCGTCGTACCGTCCTTCGCGGAAGGCTTTTAACGCATCATCGAGCGCGCCGGTCAGCGCTATGGGGGTAAAGCCATAGAGCGCGGTGGGCGTAAGATCCGCACCGACATACGTCGCGAAGGGAATCAGATTGGACGGATTGATGGTGTTTTTAAGGGTTGGAACCGGCTGATAGGTGGTCTCGGCGGTGGGGTTCGAGGTCTCGGAGGCGACAGCCGTCTGCAAAGGCTGCCCGCCGGCGAAGTTCGGTAATTTAATCGCCGCGAGGTCCACCTGTATCAGGGTGATGGCGACAATAATCGAAACAGCTGCGATCCCCAGCACGCTGAGGGCGACGTTTTCCCGGTTCCGCCGGACCTGCCACCAATCCCCCATCGAATTGATTCGTCCAGCGGATTGATGCGGCATCGGTGTCGAACGCTGTTGCCGGATCGGACCCTCGCGATCCGTCCCCAGCGAGATTTGCCCCATCACCCCCAAGCCGAGCCGGGCCAGCGGATGGTTCGGCTGCATTTTGGTGACGGAGCGCAGGCAGTAAACCCCCTCCCGTTCGCTGTCTACAACCGCGCTCATCCAAAGCCAATAATCCGGATTCGCCGAATCCGCCCTCAGTAGGCGGGCCAATAGATCACGCGCACGGACGACCTCTCCGGCGCGTGCCGCTGCCACCGCCTCAGAAAACATCGTATCTTCGGCCATATCTCCAGACTACTATATTCTAGCCCATGCCGGCCGTTCCGGTAAAGTATAATCACCAAAGATTAACCGGATTTTTACCTCGGGACGGTAGATCAACCGATGACTCTGCAAAAAACGTTCCTGTCCATCCTGTTGGGAATTCCATTGCTGGCCGCCTGTTCCTGGAGCGATTGGCAATCCGTGATCGCCCCTGCCCCGACCGCTACGCCCACTGCGACACCCACCGTCACCCCTACGCCCATTCCGCTTGCCGCGCGGGTTAACGGAGAGGGAATCCCCCTTTCGGAATTCGAACACGAAATCGCCCGATTCGAGCAGGCTCAGGATTATCTCGGCAACGATCTGGATGCGCTTGGGGATTACCGGCGGTTCGTCCTGCAATCCATGATCGAAGAACGGGTGGCCGCTCAGGCGGCATCCGCCATGGGCAGGACCATCCTTGATGAGCAAGTTGACTCCGTCCTCGCCGATTCCCTCCAGGCCCGGGGAGGCGATTCTGGATTTGAGGCCTGGTTGGATGAGAACTTCTACACCCGGGAAGAATTCCGTGAAGCCATCCGGCGTCAGTTGCTTGTCCAATCTGCCACCGATGCGATTGCCGCGCAGGTACCCGACACCGCCGAACAGGTACACGCCCGTCATATCCTTGTCGGAAATCTGGATTTGGCGAATTCCCTGCGGGAACAGATCCTTGCCGGAAAGAACTTTGGCGAGTTGGCGTTTGCCTTTTCACAAGATTTCAGTACCAGCGTCCGCGGCGGAGATCTCGGCTGGTTCCCGCGCGGCGTATTAACCGTCACCGAGGTGGAAGAAGCCGCGTTTTCCCTCCCGATTGGCCAAACAAGTCAGGTCATTCAAAGCCGGATCGGTTACCATGTACTCCAGACTTTGGAACGGGAGGCCGCCCGCTCGCTTTCCTCCTCCGCACTCGAAACCCTGCGCCGGCGAGCCGTGGAAGCCTGGCTGGCACAACAAATGCAGACCGCTCAGGTGGAAATATTTATATAATAGAAATGGGTACAGTCCGCGGCGGAGATACTGCCGCATTCGTCCTCGACAACCGGGGGCAGCACCGGACGGAGGCGGGAACCCTTGTCCGGCTGTAATACGCATTCCGGCGAGAATTTTCGGGGAAGGAAATGTATCCGTGAGATACTGGAGGAACCGCGATGAACGATGACCTCCCGTTGGAGAGTTCCGTTTCGGGTCCGGCGCTGAAACCGATCCTGTTTAACATCCTGTCGATCTTTTTTCTCGGGCTTACCTGCTTGTGTCCTGCGTTCTCTCTGATGATCTTCGCCGCACCCGATTCCGGCTTGAACCCCCTGCCCCCGGGCGGGAGATTCTTAGCCACAGCTACTTCGACGTTCACCGAAACCCCGCTCATCGCATTCCCCGTGACATGGACCCCCACGGCCACGCCGGAATGGACCCTGCCGGCCACCCACACGTCGGCCGCAACCTCCGGTCTGACCGATACTCCCGTTTTTAATCCCAACCCTCAGGACACTCCGAAACCATTCTTCCCATTTGTCGTTGAGGGCGGGAATCCCACGTACTCGGCCAGCCCGAATGGATGCGCCTGGCTCGGCGTGGCCGGCGCGGTCTATGACCTCGCGCACAACCCGCTGGACAGCCTTCTCATCCAAATTCAGGGGAAGCTTTCCGGTGAGGTCATTGATATAGAACAGATTACGGGATCGGTCTCCGACGACTTGGATGGTGAGTTTGAAATCCAGCTGGCCGGACAGCCGGCGCTCTCCCTTAATGCGCTTTGGATCCAACTCCTGGACGGGAACCGGAATCCGATTTCAGATAAAATCGTATTCAATACCTATGCCGCATGCGATAAGAATCTGATCACCGTGGTATTCATACAGGTCAATCCCTGACCAGGGAAGGCAATCATGGCTGATACAGCGGAGAGCAAACTCGGAATGCGGAATCGTCCGGAAACGCTGCCAACCGGATTGGCTGCAGCCGCCATCATGGTGTTGACGCTGCTCGCAGGTTGTACCGGCGCGCCATCCGGAACCGCAGAAGTCACTTCCCCCTCTTCACCCGGCGGGAGGGACGCGGCCGTCTCCACTCCGGGTTCGGACGCCATGAGCGTCTATCCGCCGCCCGCCAATGGCGCCGACGCCACCCTCTACCCCAAGGCGGTGCCGCACGCAGCGGGAACGAACGTTGTCTACCTTCCCGCGATCATCAACGAAAAACCGCCGCAATACCCCTTCGAAGTACAGCCAACCGGCGTACTGGCCGTTCAGGGGTTCTTCGGATGCGATTGGATAGGGGTGGCGGGGCAGGTCTTCGATATGAACAGCGCACCGATCCAAAACCTCATCCTGCATATGGAGGGATCCTGGAACGGCAGCGCCGTATCCCGCGAATCGCTTACCGGCAGCGCCAGCCACTACGGACCGGCAGGATACGAGTTTGTCCTCGGCACGCAGACGCTCGACAGCACGCAAACGGTATGGGTCCAGGTGCAGGACGCCACACACAAGCAGCTTTCCGCCCGCGTTTACATTAATACGTACAACGATTGCGGTCGCAACCTGATCCTTGTGAATTTCATCCAGGTCCGGTGAATCTTTCTGCCGCAGAGGCGCAGAGATCGCTGAGGGATGATTGGATTCCTCTGCGTCTTCTGCGTCTTTACGGTGGAAGTTTATTCCTTCATTGATATAATCCTCCCCGTGACTTCACTTACCGACTGGGAATCCTTCATCCACTCCCTACATCCCGATGCGCATTTGCTTCAAATGGCCGCCTGGGCGCGATTAAAATCAGTCTTTGGCTGGCAGGCCGAACCCGTGCGTTCCGGGGATGCCGGCGCGATGGTTCTCTTCCGCCCGCTGCCGCCCGGTTTTTCGATCGCCTACCTCCCGCGCGGGCCCGTTCCGTCGACACTCGCCGCGATGGAAACGCTCCTCCCGCAACTGGATTCCCTATGCCGATCCCGCCGGGCAGCGTTCCTTAAAGTCGAACCGGATATCACGGACGATCCTTCCACGGCGGACGGCCTCCGCCGGCTGGGTTTCCGCCCCAGCCCGAACACCGTGCAGCCGCCGCGCACGATCCGGGTGGACATCCGCGGTGAGGAGGATGAGATCCTGGCCCGGATGAAGCCCAAGACGCGTTACAACATCCGTCTGGCCGCGCGCCACGGCGTAACCGTGTCGGCATCAGAAGATCTCGCGGCTTTCGAACGATTGATGAACACGACCGGCGCCCGCGATTCCTTTGCGGTCCATTCCGGAAGGTATTATCAACAAGCGTTTGCCGGGTTTTCCCCGCACCGTACCGTCGAATTACTGCTGGCCAGTTTCGAAGGCGAACCGCTTGCCGGGCTGATGGCTTTTGCCCAGGGAAACCGCGCCTGGTATTTGTACGGGGCATCTTCCGACCAGCACCGCGAGGTCATGGCGCCTTATCTCCTGCAGTGGGAAGCCATCCGCTGGGCACGCGCGCTGGGCTGCACTGAATACGACCTGTGGGGAATCCCCGATGCCGACGAGGAGACTCTGGAAAGGCAATTTTCCACCCGGCAGGACGGGCTGTGGGGCGTGTATCGTTTCAAACGGGGATTTGGCGGTCAGCTATGGCGGTCGGTCGGCGCATGGGACCGGGTTTACCACCTGCCCCTTTATCTTCTCTACCGCCTGCTGATTGCCGGCCGCACCGGGAACTTGGGATGAATTCAAACGTTATCACGCATCGCGATGCCTGGGATTCCGCGATTGCCACACTCCCGGGTGCGCATATCCTGCAGGCTTGGGAATGGGGTGAAGGGAAAGCACGCTTCGGATGGACTGTTGCGCGCCGGACTTGGGAAACCGACGGTTCACTCGCGGCAGCCGCTCAGGTCCTGCGCCGGAGTGTTCGCGCCGGTCCTTTTTCAGCGACGCTTTTCTATGTTCCCAAGGGCCCGCTCCTCGATTGGCATTCGGCCCATACCCGCGACGCGGTGCTGGCGGACCTTGAGGCGCTTGCCCGCCGCGAACATGCGATCCAGATAAAAATCGATCCCGACCTTATCCTCGGACGCGGCATTCCCGGTTCGGCAACGGAAAAACAGGACGCACCCGGAGCTGAGGCGGTCCGCGCGCTGGCCGGCCGCGGATGGCGTTTCTCCCCTGAACAGGTTCAATTCGCCAATACCGTCATCCTTGACCTGCAACCCGAAGAGAACGCTCTGCTGGCCGCAATGAAACCGAAGACGCGCTACAACATCCGGTTGGCACAGAAGCACGGCGTCGCCGTCCGCGAAGGCTCGGAACAGGATTTGCCGCTCCTGTACCGGATATATGCCGAGACGGCCGACCGCGATTCATTCGTCATCCGGTCGGAGGAATATTACCGGGATGTCTGGGGCGCGATGATGCGCGCCGACCGGGCCCGGCCGCTGATCGCCGAAGTCGAGGGGTTGCCGGTGGCGGCGCTAATTTTGTTCCATTTCGCCGGGCGTGGATGGTACCTTTTTGGAATGTCGCGCGCTGTGCACCGCGAAAAGATGCCCAATCACCTTCTGCAATGGGAAGCCATGCGCTGGTTAAAGAATCGCGGCTGTTCCACATACGATTTGTGGGGGGCTCCGGACGTTTTTGACGCGTCCGACCCGATGTGGGGCGTGTTTCAATTCAAGACGGGATTCGGCGGAGAAGTGGTCCGATCCGCCGGCGCCTGGGATTTCACATCCTCGCCGCTTCGCTATTCCGCCTATCACCAGATCCTACCGCGGATCCTGGGTTTCACCCGGATCCTCGCCCGCCGCCGGACACGCAAGCTGGCCGGCGGACCGGCCGGTGCGCCATGAACATAGATTCACTTCCGCGCGTCCGCCTGGCCAGCCTGCCGACCCCGGTCGAGGAAATGCCTCGTCTCTCAAAACACATGGGACGCTCAATTTGGATCAAGCGGGACGACCTCACCGGATTGGCGCTCGGCGGAAATAAAACCCGCAAGCTGGAATTCCTGTGTGCGGACGCCCTCCGACGCGGCGCCGATACGCTGATCACAACCGGCGCGCCGCAATCGAACCACTGCCGGCAGACCGCCGCCGCCGCGGCCAAACTCGGCCTGGGATGCATGCTTGTCCTGGCCGGCGATCCGCAGCCCGCCGACAGCGGCAACCTGCTGCTGGATTCACTTGTCGGAGCGGAACTGTCGTGGATGGGGAGTAAAAACAGGGATCGGGCGCTGCAGGAAGCCTTCGCACACGTGCAATCTTCGGGGAAGAACCCCTATCTGATCCCGTACGGCGGATCCAATCCTTTAGGCGCGGCGGCTTACGCGCTCGCCATGCGCGAGTTGCGCGAGCAGGACATCCGGCCGGATTGGATCATTTTTGCCACCTCCTCCGGCGGTACACAGGCCGGGATGGTCCTGGGTGCAAAGTGGTTCGGTTTTACCGGACGTATCCACGGGATCAGCGTCGATTGGAAAACCGCGCCGTTGCGCGCGAAAATTGCGGTGTTGACCGCGGAGACTGTTCGCACACTGGGGGACGTTGAAGCGGTTCCCGAGGACGGGATCCTGATCGACGACCGGTATCTGGGCGCCGGCTACGGCAACGCGGGGGAACCGGAGCGCGAGGCGATTCGCCTGTTCGCGCGCCGGGAGGGAATCCTGTTGGATCCGGTATACACCGCCCGTGCCGCGGGCGGGATGCTCGATATGATCCGCCGGGGCGAGATCGCCGCATCGGAAACGGTCCTCTTCTGGCACACCGGCGGCATTCCCGCCATTTGGGCGTATGCGCGGGAGATGCTCTGATAATCAGACCATGACCCCTGCGTGCGCAATTGTTTGGTCGTCATCCCTGCGTGCGCAATTGTTTGGTCGTCATCCCTGCGTGTACTTAGCAGGGATCCACCGGAAGAACGCCTGTGCATCAAGACCTGTCGGTGCTCGAACGCCGACAAAAGGCCGCTTTTTTTCTTCGATAGACCAGACAGGTCTGGCAGGATCTATTCTATGGATGCCTGCTACGAGCACGCAGGCATGACAATCATATATCCTCCTTGCGAGGTGTGATCCGTTGGATGTCTGCCAGGATCACGCAGGTATGACAATCACTTGGGATTAATAATGCCCACTCACCCCATCACCACCATCTTCTTCGATCTCGACGACACCCTTTACCCGCCGCAACGCGGGGTGTGGGGCGAGATCGCCCGCCGCATCAACCGCTATATGGTGGAGCGCGTGGGAATTGGCGAATCGGAAGTGGACGCTTTGCGCCGGCGGTTTTTTACGGAATATGGCACTACCTGCAACGGGCTGCGCCGAGAGCATGGTGTGCAGCCGGAAGATTTCTACCGGTTTGTCCATGATATTCCGTTGGGCGAGTATCTCGCGCCGGATCCCGTTTTGCGCCGGATGCTGGACGAAATGCCGCAGAGAAAATTTGTTTTTTCCAACGCTGATCGGGCGCACATTCAACGGGTTTTATTCATTCTGAATGTGGCGGACTTTTTCGAGGAGATTATCGACATTTTCGCAACCGGTTTTGCCTGCAAACCCATGGATTCCGCCTACCGGATCGCCATGCAGAAAGCCGGTTCGCCCCCGGCGGAAGGCTGCATGTTGGTGGACGATTTGACGCGCAATCTGGTGCCGGCACGCGGATTGGGCTGGACAACGGTGCTCGTGCACAACCCGGCTCCGGACGGTTCGGCCGACTATCAGATCAAGACGATCTACCAACTTGCCGATGTGCTGTAGGAACACAATATGCAAATCGCATCACGTCAGACGCATCTCCACACAGGCAGAAACCGCAGCATGGACACGGTCCTCCAAGCCGATTACCGTATCCCGTGAATACCGCAAACCTTTGCCTTTATCTTCTCCTCATGGCAACTCAGAGACAACTTCACTCCCAAGGTAATTGTACGCGGATATCGTGGAAAGCAGCTGATTCCGCGGATGAAAGAGAAAAGTCAGGAAAATATTACTTCTAATTCTCCGCGGAATCCGAATAATCCGTGTACTGCGCGTTCGAATGGATTTGGGTTGGGTAGTACCTTCTTATCATTTTTTTATGTAATTTGTGGTAATAATAACCACCGACACGGAAAAAGTGTCCCAAGGAGTCCTGATGATGGAACCGGAATTTACGCAACCCGCGGAACCTCCTCGAAGAACCCTGCGGTGGATTTTTATCGTTGCGGCCGCCGTCTGGCTCGCTCTGTGCCTGAGCGCCACATCCGCCGGGATCGGTTTTCTCGTCGGCCGCACCGGGATCGCCGAAGCGGATGACGCCTTTGGGCCGCTGTACCAGACCTGGGAGATCATCCATTCCAAATATGTCGATCAGCCGGTCGACGACACCCAACTGATTCAGGGCGCGATCGACGGCATGATGCAATCCTTGGGGGATGAGAATTCCACCTACATGGATCCGGCCACGTTCGAATCCGCCTCGAGTTCGCTGGACGGGTATGAAGGGATCGGGGCGAGTGTCGACGTCACCGGGGAGTATTTGAAGATCATCGGGATCTTTGCCGGGTCACCGGCTGAAAAAGCGGGTTTGGAACCCGGAGACGAAATCATCAAGGTTAACGGCGTGGATATGACCGGAAAAAGTCCGGCCGATGCGCGCGATCTGCTTCTTGGCCCGGCGGGGTCCCATGTCCAGTTGAGTGTCCGGCGGCCGGGAGGATCCGAACTGCTGGAATTTGACATCGTGCGGGCGAAGATCGATCCCCCGGTGGTGGAAAGCCGCATGCTGGAGCATGGGATCGCGTACCTGTACCTGAGCATTTTTTCCGAATCGGCGGTGCCCCAGGTTAAGGATGCATTATCCACATTACTGGAGCAGGATCCCACCGCCCTGATTTTGGATCTGCGCGGCAATGTCGGGGGGTACGTGACATCCGCGGTGGATATCGGCACCCAATTTCTAACGAAGGATACGCTTTTATTCTATGAAAAATCCGGAGACGGCAGGGAAACCCGTTACTATGCCAAGGACGGCGGAATGGCCACCGACATTCCAATGATTGTATTGGTGGACGGTCATTCAGCGTCCGCCGCAGAGATCGTCGCCGGCGCGATTCAGGACCACGCGCGCGGAAAACTGGTGGGGATGACCACCTACGGCAAGGGATCCGTCCAGGAATGGATCCCCCTGATGAACAATATGGGGGCGGTTCGTATCACCGTTTCCCTCTGGTACACGCCCAATGGCCGGCAAATCGCCAAACAGGGACTGACCCCCGATGTCGAAGTAGGGTTTACGGAAGAAGAATTCCAGGCCGGGAAAGATCCGCAACTCGATCGTGCCATCGCGCTTCTGCAATAAGGAAAGGAATCTGAGTCATGCCCTTTTTAGTCGATCCAACCTACATGTGTTTTATGCTGCCGGCTATTCTGCTGATGGCATTCGCCCAGTGGCGTGTCAGTCATACCTACTCCAAGTGGGGGAAAACGAGGAATTCCCAAGGCCTCAGCGGATTGGATGCCGCCCGCCGGCTGCTCTCCTCCGGCGGATATATGGGCGCCGAGGTTTCCACGGCGGGCGGGCTGGCGGGCGTCCGCGTGGCGGGAATCGGCGGTCGCCTGACCGACCGCTATGATCCATCCAACAATACGCTTTATCTATCGCAGGAGGTGGCCAATAATCCGTCGGTCGCCTCGATCGCCGTAGCCGCGCATGAAATCGGCCATGCCAGCCAGCAGGCGGAGGGATACCTCCCCCTTCGCCTTCGCAGTCTGCTCGTCCCGGCCGTGAATATCGGTTCCTATTTGGGATGGATTCTGATTTTCGGCGGCTTGATACTGGGGATAACCGGACTTGCCTGGGTGGGGGTGTTGTTCTTCTCGCTCGGCGCGGTATTCGCCCTGGCGACCCTGCCGGTTGAATTCAATGCCAGCCAACGCGCGCGCGCCATGCTTGCCGATAACGGTATGCTGGGCAGCGAGGAAGACAGCCGCGGGGTGAACGAGGTACTTAATGCAGCGGCGATGACATATGTCGCCGGTTTGTTCACAGCAGTGATCCAGTTGTTCTACTTCATCTCGCTGGTGAGCGGCCGGCGGAGAAGCTGATCGGGCCTAGGTCTTGGAATGTTTGATGGCCGCCTCCACCAGACCGCGAAACAGTGGATGGGGCCGGTTCGGCCGCGAAAGAAATTCCGGATGGAACTGGCTGCCGACCATGAATGGATGATCCGCGATTTCGGTGATCTCCACCAAGCGGTTGTCGGGTGAGAGCCCTGAATAAACCAATCCCTTGCTTCCCAACCGTTCACGGTAGGCGTTGTTGAACTCAAACCGGTGGCGGTGGCGTTCCCGGACTTCCTTACGACTCCCATACGCCGCCGCCGCTTTTGTTTTCGGCTGGATCACACAAGGGTAAAGCCCAAGGCGCATTGTGCCGCCCATATCGGTGACGTCGCGCTGCTCGGGCATGAGATCGATTACCGGGTGCGGCGTATTCCGGTCAAATTCCGTCGAATGCGCGGATTCATCACCCAGTATAAAACGCCCAAACTCGACCACCATCACCTGCATCCCAAGGCATAAACCGAGGTAGGGGATTTTCTTTTCGCGGGCGTACCGCGCAGCTTTAATTTTCCCCTCGATCCCGCGCGCGCCAAATCCTCCCGGAACGACGATCCCGTCGGCCTGCCCGATAACATCCCACCCCTTGTCCTTTTCCAAATCGGTTGAATGGACCCACAGGATATCGATGTCATAGCCCAGTGCGACCCCGGCATGCTTAAGCGATTCCCGGACGCTCATATAGGCATCCTTCAACTCGACATATTTCCCTACCAGTGCGATCTTCACCTTAGGCCGCTCGCGGATCAGTTCCCCGACCAGATGCCTCCATTCCGTCCAATTCGGCCGTTTACGGGATTCCAATCCCAGCCGGTCGATGATCAGGTCGGCCACACCGGCTTCCTCGAGCACCAGCGGCGCCTGGTAGATGGTCGGCAGGGTTACCAGTGGGATCACGGCGCGCGGTTCCACGTCGCAAAACAGCGCGATTTTGGATTTTAATTCTTCATCCATCGGCAAATCGGAGCGGGCGACAATCATGTCCGGTTGTATCCCGATCCCGCGGAGCTCGGCGACGGAATGCTGAGTGGGTTTTGTCTTGAGTTCACCCGTCGCCCCGATGTGCGGCAGCCATGTGACGTGGATGAAGAAGGTGTTCCCGCGCCCGACATCCGTGCGCATTTGGCGCAAAGCTTCCAGAAACGGGAGGCTTTCGATGTCGCCAACCGTTCCGCCGACCTCGACCAGAACGATTTCGGCATCCAGATTCTTCGACACCAGCCCGATCCTGTGTTTGATTTCATTGGTGATATGCGGGATAACCTGGATCGTCCCGCCCAGGAAATCCCCATGGCGTTCCTTGGAGATGACTTCGGCGTATACCTGACCGGTGGTTACATTACAGACGCGGCTTTCACTGATATCGATGAACCGCTCGTAATGCCCGAGATCCAGGTCGGTCTCCGCCCCGTCATCGAGTACGTACACTTCACCGTGCTGGTACGGGCTCATCGTCCCGGGATCAACATTGATATACGGGTCAAGCTTCTGCACGGCCACCCGGAAACCGCGTTCCTTAAGCAGCAAGCCGATGGCCGCCGCCGTGACACCTTTACCGACCGAACTGACCACGCCACCGGTGAAGAACACATATCGGGTCATGCAAACCTCCTGGGGGGGATTAAAAAGGCGGTGGGGAGGCAGTTATAGCCTCCCCACCGGTTTTGACAGTCGGGGGTGTTGCCGGGAAGTGTGAGTGTGCTATCCCACCATCTGCGTGAGGTCATCTGCTGCACGGCGAATCTCCAAAAAGACCAACCCAAGCTTGGCGCTTTCCCGCGCCAACACGGTCAGCACGGCCTCCGCACCGACCGCGGTAAGCAGCACATACCCCTTATCCCCATGGATGTACACCTGCGAGAGCGTTCCCCGGCCCAGTTCGCCCGCGATGCGTTCGCCGAGCGAGAGCATGGCGGCCGACATGGCGGAAACCCGGTCTTCCTCGACACTCTGCGGAAGCGAGGAGGCGATGATCAACCCATCGACACTTACTACGGCGGATGCTTCCACATCCGGCGTGCTGGCTTGCATATCCCGCAAGCGGGCTACCATCTGATCGACTCGGGTCTTCTGGACCATTCACCGCCTCTTTCTTTAAAAAGCAGGTAATGGAAAATATCGGATTGATAATACCATATCCGGTGCGCACGGGCAAGCAACACGCGTCTTTTCTTTTGAAAAACATTCTGTCGCGCGCGCCCGCGACCCTGATTCGCTTGACATCCCCCACTCCCTATGCTACATTCCCCGCATTGATTTTCAGTTATGGAGCGGGCAGTGCCTTCCATTGCCGTCGGAAAATTTCTTCCCAACCGGATGCTGTTCCATTTTCACCAGGCTTTGGAAGAAACGGCCGGCCGCACCGCGACGGCGCTGATCTGGAGCGGCGCGCCGCCGCGCCGGGAACGCCTTCCCGCAGTGACGGATGACTTGGAGAAGGCGATCGCGTTCACCTGCTTCTCCGCGCTGTCTGAATCCATCACACAGGAATACGGCGAAAGCGGCGCGCGCGGGATCCTCGAGCGGTGCGGGCGCGCCGCGCTTTTCCAAACCCTGCGTTCGACCGCGGCGATCGTCGGTTTGGAAGGTCCACGGCTTCGACAGCCGGCCGGTTCGGACCGGATTGGTTATGGCTTGGCCTCCATCGCCCGGCTGCTGGAACTCATAAGTGACATGGAATGCACCGTGGATCCCAAGCCGCAGGGATACCGCGTTCACGTTTTCGTTTGCCCGGAATGCACGGGACGCCGGAGCGGCGGGAAAATCTGCCACAGCGTGCGGGGGATGTTACGCGGCGCGCTGGATTGGTTTGGAATCGATCCGACGGTCCCCATAACCGAAGTTGCGTGTAGCGCCGGCGGCGCCGCCGGCTGTGATTTTTCCATTGTGGGTGCTTTCTGAGGATAGACCATGGCGGAAAAACCGCTGCTTTTAATCGTGGAAGACGACCCGGGAACGGCAAGTGTGCTCGAGACGTATTTCCAATCCCAGAAATACCGCACCAAATGCGTTCGCCACGGTGAAGAAGCAGAGCCCCTGGCTCAGGAAACCCATCCAGACATCATTTTGCTCGATATCCGGCTTCCGGGGATCGACGGATTTGAAGTGGCCCACCGGCTGCGCCGGCACCGGCGCACGTCAAAAATCCCCATCTTGATGCTGACCGATATGCAGGAACGCAGCGACCGATTGAAGGGATTGGAGGTCGGCGTTGACGATTACATCGCCAAACCGTTCGACCTTCAGGAAATCGGATTGCGGGTGCGCAATACCATTGAGCGGGCCGGCCGGAAACGGACGACCAATCCGGTGACCGACCTGCCGGAAGGCAAGCCGGTTGAGGAAGGCCTACAGCGCATCCTCCTGCAACCGGAATGGTCGATCGCCACTATTCGGCTTGACGGATTGGATGCTTACCGCGCCGGCCGCGGATTTCCCGCCGCCGACGATATGGTGCACGCGATCGGGCAGGCGCTGCAGAATGCCGCCGCCGCCCAACTTAAGGTGGGCGCCGTGGTCGGGCATCTGACCTTCGATGAATTCGTCATCCTCAGCGATATGCCTTCGCTCTTTGATTTCGCTAAAACCGCCTGCGGCAAACTCAAGGAAACCGCCCAGGCGTTCTACCCCGTCATGGCCAAAGCGGACCCGTCCCAAAAGGCGGCCGAAGTGACGCTCCAATTCCGTTTCCTATCCTCCTCCGACGGCACCTTTGCTTCGCTGGACGCCCTGCAAAATGCGCTCGACCAAACACCCTATAGGACTCTATGACCATTAATTCCCTGGCAATCGTCATTCCAACCTACAACGAAGCCAAGAACATCACCGCCATGGTGGCTGCCCTCCGCGCGCTTCCTTTTTCCGATCTCTCCATCTTCATTGTCGACGATAATTCGCCGGACGGCACCGGGGCACTGGCCGACGAATTGGCGGCGAAACCGGAGAACCGGCTGACCGTCATCCATCGGCCGGGAAAATTCGGCCTCGGAACAGCATACCAGGCCGGATTCCGCGCCGCTATCGCCCGGCGGACCGAAGCAATCGCCCAACTCGATTGCGATTTTTCCCACCCACCGGACGCCTTGATCCGTATGATGGATTTGCTGGATTCATGCGATGTCGTGATCGGCTCACGCTATATTCCGGGCGGCGGGCTGGATAAGCGCTG
Source organism: Anaerolineales bacterium (assembly GCA_034430775.1). Taxonomy (GTDB): domain Bacteria; phylum Chloroflexota; class Anaerolineae; order Anaerolineales; family RBG-16-64-43; genus JAFGKK01. The sequence goes on along the minus strand of DAOUDU010000179.1, from coordinate 30,043 downwards.
GGATATCGGCCGCAAACTGCTTTCACGCTGGGCGGTTTTTTACGCCAAGGCCATCCTCGGCCTTAAGGTTCATGATCCCACGGCCGGATTCAAGCTCTGGCGGCGGGACACACTGATCGGAATTAACCTGAACCGGATCCATTCGAACGGATATGTCTTCCTGGTCGAGATGGCCTACCTTACCCAAAAACTCGGGTATCGGGTGTGTGAAATCCCGATCACGTTCGAAGAACGGCAGACTGGGAAATCCAAGATGACCACAGGGGTGAAGATCGAAGCCGCCTGGAGGGTTTGGCAGCTGCGGCTGCGTCATCACCGGCTTCAGCCCAGGGATCGGGCACTCGAGCCGTAAAGGAGAAAGCAGGATGGCCCTGACCGATAAATGTCCGTTTTGCGGTTCCTACAACGACGTCGAAGCCGCGGTATGCTATTTTTGCCATAAGGACCTTCCGGACACCCCCGGCCACAAAAAGAAACGCGGCCCCAAAACCGAACAACCCACATCGATCAAACTGCCCCCTTCCTTCGTCGTGAAAAGAAAATCCCCTCCCGGCTGCCTGATGATCCTCGCGGCAACCTTGGCCGCCGCCAGCCTGTTCGTCATCTTTCAGGCGGTCAACGGCATATACAAACTCATCACCTGGGAGATACCTTTCCCGCCCACCGATGCCGGAAGATACGCCGCCTACTTTCTCCATGGACTGTTAAGTTATGTCGACCAGCTGCTGCAGTTCCCGATCATCGTTGTCGCGTCGGTGGTGCTGATCTTCATCCTGTGCTATGGCCTTCTAAACTTGAAGCGATGGGCCCGGCTGCTGGCATTGATGATTCTGATGATTCTGCTGGTCGCAACTCTTGCGCTGTTCGGCTCATTCGTAATGCACTTCTACAGCAACTCCGTTAATAACATCAGCTTCATTCTTCTTCTGCTTGGGCTTGGTTTGAATATATACTGGCTGGTGTGGTTCTTTGAACATAAGAAGCTGTTCGAATGACAGCGTACGAGGCCGCCTGTTTCAGGCCCATGGTTCCAAAGGCGGTTGTATGGAACGGAGACGGATGCGGTACTTGGCGAGGAAAGCCTTCACCGCAGGCTGACGTATGCTGACATCCCCATGCCCCTATTGCGGTTCCTATAACGAAGAGTCTGCCGCCGTCTGCTACTTTTGTAAAAAGGAGTTGCAGAAAAGCGACGGACCGTTGCAGCCATCGGCTGCGGCGGTTCCCTCTCCCCGCACGCGCAGCCCGGAGGACCGCCCGGCCGAATACCACCGGCCGGGTTGCGTCACCGTATATGCATTGCTCGTCCTGCTCTCCGGCGTGGCAGGGATTTGTTCCGCGCTGTATCTGCCCTCGATCGTCTCCCACGATCCCATGCTGCTGGCCGGCGAGTATCCGGAAATCCGGGAGCTGGATCCCCAGGCATTATCCTTTTTCACAAGCTTCTTAAAATATTACCTGGTCTTCTTCTTCCTGTATTCCGTCGTATCCCTGCTGGTGGGATGGGGATTATGGACGATGCGGAACTGGGCCCGGATCGTCATTCTCATCATCCAGGGTTTTTCACTGGCGGTCAGCCTGTTTACGCTCTTCTACAGCATCGCCATTTCCAGCGGCAACTTGTTCGTGTGCGGAGTGTATTCGATCTCTCTTATCTTTCCCGCCTGGGTCTTCCTGTGGTTTTTCCTCAACCGCCGGCAATTCCGTTAACGCGAACGTCTCCGTAATCCGGATCCATTCCTCAACCGAAACCGTTTCCGCGCGCCGCGCGGAATCCACTCCGGCGCGTTCCAGTAAGCTTGCGGCCTGCGCGGCCGGCATTCTCAGCCCCGCGGAGAGCGTGTTGCGCAGCATCTTCCGCTTCTGGGAAAAACCGGCGCGGGCAATTCGAAACAGAAGATCGGATGCCTCCCGGCTGCGATGCGTGGAACCTTCGAGATCCACGCATACGATCGCCGATTCAACGTCCGGGACCGGGAAAAAAGACTCGGCGGAAATCGTTCCCGCCAGCGACGGCTTGCCATAATATTGGACGGAAAGCGCCAGCAGACTCAACTTTCCGGGTGCGGCGCAGATGCGGTCGGCGACTTCCTTTTGAACGGTCAGGACAATCCGCCCCGGGCGGGCGGCGGATTCCATCAGATGGCGGATGACCGCCGAGGTTATGTAATACGGGATATTGGCCGCCACCTTGAAGGTGCCGGGAGCGACTCCGCCCACCAGCTGTTCCACCGGCTGGGCCAGAATATCCCCTTGGATGACGGTCACGTTTGGAAAAGGCGCGAGAACGGAATGGAGGATCGGGATCAGGCCCGGATCGATCTCGATCGCCGCGACGTGCCGGGCGGCCGCCGCCAGATGGCGGGTCAGGCTGCCGACCCCCGCCCCAATCTCAAGCACCGTATCCTGGGGCCGGATAGCGGCGGCCGCGGCCACCCGCGTCAGCGCGCTTTCGACGATCAGAAAATTCTGGCCGAGGGATTTGCGCGGACGCAGGCCCGCATCGCGCAGCAGCCGGCGCACATCCAGCGGCGGCCACGGCGGAGAGAGAGGATTAATCAGGGAAGTATCCACGGGACGTTCGCCGGAACCGGCGTAAGAAAATACAGCGTCGTGAAACTGTGCCAGCCGACGTACTCTTCTTTACTGGGATACGCCAGGTCGATCCAATACGGCGCATTCGGGCCCACACCGGAATCCTCCACGGTCGCCGGTCCGTACCCGTTTACGTATACCGGCTGGCCCTGAAAAAGGAAATACCAACTGGAAACCATGGCGATTACTCCCTTTTCCATTGCGTGACCGGATCGGGTGGTGTAACTGCAATAATCGGGATTACCCACAATTCCCAATCCACATGGATAATAGGAGGTGGCGTAGACCGTTATCGCGCGGTAATACTCGAAGGTTCCTTCGGGCGTATCCACGGTCCGCAGAACAACCCGGGTGCCGTATCCGACGATTCGCGTTTGCGGTGCCAGAAGAATATGCTGCCCTTCCGGGGTACGGCGGACTTCCTCACCGTCCTCCCATCGGACGCGCACGACCGATTCGAGTATGCCGGAGCTTCCCGGCTGGATAACTTTCGTCTGATCCAAATCCAGATCCGCTATCGGCTGGGTTTCCCGTTCGAAGGGGATCTGCGACTGCTCGCGCACAATCTCCTCGCGTACCCGGACAATCCGGATCGCGCCATCCGGCGGAAGGGGATCCTCCTCCGCCGGGATGCTGTAATCCAGGCCGGTCAGCGCGAATCCCGCCCGGGCCAGGGCTTCGCCGACGGTGGAGCCGGCCGAACGGATGCTGACCTCTTTTCCATCCGCGCGGATCGTCAGCATCCGCGATCGGATAAGCTCGATCACCACCGGATTCTGCGCGATGGATTCCAACTTCGTCGACGCAGACGGAATGACGGCATCGGCCGCATAGACCATCACACCCGCCTGCCAGAGCGCTTCCCCAACGGTCGGCCCGGGAGCGCTGTAGCGCTCCGTCTTCCCATTTTCCAGCAGCAGGAATTCAACCGCCGGGCGGATTTCAATCCTGAGGGGCGGTGCGGTTAAAACCGTATCGGGCGGAAGCGCAATGCCATCCGCAAAAACCCATTCTCCTTCCTCCAATACGATACCCGCCAGATCGAGTAGTGTGCGCAGCGAGACGCCGCCGCCATCCGGAAAAGCCACATAGCGGATTTCACCCCGGGCCAGGACCGGGATCGCGTCGCTGGACGGCACTTCGATCGTCATCCCCCAGCGGACGGGGGAATCCAACCCCGGAACGGATGGTGCGCCGTTTTCCCACGTCGCTCCGGCTTCCCTGAGCACGACCGCCACCGACGATGCATGGGTGAAGACGCGATTCCATTCCCCGTTTTGATGTATAAAAACAGGTTTAAGCGTGACCAGATAGGCGGCCAGAACGAGAAAGACCGATAAAAAAAGGATCGAATATTTTTTAAAATATTTCATATGTCCAAGCGCCCGACCAGGTTTCCCGGCGGCACCCGGAAGATCCGCCGTACCGTTGCTTCCTTTCGGACCTGGCGGGGTTTGGAGGTTTCCGCCGCGCCGGACCCGGCCGGGCAGGAGGATGGTACCCGAGAGACAGGAGAGTGTCAATATTTCGCAAGAGAATTGATGATTGACTTGGCTGAAATAAAGGTATAATTGTTAATACCGACCAGTCGGTATCTTTTATATGCAAACTCGAAGCGTCGAAACCCGAGCCAAGATCGTCCAGGCTGCCCAAGAACTCTTTTCCAAAACGGGATATGAGTCTGCATCCGTATCTGAAATTTGCGAACAGGCCGGGATAAGCAAAGGCGCGTTTTACCACCACTTTCCCTCCAAACAATCGGTGTTCCTTGAGCTGCTCTCAGACTGGTTGAAAGGGATTGACCTCGGCTTGGAAGCGCTGCGCAGCAATCCGCCGGAAGCCGAGCAATCCCTAGTGCGGATGGCGGACATCCTTCCTGAAGTCATCCACGCCGCGGAGGGCAGGCTGCCGATTTTCCTCGAATTCTGGCTACATTCCGCACGCGATAAGGAATTATGGAATACGGCCATCGCCCCGTACCAGCGCTACCGGGAATACTTCCGGATGGTGGTCGAAGAGATGGATCCGGAAGGAGCGATTGATCCGGCAAAAAAAGAAACGGCGGCCTTAGCCGTCATATCTCTGGCGATCGGGTTGCTGCTGCAGGGCGTAGTGCAGCCGGACGCGGCGGATTGGGGGGCTGCCGGCCGGGAAAGCATACGGATGCTGCTCGAGGGGATGACACGGAGGTCATCATGAATTTGGTAACCGGCGCAACCGGACATATCGGGAACGTATTGGTGAGAAAACTGCTGGCCGCGGGCGAATCCGTGAGAGTGCTGATCTTTCCGGGCGAGGATACGCTGCCGCTTAAAGATCTGCTGCTGGAAATGGTGACCGGCAACGTGCTGGATCCGCTCTCGCTGCGGAAAGCGATGCAGGGGGTGACGCGTGTCTTTCATCTGGCAGGTATCATTTCGATCCTGCCCGGGAGAAACCGCCTTGTTAACCGAGTGAATTTCGAGGGCACGAAGAACATCATCGCCGAAGCCCGGCAGGCCGGCGTAAAGCGGCTGATTTACACCAGTTCGATCCACGCCATTCAGCGCGTCCCGCAAGGCGTCCGGATCGATGAGCGGCTTCCCTTCGATCCGGAAAACACCGCCGGTGAGTACGACCGGTCGAAGGCGCAGGCCTCACTCGCGGTCCTCGAAGCATCGCGCCAGGGATTGGATTCGGTGATCCTTTGCCCCACCGGCGTGATCGGTCCGAACGACTTCCGCCGCTCGGAACTCGGCCAACTTATTCTGGATTGCGTGGAGCAGAAGACCCAGTTCTACGTCAACGGCGCCTACGATTTCGTTGACGTGCGCGACGTGGCAGACGGCATAATGAAAGCGGCGGACCAGGGCCGCAGCGGGGAAACGTACATCCTCTCGGGTGAAAAACTCACCGTGCACCGGATCATCGATATCCTTTGGAATCTGACCGGCCGCAGGTTCGCCCGGATCTATATCCCGTTTTCGCTCGCACGCTTTGCCGCCCGGTTTACCCCCCTGCTCTACATCCATCGCAAGATCAAACCGCGGTTTACTTCATATTCTCTGGAAACGCTGCGCAGTAACGCCGATATCAGCCACGCCAAGGCGACGGCCGAACTGGATTACCATCCGCGAAAACTCATCGAATCGATTGCCGATACCGTGGAATGGTTCCGTAAGAACCGGCGGGCTGTGCCCTCCTCAAAATCAGCCTGATTTCTTGCGCCGAACACACTCCGCAGCCGATGGGCGGGGAAATGCCGGTATCCGGAGATTTTCCACGCCCGCCGCACAGACAACCCCAACGAAGGTAATCCATGGAGTTTTTTTTTCATCACCTCATTCCGTTGCCTTGGTTTTTCGCCGACATACTCACCATCACCCTCTCCATAATCGTCGTTGGTTTCGCCATCCGCCGGACGCGCCACCCCGAGATGGTGATACTGGAATGCCTGGCGTTTGTCCTTCTGTATGCGGGCTTGTTTGAAAACCTGGCCGTCGTCAATGGGTGGTATGTCTACGGCCGTTCCGTATTGATGTTCGGCGACGTCCCGCTGTCGGTACCGCTTTTAGAGATGGATGTATTGATTGCGGGGCTCTGGCTGCTTGAGAAGGTGAATATGCCCGATTGGGCGAAACCGTTCGTGCTCGGATTGTTCGGTATGCTGCAGGATCTATCGCTCGATCCGTTGGCCGTTCAGCAGGTGTATACATTGGATGGATCGACCACCGGCCGATGGACCTGGCTTCTGGAACCCGGCGTGACGCAGATGTACGGCATCCCGGCCTATAATTTTCCCGGCTGGATGTTGATCATGCTGTACGGCTCGATTTTTTTGCTTGCCGGGCGCGGCATATTCAAGCGGTCCGGATATATACCCTGGGTGGGAAGGATATACCCGTTCCTCGCCATGCTCCTGGCGCTTGTCACCATGGTGTCGCCGCTTTCGCAGGTCCTCCTTTGGCTGGCTCCCTTCGGAACGAAGGGAAGCAACGCCGAATGGATCATGTTCGCTTTCCACCTGCTGTTGCCGACTTTGCTTTTATTATTCCTGTGGCGCGGCAGGATGCATGGGCGATTTGTTTTTTCCGTCGATTGGCCGTTATTCCTCGTCCCGCTCCTATTTCATCTGGCGGACGTGTCCTGGATTCTGGCGGGCGGCTTCACCAATGTCCTCTGGCTGGCCTTGCTTGCCACCATGGTTCACGGAGCTTTGCTTGCGTGGATATTTTTCCGTGGAAGTCGTAAACCCACACCGGCGGATCCGTCCTACCTCTATTCGCCATAGCTTGCGCGGGGTGGGTTGACGTCCGGATAAAAAGATTACCATTGCTCATTCCACCCGGGCGTCAACCCACCCTACACATAAAACGTCCGTGATGAATACGTAATAGGAATATGATTCTCATGGCGTTAATCCACTCCACAAAAAAACGCGCAGGCGAATTGCTCGGTAAAATAATTAATAATCCGTGCGCCGATCCCCTCTACGATACAAGCTTCGAATAGAACCCCACCGCCAACGTCCCCGGGCCGCCGTGCGTGATGATTGCCGGGGGCAGTTCGTAGATCGGGACCTCTTTCACACCCATTTGCGCCTTTAATCCGTCGGCCAGATCCTTGGCGATATCCGCCGCGTCAGCCTGCATGAGGCACAGGAAGGAACCTTCCCCTTTGGGGCACTCCGTCGCCACCAGCTCCAGCAGGCGGCTCAGGGCACGCTTGCGTGTCCGTTGCTTCTCGTACGCCTCGACCTTACCGTCTGAAATCCGCAGGATCGGTTTCACCTGAAGCATCTCTCCCATCAGGCGCGACGCCCCGCCGATTCGCCCGCCCTTATGCAGGTATTCCAGCGTGTCGACGACAAAATACGTCCGCTGGAGCGATTTTAATTCCTCCAGCCGGGTAAGGATATCTTCAACCGGTTTCCCCTGTTTGGCCCAGCGGTCGGCAAGCAGGACCGCGGCACCCAGCATCCCCGCGATGATGCGGGTGTCGACAATGTGGATCGGCGCGCCGGGGAAGTCTTGCGCGGCGACTTCCGCGGACCGCAGCGTTCCACTGACGTCGCCCGACGGAACCAGAATGAGAACCGTATCACCCTTCGCCAGCATTTCCTTCAGAATCGGTGTATAGAGCGCCGGAGGCGGGGCCGCAGTTTTGGGCAGCGTCGCAGAGGCGCGCAGTTTTTTTAGGAATCCGGCCGTATCCAGTTCGGTGTCGTCCCGGAAGGTTTCCTCACCGAAAATAATGATCTGCGGCATCACTTGAATGTTCAGCGAACGGGTGAGGTCTTTGGGGAGCGCGCAAGTCGTGTCGGCGATTATCCGGATCATCCTATCCTCCATGACAGGTTTCGAATAACGGAGAGATTGGCGGCTGGATATTCCTCATCGGTTGGGAATTGTACACTAAAGAGGAAGACCACGAAGACGATTTCCAACAGATTCCTAAAGACCAGACAGGGCTTTTGGTCCTTACCGGAATCCGCCCCGGATAATTGAAGATCTGACCGGTCCAGATTATCCGCACCGGCGGACGCATGGATTGCCTTCCCCGTCCCCTCTCGACTATAATCCGATCACTCATTTTGGAGGTCGGATGCCTAAAAGTAAAAGTCCCCGCGCCGAACCCGCCAAGGCGCGCAAAGCGGCGCTGAAGTCTGGCGCCCAAATCCGCCAGGAATTCCTGGCCTTTTTCGCCGAGCGCGGTCACAAAATCGTTGCCTCGGCCTCACTGGTTCCCGGCAACGATCCCACGCTGCTCTTCACCAACGCCGGAATGGTCCAGTTCAAGGATGTATTCCTCGGAACCGACAAGCGCGCCTACGTACGGGCCGTGGATTGTCAGAAGTGCATGCGAGTCGCCGGCAAACACAACGACCTCGACGAGGTCGGACGCGACGACACCCACCATACCTTCTTTGAGATGCTCGGCAACTGGTCCTTCGGCGATTATTACAAGAAGGAAGCCATCGCCTGGGCATGGGAGCTCCTGACAAAGGTCTGGGGCCTGCCGGCGGAAAAGCTTTTCACCACCACCTTCCGGGATGAGAAAGGCGAAATCGCGGCGGACGAGGAGGCCGCGAAGGAATGGAAAAAGCAGCCCGGGATGGACCCCGCGCATGTTCTGCCTTTCGGCCGCAAGGAGAACTTCTGGGAGATGGCCGACACCGGCCCCTGCGGCCCGTGCAGTGAAATCCATCTGGACCGCGGGGAAGATGCCTGTGACAAAAAAACCGTTCCCGGCCATACCTGCCGGGTCAACGGCGACTGCCGCCGGTTCACCGAGTTGTGGAACCTGGTCTTCATCCAATATAACCGCACCGGTCCGAGCACGCTGGAACCCCTGCCCGCCAAGCACGTCGACACCGGAATGGGCTTCGAGCGGATTGTGGCGGTCCTGCAGGGCGTAAACTCCACCTATCGCACCGATTTGCTGTGGCCGGTCATCCTCGCCACGCAGAAACTGACCGGCCATACCGACAAGCAGCGCGAGGCCGAGTTTACGGCCTACCGTGTGATCGCCGATCACGCCCGTGCCGCCGCTTTCCTGATCGCCGACGGCGTGGTCCCGGGCAACGTCGGCCGCAATTACATCTGCCGGATGATCATCCGGCGTGCGGCGCTGTTCGGCGGAAAACTCGGACTCCACGAGCCCTTCCTGGCCAAGGCCGCCGAAGCCGTCGTCGAGGGCTACGGCACGGCGTATCCGGAACTGGTCCAGCACCGCGAGGCGGTTTTTTCGGCGCTGACGCTCGAGGAACGCCGCTTCCGGACCACGGTCGACCTGGGCATGGAATACCTCCAGGAGATGCTGATCGAACTCCGCCAGAAAGGCGATAAGGTCCTTCCGGGCCGCCGGGCATTCGATCTCTATGCCACATACGGCCTGCCGCTCGAGATCACCCGCGACGTGCTGCGCGAGAGTGGAATGGAAGTGGACGCCGAAGGTTTCCGGCAAGCGATGGAAGAACACCGCGAAGTATCCGGCGCGGCCCAGGCAATGGGCGAAATGACGGGCCAGGATGCGGTCCGCTACCGGGACCTGCTCGAAGACCTTAAACGCGAAGGGATGCTTCCGGAAAACGGGGTCGAATATGATCCGTATTCCACTTTCCAGATGGACGAACCCATTCTGGCCATCCTGCGCGACGGCCAGCGGGTTAAAAGCGCGCAAGCGGGCGAAACGGTTGAATTGGTACTCCCGCGCGCCTGCCTGTACATCGAATCCGGCGGGCAAGTGGCCGACAGCGGCCTGCTGTGGATGCCCAAATCCGAAGGCGGCGACGCGGCGCTTTGGGAAATCGAAATTCTGGAAGCCCGCCGGCCGGTCGGCGGATTGATTGTCTTGCGCGGGAAGGTGAAGTCCGGCCGCCCGGCACAGGGCGATCTGGCGCGGATGGAAGTGGACGAAGAGCGGCGCTGGAGCATTATGCGGAACCACACCGCCACACACCTCCTGCATGCGGAATTACGGTACGTGCTGGGGAACCATGTCCGGCAGGCGGGGTCGCTGGTCGCCCCGGACCGGCTGCGCTTCGATTTCACGCACCACACAATGGTCAGCCAGCAGGATCTGGAAAAAGTCGAACGGTTCGTCAACGAAGCGATTCTCGCCAACTATCCCGTCTCCTCGTCCGAGGAGGCGCGCGAAAAAGCCGTCGGCAAGGGTGCCATGGCCCTTTTCGGCGAGAAATACGGAGAATCGGTCCGCACCATCGCCATCGGCGACGAGCAAAAACCCTTCTCCTATGAATTATGCGGCGGTACGCACGTCTCCCAGACCGGGGATATCGGGTTGTTCCTCATCGTCTCGGAAGGCAGCGTGGCGGCCGGTGTGCGCCGGATTGAAGCCGTCACCGGCCACGCCGCCGTCGCCCTGGTCCAGGAACGCAACCGGATCCTGCAGCATGCGGGTGCATACCTTGGCGTTCCGGCCGAGGAAGTGGATCGAAAAGTGCTCGAGCAGATGGATGCATTAGACCGGTCGCGCAAGGAAAACCAGCGCCTGCGCCAGGAAACGGCCAAGGCCGAATTCGAATCGTCGCTGACCCGGATTGAATCCATCGCCGGCGTACCGGTGCTCGCCATCCGGGTGGCGCAAGCCGGGGCCGATACGCTGCGGATCCTCGCGGATAATTTCCGTCGAAAGCATGCCAGCGGGATTGCGGCTATCGGTTCGGTGTTCGAGGATAAACCATTACTGGTCGTCACCGTCAGCGACGACCTGATCGCGCGCGGTGTGCGCGCCGACGAGCTGGCCAAGTCCGCCGCCACACTGATGGGCGGCGGCGGCGGCGGCCGGCCGAATATGGCACAAGCCGGAGGCACCGACCCGAAGCGGCTGGAAACCGCGCTTCAATCGTTGCGGTCGGCCATCCGGGAAAAACTCGCCTGATCTCAAAGACCTTTTCACCGCGAGGCGCAACGATCGCCAAGAAGATAACCAATTTCTTTGCGCACCTAGCGTCTCTGGCCCAGCCCGACCAGGGCGGGCTTTACGGTGAAAAAGTTTTTGAGATTCCGCCGCTTATCTGATCATCCTTCATCCACCTATGCCGATTTCATGAAAGAACAAATCCTCGCCCTGGAATCCACCGACGACCTGCATACGGTGCGCGATAAAATCGCCCGCGCCCAAGCCGGGCGTCTGGTGGTGATATGGAGCGCATTGGAGCAGCCGCTTCGCCGCCGCCTGGACCTGGTCCTGATGAAACGCTGGGCGGCGATGGCCGGAGCGGAATTGGCGATCGTCAGCACCGACGGGGAAATCCGGCGGCTGGCGCACCGGACGGGGATTTCCTGTTATCCGAACCTCACCGCATCGGCGCTGGCCGGCCTCTCCACCCGGTTTTCCCCCGTGCAAAGAGAAAATTCTTATCAGCGCATCCGCCGGTCCCCCAGCCTTCTCCAACCCGGCAGGCGCTCGCGGCCGATCCCGCCCGCCCTGCGGATCGGGTTATTCTCGGCGGCGATCCTTTCCATCGCCGTTGTATTCCTGCTTCTGCTCCCCTCGGCGAGGGTGCATGTCAAATTTCCGTCGCGCAAGCTGGAATCTTCGGTGGCTATCGATCCCTCGATGTGCGACAAAGTCGCCCTCCAGCTCTCCATCTCCGACCGCCGGGCGACTACTGGAAGGATCCTTGCGCCGACCGCCTATGCGGAAGGCGCCGTCATACTGACCAATACCTCCAGCCGATTGTTGAATTTATCGGCGGGATTGCGCGTCGCTTCGGAGAACGGGATCGTCTTTGAAACGCGCGACGGTCTGATCCTACTTCCCGGAAAATCACTCTCCGCGTCCGTGCGCGCTGTGGCGCCGGGTCCGTCCGCGAACCTTGCGCCGGGCGGAGTGAACCGCGTTCTCGGACCGCTGGCGCTGTCGTTGAAAGCAACCAACCCGAAGGGTATGTCCGGCGGCGCCGAAGCCTGGCGCAATTCGGTTTCCGCAGCGGATCAGGATGCCCTTCGCAGCGGTTTATCCTCCCGGGTCCGTACGGAAGCTTTCACCGGCTTTTTAAACCTGATCTATGAAAACCGGGTCCTGGTTGAGGATTCTCTGCATATTGCATTCGATCCTCAGGATGCACCGGACTTCCCGGTGAACACTCCGGCCGATAGTATCGGGATGACAATGCATGCGGCGGCTTCCATGAAAGCCTGTCCGTCCGAGGGGATTCCTTTCCTGGCGGAGCAGTCGCTGGCAGCCCAATTACAACCCGGTGAAATCCTTCTCCATGAGAACCTGCTCTGGCGGCTTACAGAGAATCCCGAAGGCGGGGTTGATCTGGCGGCGTCGGGGATGGCAGCGATGGTCTCCGATCGAAACGCCATGGCATTGGCATTGCGCCTGCAAACTCCGGTCCGGGCGGCCTCCATCCTGGTGAACCGTTTCCATGCTGTGGCGGTTCCGGCGGTGGAACTTCGACCGGCCTGGATTCCCTGGCTGCCGCTGTTCCCCTTCCAGATCGAAATCCTTGCGGCGGCGGATTGAAAATCCTCGCGGTGGATCCCGGTATACGCAAGATCGGGCTCGCGGTAAGCGATCCCACCGGAACAGCCGCCCGCGCACTGATTGTCTTCGAGCACGGATCCCTTCAGCAGGATTGTGCGCGGATTATGGAAGCAGCCCGTGACGAAAAGGCGGAACGGATTCTGATCGGCAGCGCCCACGCTGCGGGGATGAGACAGAACGCGGAAGCGCGGTTCACGCATAAGCTGCTGGCCGTTCTGCGCGCCGCAACCGCCGTTCCGGTTGAATTATGCGACGAATCCTTTTCCACCCAGCGCGCCAACGAAGCGCGCAGGCAGCGCGCGGACCGGCGGAAAATGCGCCGCCGTGCGGACGATGCGCTCGCGGCGGCAGCCTTCCTACAGGAGTATCTTGATGCCCAGGCGGGAAAAACGCAATAAAACCACTTCCTCCGCTGTAAGAGTTTTTTTCGCAATCTTCCTGGGCGGCTTTGTGCTTTCGCTTGCCGCATCGGGGTCGATGCTGCTGCTCAGCGCGGAATCCGGCGCGCCGCTGCCCGCGGCGGCGGATGACCTCTCCACCTTCGATTTGCTTTATCTGCGCGCGTACCTGCGCCTGAATTACGATCGCCTGCGCGCCCCATCGGCTGACGCCGACGGGGTATTCGAAGTCTTCGAGGGCGAAACGGCGTCCGAAATATGCGAACGCTTGAAACTGGAAACATGGATTACGGATTCCCAGTTGACGTGTAATTACCTTCGGTATACGGGCGGCGACCGGTCGATCGGCTCAGGATTATTCCTCATCCGGACCGGTCAAAGCCCGATGCAGATCGCCGATTCACTGGCGAGCGCGGACAGCAAGATCCGGGTGTTCACCGTATTCGCCGGATGGCGCCTGGAAGAGATTGCCGAGGCGCTGCCGGAGTCGGGAATCCCCATCCAGAGTGCGGATTGGCTGGCATCCGCCTACGGCCGTCCCGACAGCGGGAGCGGCGTCAGCGCGCTCTATGCGGAAATACCCTCATGGGCGGGTCTGGAGGGGTTCATTCCTCCGGGTGAATACCGGGTGATCCCGGGTGAAACGGCGGGGCACCTTGTGGAAAGAATGACCTTGAATTTCCTGAATTCGCTGCCGGAGGGTTGGATATCGGCGGTGCAAATACGGGGATGGAGCATTTATCAGGCGGTGACACTGGCCTCGATCATCCAGCGCGAGACGCTGGTGGAAGAGGAAATGCCGCTCATGGCGTCGGTTCTGTACAATCGGCTTGCTCAGGGCATGCGTCTGCAAGTCGATCCGACCGTCCAGTATGCGGTTGGATTTCAAGCCGGACGCGGCGGATGGTGGGTCAATCCTTTATTGGATGCCGATCTGGCTTTGGATTCACCGTTCAATACGTACCTGTACTACGGACTGCCGCCCGGCCCGATCTGCAGCCCAAGCCCGGCGGCACTCGAGGCGGTTGCCTATCCGCTGGTGTCGTCCTACCTGTATTACCGCGCCGCCTGCGACGGGTCCGGCCGGCACAACTTCGCTGAGACGTACCTTCAACATCTGTCCAACGCTTGCGGGGGATGACGGTCCAAAGCGCACGGGAGTAGACCGTCATCCCCGCGTGCTCTCAGCGGGGATCCGGAAATCATCCTTAACATATAATATTTTCTGTTTTCGATTATTCAGTCTTTTATTTGTTCACTGGCTCATTGTTCATGGCGATTTTTCCGGACCTACCCCTTTGCCGCGTCATTCATGTTGAAGAAAACCAATCCCGACAGCGGCTTGGGATAGAAGTGGGTGGATTTCTGCGGCATTTTTTCGCGGTTGTCGGCGACGGTCATGATCTCGTCCAATCCGGTGTGGTTGAGAATCCACGCCGATTGCATTTCGCCCGAACGGACCTTTTCGATTGCCAGTTGGACTTTGGGGGTGTAGTGCACGGTTACCTGGGGCTTGATCTGCTCCTCGGAAAGCCCCAGCAGCATTTTATAGATGATCGACTTCAACAGAGAGACATCGAGCAGGCGCAGGGTCAGCGAGCCGCTTTCCCCTTCCACCAGGCGGGTGGCCTTCTTCTCATCGATCTCAAGCAGGTAGTAGGTATTCACCCCCGTGAGGGCGACGCCGAACTTATGGTCCCGCGGATCGGCGTTGCGCAGTTCGCGCAACCACATCTCGCGGGCTTCGCGTTCGTCGTCTTCTCCAAAAGAATAAGCGCGCACCAGGAAGCCCAGCCGGACGGCTTCACGGATGGTTTGTTCGCTGACCGGCGGCAGCCCGGTCAACATGCGGTGCGTCCCGATCGTCGTCAATCCCTCCTGATTGGCGGAAACCAGGTACATCATGATGAATTCCCAGGGCGCATCCGGACCGGCATCCGGATGCAGTTTCCGCATCTCGTCGCGGATGGTCAGCATGGTCTGGTAGCGGTGATGGCCGTCGGCGATATAGATCCGGCGGCTGGAAACCGCCTGCGAGACCGCCTCGCACTGTTGGGGGTTGACCAGCCGCCACAGGCGGTGGCGGAACTGGGTGGTTTTTTCCGTGTGGTCGATCACTTGAATGTCGTGGTCGCAGGTGGCAAGAATCCCGTCGACGGTATTATGCGGATCCGGGTATACGCTCCAGATGTATTCGAATTGGGTATGGGTGGTGCGGGTCAGCCGGATGCGGTCTTCGAGCGGTCCGCGGATGATGTTTTCGTGGGGCAGGATCCGTCCGTTTTCGTAATCCTGCAGGCGGACCAGCCCGATAAAACCGGTAACGTGCCGGGGCGGAAGGCCTTCCACCTGAAAATCCTGCTCGTAAACCCAGAACGACGGCCGCCGGTAGGATACGAGCATCTGCTCTTTGCGCCACGCGGCGAGCAGATCCCGGCTGCGGGTGTAGCGGTTGTCGGTATCGCTGTCGTTGGCTTCGATTTTATTAAGAAGTAGACGGACGACGTTGTACGGATGCTGCTGGTAATACTCATTCTGTTCCGAAGGGCTGATGACGTCGTAGGGACGGGAGAGGCATAAGCCGATATTCTCAACTTTTTCCGGATTGTAATGCTCCGCACGAAACGGCCTGACCTCGTTGATGGCTTCCGACATTCCCGCTCCTCCGTGATTCCCGAATTCCCTGGTTGAGATCAAGCGCAATCGTGCGGGAATTCAACCATCCGCATCGTTGTTCTATCCGCTTGCCAATAACCGTACACCGGTTGAAAGCTGTCAGCACAAAAGGGGTTTTCGGAATTATACCGCCGTTTGAGAATAATATCACAATCCGTTTCGCCGGATTATTTGGTCTCCAGCGGTGAATTTAAATGCTCCAACAGCCCGGTCAGGGCCAGGTCATAGCTGCGCCACCCGAAACCGCAGACTGATCCGACGCAGACCGGGGCAATTACCGACCGGTGGCGGAATTCCTCGCGTGCGAAGACGTTCGATATATGGACTTCCACCACCGGCAACCGAACGGCGGTCAGGGCGTCGCGGATTGCCAGCGAGTAGTGGGTGAAGGCGCCCGGATTGATCAGAAGCCCGCTGGCCCAGGTACGCGCTTCCTGAATCGCATTAATAATCGCGCCTTCGGAGTTGGATTGTATCGTCTGCAATTCGACACCGCGCTCTTGGGCGATGCCGGTCAGCCGCTTGTCGATTTCCGCTAGCGTCATGCGTCCGTAGATGTCCGGTTCGCGTTCGCCGAGCAGGTTCAAATTCGGCCCGTGGATTAACAGAATTTTTTTCATGGCGCCCTCCCTGTTTACTTTGCTACCATCCGCCCCCGGCCGGGTGGAGCTTCATCCCTGGCAGCCGATGGAAACCAGCGCCTGGCGCACGTCGTCGTCCGCCACGTCCAATCCCACCCGAACCTTCCCCGCCGCAACGGGCAGCGCCCACTTTACCCGCCCGCCGCGCCGTTTCTTATCGGCCTGCACGAACCCCAGGATTTTCTCGACCGGGGCGGTGTGCCGGATCGGAAGGCCGTAAGCGGTCAGGATCCCCGTCAAACGCTCGCGCAGGTTTGTCTCCGCCACGCCGACCGTCTCCGCCAGCGTGGATTCGGCCACCATACCGAGCGCCACCGCTTCGCCGTGGGGAATCTGGAAATTCGCATTGGCTTCGATTCCATGGCCGAGCGTATGCCCGAAGTTCAACGCTTCGCGCGGACCGCGCCGTTCGAACGGATCCTCCTCGACGACCCGGATCTTCACCCGCGCGGCGCGCCGGACGATCCAATCGAGTCCGTCGGGCGTCAGCTGGCCCGCCTGCATTTCAATCTTGGCGAGCAGTTTGGAATCGCCGACCACGGCGGTTTTGATCGCTTCTGACATTCCCATCTTTATCTCATCCGCGGGAAGTGTGGAAAGCACATCCAGGTCCGCCAGGACCAGCGCCGGCGGATTAAAAGAGCCGATCAGGTTCTTTCCCTGCGGCATGTCCACCGCGGTTTTTCCGCCGATTGCGGCATCCACCATCCCAAGCAGACTGGTGGAAAGTGCGACCCACGAAACGCCGCGCAGGTAAGTGGCGGCCGTGAAACCGGCTATATCGGTGACTACCCCGCCGCCGAGGGCGAGGATCGTCCCCCGGCGCTCCATTTTGAAGCGGTAAAGTTCCGAGTAAAGGTATTCCAGTGTGCGGAGTTTCTTTTCGGCTTCGCCCGCCGGAAAAATAATGGAATCTGCGGGCGCGGGCGCCAGGGCATCCCGGACCGTCTGTAGATACAGCGGCGCCACATTTGAATCGCTGATTATCACGAACGGGGGACTGAGTTTGCGCTCCTCCAGCTCCATCGCCAGCCGGGGGAGCATGCCGCGGCCGACCAGCACATCGTACCCGTTGCCCATCGCATTGACATGATAAATTCCCGCCAGCAGCTGGATCTTGCGGACCACATCGTCGGGCACAAGCTTTGTGGTATCCAGGTTCAGCGGAAACGAGTCGTAGAGCGGGCCGCGCTTGGCCAACAGCGACTTAAGCCGTTCCAGCGGGCCGGATCCGGCCAGAAGCGGGCGGGCGTTCAACTCATCACCCATACGCTGCAGGATGACTTCCGGTTCGCACTTCAGGCAGACGACCGGTCCGTGTCTCTCCACCAGGACGCGGTTATCCGGATCGACAAGGGTTCCGCCACCCAGGGCAACGACCGTACGCGTCGTGTTGCCCAGTTTCTCAAGCAGGGCTTTCTCCCGGTTGCGAAAATCCGCTTCCCCCTTTTGGAGAAATATCTCCGCGATCGGCATTCCTGCTTCGTTTTCGATGATCTTATCGGTATCGAGGAAATGCCATCCCATCCGTTCGGCGAGAAGCATGCCGACGGTGGTCTTTCCGCATCCCGGGGGGCCATATATGAAAAAATTCATCTCCATCCTCGGCGGCCGGCCTCAACCTTTCATTCCGCTGGGCTGATAAAGGGTACCATCGAAAGGGAGAAGACGTTGAACCGTGCGGCGGATTGTATCCAAAAAACGGCATCCGGGGAAGAACCCATTCTCCCGGTCCAGCACCATCTCCATCCCAACCTCCTCTCCCTCTTCCTCTCCCCTGGCCTATGTTTGGGGAAGGGTAAACGGGACGTCCTTGAGCGAAGCGAGGTGATGTGGCCGAAAGCCGGGTGAGAGGGGTAATACAGGACCTGCATACTGAGGGAGAAAATATACAATGGCCACGCGCCCGGCTATATTTTCCCGGGCGCGTGTATGCGCAAAGACCATCCGGGGGTATCCCTACCAGAATACTTTCGGGTTTGGATCAAGATGGAAATCTCCAAGCGCCCCCCGGGGAAGCCGCTCGAAACGCTCCCGCAGTTCGCCTATCGAATCTCCTCCGCATTTTTCCTGTACCGCTTCGGCCAGGATGTAGGACACCATCCCCTCGGCCACCACCGCGGCGCGCGGAACCGTGCAAAAGTCGGAGCGTTCGTAGCGGGTATCGGTTGTCTCCCCGCCGGCAAGATCGACTGAATGTTGAGGGGAGATGGTGGTCGCGATCGGTTTCATCACCGCGCGCAGGATGAGCGGCTGCCCGTTGGAAATCCCGGCTTCGATCCCGCCGGCATGGTTGGATGCGCGGGCCAGGGTTTCCCCATCCCGCCGAAACGCATCTTGCGCCTGCGTCCCGGGAACCGCCGCTAGCGCAAACCCGTCGCCGATTTCCACCCCCTTCACGGCCGGGATTCCGAGGAGTGCGGCGCCCAGGCGCGACCCCAAGCGCTGTTCCCAGGTTGCAAATCCGCCCAAACCCGGCGGTACGCCGATCGCCGCAACCTCAAAAATGCCGCCGACCGTATCACCGGCTGTCATCGCCCGGTCGATCTCCGCCTGCATCTTTTCCCGCGCCGAAGAATCAGGGCACCGCAGCGAGTTTTCTTCCGCGCGCCTTAATCGTTCCGCCAGCGGCAGATCCAGGATACCGGCCTTGACCGTTCCGATTTGGATCACGTAGCTGCCGATGGAAATCCCGAGCGCGGCGAGCAGCTTGCGGCAAACGAAACAGGCCGCCATGCGGGCGGCCGTCTCGCGGGCGCTGGCGCGTTCCAGACCGGGACGCAAATCCTCGAGCGCGTATTTCAACCCGGCGGTGAAATCGGCATGCCCGGGGCGCGGAATCGTCATGGCGTCCACCGCGCGGCCCTTCCATTTGGCGTGATCGGCGTTCTCGATCAGGATCGCGATCGGCGCGCCGGTGGTTTTACCGTCCATGACGCCGGCCAGGATCTGCGCCCGGTCGCGCTCGATCTGCATGCGCGGACTCGCGCCGCGGTATGGCTCCCCGCCCAGCCAGCCGTTCTGCCGGCGAATTAGATCCGGCTGCAGGTCTTCCGGTTGCAGCGGCAAGCCCGCCGGTATCCCTTCGAGGATTGCGGTCAGCGCCGGACCGTGGGATTCGCCCGCCGTGGTTATATGGATCATGCCGACCCGCTCCCTTCCAGCGCCGTCCGCGCCGCCCGCATCATGACCGCGCGCGGTGCGCGGGCGCCGGTCCATAATTCAAACGCCAAAGCACCCTGCTCCACCAGCATTCCCAATCCGCTCGCGGTTTTTGCGCCGCGGGATTTTGCCTCGCGGAGGAAGCGGGTTTCGAAGGGGTTATACACAAGATCATAAACCGAAACCGATCCGGGAAACGGAATCCCGCCCGGCCACGGGGTCGCATCCGTCTTCGGCCACATCCCAACCGGCGAGGTATTCACCATCAGCGCTGCGGCGTTCACCTTCCCGGCCAGTCCGGGGTCGTCCCAGCCGAGCACCTCCACCCGGCCATGCCCGAGTTCGGCGGCCAAGGCGGCCGCCTGCTCCCGGATCACCGCCACCAGGCTGACCGTACAGCCGCTGGTTATCAAACCGAGCACCACGGCGCGCGCCGCGCCGCCGGATCCGATGACGAGCACCGGCTTTCCAGCCGGATCCATCCCGTTCCGTTTCAGATCGGAAAGGAAACCCGGCAGGTCGGTATTGTGCCCGATGAGCTGATCCCCCTTGCGAACGATGGTGTTGACAGCCTGCAATTCTGCGGCGGCGCCCTCGAGCCGGTCCAGATGGGGAATGATCTTCTCCTTGTACGGAACCGTCACATTTGCGCCGGCCCAGTCCGGATCGGTCTTTAATTCTGAAAGTATTTTTCCCAGTTCCTCCGCCCGTTCCACCGGCCGGAGTGAATACTCTCCCTCGACACCAAGGTTTTGGAAGGCGGCGTTCTGGATCGCCGGGGAAATGGAATGACGGATCGGCCAGCCGATGAGAAGGGTTTTCATCCCAGCCGCCCTCCGAGTGAATTGAACAGCTGATGGAACCCGGGGAAGGATTCCCCGATGCACTCCGGCGCCTCGATGTCCACGCCGTTTTTGGAAATCATCCCGGCAACGGCCAACGACATGGCCAGACGGTGATCGCCGTGGCTTTCGGCTCTCCCGCCGAGGATTGTTGCCGGGCCATGGATGGAAAACCCGTCAGGGGATTCTTCGATCGCGATTCCCAACTTGCGGAGCTCGCCGGCCAGAACGGAGATTCGATCGGATTCCTTATGACGCAATTCGGACGCGCTGCGCACTTCCGTAACCCCTTCGGCGCAGGCCGCCGCAACGGCCAGGACCGGAAACTCATCGATCATATCCACCACCTCGTCCCCTTCGACGACCGTTCCGTGCAACGGGCGCGCGCGCACCCTCAGGTCGCCGAACGGCTCGCCGGCCGATTCGGAATGCTCTTGTTCGGCAATATCGGCGCCCATCCGCCGTAGAACGCCCAGCAGCCCGGTCCGGCGCGGGTTCAACCCGACACCCTGAATGAGGATATCCGAGCCCGGTACGATCGAGGCCGCCGCAAGTAAAAATGCCGCCGAGGAAAAATCACCTGGAACCCGGAACGCAAGTGGTGGAAGCGGCTCCTGCAGCGGAAACACCCGCGCCCGGCATGGTTGGATATCCATTCGGGCTCCCAGCCAGCGAAAAAGCCTTTCCGTGTGATCACGCGAGGGTGAAGGTTCTTCAACCAGCGTGGACCCGGATGCATACAATCCCGCAAACAATATTGCGCTTTTAACCTGGGCTGAAGCAACCGGCATCCGATACTCAATTCCAGTAATAGCCGCGGATTTCACCGCGAGCGGAGCGCAGCCCGTGCCGTCAATTGATCGAATTTCGGCGTTCATTTCGCATAGCGGTTCAATAATCCGTTTCATCGGCCGTTTTCGGAGCTGATTTGAGCCGTCAAGTACAAAAACCGGTTGGGGGTATTCGGATTTCCAACCCGGTTGACCGGCAAGCGCTCCCGCAAGCAGACGCATTGTTGTTGCCGAATTGCCGCAGTTCAATGCGTTTGTATCCCCCGCCCCGCCTGCAGCCGAAGGGGGCAAGAATCCCTTGTGTCCGGCACCTTCCATAACGAGCACTTCCCCATCCCAACGCCACTCGATATGGAGGTCGGCAAGCGATTGCAGCATGACCTGCGTGACGCCGGCCCGCAGCATCCCCTCTATCCGGCTGCAGCCGCCGGCCATCGCGCCCAGAAGAGCCGCGCGATGAGATATGGATTTATCACCCGGTAGGCGGGTGGCGCCCCGCAGCGAGGCCGCCGGCTGCGAAAGGAGGCTCATCCTTCCCCCTTGTGTAAAGACGGCTCCAGCAGCTCCTGCCGGGCGCGTCGCCCCTCCGCCAGCAGGACCTTCAGGCGCGCTTCGTCCCCTTCACGGACACGCTGCGCCAGCGCTTCCAACCGGTGGATGTATTCTTCCAGCGCCTGCAGGACATGATCGCGGTTGGTGAGCAGAATGTCGGTCATCATCTCCAGGTTGGAAGCCGCCAGGCGAGTGGTATCGCGGAAACCGGGTCCGGCCAGCGCGGAAGCCGAAGGCAGGCGGCGTGCGGTTTGGGCCAGGGCGACCGCTGCCAGATGTGGAAGATGGCTGGTCGAGGCGACGAGCGTATCGTGTTCGGCTGCGGTCAGTTCGAGCGGATGCGCACCGAGCAGCTGGGCCAGTTCCCGGCCAAGCGTCAGGGCGCGCGGCGAGCTGCGCGGGATAGGCGTAAGGACAAACGGCGCATTCCGGTACAGCGCCGCATCCGCATACTGGATCCCCTGCACCTCGCGTCCGCAAATCGGGTGGCCGCCGATCGGGTCGTAGCCTTCTCCCAATGTTTCCATCGCCTTCACGATATCGCTCTTGGTCGAACCGATATCGATCACCACTCGGACCGCGCCCCGCGGCGGACGGATTTCCGCGAGTTCCTTTAAGACCGCCAGGATCGTCCGTACCGGCGCGGCGAGGATGATCAGATCGCATTTTTGCACCAGGTCGGGCAAATGGAGCGCCAGTTCGTCGACGGCTTTCCGCTTGAGCGCCGCCGCATCCGCGCCGGGGTCCGAATCCAATCCGATCCGGCGGCGGCATTTTCCGGCCAGGCCGAGCGCCAGCGATCCGCCCATCAGCCCCAGACCGACGATACCGACATTCAGGGTGTCCAATCCGTTCGTTTCGATTCTTTCCAACGGCATGATGCGATTTATCCTGTATCACGGAAGATGCAGCGTATGTCCTTGCGAGCCTGTCCCCGCGAAGCAAGAACCCGGGCCGGGTCCGCCGAGCGGGACCGGAGGAGTGAATCGACTCCGGGTCACCCAACCGGAGCGGTAGACGCGCAGGGCGAGGGCAGGCTCGCAAAGACACACCACCGAGGAAATCCCTCCTGCGAGGGATGCGGCCGCGGGGTGATTTTACGCTATTCGGGAAATTCACACAGGATCGGTTTTTATTTCCGCCCTACGGCGGCGGCGATTCGTTTCACATTGCCAATAACCTCGGCGAACGCCTCCGGCTGAAGGCTCTGCGCGCCGTCCGACAGCGCCTCTTCCGGATGCGGATGGACTTCGATGATCAGCCCGTCCGCGCCGGCGGCGATCGCCGCGCGTGAGACCGAATCGACATATTCGATTTTCCCGGTTGAGTGACTCGGATCGACGAGCACCGGAAGGTGGGAAAGCCGTTTGACAACCGGGATCGCGTTGATGTCGGTGGTGTTGCGGGTGGACGTTTCGAAGGTGCGGATCCCGCGTTCGCACAGGACGATGCGCGAGTTCCCGTTCGCCAGCAGGTATTCGGCCGCCATCAGCCATTCTTCGACCGTCGCGCTTATTCCGCGCTTCAGGAGCACCGGATGCCCGCTCTTCCCAACCTCCTGGAGCAGCGGAAAGTTCTGCATGTTGCGCGCGCCGATTTGGAGCATATCCGCATAGCGCGTCACGGTTTCCAACTGTTCGAGCGCCATGACCTCGGTCACCACCGGCAATCCCGTTGCATCGCGCGCTTCCGCAAGCAGCTTCAGTCCCTCCTCGGCCATCCCCTGGAACGAGTACGGGGAGGAACGCGGCTTGTAGGCGCCTCCGCGGAGCATGTGCGCCCCCGCGCGCTTGACCGCCTGTGCCGTCTCGATTATTTGCTCGCGGCTTTCCACGGCGCACGGCCCGGCGATGAAGACGATTGCCTCACCGCCGATGGCGACCGGCCCCACGCGAACCACCGTGTTATCCGGCCGCGCATCGCGCGACGCCAGCTTGAAGGGTTTAAGAATGCGAACCACCCGCTCCACGCCCGGCAGCAATTCCAAGTGCTCCCATTCGATCTGCCGTTCGTCGCCCAGTACGCCGATTACGGTGCGCTCCTCGCCCCGGGATACATTTACGCCGTACCCCAGTTCCTGCACCCGGCGCACTGTTTCGTCGATGGCTTCATTTCCGGCATGATCCTGCATCACAATTACCATGGTGTCTCTCCTTCTTCCGGCAGATACGCGCACGGCATCCCGCACGCCTTCCAGGCGGTTATCCAAGGCTGGATGTACCGCAGCGCCCGTTACGGTCATCCCTGCGCTCCCAGTGTCCGGGTCGGGTACGACCCAAGCTCGCGGATGAATTCCGAATGTGTGCGCATCTCTTCCAGCGCTTCAACCACTTTCGAATCCGACGCATCACCCTCGAAATCCAGGTAGAAAAGGTAATGCCACGGTTTCTTGCGGTCCGGGCGGGATTCGATTTTATTTAAATTAATCCCGCGCCGGGCCAGGACGTTCAGGCAGGTGTGAAGCGCACCGGGTTTGTGGCGGGTGGCGAAGATCAGCGAGGTTTTGGATGGTTTTCCCATCGGCCGGGCTTCCTTCGAAAGCAGGAGGAAGCGTGTGTAATTTTCCTGGACGTCCTGGATTGAGCGGGCGATAATGTTGAGCCCGTAGATTTTGGCCGCCGTCTCACTGGCGATCGCCGCGCGGTCCGATCGTTTTTCCTGGGCCAGGCTGCGGGCGGCGCCGGCGGTGTCGTAGACCGGAACCGCCTCCCAATGTTGGGTGGAGATCCAGCGCGCGCACTGCTCGAGCGCCTGCGGGTGGCTGATCACCTGCCGCACCGTATCCACCTCCACCCCCGGCGGCAGCATCGCGCAGTGCCGGACAGGAAGGATAAATTCTCCGATGATATGCAGGTCATATTCGAGGAGCAGATCGTAGGCGGTATGGATCGATCCGGTCGTGGAATTTTCGACCGGCAGGAGGCCAGCCTCGACGCGGTCGCTCGTCACCGCCAGGCAAATTTCCTGGAAGGTTCGGCAGGGCGTGCGCGAAGTATCCGAACCGATCCCGAGGAGGATGGCTTCTTCGGAGAAAGCACCATGCTCGCCCTGGAAGGCGATCGAGGCCGGGGAGCGGTAAAGCTCTCCCGGCGGTTTTTCGGCAGGCGCCCCCCCCGACAAGTCCGGGCGCAGCGCCTCCGCCTCGTGCAGATACACGTGGTGTATCTCCGACGGGGTCCGTTCGGTGTTCCAGAGGATGAGCACACGGATGCAGCGCGGAACGCTGCCCGGGACATCGATCTCATGCGCGCACAGCATCGCGGTATCCCGCCATCCAATCTCTCGGGCGGCCGTCGCCGGAAAAGCGGCAATTAAATCCGGCGTGGTGGTGAAGATGATCGACGCCAGATCCTCCGGCTGGAAACCGTTGCGCTTGTGGATTTCCAAGAGCAGTTCTTTGGTCCGCGCCGACAGGTCGGCGGATGTGTTGCTAGGCGAGGTGGTTGCTCCTCGAATACCCCGAACGGGCATGGTTTCCTCCGATTTTTCGATCTCTCCGTCACGGGCGGACTTGTGCCGCTACCGGCGGAGGGATTAAGACAATCTTTCCCGATTTTCCGTCTGGGCCGGTCTCGTACCGGCCCTTTGGGATAAAAAAAACCGCGAGGCCGTTTGGCCTCGCGGTATGTTTTGGGTTGGATACTTGGTTCGGACCCTTCTCAACGCGAAGCGACGGCTGCCTTGGGGGCGCCGTAAAAATACGCGTAAAAGAAGAAAGCCCGGTTCGATAGCATCGTGGGCGGGATGTTAGCACGGCGACGGGCATCCGTCAAGACCTGGTTTTGCGAGAGGCGGAATCCCCACCCCCGAGCCATGTACAGAAAGCCTTCCGATCCGGAACTGGCTGCGGCGCTGGAGCATTACCGCCGGTTCTTAAAAAGAAAAGCGGCGGCAGGTGGCGTGCTATTACCCTGCTGCCGCAATCGGTGTTAGTCCAGCACTAAATATACAGATCGCGTTTGTTGTAGATCCAGTACGCCGCCGCCACACACACGACAACGATCACCGCCGAGAGCAACAGGTAGGCACCGTCGATTGCGCCGTCGCGGAACAGCGCTCCCGCGTCGAAATACTTGAAGGGTGTGAAGTATTTCAGGAAATCCAGGTTCTTCTGCATGCCGGAGATGACCGACATGACGTACGTGACCAGGATGATCCCGACGGCGGCCGATCCGGAGAGTTTGTACTGCTGCATCGCACAGCCAAGCAGCAAGCCGAGAGCGAGGAAGATCAGTTCGATGAAGAACATGGCCTGCATTTCGAGCGCCAGGAAGGAATAGAAGGAGGAATCCGGCGTGTAGGTCTGCACCGCTATGATTGAAAACACCCAGGTCACGAGCACGAAGGCGGCGCAATTCACCAGCGCCGCCAGCGCCTTGGCGGTGATCACCCGGCTGCGCGAAACCGGCAGGACGAGCGAAAATTCAACCGTCCGATCGCGTTCCTCCTTAGAGATGATGTCGGTGCCCCACATCGCCGCCGCAATCGCGCCCATCAGCCCGAAGTAGATGAACATGATGCCGTAGAATCCGATCACCGTGGTCAGGTTGAAAGCCCGCAGATTCAAGGCTTCCACCATTGCCTCGGGTACGGCGTCCAGCAGTTTCAGGCTTTCGGGATCGCCGGCGAAGGCCGAGAATTTCGCCGTGCCGATCGTGATCAGCAGGAAGATAATGACGCTCCAGATG
This sequence comes from Anaerolineales bacterium, assembly GCA_034430775.1. Taxonomy (GTDB): domain Bacteria; phylum Chloroflexota; class Anaerolineae; order Anaerolineales; family RBG-16-64-43; genus JAFGKK01. Next base: position 3,699 of record DAOUDU010000179.1, on the reverse strand, counting down.
ATCAGCGACTTTAAGTTGGCCTTTAATTCGCGAAGAAAAATGTTCATCGCGCGCCTCCTAAGAGACCGCCGGAATATCGCGGCGGATATACAGGATGTAGCAGGCCGCCAGTGCGACCAGCGTGACGGCCAGGTTGAGCAGGACCAGGGGCGTGTTGAGTGCGCCGTGTTCGACGATATAGGCCGGGTCAAAGTGCTTGAAGGGCGTAATCAACTCCAGTTTCACATCACCCAGCATACCGCTGAACGCCGCCAGCACATAGGATCCGAAAGCCAGCCCGAGGGAGTAGGGCGTCACACTGCGCACGCGCTTCACCAGTAGTGAAACGACCAACCCGACGCCGAGGAAAAAGATCTGAAAAATCGGGAGGCTCAGCATCATCAGGAGCAACGTGCTGCTGTCATACTCCCGGCCGCCGGCATAAAGGGCCATGCAGACAAGCGTGCCCGCCCAGACAACCAGGGTGGTCAGGAACATGCTGGTAAGGGCAGCCAACAGCTTGCTGAGTAATACCTGCGAACGGCTAACCGGTTTGGTAAGCAGGAAATCCGCCGTCAGTTCATTCTCCTCGATCGACACCAGTCCGAAACCATAATTGCCGGCCTGGATCGCCAGAAAGAGTTGGATGAAGATCAGCATGAATCCGTAAAAACCCAGAACGGTGGTCATATTCAGCTTATTCATGCCGAAGGCGGCTAGTAATTCCGGAGGGAATTTGGCCCATATTTCGTTGATCATCGCGGCTTCGTCCGCAAAACCCGGATAAATCGAGAATACTAAAATCAGGAACGCCGCGGCGGACACGGACCAAACGAGTACGGAATTAATTCGGGCAAGAAATTCGTGTCGGTAAATGGTTGCGCTCATCGCTGCCGCCTATTCGTAGTAGTGCATGAAGATTTCTTCGAGTGTCGGCTCTTCGATGGTCACATCTTCCAACTTCATGCCCCCGATTTTCTTGACCACCGCGTTGATGTCGCCCTTGAAGAAGAAACTCAACGTGCCGTTGTCGGTTTGCACATTGGTAACCCCCGCCAGTTTGACATCGGCCGGCTTCAACCCTTTCGCCATCACACGCACCTTCTTGTAGTTGTTTTTTTGCAGAGTGCGGATGTCGGAGATTTCCACAATCTTGCCCTCGCGGATGATCCCCACCCGGTTGCACAAGCGCTGGACTTCGCCCAGAATATGCGAGGAGAAGAACACGGTTACGCCGCGGGCATTTTCTTTGCGGATCAGGTCGAAGAACTTGCGCTGCATGAGCGGGTCGAGGCCGGCGGTCGGCTCGTCCAGGAACAGGAGCTTGGGGCTGTGCAGCAAGCCCTGGACAATCCCGACCTTTTTCTTGTTGCCGTAGGAAAGGTCGCTGATGCGGCGGTTCATTTCCAGTTCCATATATTCGGAAAGTTCGCGCATCCGCTGAGTGCAGTCACCATCGAAGAAACTGGCGGAATACTTAAGCAGGTCGATCACCTTCATGCCCTCGTAGTAAAAGACTTCCGAGGGCAGATAACCGATATCGCGCCGGATCTCCGGACCGTGTGTGGTCACATTCTTGCCGTAGACCCTGGCACTACCGCTGGTCGGGTGGATCAGCGAGAGCAACAGGCGGATGGTGGTGGATTTTCCGGCGCCGTTCGGACCGATGAAGCCGAAGATTTCCCCTTCCTCCTCGCGGAAAGACACGTCCACGATACCGCGCGATTTTCCGTAATATTTGGTTAGTTTGTCGACTTCGATGATGCTCATGAAAGCGCTCCTTTTTGCAGTAACGGGTGGAGGAAAAAATTGTAGGATAGCCAATTCGTAAGATTATACAGCCATTCTAGGAAAAATCACCGGTTGGGCGGGGGTTTTTACGCCCCTCCAGCCCAATGCCCCCATATGGAAATAGACCATAGGATTGAATAGGAAAAGAATTAGAAATCCCCTGAAAAAAATGCGATGCCGGGATTATCTATGGTGGATTCCCCCTGCACCCTTTCACGAACAATCAGGAGCATGGAGCTTGGGTTCCTTCCGCCAAAATCCTTCATTTTACTTGGGGCAGACCGGACAGGACGGGCAAACTCATTCCCTGCCAAAGAAGATCTAAAGTTGCTTGGGAGCGGAATGGATGGCAAACTTAACTCCCTGCTCTTGCAGATCATCCCTGCTCGTAATCCAAAAACAAGCAGGGAGGCTCCCCCCTCTCGCGATTCCTTCGCATCGGAAAGTCGCCGATGCTCATCGCTCAGGGGGCGGGCGCAAGAGCAGGCGCTTAGGGTGACATCTCCCGTGTTTGATGAAAACGCTTTGCCTGTCACCCATTCACTGTCAGGTGCGAACAGGCCGGTAAAAGCTTTCAGGCGGGCCAAGGTAACTCGGGCGGAGGCCGCCCGTATCGACGACGATTTTTTGCAGAACCACACCCGGATCGACCATCCAGAATTTGAGAACATGCGGGCCGGGTGTGTCGAGCGCGTGTTCGGTTACCATCACCTTGATGTTGTCCGCCACCGCTTTCTCCCAAGCTTGCGGCGAAGCATCCTCGCAAATATTGATAGCCTGGGGCGGCGCCTCGTCAAAGGAAACGGCGTACCGCAGCCCGCGCGCGTGGAAATCGAGGGTCGGCGAAAGGTACGCGTGGACCTTCACCTTCACGCCGGTAAACAAGTGCATCCGGTATTCCAAACGGGGGCTATCCCCGCCCGGAGTCTGGCTGGGTGCGGTGACCGGAAACGGCGTCATGGCCGAGAGAGTCCGCCCCATTTCGGGGATGCACCGCCAGCAGATCTCCCCGGTCTCGATGGCGCGGGTGTAATGCTCCGCTTCGATCGATACATAGCCGTCGCCCTCGACAAATCCCTCCACTTCGTCCTTTTTGGGTGAAGCGGGATTGTGGATCACCGACTGGACAGTCACCCGGCTTCCTTGGGGACCGGATATCGTAACCGGGACGCGCTGTGTTCCGGCCGGCACTGTCCCCCAACCCACACTGATAGACAAACGGGTTTCTTTTTCGACCCTTCCCTGCGGAGGATCGACGATTAACCAGGAGGCTCCGGCTTCGGCCTTGAATTCGAACGGCGCCCCGCCCCGGTTAAAGACATCGACGAAATACGTTTGCTGCCGGTAGGCATCGAACTCGGGCAGCACCGGCTCGTCGGCGGCCTGCGGCCACCAATTTTTCGAACCTTCAATCGACACGCCCATTTCAGCCCGGGTCGGCACTTCAATTTCCCGTACGTCGGGCATCGAATTTTCCTTCGGTTGTTGCCAGGTGGTATAGCCGATGTGGGTCTGGTCCATCATGTGGTTCCATTTGCCGCCGGCGAGGGTTTCGTTGTAATAGCGTGAATACTCGGCATCCCGTTCAAAAAGGTACTTGACTCTCGCGGCCCAATCGTTGGTTGCCGCCCGGCCCTGCCCGGCGTAAAGATGATTTAATCCGGCCGCAAGGTATAACGCGTTTAAATTGGCGCAGGCCTTCACGGGGTGCAACACCAGCTGATAATACGCATCCCGGAACTCCGGCGGCAGTGAATTGGAGATGCGTTCGGCGTCCTCGGCCAGTTTATTGTACTGGTCGACCACCGTCGCGGCCTCGCGGTAATTCACCAGACTGTAGGTATCCGGTGCCAGGAGTTCGGGTTTGCGACGGCCGTTGAAGCGGGTGTACTCGGAGAGGATGCGGGCGATATCCGCCGCATGCTCCAC